>CAZLBP010000113.1:0-1518 GCA_964557855.1 uncultured Ignavibacteriales bacterium | reverse complement strand
CAGGAGGTATTCAATGGCAAACCAACTCAAAGTGGCTGTTGTACATGCGATTATCGGGCTGTTGGAGCAGCGTTGGTCGTATCGTCGGATCGCTCGGGAACTGGGGGTACACCGCGAGACCGTAGCCCGGTACGACCGGCTGAGACAATCGGTAGCTTCAAAACCGGCCAATGTGACCCCCGGGTCAGGTCCGGGCGACAATTCAAAACCGGCCAATGCGACCCCCGGGTCGGGAGCGGGTGACAATTCAAACCCGGCCAACCCGGCCCCCGGGTACCTCGGCCTAACTCCCCCCACTCGCTCGCTGGGTCCGCCCAGCCGGTGTCTGCCGTTTGAAGCCGTTATCAAACAGAAACTGGACGAGGACCTGTCGGCTCAACGGATCTATCAGGACCTGGTCAGCGAACACGGTTTCAGTGGTTCCTACTCGTCGGTGAAACGCTTCGTGCGCCGTCTGGGTGCCAGGACGCCGTTGCCCTTCCGGCGTATGGAATGCGAACCGGGTCAGGAAGCCCAGATCGACTTCGGCTCGGGCGCCGGGATTGTTCAGGACGGTAAGAAACGCCGCGCTCACGTTCTCCGTGTGATCCTGAGCCACTCCCGCAAGGGCTACTCAGAAGCGGTCTTCAAACAGACCACCGAGAACTTCATTCGAGTGCTGGAGAACGCCTTCCATGCCTTGGGCGGTGTTCCCAAGACACTGCTGATTGACAACCTCAAAGCAGCTGTGACCAAAGCTGATTGGTTCGATCCCGATCTGAACCCGAAGGTGTTGGCCTTCGCCCGGCACTACGGCGTGGTCTTCCTGCCTACCAGGCCGTACACACCCCGGCACAAGGGTAAAGTCGAAAGCGGCGTCAAGTACGTCAAGAACAACGCTCTGAAGGGACGTACCTTCACCAGCCTGGCCGAACATAACCGGTTCCTGGCCTACTGGGAACGCCAGGTAGCCGACACGCGCATCCACGGCACCACCCGGCAGCAGGTAGGCAAGCGGTTCGTCGAGGCAGAACGACCGGCCCTGCAACCACTGCCTCAGGACCGCTTCCCGTACTATCAGGAAGGTCGACGCAAGGTCAACCGTGATGGTCACATCGAAGTCGCCAAAGCCTACTACTCGGTGCCGCCGGAATACCTGGGACGTCAGGTCTGGGCGCGCTGGGATTCTCGGATCGTGCGTATCTACAACGAGCAGCTGGAGCAGATCGCCGTTCATGCCCGGGCGCTGCCGGGGAAGTTCCACACCGACCGGCAGCACCTGGCCGATGCCAAGATATCTTTGATCGAGCGCGGGATCGACTACATGCTGGATCGAGCGAGTCGCCTGGGTGATGGGGCCGGTCGCTGGGCTCAGCAGATGATCGCTGTCCGGGGCATCCCCGGGGTTCGGGTGCTGCAGGGGTTCTTGTCGCTGGCGAAAAAGTATCCGGCTAATGTTATCAATCAAGCCGGCGAGAGAGCCCTGGAGGCGGCCTGTTTCCGTCTTCGTCCGGTGCGTCAGTTGTGTCAACGCTACGC
>CAZLBP010000112.1:0-1597 GCA_964557855.1 uncultured Ignavibacteriales bacterium | reverse complement strand
GCCGGGGGAAGAACTCCTCCGAGCATCTCGATTTTCCGGTTCTTCCATAGAAAGTGCACTAACAAGCAGCCAGAGGATTAGGGACCTGAATGCCTCCACAGTTGAGATATATTGCAGCTAGGAAGTTGTCGAGTGATCGATACCCGAACGCTCGATAAATGAGTCCTCGGATCTTGCGATTGCATCCCTCTAGAGGTCCGTTCGAAAGTTGATATCGGATGCTATTGAGGATTTGACTCAAGTGATCGCGGAGTGTATGCCCTAGCTTGATGAACGGCTGGAGGCGTGAGAGTTTCATCCATTTTATAATCCGCCTGAGCTCTTCTTCAGCCGCTTCGACCGACAAGCTATTGAGGATTAATGCGAGTGCCTCTTTCATGGACCATGCACGAAAGAGCCGTGGAGCTGCTTGCTGAACGGCGTCGATCTTGCTGATCTTCTCAGGGCTCAGTTCCTTTGCATTAGAAAGAAGAACATAGCGAGTCTTCTTGGTTGCCTTTGCAGCGTTCATATCACCCTCTGTGCGGAGCTCATTCACAATCTGTCGGCGCACGGTATCGAGTGCCTTATGTGCGAGCTTAAGAACATGAAAGTGATCCAGTACGAATTGCGCGTTGGGTAAATTATGCTGGACCGCATTGATATAGGCAGCAGACATGTCTCCTGTAACGATCTCAATCGCCGCACAACGTTCGGGCCCCAGTTGGCTGAAGAAGGGGGCGAGGCTTTCCTCTGCCTTGCCTTCTCCAGCCCAGACAACGCGGCTGCGGTCATGATCCCAGACTACGGTGAGGTACTTCTTGTCGGCCCAATGGAATTCGTCAACAGCAATTCGCTTGAGCTGGTCAAGGCGGTCTTCCGGGAGAAGGCGTTCAGCCACTCGTCGCGCTACCCCTCCTACCGTTTCCCATGCGATGCCCAGAAGTTTGCTCACCCGCGTGTGGGGCATGTTCTGGGCAAGATGGCCAATCAAGTCGCACATCGGAGCAGAGAACTTGTCTCTTGGCTCTGCAGACCAAGGAAGCAGCTCAACCACATCGCCACAACGCTTGCAGCGCACGCGACGCACATCGCAATGAAGCACTACGCGAGTCTTGCCCCACGGCAAGTGTCGCCAGCTCCTGTCCTCGGTGAGATCATCAAGCTTCTTCGCCTTGCGATGACAGCCGGAGCAACGAGGCCTGTGCCAAGTAGGCCTTACCCAGAGGTGAAGTGCGTCGGGCGCGAAGCGGTAACCGATTACCAGCGTACTTGAAATCCCGAGAAGTCGACGGAAGATGGTCGTGGCACGCATTTGGGCACCTTTCGTTTTTGTCCATAGCAAGGGTACCCTCTTGCGTGCCTCTTTCGGCCCTTCCTGCGCAGCTTCGTCCGCCCCCTCTGCTCTGGCCTCGCCCCTGGGGCGCTTCGCGCCCTTTGGTCGGGGGCGAGGCCAGAGCAGAGGGGGCTGGGAAGACCGCAATCACGCGGACGTCAATCCACCAGATCGAATGGACGGCAAGTCTTTATTTTCTAAAGCTTTAGGCCAGCTAAAGCCGTTCACTTTATGCCGAAGAGCTCGTTTTACAGACGCTTACGCCGCGGCCCCGGTGTGTTC
>CAZLBP010000111.1:0-1751 GCA_964557855.1 uncultured Ignavibacteriales bacterium | reverse complement strand
TTGGCAAGGTAGCAATCATAGCGCAGGTAGGGAGCATAGTTGCACAGGTATCGCGCGCAAGCTTCCACCGGCTCTCGTTCTTTATCAGACAAACCACGAAGCGTTGCGCTTCTGCGCATGCCCCCTGCCATCAGCCCGGCCTTTCCCCGAAGGATTTCCAGCAGGCGATGCGCGACCCATTTTTCCAGTTTTACCCCTGGCTCAGGGTGAAAGGCCCTTGCCGCATCCCAGAGGTACTCGATGACGTGGATCAGATCGACCACAATCGTAAGGTCAAGAGCGTTTTTTTTGGCCAGGCGTTTGAGGATGCGGATTTGCGTTTTATTGCCATCTACCAGCGCAACCCAGGTCTTCTCATGGGCTGGATCCCTGTAACGGGCCTCCTGCAACATGGCTTCGATGACCTCTTCAGGGCTCTTTTCAATGCTTGCCCACACCCGTTTTTGCTCCGGACGGGGTCGAGGAGGTCCGGCACCGTTGCCCACCAGGTCTTCGGGGGTTCGCACAAAGGGCACAATCGTGTAGACAGCGGCCACGGTGGCCATCCGTTTGGCATTTTTCTTTTCTCCCTTGGACAGCCGGGCGCCCATCTTGTGTTTACGCCCTTCGGCAGCCTTTCGCGTCTGCTCCCGCAAGTCTTGGGTTCGCATGACCACCCCTTTACCGTCAACGCTGACAGCCAGTATCGAGCCGCTGTCTTGCTCGGGCAAGAGTTGTCGCGTCTGATAAAAGGCATCAAAGTCCAGGGCAGCTCGCATGACCAACTCTTCGACTTGGCGCTTGGGGATATGGCCGCCGGTGTTTTTGTGGATACTGTCCATGGTTTCGTCAAAAGAACTCTTTGCGGCCTCTTCAGCCACGCGGCGACGCAACTCAAGCGAGTAGCGCTCATTAGGCAGGTTGAGTTCCGCATCCAACGGATGGAGACTCTCCACCCCCTGCCGGCCATATCCGGCACGTTCTATCGATACCGTGCCGAATACCGTCTCAAGGGCTCGGTCTTGCATACGCACACGCGAGCGTTCAACCCCGTCTGCATCCTCAACCGGGGAATCACATTTGCCGGGTCCGCGGTTGTCAAGATGTTCCTGCAAAAGCAGGCGCATCAGTTCTCGCCCCCTCTTTTCCAGCTCACGTTCCAGTTCGCTGTGGGTCATGGCGGCAGCCTCCTTCGCTTCCAGGTATCCCACCATATTCTCAAAGTTCTCTCGTGCCCCGGCATAAGCCTGTTCAAGGGGCAATCGTTGAGCCAGTGCATTCATCGCCCCTTATCCTCCTTGCGTAAGCCTGCGCCTGGCATTCTTAACCAGTGGATATACCAGGATGATTTTCACTTCGGCCCCGTGACGCTGGTTTTTCCGATCCATACGTCCGCGGCCGCTGGTTTCTCCCAGAACGACCCAGTTGGCAGCCCGATAACAGCCTCCCCAAAACCGCCGGCGGTCTACCAGGGTTTCTACCAGCCAGGGATCCACCCCGTATTGCCGTTGCCAGTCGACACGCAGCCGCTTAAGCGTCAAAGACAGCACCATACTGGCCAGGTTGCCGATCCGTGCCAGCATCAGCAATCGGCTGTTGTTGACAATGTGCTGCAGGCGCAACTTGCGCGTTTCATCGTCCCAGCCGATCCATTGGTCGCGCCCTTTCATCTTCCAGGCAGGGCTCGAAAACTGGATGCAGGCCACCACTTCGCGACGGGGACGGCTGACATAGACCAGGTATTGCAGCCTCGCACCGTAAGGCATGGCATA
>CAZLBP010000110.1:0-1816 GCA_964557855.1 uncultured Ignavibacteriales bacterium | reverse complement strand
GTATTGGCAAGTGGTATCAGATTCAGACTAAAATCGGTGGCGGTGATCACGTCCTGATCTGGCTGGATGAAATATCATCGCGCAAAGCAATGGACGCCAGTTTGGCGGCGATTAGGCTATTCAGTCGTGAAATTATAAACTCGATTAATGAGCTCGTCGTTAAAAACGATATATATGACAGATTGGCCCTGCTCATATTAGGAGAAGGTTACCACGGGTTTTTTATCACCCGAGAAGATCGGGCAGGGAATCTTTCCGGTTACGTATTTAAAGGGAATCCCGATGATCCTGTAAAATCCGAATTGATCGGGGTTCCGGATAATTTATCGGCTCCGATTTGGGCATCGCGCAGGGCCGAATGTGATATATACGGATGCGTGGCTTCTGCAACCAAATCAGAATCCACGCCGCAGGAAGAGTTTGAAAGAATGCATCCGTTTGACGAGCGCGTTAAGGAATTTTTGGGCTTTGCGATTACAAACTACATCAATTATGCAGAAGGCGATGTGTCCATCATTGCCTTTAATAAAGAAAAGGGAATCAAAAAATTTGATTCTACCGTCATTAATGCCGTAGTCAACACCGCAAGATCCATTACCCGCCTGATCAATCTGGCCATCGGCAACAACCGTATGCTCAGCGCCCTGGAACTGGCTGAAGAAGTTCAGCAAAACCTGCTGCCCCAAAAAATTCCGATCGTCAAAGGCCTTGATATCGCAGCCCGAATTATTTACTGCGATGAAACCGGTGGGGATTACTACGATTTTCTGAACGTCAAAGACGGTGCTACCGGAGAACTCAATGTCGTTATCGGCGATGTCGTCGGCCACGGAATTGCCGCCGGCCTGCTGATGGCAACCGCCCGGGCAATGATCCGCAGCCGGTCGGCCCAGCCGGGATCTCTGTCTGAGATCGTAACCGAAGTCAATCGTAACCTAACGTATGATATCCAGGAGACCAACCGGTTCATGACGCTTTTTTATCTGACGGTCGACCCGGCAAATAAAAGTCTTAGCTGGGTGCGAGCCGGGCATGACGCGGCCCTTGTCTATAATTCGTCAACCGACGGCTTTGAAGAATTGTTCGGCCCGGGTATGGCGTTAGGTTTGGATGAAAACTATAAATATGAAGAAAACGAAATGACCAATCTGGAGATTGGAGAAATTATTTTCCTGGGAACCGACGGGCCAGGAACGCTGATGGCAGAATGTTTGGGAAACAAGATGTTCAGGATATTATACGTGAGAATGCCGCTGCAAGCGCCGGAGAAATTCTTGACAAAATACTGGTTGCTTTAAACCTTTTCCGGGGCAGCCTGGAGCCGGAAGATGATGTTACGCTTGTCGTCGTAAAGATCGAGGGGGATTCATGAAAAATAAAAAAAAGCTATACGATCGTAGCGTTTACGAACCACACCGTATAGACCGCATTGGGTTTTAGCCCTTTGGCCCGGATGCTCAAACTCTTATCACCAACGCTGGATGTTCCACTTGTACCTGGCTGCATCTTGGTGGCCATCAAATGAATCCCGGTCTCCCCCGCGGCAACACAGGAGAGGACCCCGAAAGCCACTACGACCAAGCTGACTGCCAAATCAATAAATCTCTTTTTGGTATTCATGATGATTATCCTTAATTCAAGCAGATTGGAAAAAATTTTATCATGGCATCGATGGATTTTCGGCGGACTTCGGTTAAATCCCGGCATCCGGAGCGCGGGGCCGGATTACGGATTGTAATCGATCAGAATTCAATCAGCGGTCGCGTTGGCCCTGCTCATAGCGCTGTCTCGAGTGGCGATAGGCCTCCTTTTCCTC
>CAZLBP010000109.1:0-1818 GCA_964557855.1 uncultured Ignavibacteriales bacterium | reverse complement strand
ACTTTTCACCGGCAGGGATATCACCCCATTCCTTGCATTCCCGCCAAAGCCGGTAATTCTTTCTCATCCGGGGTTCTCTTTTCCCGTGTTCATCGGTATTGCCGTTTTTTTCCTGCTCCTTGTCCTGCCCTTTGTACAAAAAAGCATTGCATATAAATCAGACAAACAAAGGCCGGTCAGGCCCCTTCCCCTGTGGGGCATTGCAGCATGCTGCTGCCTTGTCTGCTTCTGGATGCTTGCATGGACACGTTTCAAGTGGATGGCGCCACTGCAGCCCCATACATTTTTCCCCTTGTGGATCAGCTGGATTGTATTTGTCAATGCCCTTGCAGAGAGGCGGTCCGGACAATGCCCGATGATGACAAATCCCGCCCGTTTCATTCTTTTGTTCCTTGTCAGTGCCGTTTTCTGGTGGGTTTTTGAGTATTTAAACCGATTTGTGGGAAACTGGCACTATACCGGCAGCCAATACACAGCCCTGACTTATTTTGTCCTGGCTACAGTCAGTTTTTCCACTGTACTGCCGGCAGTTGAAAGCATGAAAGCTTTTCTGCTGACATTTGATCTATTTCAAAACGGATTTAAAGAGATGCCGCTGCCGGGTAATTTCCTTTCAAGGACCAGCGCCCTGATCATTTTGGCAGTATCGGGCGCACTGCTTTTGTTTGTCGGCATTTTTCCGGCCCAGCTGTTTCCTTTGATCTGGGTCTGCCCCTTCTGCATTTTCCTGGCATGCCGGATTTTGGCCGGTATGCCCCATATTTTTTCCGGTATAAAAAACAGGGACTACACCGAGGTGGTTGCATATGCTGCCGCCGCCACTGTCTGTGGTATATTTTGGGAATTGTTTAATTTCTACAGCCTGGCCCGATGGCATTACAGCATCCCCTATGTTCAGGCACTGCATGTTTTTGAGATGCCCATACTGGGATACGCAGGGTACCTGCCGTTCGGCCTGGAGTGCGCTTTGATTGTTGATCTTGTGATGAATCCGGTGCAGTCCCGGACATCATGAAATTTACGGGTCAGTGAAAATGCCGGCATCAGGCTTTTCAGCACCCGTGGTGTTATTTTTCCCAAAACGGTGCCGGGATTTTTTTGGATAACATTTTGGTTGTCTGTGGTATGTGGAAAGATTATACTCAGTCTCGTTAAAATCAAGGATAAGGAACGGTATTTATAAGAAATGGATAAGGGCAGGACATACAAAGGGTTTTTGCTGGTCTTTTTTGCCGCGGTTTTGTTCGGTACCACCGGGACATCCCAGGCCCTGGCACCCGAAGGTATCTCTTCCACTGCCATAGGCTCTTTGCGGCTGCTCGTCGGGGGACCGGCCCTGCTGCTGCTGGCAGGGCTGTTCACCAGAACCAGCCCGCTGGCATTCCGTCCCCCCCTGGTCCCCACTTTTATTGCAGCCTGCGGCATTGTCATGTTTCAATTGTGTTTTTTTGAGGCAGTGGCCCGGACCGGCGTGGCTTTGGGAACCATTGTGGCCATCTGCATTGCGCCGGTTATCTCCGGGCTGCTCAGCGCGGTTTTTCAAAACGAGCAGCTGAACCGGACCTGGCTGGCTGCATCTGTGCTGTCCATTTCCGGATGTATTCTTCTCACCGTGGCAGGCAGTGACGTGAAAATCGATACCTTCGGTGTCCTGCTGGCCACTGCTGCAGGGTTCGGGTATGCGGTTTCCCTTGTGGCAAGCAAGGCCGTGGTGGCGGACCATTCGCCTGTGCTCGGCATCGCTGTCATTCTCTGCGTGGGGGCAGTTCTGGTGTTGCCCCGGATGGTTGCAGAAGACCTGTCCCGGGTGATGACCGG
>CAZLBP010000108.1:0-1889 GCA_964557855.1 uncultured Ignavibacteriales bacterium | reverse complement strand
CAGACATCGTTATTTAGGAGCAAAAAGTTAGCCATTTTTTTGACACTGATTATTTCAGTGGGCAGTTGCCTACTTCAACAACGAGCAACTTGCCGGCTGGCGTTAGCGCCCCTAAACTGGTTAATTTTCGGCAAAGCTGTTGCTGAGCCGCCCGGCGGCTGGGTTGTTCAAGAGCTTCAAGGCGCACCGTGACTTTGTGCGTTTCACTCTTGATCCAGCCTTGACAATTGGTAATGGCGTAGAACAAATCTACGTATTCATTTTTATTTTCATAATATGGCAACAGCCACTCGACGATTTGCTTGCGGGCATTCCAAACCGAGCTGGTTACAAAATCAAACAGATTCTTACTCTCATTGCAGATGCGCTTAAAACTGCGGTAGTCTTCCAGTAAGCTTATATCGATTCTTTCAGGCGTTTGTTTTATCTGCTGCTTCAACTCGGTAATTTCGGCTTCCTGATGCTCTATCTTGTGCTTTAAGCGATAATGAGCGCTGTTTTGGCGTATGCTGCCGTCTTTATTAAAAACTTCTTTGCTCTTTGAAAATTTTTTATAACTTTTGTTCAGTTGTGTTTTCAACCGTGCCAACAGAGCCTGTTTTTGTTTGTACTGGGGATTGGCAATTTCCTGCTTTTCACTGTCAACCATTTCAAATCCCGGCTGATAGTGCAGCGGATGTTTATCGGCCAGATGCTTAAAGGTATTTTCCGAGGCTCCCCAGCGACCTAAAATCGCCAGCGCACAATCCTGGGTGCTCAGCTTATCTGCAGATACACCGGCCAGAGCACTGGTTCTGCGGTTGCTGGTTACATTCCAGATGTAGATGCGCCTTAATGTAAATTTTTCGTCACTGCCATCTTCAAGTTTGTAGGTAAAGCTTTTTTCACCTTCAAAAATGCGATACGTCTTGGCGTTAAACTCAAAGCTCTCAGTGAACATCTCGGGGGCCAAAGCGTCGAGTTTGTGAGTATCAATATACTTTTCCCAGGTCACAAAACACACCTGGTTTTCAAGCAGGGTATGAAAAAACTCACTGCTATAACCTTCACGGTCGAAAACCTGCACCGGTGTCTGTATCAACTCATCTTGCCACCGTTTGTTCAAGTTCACAATGTAGCTGCGCAGATCGCCTTTGCCTTCCTGGATCTCAAAATCCACGATACGGCCACTGCCGTCACTGGTTACCAGGTTGGTGCGACCCGCAACCGGCATGCGCCGCTGGGTATTGTAACCTGCATGCACTTTTTCTTTGCCCGTATAGGGCAGAAGATGCCCGTCGGTAAACCACAACCACATACCAACAAGCCCGGCGCGCAGCTGATGGCGGAAAAAGTCTTTAAGCAACTGGGCTGAGATTTTTTTATCAGACACAGCATGAAGCCATCGGCGCACCCTGAGCCTGGAGGGCACGCGTTTAATGCCCAGCACCAGCCCGGCTTCGCGCTTGTGAATGTTTTTTAGCTGTTCAATGGAGCGGATATTGTGGGCCGCCATTAAAATAAATACCATAAATACCTTGTAGGTAACCCCACAATATTGCATAACCATCTTCAGCCATTTGTTTTCAGTAATCAAGGGGATCAGATACATAAATACCCCGGCATAGCGGGTGGCTTTCCAGCTATGTTCTTCACTGAAGGGCTGATCTTGTGCCGCTATCGGCACTGTGGTCAAATCCAGTTCAAGTTGACTGCCGGCAGCCTCGCGCTGCTGTTTGTGGATCTGTTCAATTTGCCTTGCTTTGTTGCCGGTAGACCGATGGCGAGAATGTCGCCGGCGTTGCTCTCGAAGACTTTTGCTCCTTGCAGGCGAATAATTGTGGATTAAGCCCTCCAAGCCAAAGTACTTATTTATTTCAATATAGTTATGCACGGTCTGGCGTGTGATG
>CAZLBP010000107.1:0-1899 GCA_964557855.1 uncultured Ignavibacteriales bacterium | reverse complement strand
GCTACGGTGTGCCAAGACGGCGCAAGGAGTGGAATCATGACATGATTTTAGCACTCAAGCAGCCTTGCTGCGCAAGAGATGGAGGTAGGTCCTCCGGGATCGGGTTGCAGGACCAGGTCCCAAACCGCCCTGAAGCTGCGGTGGTCAAGAGCCACTCGTGGTGAGCGTTCAGGGAAAAAGGCAGGCTGAGAGCCAGTCAGGTGTGATCTGAGAAGACGAGCGCGAGCGAACCATCGAAGAGGTGTCGAAATTGTGAGACGTCGTCGAAACCTGGACTCCGTAGCGCCCAGGGACAAGTCTGGGAGACAACCTGCTTACTGCCCAGGCGGCGGCCGGCATAGAGGTGGCGTGAGCTCAGATCAGGCTCTTGCGTGGAACTTGGGAACCTGTCGTCCCGATGCCAAGGAAGAACCCCAAGTGGAGGACCCACAAGGGGGAGAGTACCGATGCGGGACACAGGGGCGGATCAGCCCGTACGAGCATTGAAGCCTGGTAATGCGGGCCGAGCGAAGGGGCTGACACACTCCGCGATCAACATGGGTCAACTGGAAACAGGATGAACCGATGACGAAAGCAAAGCCGTACCAGATCTCCAAAAGAGAAGTCTGGACTGCGTACAAGATGGTCAAAGCCAACCGAGGAGCGGCAGGTGTCGATCGGCAGTCACTCGAGGAGTTCGGAAGAAATCTGGGGGGAAACCTCTACAAGATTTGGAATCGAATGTCCTCGGGAAGCTACTTTCCGCCGCCGGTACGCTCCGTAGCGATCCCCAAGAAGGATGGAGGGGTAAGGCGTTTAGGGGTACCGACCGTATCGGACCGCATTGCTCAGGCCGTTGCCCGGCAGGCTTTGGAGCCGTTGGTGGAACCTCTGTTCCACCCAGACTCCTATGGCTACCGTCCGGGTCGCAGTGCCCTCGATGCGATCAACACGGCCCGAAAACGGTGTTGGAAGCGTGCCTGGATCGTGGACCTTGATGTCAAAGGCTTCTTCGACAACATCGACCATGATCTGTTGATGAAGGCTGTCCGCTATCACCAGCCACCCGCATGGGTGGTCCTCTACATCGAGCGGTGGCTCAAAGCACCGGTTCAGATGGAAGACGGCACTCTGGTGAGACGGACGAAAGGAACGCCACAAGGGTCTGTGATCAGTCCCTTGCTTGCGAACCTGTTCCTGCACTACGCCCTCGATGACTGGATGCGCAGGAAACTTCCGCACATCCAGTTCGAGAGGTACGCCGATGACATTATCCTCCATTGCGAGAGCCGAGATCAATCCGAGTCCGCGCTGGAGGCCGTTCGAGAACGCCTCCGAGAATGCCACCTGGAGCTACATCCGACGAAGACCAAAATCGTCTACTGTCTTCAGGATGGCAGGAACGAACAGCACGAACTCCATTGCTTCGACTTCCTCGGATACACCTTTCGGCCGAGGGGGGCACTGGGGAGCAGAAATGAGGTCTTCACGGGGTTTCTGCCCGCCATGAGCAATCAGGCGGCCAAGAAGGTCCGGGACACAATGCGATCCTGGCGACTCCCCTCCCGATGGGCCACCCGACCCCTTGAGGAAATCGCACGGTTCGTCAATCCCATTCTGCGTGGCTGGTGGAACTACTACGGGCAATATTACCGGTCAAGGGCCGTGGCTGTACTGGGAAAGGTCAATGACCTCCTGGTTCGCTGGGCTCGGAGGAAATATCGCCGATTCCACCGCAGCTATCGCAAAACATGGCAGTGGCTTTCCCGCATCGCGCAGCGAGATCCCGGATTGATCTTCGTGTGGTCGATCCAGGGCGGGAAGCCTGTGGCTGGAGTGTGAAGAGCCGGATGAGGCGAGAGTCTCACGTCCGGTTCTGTGGGGGCCTGGGGGTGCGATTCCCCCGGGCTACCCGACCCT
>CAZLBP010000106.1:0-1910 GCA_964557855.1 uncultured Ignavibacteriales bacterium | reverse complement strand
AAATCACGCCCGCACAAATCCGAAATCCAGATAGGGTATCCCGACAGACTCCTAGGCTACACTCAACGCAAAAAACGTACTTGGATGTGAGCACTTGCCACCGTTCTTTAGGAATTCATCTGCAAGCACAATGAAGTGGCCCCACAAGCCCACTTCACCGCCACAACGGTTGCGAAATCTCTCCATGTCGACTAGCGTCGCTATGCCTCGCTCAACTTTCGTAAAGCGTGGATTCATCAACACAACGTCGGTACGATCAAGCTCGACCGTGTATTGGTCGCCCTCAATAGTAGAAGCCTGAGCTCCTTTTTCACCAAATGCAGGAAACATGTCTGTTTGGAGGACGCCTTCCGGGTAAGCAACTCCGGCAACGCTCTTCAGACTGTCTCCTTGGATTATTTGTGTCCGATCAATTGTGGTAACAATATCCATTGCCGCCAGATTTGCTTCAGTGAGATGCACTGAGAAGGGCATGATATCGGCCCCAAATATGTCTTCCTCGCAATACCTCTTGTGAGGGTTTCCTGCCCTTCCTTCTTTTGAATGCAAATTGCGTTTCGTATTATAGGCGGAGACTAGAATTGTGCCAGAACCACAAGCGGGATCAAATACAGAATCTGAGCTGGATGTAATAGTCAGCGAAGCCAAAAGATCAGCCGCCAACGGTCTTGTATAGAATGCCGCTAACATTTTCCGAATTTCTGGCGGCATGAGTTCGTGAAAGACGCGTCCGGGCAATTCGTATCGTGCTCTTTCAATCTCCAATCCCCAGATTAGATTACTTGTTTCCCGGACGAATCTGTCTGGTGTCGCGTCCAGAACATCAACTGAGTAGATTGGACGATAATTGATGTTCTCTATTGTTCTGAAAGCTTGCCTGAGTCTATGCTTAGTTGCAGGGATTATAGGTTTTGTGAACATTTCTTGATGAGCAGTATAGAACAGTCGAAGGAAAAGGACTTGGCTCATCAGAATATAGGAAGACAAAAACCTCCCCACTGATTCGGTCTCCTTTGGCCTAAGGTGGCCGAGATTCATCAATAGTCGCTTGTTAGTAATAATCCTGAGAATCTGCTTTTCGCTAAGCTCAATCGCATCCATCATCTCAGCTACATGTTGTTTGAGCAAAGACACAACGGTGGATAGCTTGAAGTAAGTAGCCTCTTGCTTTTGAAGTTTTGCGATGACATCCTGTCGAAGGAACTTCAAAATCGAAGGAAACGAATGTCCTCGAAGTTCCGTCTTAACATCTCCCGAGAATACAAGCACCATGGCTGGTTGACTGTCTATAGCCTCTACCAGAGCGGCTTCTGCCACTCGCGTACTCCTGATTGCATCTGGTAGGAAAAGCAATAGGACTTTCTTGATGGAACTATCTTCCACGTGCTGGATATATTGAAGCAAGGCCGCCTTTTGGATTGGCAGAGAGTCGCCAATCTTTACCGATAGGAGCCAATCATACCCACCTAGCGTAAACACGATGTCAGGCACTGAAGTGTACTTGACCTCGGACACTCCCTGTCCGCCTACCGCATTGATCTTCTCCTTCAGTACGGGGTAAAATGATCGTTCTGTGACTCTCGCTACTGGCATTCGTGCGACCCAACCTTTCTCAGGGAATACACCAAGTCTCCTCACATTTCGTACTTTGCTGGTACAGCTCCACTTGCAACATATAAATCCGACTATCTACGAACAAGGTAAAACAGGCAAGCTGCATTTGCTCTATAATTTTCTTCTGGCTCACTTGCACCTCCCGTCACAGCATATTATACTCTTCGTACTTAGGTCAAAAGTGAGATGGAATAGTTGGCGAAAGGGCATAGATGGATCATACAGTTTACCAATCCGCTGAGATGAACACTTTGATCATTCGTCATGAGCCGGGTAGTGATCCGGCCAGGTTCGTA
>CAZLBP010000105.1:0-1946 GCA_964557855.1 uncultured Ignavibacteriales bacterium | reverse complement strand
TCGAGATTGCCGGTTGGCTCATCGGCGAATATTATCTCAGGGTCGGTAACAAGAGCGCGGGCAATGGCAACCCGCTGTTGCTGACCTCCTGAAAGTTCGCTCGGATTGTGATGAACGCGTTCAGCCAGTCCAACCGCCTCCAGCGCTTCACGGGCCAACCGCCGTGTGTCGGGTTTATCTGAGTATATAAGCGGCAGTTCGACGTTTTCAAGCGCATCAGTACGAGGCAGCAGGTTAAATGACTGGAAGACAAAACCGATCTTCCTGTTTCTTATGCCGGCGAGCGCTTCATCATCAAGCGTGCTTACCGCAACACCATCAAGAAGCAACGTTCCGCTGGTGGGCCTATCGAGGCAGCCGAGAATATTCATCAGCGTGGATTTACCTGAACCGGACGCCCCCATGATGGCAACATACTCCCCACGGTTAATCGCCAATGAAACATCGCGGACGGCGTGGACTTCACCCGTGCCGCCTTTGTTATATATTTTGGTCAATTGAATTGCCTGAATCACAGGATCCATATTATCTGTACTCCTCAATGGCTGGTGTGACCAGGACGGTCTCACCCTCTTGCAATCCGTCGATAATTTCGGTGTAGCCGTCATCCCGCCAACCGGTTTTAACTTGTCGTGTCGTTTGTTGTTCGCCATCGACAACGGTTACGAAGCGTTGACCTCGTTCCCGTGAAATGGCACTGGTGGGTACCGCCAGAACTTCCTGGCGTGTCTCCAGCTGTATTGTCACATTGGTAGTCATTTCCGGCCGAAGCGTCTTGTCGTGGAGACCATCAATCGAGAGGGTGACAATGTAGTTCACGACGTTGTCCTGAATGACTGCCTTTGGGTAGATGGCTGTAACGGTACCCCGGAAGTCGGTGTCGCTATAGGTATCGACCGTGAACCGGGCGTTCTGGCCGGCCCGGATTTTGCCTATATCCGTTTCATCCACGAATACCTGCACTTCCAGTCGGTCAAGGTCGATGATGGTGACAAATGTCGGAGCGGCCAGACTGGCGGAAACCGTTTCGCCTTCCTGTGTCGATACCGATGCTATGACTCCCGCGATCGGGCTGAGAATTTTGGTATAACCCAATTGCACCCGCGAGTATTCTAAGTTGGCCTGGGCTTGTTCAAGCAGTGCTTCCGCCACTCTCAATGCGGTTTCCGATTGGTCGATCCGGTCCTGGGATATAAGCTCCTTGTCGAAAAGGGCCTCTTCACGCTCAAATTGCTTCCGGGCGTACTCAAGATCGGCCTCAGCCTTTTCAAGAGCCGCCTGATTCTGGCGAACTCTTGCTATAAGCTCCGAGTCCTCCAATTCTGCGATAACCGCCCCGGCCGCGACATGATCGCCGATATTGGCATGTAAGCGCTTGACCACTCCGGAGATTCGGGAGCCGACTTTCACCTCAGCTCCTACCATCGGTTTGACGATTCCAGTCGCCAGAACCGTGGATCCGATGTCTCGTCTTGTTACTTTTGCTGTTTCCTTCGTAGCGGCGCTATTACCATTATTCCTTAAAGTCACCGCTATCACGATTGATACAACTCCGACTGCCAGCAAAACCAGGAGAACTATCCACTTTTTTTTCAATACTGTTGTCCTTTTTCTTTCAAATGATGTACCTCCGGTCTATCGTTTGGTCTTTTGATTCCTATTATAGGACAGTTGCAGGGATCAAAAGGACTAATTGGCCCAATGCCCATGAAAGGGTCACGCCGAAAATCCAGGTAGTGGTCAATTAGTTCCGATAAATCAATTCTGTCTGGTCTCCTCCAGGCCTGACTGAGTCTCGACCAAGCGGGCAACCACATGGTCGAGATCCTTCAGTTCCCAGTTTCCTGCCTCGGGAGGCTTGTTGAACCAGGTTTCCCGGTCCGTTCCATCTGAGTTCTTGACGGTGAACCGGTCGGCCCCGTTCACCAGGATGGTGAGGCAGTGAA
>CAZLBP010000104.1:0-2210 GCA_964557855.1 uncultured Ignavibacteriales bacterium | reverse complement strand
CGTTGGTCATTCCTTCCATGTTGATTGCTGTGTTGTTATTGATACGTAAGAAAAAAGTAATCTCCTGATTAGTGGAAATGATACCAGGTGCTATTTCGCCTTCAACATATTCCAAAGAAAAGCCATCAAGTGAATTAGTCTTTATTTTATTCCCTCGTTGTTTAGTTGAATCTTTTCGATAATCGTCATATTTTTGTTTCTGTTTTGATGGTTCAAAATGTATCTCGATTTTATGATCTCTGATCTTAAGAATATTTTCCAAGCTTATTATCAATCGGTATAGACCCAAACGAGCAGAAATTTTTGCAGAATCAGGTAATATACCTATTATATTTTCCACGAATTTTTGCTCAACAGAGTCACGAAACCAAAGAACTACCTTGTATTCCTTAAGTAATTGTTCTGAGGTTAATGTGTCCTTATTTATCTCATTAATTTCAAGCAAGGGAAGGATTACTTGTTGCTGAGTGTTGTCTATGAGAGCACGATACCTTTGACTCCAGGGAGGTGGAACTGTAAACTCTGCTTCAATTCCTCTGTCACCTAACATGAAGATGTTCTCTAAAGTTACATTGAGTATATAACATTCATCGCAGTTTTCATACTTCCTTGATCCAGTTATTGAACCGAGGATGTCTTCAGCGATTTTAAAATGTTCAGGATCGCGCAAGTCGAACAGAACTTCATATTTAGTCTGCAACTGTTCCTGAGTGAGAGTATCCCTTATGGGGTCATTGGTTTTGGATGACGTTTGCTTGTGCTTTAATTCTCGTGGGTCTCCTTTGCGGTACTCAACTGTGTCACCAGTTGTAACAAAGAAATGTTTGAATGTATATGAAAAAGTGTCACACTCAAGTGTAATCCAGAGTTGGGTTGTGTCATTCTCGGGAATCAGTTCGTTGAAAGTTGCTGTGTAACCAGAGAATCCTTGATTATCTTTACCAAGTACTTCTAAATTGCATTTTTGTTCACTATATTTTTGGGTATAATCCCAACAAGTAACTGTAGCAGAGACATTATCATTACATGGCAATCCCGGAGAATAGAATAGTTTGAATGTCGATGGTGCGTCTCTATTGAACGAAACAAGTTTTAATTCATGGAAGAGCAGAAAAACTTCTGGCTTCACATCGGAATTCGCATGTACTACTTCTTCAGCGAGAACAGATGCCAGTAGTATCAAACCAATCATTTCCCCCAACTTTTTCATAATAACCTCCACTTTCTAAGCGAATTATATTCGCGATTTTTTAATATTACAATTTACAAAGCAATTTCTTCCAATTATATTAATCCATATCCTCTTATTTACGGTTATATATAATGGCAAACCCTAATTAGAGTTTTTAAATGTTCCCTACATACGCTACCGCTTGGAGAGTTCGGTCCTAAGTTATATCCTTCTATTGTACTTGTATCTGGTCTAGGGGTGTACACACTATCGTTAGCTGCTGGGCTCCATTCCCCCTTAACCTCATCGAGTTCAATACCTTGTTCGCCCAGCCGAAGGATTTCATCCAATGTGAGCCAGAGAATATAATAGCCTCTGTCTCCAGCCACTTCGCTCGAATCTGGTAAGGATCCGAGTATCCTCTCAGCACTCCTCCTCTGAGAAGAATCACGTAAATCAAGCCACACATGATATTCTCTGCGCAATTGCTCTTCAGTAAGAGTGTCCCTTGAGGGATCATCACTAGAATATGTGCGCGGTTTAGGTTTTGGTGCTGAAAAGAAATCATAAGCAAGAAGAGTATCACCAGTATAGTTAAAGAAGATCTTGTCGCCGCCGCTCCTGAAAGGCACCTGACTATAGACATATACGAGCATAGTTGAATTCTCACCCTTCGGAACTGTCACAGGAATCGTATAGGTTTCCGGATTGCGAATATCGAGTGTATCCACCCAATGCAGAGGCCCCACTATCAAGAGGTTGTCTTTTCCTTGCACCCAGAGATTGACCTCACTCAGAACCGTATCGGCTCCAACGGTGAGCAAAATATCGATACTACCACCATCGCGCGTCTCATAGATGGGTTCTAACTTGACGTCTAAGCGCTTGATCCCCACTCTCCTCGTCTTGAAATCAGGACTTTCCGCACTTCCATCTGCTTGAATCTGACCTGCTTCGTTGCCGCTGGAATACAGTTCCCAACCGGCGTACAGAAGCCCACAACACAATGCCACACTGACTACAACTACTATGCGCCTCA
>CAZLBP010000103.1:0-2215 GCA_964557855.1 uncultured Ignavibacteriales bacterium | reverse complement strand
AGCCGGACCCTTTTGGAATCCTTGAACAAGATTGATCCCGGGATTGCATTGAGTGAATGCGGTCCCTGCCGGCTGAGGATGCATGAAATTTCAGGGTATCCAGTGGCTCATCCGGTTTCAATTTTGCGGCGGGCATTGATTTTGCCCGATCCATAATAAAACACAATTTCAGATAAAGGAGAAAGGCTTATGTCCTGGAGAGCCAAAATTGGGGTTATTTATCCGGCCGACGGTGCATTGGATCATGAATACTGGCAACTGGTACCCAAAGGGGTCAGTGTCCACTTCACGCGGATCAGTGTGCCCCAGGAAGAGCAGACCCTGGCGGTACTGGAAGCACAAACTCAAAGTGATGATATCACCAAAGCTGCTGCGGATCTCAATGTTATTCAAATGGATGCCATTGCCTATGCGTGCACGTCAGGCAGTTTTGTTCATGGTTTCGGAAGTGATCTGACAATTATTGAGCGGCTGGAAACGGCCAGCGGTGTGCCGTGCACCACGACAACAACCGCTTCAGTCCGGGCGCTTAAGGCAGTCAAATCAGAAAAACTGTCTATTGTGACCCCTTATCCGGATGAAATAAATGCTCGGTTAAAATTGTTTCTGGAGGACAGCGGGTTTGAGGTGGTTGCTCTTAAAGGCCTGGGTTTGTATACTGAAATTTTCAACCAGCCTGCCGGGGCCGCCTATCGGTTGGCCCGGGGTGCTGATAAAAGTGATGCCGACGCCATATTTATCAGTTGTACCAATTTTCGCACCATAGAGATGCTTCAAGAGCTGGAGCAGGATTTGGGAAAACCTGTCATCAGCGCCAACCAGGCAACTGTATGGGACCTGTTAAGGCTTTCCGGCGTAAATTGTTGCAATAAAAAATACGGAAAACTTTTTCAAACAGATGAATAACGTGTTTTAAACAGGGGATATTTTTATGACGGAGCGATACCGCGGACAGCAAATGTATCCAAAGGTTATTGGCGAGATGTACAGCGTTGATATGGTTGGTTTTGGCAGATCAAGAGAGGATATGCCCTATCTTATGGCTGAATATCAAGCCAGAATTCAAAACCTTCGCAATCGGATGAAAAAAAACAATATCGATATCCTTTTGGTCAGAAAACCCGAAGATCTCCGGTATCTGACAAATTTTTACACCATCGGGGATTCTGACAATCAGACACTCATAATCGATACGTCATCAGAGCCGGTTTTTCACTGCCGGTTACTGGAGGCCCGTCTTATTGAAAAGCTGACCTGGGTCAGTGAATGGTATTCCCAGCTGGATGCAGATGATTCCCTGCATACGCTGAAAACCATTCTCCAGAAAAAATTTAATTATTCCGACAAAATTGTAAAGATTGATCATAGTGCCGTGTCTGCATCTGATTTAAAGAAACTGGAAGCCAGTCTGGGATGCGCTATTTCAGACGCTGACGATCTGTTGGAAAAAATGAGACTGATACGGACAGATGCAGAAATAAAAAAAATAAAAGCGGTTTCAAACATCACTGAAGCAGGAATTCTGGCAGGCAAAGCTGCCATAAAAATCGGAGAACTCGAGTCATCCATTTTCATGCAGTCACTCAATGCCATGATTGCCAGGGGCAGTGAAGAACCGGCCTATTCTCCCATCATAAGGACAGATGAGCCGGCAGGCCATGGTTCATGGGAAGTGGGTAAACGGGTTAAAAAAGGCCTTGTGTTTTTAGAAATGTCAGCCAATATTCACGGTCACCACGCACCCATGATGAGAACCTGCTATATACTGGAAAGCAAAAACGACAGCGTGCCAGACTGGGTGCTGGAATCAGAAAATCTCATTAACAAGGCGTTTGAAAAATGTCTGCCCCTTATGAAACCCGGAACAAAGGCAAGTGAGATTGACAGCATTGCCCGCCAAATAATTTGCAGCAACTCATTTGGCGGCACCATGGTGGCACGGGCCGGATATACTGCCGGAGGCACGGCAACCGTTCCTGCCGGATATGCTGGCTGGGGAGATGCCTGTTTTTCTTTTGCCGGGAATAATGACCGTGAACTCCAGGAAAATCAAACGTTTCATTTCATCCCATGGATTCAGAAAATCGATGGGAAAGAAACCGGACCCGTTGGACTTTCCGATACACTGGTTGTTACCGGGAACGGGGGGAAGCGTATGGGTAAACTTCCTCTTAAAATCGATCAGGATTTTCTTTTCCACCGAGGCTGCAAATTT
>CAZLBP010000102.1:0-2230 GCA_964557855.1 uncultured Ignavibacteriales bacterium | reverse complement strand
CCGCTTTCTATCTGATTGTATTCCCATGAGTTGGCCTCCCAATTGCCGACAGCACTCCCGCAAGACCTTCTACCGGTCTACCCTTGACCCCGTCGGTTTATCGAGACGTCAGTAGAGGCTGGTGTGCGAATTCAGGCGCTACTTCGATACTGGAGTTCCCAGGATTGGCCGTGTTTCTCCATGCAACTTTTAGGGTGGAAACCTCGTAATCCAAACATGGAGTTTCAGTTTTGTGAAGGAATCCAGTAATAGTACGCATGGAAATGCTCTGGCCCCTCCCGACATGAGCAATTGATTTGACAATCAGCACTCTCGATGAGTCACAACGCAAAGCCGCACGAGTTGCAGGATTCACATTCCTCTTTGCAATGGCGATTGTAGTCATTGCGAATTTTGGCATTAATTTTCGCCTTCTAGTTCAGAACAACGCTGTGGAAACCGCCCGGAACATCATGGCGCACGAGACATTGTTTCGCATCAACATCGCCTGCAATCTTATCTATGTTGTGACTGTCCTGGTTCTGCTCGCAGCACTCTACGTGATACTCAAGCCGGTGAATCGGAACCTCGCCCTGGTTGCGGCATTTTGCAGGCTGGTATTAGCCTTGATTTGGGGTATTACGGCGCTCAACACGCTTGGTGCTCTGCGGTTCCTGGGAGACGCCGCCTTTCTACCAGTCCTTGAGGCAGATCAATTGCAGACCTTGGCGAGGTTGCACATCGCATCGAGCTTCGACGCATATTACGTTGGTCTGCCGTTCTGGGGATTGGCCTCCACGGTTTGCAGCTACCTGTGGTTCAAGTCAAGGTATATCCCGAGAGCATTGGCTGCCTTCGGTGTAGTTTCGTCTGCATGGTGCTTGATCTGTGCTTTCACCTTCATTATATTCCCGCACTTCGACACGGTTGTTGGCCTGTGGTGATTCGACATGCCCATGGTTATCTTTGAGATTGCACTGGGCCTACGGCTTCTGTTCCGAGGTTTGGGGCCAGGTCGGACGGCTGATCCTGAGAACGCTGGCGCTGAAGTACGGTAATAGGATTCACAGCTGATCCGGCGGGTTGTCACGCACCACACCCGATGACTGCGAGATTAGAATACTCTAATAGAGGACTCATGAAAGCTATCGTACGCACCAAATACGGATCGCCGGATGTACTTGAACTGCGGGAAATTGACAAACCGGCGCCAACCGACAATCAAGTACTTGTAAGAGTGCAGGCGGCAGCGGTGAACCCGCTTGACTGGCACATCCTACGTGGCGAACCGTTCCTGGTTCGTCTAATGGGCTTTGGTCTATTCAAACCGAAACATCAGATACTTGGAGCCGACATGTCCGGACGGGTTGAAGCAGTTGGCAAGGATGTAACTCAGTTTCAAGTGGGTGACGAAGTGTTTGGCTCGGGCATGGGTGGATTTGCGGAATATGTGTGTATTCGCGAAGACAAATTAGTGCTAATGCCGACCGCCATGACTTTTGAGCAGGCGGCGGCCGTGCCAATCGCCAGTATTACAGCATTGCAGGCTCTTCGCGATCACGGACGGCTACAGACGGGACAACAGGTCTTGATCAACGGCGCGTCGGGAGGTGTAGGTACGTTTGCGGTGCAGATAGCCAAGGCGCTGGGAGCTCACGTGACCGGTGTCTGCAGTGGGCGGAATGTAGAGATGGTGCGGTCTGTTGGTGCGGACCATGTGATCGATTACACCAAAGAATACTTCTGGCGGAGTGAGAGAGAGTACGATTTGATCGTTGACAATGCCGCATTTCATTCGATACGTAAGCCCCTGCGCGTACTGAAAGCAACTGGCGTATATGTCGGAGTTGGCGGCTCCTCATCGACTGCCAGCCTTTTGCAGTCACTGATTTTTAATCCCATTATTGCGAAGATGAAGGGTAAAAAAGTTGTTTCATTCATTGCGAACGTAAATCAGGCAGATTTGGTTTTCATGAAGGAGTTTTTGGAAGCCGGAAAGATTGTGCCCGTCATAGACAGGAAGTACTCTTTGAGTGATACTCCTCAGGCAATCCGATATGTTGAAGAGGGACACGCTCGGGGAAAAGTGGTCATCGGTCTCTGACGCGCAATAACAAGACAAGCTTTGTTATTGGCGCCAACTTTCAATGGTCGTACTCTATTGCTTTCCAGCGAGTTGCGCATACCGTCGGACAGCCGAATCTCATCCAGAACTTGAATTCCACAAAAGTTTGGGGAGAGTGATATCGGG
>CAZLBP010000101.1:0-2319 GCA_964557855.1 uncultured Ignavibacteriales bacterium | reverse complement strand
CTGCGCCGGGCTGCAATATATGCCAAAAGGTCTTCGGCATTACGAATGTTGGCAAACTCGTGGAGCTCTTTATTGATATAAATTTGCTGGACTTCCGGGTCCAGGGCTGAAAGTTTGTCCATCAGTTGAAACAGGATATAGCTTTTCCCCACCCGCCGCTGGCCCACCAGAATTTTTATAATATTTTTCCGGGCATACGGCATGACACGATCAATGTAAAACGGGCGTTCAATATAATCTGGTATTTTCATCGCATCTCCACTTTTGGAGCTTATAATCCATTTTTTTCTGAATAATACAAAAAATGTTGGATATAAACAACAAAATGTTTGGAAACAGACTCTACTTTTTGCAGCAAGGTGTTGACGGCAGCAGCCAGATCCACGGCATAGGTTTCCGGGTTTACAGGTTCCGCATCTTCATGCGCTTCAAAAGGAACCAGAAGCCCGGTTTCCTCATGGACCACCACTTCGGGAATCCCCCCGACAGCTGCCGCCACTACCGGTGTACTGCATGCCCCTGCCTCCAGGTTGATGATGCCGAATGGCTCGTATACCGACGGGCATACAAAAACATCGGCATGGCTGTAAAGAACCGGCAGATCCTGCAACGGGATTGTTTCTGAAAGCCAATGTATGTCCCGGCCCAATACCTGCCGGGCTTTTTCCACCCGGGTTTCCATCTCCTGTGCAATTTCTCTGGTATCAGGGGCACTGGCACACAGCACGACCTGCACACCCGGATCCAGCAGGGAAACGGCGGAGATCAAATGCATGATTCCCTTCTGCCGTGTGATCCTGCCCACAAAAAGGATATAGGGTTTGGCCGGATCTATGCCGTAGCTTTTGATAATATCAGGGCTGGATGTGTCACGAAAAAAGCGGGTATCCACCCCGTTGTAAATGACCTGTATCTTTTCAGGATCAATGTGGTAGAGGTCCATCACGTTCTGCTTCATTGTTTCGGACACGGCAATAATACCGTCTGCATTTTCCATGGCTGTTTTTTCCAGCCAGCAGGTGGCATGGTAGCTGTCACCGAGCTGGTCTTTTTTCCAGGGGCGGTGGGGTTCCAGGGAGTGGGTTGTCACCACCAGCGGGGCCTGGAGAATCTGCTTGAGCAGGCACCCGGCCATATAGGTGTACCAGGTGTGGCAGTGGATCACATCAGCCGCATCCGCAGTACCGGTCATGACGGCATTGCGCACCAGGGTGTCACCCAGTTTGGACCGCTGCAGCCCGGATATTGCAGAAGATATCTCTGGCACACCGGATACCCGCAGAGAGGGATCAGACAGGCTCTGGTCCCCGAAACACAGGACATCGAACCTGTCTGTGCCGGACGAAAGGGCGGTCATCTCCCGGACAAGATGCTCCACATGCACCCCGGCCCCGCCGTAAATATGGGGGGGATACTCATTGGTTAAAATTAATGCTTTCATAAATTTTTACTTCTTACTCCATGGTTGAATTGTGTTTTGTGGAAACCGGTTCCGGTGCCATTTTCTGGAGGAAAACAATGCCCAGGGGCGGCAAGACGATGTTCAGGGAAAAGGAGAACCCGTGGGCCGGCACCGGGGAGGCTTCCATTTGTCCCGGGCTGCCCTGGTTGCTGCCGCCATACTCTTGTGCATCACTGTTGAGGCACTCTTTCCAGAACCCGTCTGCAGAAACCCCCACCCGGTAATTGGGACGGGGTATGGGCGTAAAATTACACACCGCAATAATCTCATCCTCCGCTGTCTTGCCCTTGCGCAAAAAAGTGAGGGTGGACTGCTGCACATCATTGCAGTCGATCCACTCAAATCCCTGCCGGGAAAAATCATTTGCATGCATGGCCGGGGTGCGCCGGTAAAACTGGTTCAGATCTTCGATCCAGCGCTGAAGCCCCTTGTTGAACGGATTTTCCAGCAGATGCCAGTCCAGGCTGCTGTCATGGTTCCATTCCCGGCTCTGTCCGATCTCCCCCCCCCCCATGAAAATAAGTTTTTTGGCCGGCTGTCCATACATGTATCCAAAAAGCAGGCGCAGATTGGCAAACTTGCGCCATTCATCTCCGGCCATTTTTCCCAGCAAAGACCCTTTGCCGTGGACCACCTCATCGTGGGACAAAGGCAGCACATAGTTTTCATTGAACGCATATATCATCCGGAAAGTCAGTTTGTCGTGATGAAAGCTTCGGTGAATGGGATCTCTGGACATATAGGCCAGGGTGTCGTGCATCCATCCCATGTCCCATTTCATGTCAAAGCCCAGCCCGCCCAGATGAGACGGTCTGGACACCATGGGCCAGTCAGTGGATTCCTCGGCAATGGTGACT
>CAZLBP010000100.1:0-2410 GCA_964557855.1 uncultured Ignavibacteriales bacterium | reverse complement strand
GTCGGGGTTGTGGCCATGGACCCAGGAGCGGTTGAGCAGCACGTCGAGGATGTTGGCAATGCCGTCGGAGAGGGTGTCGCCGATGTTGTCGGGCGTATGTGGCCGCGTCGTGTCGCCCCAGTCGGACTGGCCGCTGTAGTCATCATCAAAGTCATCATAAATGTCCCAGAATATTCCGGCTGTAGCGGTCTCGTTGTATTTACCCATCGAATTCGCGGAGCCGGTATGTTGGTCCAAGCCATAGTTGAATTCGCCGTTTTCCCAATCGACATAATTGGAATCGTAAAAGTCATTCCAGTAGTTAATCTGGATAGATGACTCTAATACATACGCGGACCAGAACTGTCTTCAACCTTCTGAAAAGGCAGTCCCGAGATCGGTCAAATCGTACACTGTATGCTGTGCCTTACCTTGAGTAGAGAATGCAAGCATATTGGCAAGCCGGTGACCATGCTCGTGAAAAATTACGCTTCTGTCCCAGGTATCGCGCCATCGGTTATCGAAATCAACACTATCATTGATGTAAATGTAATCATACGCCCGGTTATAATGCGAGACCGAACTGCCTTTATTCACCTGAACAACCACCGTATCCCATGGATGATCAAAAGGACTTGGTCTCACTTGCTTCCACGTTTTGTAGCTGTCAAGTACAATGTCAGCAACGAAGAAGGCTTTTGATTCCAAATACGTGAGGTCATCATTAATCGTGTATTCACCCGGCTGCACGTCATCCAAAGTGTCCGAGAACCTCTTGTACACAATGCCGTTGTCGAACGTATCACAGACTATTGCTGCTTCATTCATAGCATAGAAGGTAAAGTAAACATCGGGATTATCCCACCAGTGATCCTTGACAATAGGGCCGAAACCAAAGAAACCACTATTATCAGTGATCGTGCTATCCAAAAAATCGTCCTCACCAAAATCTGCATCCCACATGTATATCTTCGTGCCGCGTATGGGCTTGTATGTCAAGTAATACGGTGGATTAGGATCCATGTATCTCAACTGGCCCCAGAAATAAATGAGCCCAGGAGCTGTGATTTCGAAGCAGGCAGGGCAGTACCATGTCGGCTCATAAAGCGTGTAACCGTCAGACGAACTCCAGTACCAGTTCGAGGTCCCCGAGACATAACTGGAATCAAAGCAGATCGTCTTACCGGCGTCCTCCGGCGGGATGGGACCTATCATAATGGTAATCGCCGTATCGTCGAAGTTACTCGGTAACCCGTTGCCAAACTGCGTAATACCAATGAACTTGATGGAATCAGCCCCCGATCCCGTAATACTCTTGCCGGTCACGCTAAACGACAGATCAAAGCACTCCTGCCAGGCAAGAGTACCGAGCGTATCCCAGTACGTGCTGCCCCATGTCGCACCGTCTGGTGAATAAACCCGAACACCGTTAGTAATGCCATAGATATCATCACCATAGTGATTAGCGAATCCTAAGATGAATCTGATCAGCGAATTGGAATACAACCGACCCAGATCATCTTCCCCATCAACACAATCCAGCCAGATTTCGCCTACGCCACTTTTAAGATTCCTGCGGTCTCGTGAACTGTCAGGTTCGGGCCCAATGCGTTTGAATGTTCCACCGCCAGGGCGACCCGATTTTCTTGGAGGTGGTTCCTTAAGATACTTGCACTTGAATCCATCCCTCTTGAGATCGTCAAACTGTTCCCGCGTTACCTGGATGATGTAGAATCCGGAATCAGATGACGGTCGTATTGGTCCCACAGAATCTTCAAACTGTTTGATAATATTGAAATGTTCCACCCTTCTTAGATCGATTTTTACTTCGTATCTATTTGTATCCGGTTTAGGCCGGCTTTGGTCCCAAAATGATTTGGATGGGGGCCCTTTCCAAATCTCTACGGAGTCAGCAGTAGTAACAAAATACCTAAGTGTGGCGGGCTTGGCCCCGTTCATTGACAGGTTGAATCGTATACTACTGGTATCATTGGGTTGAAGAGTTATTGTGACGGTGGTCATAAAAGAATGAGTGCTGTCATGTGTTGGATAAGCAGTCCAGGACTTACTGCCTTCATACTCTAGACCTCCTGTTGTGACGACCTCAACAGGTATCTCCTCACAGCAATTGCACCGGCCACAGAATTCTTCTTTGATAGCAAAACCAAAGTTTATTTCCACCGGGCCTGCTCCGTCTGGATGTTCAACCGGTTCTAAGGTGAAGTAAACGGCGCTGTAATCAGCCTGAGAGGCTGTTTGATCGGTATCTTCGTTCCGACTGTCCGTCTCTTTCTCCACAGACTTGCCATTCCGTTTAGTGTGCAAGTCAGATGTATATATGATCGGCGACGGCATCCGATCTGTGTCTGTTGAATCGAGAGTGTCCGGAATTTTGTGTAAGCGACCGGTTCACGTGTTTCAGATTCTTCCT
>CAZLBP010000099.1:0-2435 GCA_964557855.1 uncultured Ignavibacteriales bacterium | reverse complement strand
TTCCTCCATATGCTCACCCATCCCCGATGCATTTCAATTATCCCTCATCCGGCCGAGGCGCGTCTTCCACTTCAAGACGAAGGTCGCCCTTGTAAGGGGCGTAGAACCTCATCCGCCTCAGATGAAACCGGCACTTAATCGTGCCTTTTGATCCCATCTTGTATTTGCCGACAATTATCTCTGCCGGTATGCTTTCCGGATCACTCCCGCGAAGCTCTCGGGTCCAATCGTGATCCTCACCGAGCCGCTCCCGGAGATACTCGGCGGGGAGAAACGGCATAAGGACAATGTTTGCGTCAGCCTCAATCAGACCACTATCGCGAAGTTGACTCATTCGTGGTCGCGGAATGCGACGGGCGGCTCTGTTAGCCGGATTTGGCATGGCCTCACTCTGCAAACTACGGTTTAGTTGGGAAACGGCAATGACGCAACAATTCAGTTCGCTCGCTATTTCTTTCAAGACAGCTGATATTTCGGCGACTTCCCGTTCCCTTGTCTGCTGTTTGTTACTGCGCTTCGTCCTTATCAATTGCAGATAGTCAACGACGATTATATCCAGCTGGCCCATCTTACGTTTGTGTGCTCGTGCTCGGGACCGAATCTCATAAACGGTCATACCGGACGCGCTGACAAGAGACATAGGCATCTTTGCCAACGCGTCTCGGGATTTTGTTATGGCTTCCTTTTCTCTTTCATTCCAGGGGCCACATTTCACTATCTGGTGTCTTTCAGCCCCCAAACTGCCTTGGAACATCCGCTCAACAATATCCGGTACCGTCTCGTCAATACCGAATACCAGCGAACGCCTGCCAAAATTCCCGGCGAACATGACCACATCAAGTGCGAACGATGACTTCCCCATTGACGGGCTACCGCCGACTACTACCAGATATCCCCTACGTAACCCGCCGCCGAGAGCCGTATTCAAATCCCCAATACGGGTCTTGATAATTCCACTTGTCTCGCCATCTATACGACCGTCAAGCAGCCCATCTGCGAACTTAGGGGCCAGGTCGGACAAGTGGTGGATATTTGATTTGGCAGAACTCCCGATTTGCGTCAGGCACTGCTCTATATCGCTTACAATTACGCTGGGGTCAGCATCCGGCTCGTAACTATCTTCAATGGCTTCAGAACAGGATTGAATGAGCTGACGCAGCTTGGCCTTTTTGGCAACGATTTCGGCATGAGCAACGGCCTGTTTTGGTGATGTAATATTCGCGACGATCCGCTCAAGCTGTTCCCGAGACTTGAGCCGTTCTTCATCTGTCTCGTCCAGCAAATCCGCGACAGTAATGAGATCAATGCCCTTGTTCTGGTCAAGAAGGTTGATACATGCCTTATAGACCTTTTGGAGAGATGCAGTTGTGAACCCGCTCTCGTCCGGCAGAATCAGACTCACTTCCTCCAGTGTTTTCGGGAACTTCAGCACTGCACCGATCACGGCCTCCTCGGCATCAAATGAATGCGGTTGTACTCTATCAACTGTGTTCATTAAGCTTCCTTTCTGCCCTTCTTTCTAACCTGGTTCATATCCCATTTTGCAGCCGGTATTTCTTCGTCCAACTCCTGCAGTTGGGCCAGAATGTGATTCTTTTTGGCGACAAACACAGGAACCGATATGTAACCGAAAGCATGAGATTTCTTGATAAAGCGCAGTTGAGATTCCAAATCCCCCTGCCACTTCAGGAGCCGCTCATACTCCTGTTTGGCCTCTTGGTACTCGGGGCGATCAGGGATCGGACGACTGGTGGGAATTGCTCGTTTAGGTGCCTTGCTGTTGCGTCTTTTCGGTTCGGTGAAGGGTAACCCCGCCAATTGGCATAGATATTTCAACGCACCGTTCCGATCACAGTCCCTGAGATGCATAGTGAGTTGAATCAAACCGCCCGATGCTCCGCATGAGAAGCAGCAGAATGTGTGTTCATTGATGCTGAATGCAGTCTGATTCTTCCCGCCGTGAATAGGACAGGGGATTCGGCCACAAGCTGCTTCAATGCCGAAAGACTTGAGCACATCTCGGACAGTCACGCGAGCTAAGGTGTCATTGAAGTCTAACATCGCTCCCCTTTGTTGTGCAGCCGCTTGGCTTCAAACACCATGCTTTTCAGATTACTTAGCGTATTGTGATATTCAAGGGCCGACACTTTGCCCATGCCGGAGAAAAACGCGGCGATCTGGTCATCGTCGGGATGGGGCGATAGTTGGAAAACGACAACCCGGCCTCCGGGCTGGCAGTAGGCGCGAACCAATTGGCTGGCACCCGAACAAACTAAAAAGGCCGCCAGCGCGAGTTTATCTGTGGTGTACTCGGAGTTTTGACTCGGCGAGGTTGCTTTCATAGTTTTCTTCTTCATCCGATCTTCCTTGAATCTTTTCTATTCTTGGCTCCGCAATGGCACCAGCCATCCAGTCGATCAGACCGAGCCAGGCGG
>CAZLBP010000098.1:0-2632 GCA_964557855.1 uncultured Ignavibacteriales bacterium | reverse complement strand
GCTGGCCCCATTCCTCCAGGGGGCGGTTGGAGGTCATGATGGTGGATCGCAACTCATACCGCCGCATAATGATCTCAAACAGATACTCCCCCGACTGCTTGGGCATTGTGGGTCAATTCTCTTCTGTTTATTAACCGGCTTGTACTGACGATATGAGCACGATTGGAGAGATGGTGTAAAGCTCCAGTTCAAGCAACGTGCCAGGGGTGAGGCGGCACTATCCACGCAGGAGTTTCAATTTGGGCCAGAGGATATAACTTTGTACTTGATCATTGATGGCAGAATCGGTATCTTGGGCAGGTACCGGGAGTGGCATATTAACGATTAAACCATGTGGTTCGGTTGGTTTCCGCGAGTCTACGGCTTGGGGTTGATTCGAGAATAGAAAGTCGAACTTGGAACTTTGTTTCTCGCATCAATGGCTTGAAGTTTCTATTGGCTGGAGGACATCAAGAGGTAGCAGCTTATGGGCAAGGAGAAAAAATCAGGGAAGAGCACGAGGGACTTTCGTCGCGAGACTTCGGCCGACAAAGCGACCGGGAACCGCCGCATTGATTCAAGTGTCGAGCATTCGGACTCCAAGCGTCGACTGAAGCTGAAGAAAAAAGACGAAATGAGGACAGAGATCAAAGGGATAGGAAAAAACGTACTTATTCTGCTGGACGCATTTCCCGACCCCGTACATATTGTTGATAACACTCTCGAAATTCTATTCATCAATCAACGATTCCTGGAGTGGTTGAAAGAGCTGGGACTCGATGTCAGGACGGCCGGAGAATTTCTTTTCGATGCTTTTCCATTCCTCTCGGACAGAACCAAAGATCAGTACGAGGCAGTGATGCGAACCGGTACGGCCCTGTACACCATCGGACGGACCCGACTCGAAGACCGGGAAGTGATAACGGAGACAGCCAAAATCCCCGTCAAGATTGGCGACCAGAACATGCTGGTGGTGACGACTATTCATGATATTACCGACCGCACTTTGGCCGAAGAAACAGCCCGGTCCGGCAAAGAAACGCTGGACCTTGTATTCGAAGGGGCGGAATTGGGATACTGGGTGCAGGATTTTGTGACTGGCGAGATTCGACGGAATGACCAATGGGCAAGAATGCTGGGCTACGAGCCGGACGAGGTTGCCTCTGATTTCGCTACATTTAAGGAACTGGTACACCCGGATGATTGGCCGGCGGTCCAGAAAGGGATCGAGGACCATGAGTCCGGACGGTCGCCGGTCTTCGAAGTCGAGCATCGCATGAAAGCCAGGTCGAATGAGTATCGCTGGGTACTGAATTGGGGGCGGATCGTACAACGGGCAGAAGACGGCAGTCCGGTCAAAGCTGCCGGGACTCATCTTGATATCACCGAGCGGAAAAAGGCGCAGGAACAGTTACGTATCCAAAGGGACACTGTGCAGAAGTACCTCGATATTGCGGGCGTGATAATCGTTGCCCTCGATATCACCGGCGAGGTGGAGATGATTAATCGAAAAGGATGTGAGATTCTTGGTCGGGAGCCGGAGGAGATTATAGGCGAGAACTGGTTCCAGCGCTTCGTACCGGAAAGGCTAAGCGAAGCCACTTATGAGGCCTTTGAAAAGCTGATGGCAGGAGAATTGGGGCAGGCGGAATATCATGAGAACCCGATCTTGACGATTTCCGGCGACGAACGGTTGGTGAATTGGCACAACTCGCTTCTCAGAGATGAAAACGGCAATGTCATCGGTACTCTTAGTTCGGGAGACGATATTACAGAGCGTAAAATGGCCGAGGATGAACTGCGAAAAAGCCGTGACCGGCTGGAGTTGGTGGTTAACTCCACCAATGACGTCCTTTTTGACTGGCCCGACATCAACGTCAATAAGATCTGGCTGTCCCCGAAGTTCTTTAAACTGCTGGGCTACGAAGTCAGTGAATTTGAACCGACACTGGAGAAACTGATTGAGATGCTTCATCCCGATGAACAGGATGGAGGGGCACAATGGGTACAGGATATGATGCACTACAAGGAACCGTTTGAGGCGGAATATAGAATCCGGAAGAAAGACGGCGCTTACATCTGGATTCAGGTCAAGGGTGGGACTTACTACAATGAAGCAGGAGAGCCCACTCGGATGTCCGGGTCCGTCAGCGATATCTCCAGGAGAAAAGAGATGGAAGCTGAACTCATCAGAACCGCGCAGCAACTGGCGGAAGAACAAAAAGGGCTGAAGTCCGCCAATATCACCTTGCGCCACGTGCTGGACAGCATCCAAACCGACCGAGCCGAATACAAACGGCTCATTTGTGAAGAAATCGAACAAGCCTTGCTTCCCAGCTTGAAGAAGCTGCAAAATAAAGAGATAAGCCACGATTCGAATGAAATCGCCAATCTCATCGAGAATCTGACGGCCATTCTGCACCAGGACACAGATTCTTTTTCAACTAATCTCGCCAATTTGACCCCACGCGAACATCAAATCTGCGACCTGATACGCGAGAATCGATCTTCTAAAGAGATTGCCAAGATGCTGAATGTATCCCTTTCCACGATACATAAGCACCGCGAAGAAATCAGAAAGAAACTGGGCCTGACCAATAAGAAGGTGAATCTGGCCAGCTATCTCAGAACTAGATAGCCGACTTCGTACTAG
>CAZLBP010000097.1:0-2734 GCA_964557855.1 uncultured Ignavibacteriales bacterium | reverse complement strand
ATGTTCGTTAGACATCAACTGCTCTGCGGCTACAAATCTATTCACTTCGCAACGCCTCGATAGGATCAAGCCGGGAGGCCCTGCGGGCGGGGTATACACCGAATACCAAGCCGACTATCAGTGAAAAGCCAAATGAAAGAGCAATTGCAGGTACGGAGATGCTGATAGCCCAGGATGTCCCAAGTCGCACAGCAAGCGTGCCCAAAAGCCCCAGCGCGATTCCCGCTATCCCTCCGGAGACGCCAAGTATCGTGGCTTCCAGAATAAACTGAGTCATGACATCATTGCGGCCAGCGCCAACCGCCATACGCAACCCAATTTCGTTTGTTCTCTCTCGAATAGCGATAAGCATAATAGCAAGTATACCAATCCCGCCCACTAGCAGCGAGATGCCGGCGATACTCCCGATAAGCAGGGTGAAAGTATCGGTTGTCTCACGCTGCGCTTCAAGCACGTCTGTTTGGCTCAGGACAGTGAAATCGTCCGGCGCATTACGTTTGTTGAGGCGGTGGCGCTCGCGCAAAAGTTCAGTGACTTGCTTTATCGCCGGGTTCATGGCATCCGAATGCACCGCTTCGATATTTATGGCACTGATATAGTCGAGATTGAACACCCGCCGCAGCGCGGTACGGATCGGTATAAGAATCTGATCGTCCTGGTCGGTGCCGCTCAGGTCCGCCCCCTTCGCCTCCATCACTCCAATGACTTCAAAGGGAATGCGACCGATGCGAATGGTCTCGCCAAGGGGACCATGTCCACCAAACAGATTATCCACCACCGTCTGCCCCAGAACTGCTACACGGCGAGAAGCAATGTTTTCCTCTTCAGTGAAAAAGCTCCCCATGGCGACTCGAGTATTGCGTACCCTTTGAAAAGCCGGGGTAGTTCCTATGACGGTGGTATTCGAGGCGAGAACATCATACTTCACCAGAATCTTCTTGCTTTGCGCCGGTGCTACTGCCCTGACCGCCGGGCATTCCTCCGCTATTGCTTCAGCATCCTCAACCGTAAGGGTTGTTACCGTTCCCCGGATTTGTCGACGGCCGGCTGTCTTTTGTACCTGCCCGGGCGTCACGATCAGCAGGTTGGTGCCCATTGCCTCGATCCTGGACAGTACTTCCTGCTGAGCGCCGTTGCCAATAGCAACAATGACGATGACAGCGGAAACCCCGATTATGATCCCAGCCAGTGCCAGTCCAGTTCGCAATGGGTGCGCCATCAATTGCTTGCGCGAAATTCTAACGCTTCGGGCAATCTTCACGGTTTTTCAGCCCCGCATTGCCTCGATAGGTTGAAGGACAGCGGCTTTTCTGGCCGGCTGCAGCCCGGCAATGATTCCGACCAGACTCGACAATACTACGCCGAGAGCCACACTCTCCCACGAGATTGCTGCAGGGATTTCGGTCACCAATTCAAGAATCTTAGCCCCTGCGGTACCGAGTATTACTCCAATCATCCCCCCAGTAAGAGTTATGGCCGTGGCCTCATACAGGAATTGTCGGCTGATATCACGATATCTGGCGCCGAGAGCCTTGCGTAATCCTATTTCCTTCCGCCTTTCGTTCACCGAGATGAGCATAATGTTGGCAACAACCACTCCACCGGCAATCAGTGAGATCCCGGCCACGAGAACGAGGAAGATATTGAATGTGCCGGAGACCTTTTCCGCCATTTTCGTAACTTCAGTAGGCGTCGTAATGGTAAAGTCGTCGGGTATTCCGGGGGCAATCTGATGTCGTTCCCGCAGCAAAGACTGAATGTCAGTAACCGTCTTATCCATATCTGTGGCTGAACTCAAGCTGATTTTGATCGCCGAGATGTGATCGACATTTGCCACGCGGCGCATCATAGTTGTCAGCGGAACGAAAATACGGTTATCCATGTCGCCGCCGGCCGGGCTGGTGCCTTTTAGCTGTGATATCCCTATTACCTCAAAAAGTACCGACCCGATTCGGATTTGCTCACCGACAGGGTTTAACGATCCAAATAGTTCTGTTCGCACAGTAGGACCCAGGACGCAGACGCGCGACAAACCGTCCATATCCTCGTCAGAGATAAAATCCCCGTGGGCTGCATCCCAGTCCCAAACCCATGCCCATGACGGGGTAACGCCGAAGACTCCGGTGGTCGTCGATTTGTCCTGATAAACAACTTCGGTCTGGCCTTTGACCACGAACGGGGCGACATCGGCAATGCCGCCAATTTCCCGTTTGATGGCCCTGGCATCTTCAGGCGTGAGAGTAGTTGTCGGTTGGGAACCGGTTGGTCGACCCATCTCTCGGCCAGCGCCGGCGCGCACCATCATGCTTGCCCGGCCAAACTTCTGGACGCGCTCGGTCACCCTTTGCTGAGCGCCAAGTCCTAAAGACATTATCATGGTAAGTGCGGCGATACCAATCACGACGCCAACCATCATCAAGAACGATCTCATCCGATACTTCGTCAGACTTTTGAATGACAGAGTTATGATTCTCTTAGTCTTCACGTGAAGCACCCCCTTCCGAGGCGGCCACCCGCGGATGGTCGTTCTTTGTATCGCTTACTATGGATCCATCGGTTATGCGGATTATTCGGTGGGCATACTCCGCGATGTCCGTCTCGTGAGTAACGATAATAATTGTTCTACCCCTTGAATGGAGCTGTTCGAGCAAGCCCATGATTTCAAGGCTTGAAACACTATCGAGATTGCCGGTTGGCTCATCGGCGAATATTATCTCAGGGTCGGTAACAAGAG
>CAZLBP010000096.1:0-2892 GCA_964557855.1 uncultured Ignavibacteriales bacterium | reverse complement strand
TCGAATCGTACGGTAGGTCGAAATCCCGCTTCGGGTTTCGACGCAATAGGTCGGGTTCCGAGTCCGCCGAAGGCGGATGAGAAACCCGACATGAAACTAGGAGAGCATGTTCATGGTTTGACTCCGACGTTCTATTTGTAACCCCTGTCCTTTTTTATTGCCCCTGCGCTCAATTTGTAACCCCTGTCCCTTATCTGTCATTCCCACGCTCTATCTGTCATTCCTGCGAAGGCAGGAATCCACTCCCCCTTCCAGGGAAAATGGACCCCGGCCTTCGGGAGTGTTGAAGAAGTACCGTTTGTGTGTTGCGGCAGGTCCTGCGTATCCACGTCAGTGGAGTCGTGTGACTTGCCGCTCCTGCTTCCCAACGAGCTACGTGTCAGGTCACAATCTCGCTGTCGCGGGCTCAAGATCTGACACAACCGTCAAGCCAGGTCTCCGGACGGCACATAGACCCGAAGCTTGAACTACGACCTGAACAAATACTGAAGCTTCAAGAAAAACTGACGGTGAGTATCGTACGGGTTGCGGGCATCGCCGAATTCCCAGTCGTAACCCATCGACGATCCGATATAAAAGACCGTGAACGGATTTATCTTATAAGTCAGCAGCGGCTCCACGCTCAGGGCTTCGGAGAAGTCGTTGTACTGCACCACCAACCTCACAAATAACTCCCGTGTGAATTGGTAGTTGATGTGAGTACGTGTAACGAACCCCTCGTGCAATTTCTCCCGAGTATCCCGATTGAGCAGCTTGAGGTACGTGTAGCTCGGGCGGATTGTCAGTTGTTCGAGCGGTGTGATGGCGGCATTGAAATTCACGCTGGTGCTTCGGCCCATTACCGGTAGCGGATCTTCGGTTCGTGCAATGGTGTTGCCATAGGAGACATTGACACCCCAGCGGAAGGCATGCAGCGCACTGTTCTCCAGCCAGAACGTAAGCATCCGAATGTCATCGAACCAGACGCCCCGGAACTTCTTCTGGCTCACCAGGAAATTATAGCCCATATAGGTCTGCCCGGTCAAACTGAGGTCCATCATCAGCCGCAACCATTCATCCTTGCGCTCACCGCGATAGTTCCAGAGGCGGCCGATCGCAACGGATGGCGTCACGCGCGTTACGTACTGGCCGTTGGGACGGAAGAAGAGGCCCGTCCAGGCATCGACCAGGCGATAGTCGTTACGGATTATGAAGCCGTTGTCGGCCCGGAAGGTCGGGCTGTAGGCCTCGAGACTGATATCGAAATTCCACAGGCGGGCGTCACGCTCAACGCTGACATGAGCGGCGTGACCGTTGTAGGTTTCCCCATCCAAAGCGACAGTATATCTGCCGTCATCGAATGTTGTATCGGCCAGGTCTTCAGAGATTGCGGGATCATTCCCTTCGGACGTCCGGCTGCCGAGTACCTGAGCTTCGACCCGGTAATTATTAAACAGGCGCAGCGAGATATCACCACCATAGACGGAGTTGTCCCCGCCGCCGTCGATTCGTCGATCCGTTACAAGCGCTCCGATAAACGAATCATCGAGGAAGGTGTGGCGGACACGAGCGATATTGGACGTGCTTTTTCCGAATGCGACAAACTCACTCTGCTCTTCGAGGGGCAGAATATACGGACTGTTTTCATCGTGAGCCGAAAGGTAGAAGAAGCTGGTGCGGCCCTTACGACCGGTGAACTTCAGGGCGCCGTCGGGGTCGTTGATGGATCGCGTGTATATGGCGCTGACCTGGGTGTTGTACAGGTCGCTGCCTTCCTGGAAGAAGGGTCTTCTCTCGGGAAAGAACAGAGCGAAAGTCGTGTTGACGTCGATCTGGGCCGCGTCCGATTCAACCTGGCTGAAATCCGGATTAAGGGCGCCTTCTGCCATAAGACCGGGACTGAACTGATAGCGTATGTTCAGGGCCGCTTCCGCATCAGGATTGGAATTGTCAAACGGCGACTTCAGATCGTCGGGGTCACTTAGCTGACCGGCCTGGTAACTGATTACAGAGGGAAGAAGATCGAGTTTGCCTCCGGACTTGACCCCTTTGATCCCCTTCAGGTACCCCATCTGACAGAAGAAACAGGGTTCACCGAGTTTGATGGGCGCCCATGAGTATTTGTACAGGTTGTCCCTGGGATGACTGCGCCAAAACGTAGCCCGCCAAACTTGTTCCTCCTTATCGGGGAAACGTAGTGAACTGAACGGTATCGCCATCTCCGCCTGCCAGCCGTTCTCGGAGACCTTGCCGGCGGATTCGTACACGAGATCGAAGCGACTGTCCTCGCCCTGATTGGCCACCCAGCGCAGGTCGCCCTGGACACCCAGCGGGTTGACATAGAACTCATAAGCCCAGATAGCATCGCCGTACGTATCCAGTATGATGCCGACGAAATCATCGCCGTACATGTCGTCCCGGTCGGTTAAAGTCGAGCGTATCTTATTCGGATCATCCTGACACACGAAAGCCAGATACAGGTGCGATTCGTCGTATGTAACGTACACTTCCGTTCCGACCGACGGTTCGACATCGTCCGTCGGTTGCGCCTGTGCAAAGTCTTTCGCGCGGGCGGCGGAGCTCCAGGCGTTCTCCGTCAGCTCACCGTCTATTTCTATCTCACTCTGTGTCGGAGTGATTTCCAGGCTGGGCGGTATCGAGCTTGAGACGGTCGAAGCCGTTACGAGAACCAGAAACAGTGCCGACAATAACACTTTTGGCATCCATGTACTTTCGGGTGGAGAGGACCAACTTATTCGCTACTGGCTAACGATACGCGATGTACGCGTCAAAGTTTCATGCGAAAATTCGGTATCGTGTCCAGTTTCGGCACAAAAAAAAGCCCCGGAGACGGGGCTTCAGACTGATGACAAAGGGCAGTTTTTCGAGGCTGTCCTTTGTTTTTATGATTAA
>CAZLBP010000095.1:0-3078 GCA_964557855.1 uncultured Ignavibacteriales bacterium | reverse complement strand
AGAAGATAAATACTCAACAACACTTACGCAAGCGAAACATGGGACAGGACACTAGCCCTGGCATTGATATTCTCGACTGAACAACGTCGTCTCCGCACATCTCTGACCTATGCGGTTTCCATTGCAGTCATTTGCATCCCGAGTTTCCTCCTATTTATAGCCGACCCCGACCGATTCTGGTTTGACAACTTCGGCTATCACCAGGTACGCGCCTACGGCATCGATTTCCCCCAATCCCTCTACTGGCGGCTGGAAACTCTGGCCAAGCTGATCGTTAATCCGCAAGTGTTCGTTCCACTTGGGCTGGCTGTCGCGGGCGTTCTCTATTCACGAACTCGCAACAAGCAATTGGATGTGAAAACCGCGCTGACAACGCCCCACCTGCTGGCAGCCCTGACGGCACTCTTGCTCGCTGTCGTCTACCTCCTCCCGCATCCGATTCTCCAGCAATACTTTGTCCAGGTACTCCCCTTCACGCTGCTGACCGCGGTTCCTGGTCTTGATGCCGTCTTTCAATCTGACTCCTCACAAAAAGCAAGCCGATTTATCAGACGTATCCTCCCCTATGCAATGGGCCTGTACATCCTGGGCTTTATCCCATACGCGGCTATCTTTATCGGTGGGGTCAGACACCAGGACGGCTCTCATCGGATCCCAAACGTCCTTGCGCTGAGCGAGTATATCCGTGAACACTCTTCGGCGGGCCCCGTGCTCTCGGAATGGGCGATCATACCGATTTTGACTGACAGACCCGGAGTCGAAAACCTGGAGTATGTCGGATTCGAATTTCCACTTCCTTTCGGAACAGAAAAGCGACGGCATTACCGTCTGCCCGTTAACAAGGATCTGAGACACCTGATGGAAACGGATGCTCCCAGGTTCTACGTTGTGACGGACCACCCCCCGGCAGCCCTTCAGCCGACCGTGGAATCGGTGTATGAGAGAGATACAACGTTCATGCGATACATAGTGTATCAACGGCGATGAACAGCCTGTGTGCCGGAGACTTGAAAAAGGTTTTTGCGCATGTATCTCGCTGTTTCGGTATTTCATGATATCGTCATCTCCGAAAACTGCCTCTTGCTCTCCGGAACATAATATTGGATATTATCGTATTAGGTAAGATGATCACATTAACTGCTTTGCGAATCCAGGAGTACCAAATGAAAACCAGAATCATCGGCATCTTCATCCTCTGTGCCGTCATGTTCGCTTTCACGGCGATGAATGTCGAAGCCGATCGTCGGGTGAGAACATTCGGCAGCCAGTCAACGGACAAGGAAGAGACAGACAATAAGAAGTCTAAGGACAAAGACAAGGTCAAACCGTTCGACGAGATGATCAAGGACCGTGTCGTTATAGAGGGCCTGTTCACGTTTTATCATGATACCACCGATAACAGCCTGCTGATGGCTGTCAAGCCGGAGCAACTGGGGCCTGTTTATTTGTGTGGAGAAACTCGTTCGGCAGCGGAAGGAGCGTTTTTCGACAACGGCTCGATGGGTCGTTCCTTCCCCTTCTATCTCAAGCGCGTGGGAAAAAACATCATGATGCTTGAAAAGAACCTCCGCCTCCGAGCCGATACCACATCGACCCTGCACAAAGCCGTCAAACACGGCATATCAGATCACCTGTTCGGTTCAACCGAAGTCAAATCCAAACCACATGATTCAACCAAAGCCGTACTCGTGGATCCTTCGGAGCTTTTCATCAGGGACGCTCAGAACCTGAGCTACTACCTGGGTAAGTCTGCAAAGATGGGAATCAGCTTTGATGAAAAGAACAGCCATTTCGGGACAGTGGAATCATTCCCGGAAAACAGCGAACTTGATGTAATGCTTCACTACAAGACATCCAAGCCAATGTCCGCCACCACGATGCAAAACCCTTACAGCATGTTTCACACCTATCACTATTCTCTCTCCGCCCTGCCCGAGACCGACTACGTTCCGAGAATCGCCGACGATCGCGTGGGGCACTTCCTTACACTGTATCAGGACTACTCGGACCTTGATGAGACGACTCCATACGTTAGATACGTCAATCGCTGGAATCTCAAGAAAAAGAACCCGTCGGCCCGAATTTCCGAACCGGTGGAACCCATCGTCTACTGGGTCGAAAACACGGTTCCCGAAGAATACCGCGATGCCGTTGCCGAAGGGATCGAGTTCTGGAACAAATCATTCGAGAAGGTCGGCTTCCGCAATGCGATTGTGGCCAAACAAATGCCCGATACCGCCAGTTGGGACCCGGCTGACGTGCGCTATAGCACGGTGCGCTGGATCGTCATCCCCGGCGGCGGTTACGCTGTCGGTCCGAGCCGCGCCAATCCGTTTACCGGTCAGATCTACGATGCCGATATCCGCGTCTCGGCGGATTTTGTCCGCTATATGTACAACAACATGGAGTACTTTATCAAACCAGTGTCGCTGGACGGTCAGATCGAAGAGTATCCCAATCCCCTCGAGGAAATGCACAGCTTTGATCCGCACTTCTGCAACTACGGCGCCGAGTCCGCTCGTGAAGCCGCCTTCGGGCTGGCCTATCTAACAAGCACCATGGGTGACTTTGTTGACAAAGACTCACTAACGAAAGCCTACGTCTATTCTTATCTGGTCGAATTGGTGGCTCACGAAGTCGGTCACACGCTGGGATTGCGTCACAACTTCAAAGCCTCAACAATCTACACTCTGGATCAGATTAACGACCCGGAGTTCACCAAGCTGTACAGTACGGGCGGGACGGTAATGGATTACACACCCCCGAATATCGCCGGGCCGGGCAAAAAACAGGGCGAATTTTACGCCTCCGTGCCGGGTCCCTATGACGACTGGGTTATAGAATACGCCTACGCGGATTTTGGTGCGGAAACTCCTGAGGAAGAACTTCCTAAACTTCGCGAGATCGCCACGCGTGCTCCTGAAGCCGCTCTGGCGTACGGCACCGATGAAGATGCCTTCGGTTCCGGCCCCAAGGGGATCGACCCGACGTGTAACCTGTTTGACCATGGTGATGATCCGTTGACGTACTGTGAGCACAAGATGGCGCTCACTCACGAGTTGTGGTACAACTCGCTAG
>CAZLBP010000094.1:0-3186 GCA_964557855.1 uncultured Ignavibacteriales bacterium | reverse complement strand
CTATGACGAAGATTTCGTCCCGCTCAAGTGGCTTGATTTGCGGGATGCGGCCAAGAAAGTCCACAAACTGGGCGACGACGTGTACGGCTGGGGATCGAACACAGCCGAAAAGCATCGCTTGTACAAGAAGTTCCTGCCCTTCTTCTGGTCCCAGAACGCCCAGATATTCTCCGATGACGGTAAGTATTGTGTGATATCATCCCAGTATGCGGTGGATGCGCTGAGCTTGTACAAGATACTCAATGACTCGGCCGGCTTCGTTGGCACTCAACGCGAAATCGAGGATGCCTTTCTGGATGGCAAGATCGGCTTTGTGCTGTCGGGTGACTGGCTGCTCAAACGGATCGAACTGGAGAACCGCGACATCGACTTCTTCACGACCTTGATGCCCGGTCAGCGGTTTCCCGGTCAGTCGTTCCTCGGCGGAGAATTCCTGGCTATCAGCCAGGATTCGGAGCACAAGGAAGCAGCCATGAAATTCATCCGGCATATAACGTCGCCGGAGAACCAGGTTCGCTTCTGCAAAGCCAACTACACGGCCACCCCGTCCAGTCTGGAAGCGCAGGAAGATCCCTTCTTCACATCCAATGTCCACTTTCAAACATTCATCAAGCAGGCCAGGCTGTCGAAACACCCGCCGGTCGACCCGGACTGGGTGCATATCGAACATATAATTGAGGAGGCGGTCGAAGATGCTCTGTTCGGTTCCGAGCTGGTAGCCGAGCCGCTTCGGACAGCGCGCGCCAAGATTCAGAAGCTCATTGATCAGGAATGATACGCTCCCGGCTGACCGTGGGGCTTCTGCTGCTGCCCTGGATCGTCACGTTCCTCGTGTTCTGGCTGTTTCCCCTGGTCTTCTCCCTGGTCGCCGGCCTGACCGATTACAGCCTGCTGGCACGCGGCAGTTGGCGCTGGATCGGCCTCACGAACTACGGCGAGCTGATCACTGATCCGGACTTCCTGGCAGCCGTCAAGAACACGTTTATCTTCGTAGTCGGTACCGTACCTGTCACTACCGTGGTCTCGCTCGGCCTGGCCTTGCTGGTCAACCGTCAGTTCAAAGGTCGGGGGCTGTTTCGGGCCGGGTACTTCATGCCGTCCATTACGTCGATGGTAGTAATCGCGCTTATATTCACGAATCTCTATCGGCGGGGCGGCTATATCGCGACGCTGGCTGCCATGATCGGCCTCTCCCCGCCCGAGCACGGCTTCCTGTACGACAGCGCCACGGCGCTGTACAGCATCATGGCCATGGACGTCTGGATGGCCGTCGGCTATTACATGCTGATCTTCCTGGCCGGGCTGAAGTCGATTCCGGATGAGCTGTACGAGACGGCCCGCCTCGAGGGAGCCTCCTTTTTCCGGCAGTTCTTTTCTATCACGCTCCCCCTGCTTCGACCGGTCGCTCTGTTCATCCTGGTGATCAATTCGATCAAGTCCTTTCAGGTGTTCGTGGAAATCTTCGTCATGACCAAAGGCAAGTTCGATACGGCCTCAATGGTCTATTTTGTCTATGACAGCGGTTTGACCACAGCGTTCCGGTTCGGCTACGCTTCGGCGGCGGCGCTGGTGTTATTCGTGATAATCGCGGTTTTCTCGACGGGCCAGATTCTGCTCGTCAGAAAGCGACAGCCGATATGGTGACGCATTTGAAAACAGCCGTTCGGTACACGGTGTTGATAGTCGTACTCGCGGCAATGCTGTTTCCTCTGGTCTGGATGGGCTGGGTCTCGCTGACGGAGGCCGGCCAGGGGCTGGGGCTGGGTGATCTCGTTACCGGCAGTATAACCCTGGCCAATTACATGGACCTGTTCACACAGGGTAAGATCGGACGGTACCTCTTCAATTCTCTTTCGGTGGCGCTGATCGTAACTCTCGGCAACGTGCTGTTCTGCTTCATGGTGGCATATGCCCTCGCTCGGTACCGGTCAATCGTCAACCGTGTCCTGTTCATAACGGTAATTGTCGTGCTGATGATACCGGCCCATATCCTCATAGTGCCCCTTTACGTGCTCATGCTCAAGACACACCTGTACGATACTTACTGGGTGCTCATTCTCCCCTGGTTGGTCAACCCGATCGGGATCTTCCTGGTGAAGCAATATATCGAAACTCTGCCAACCGCGATGGAAGAAGCAGCGCGCATCGATGGCGCCGGGGAGTTTCGGATTCTGCTTACAATCGTGATGCCTTTGTGCAAGCCGGTGCTGGCGGTGCTGGCGATTCAGGTCTTTTTCACCAATTGGAACTCGTTTCTGTTTCCGTTCATTCTCACTTCAAGTGAACAACTGCGGACCTTGCCGGTGGCGCTGGCTCACTATCAAGGTCACCAAGCGATAGATTGGCAGCATTTAATGGCCGGATCGACGGTTGCGGTGTTGCCGGTTCTGATTCTCTTTCTATTTTTGCAACGTCAAATCGTATCAGGCATTACGGCCGGCGCCATAAAGCAATAATCCAGATCACGCGGAGATTTTAGTTGCGTCCTACGACTCGATTCTATACTTAGGGGCAATTGACATGTAAAACAATGGGATGTACGAAAAAACAAACGGAAGGAAGAGAAGTATGAAAATCCTGTTAGTATTCAGTCTGATGCTGATGTTGGCCGCAGGGGGGTGCGGCGTGAAGAAAGAGTTCGTGCAGGAGCAGATTCAGGAATCCGAGTCCCGCATGCAGGCCAAAGTGGCCGACCTGACGGACAAGACTAACGCCAATGCCGACGAGATAACGAAGCTCCAGTCACTGGCATCGGAGTTGTCCGAGAAGACCGATATGGCGATCAACGAAGCGAAGGGATTCGAAAACTACCAGATTATCTGGGAAGGCACGATCAATTTCGAGTTTGACTCGTACGATATCACGCCGACTGCCGAAGGTATCCTCATGGAAGGGTGCGAGAAGATGGGTCAGAATCCGGGTTCATTGATGGAATTCATGGGCCACACGGACCGGACCGGCTCCTCCAACTACAACCTGCTGCTGGGCGAGAAGCGTGCCAGTTCGGCTAAACGGTTCATCGCAGATGCCTGTGGCATCTCGTTGTATCGGCTGTTCATCGTCTCGTACGGTGAGTCGAAGCCGGTGGCGGCGATGGATGAAATGAACTCGGCCTCGCAGAACCGTCGGGTGACATTGCGTTTGTGGGGGAGTATGTAGTAAAGAGTTTTATGCGGTCAGGCAGGG
>CAZLBP010000093.1:0-3203 GCA_964557855.1 uncultured Ignavibacteriales bacterium | reverse complement strand
TCCAATCGGAATATTCGTAGCCGTCATGCGCTCTAGCCCGCCACCAGTAGCGTTTATTCTCTTCAAGTGGCTCCGGTACCTGCCAGTCGGTCGAGTCTTCTCCTTCAGGCACATCAAATGCTTCCTGCGGGTCGGGTTCACCGTAGAGCGTGTCAACGACAACAAAGAAGTCGTATGTAATTGTGTCGCCTTCAGCATCCGTTGAGTTCTGGAGCCAGAGGGTGGGGGTGTTGTCAGTCACTTGGTCGTCTGTTGGACTAAGGATCGACGGGATTGACGGAATGCTGTTCATGCGGAAAGACGTCTCGTGCCAGGGCGACCAAGCAAAAAGAGATTTACATCGCAGTCGAACAAAAAACCATGTTCCGTCCTCCAATGCTCCACCGCTATAAGAGATACTTGAATCTTGACTGAACACCTCACCGGTAGCCCACAGCTCAGCGAATGTCCAATCACTGTCATCACCTACCTCCAATTCGTAACTAGCTTGTGTCAAACCTTGCGGTTCCCAGTAGGACCAGCTCAGCAGAGGTGCATGATCCGTCAGGTGCAGAGAATCACCATCAATTTGCAAATTGAGTATTATTGGAGCGAAATTACAGCCTATTTCAAGTGCACCCATGATTCCGGTATCTGACGAAGCCAAAACGCAAGGCGATGTTGACGATACTGAATAGTCATCGTAGGCAGAATTACACATTTGTGGATCCAAGTATATATTAAACAGTGAATCACACACATCGCCCTGGGCATTCGTATACGAAGTGTCCAGAAGTCCAGTTATGGGAACGGAATCGAAGTAGTCTGTAAACCCTCCGTAGAAACAGTTATATGAGAACTCTTCGTATATTGGCTGTCTGTGCTTCACTGAGAGAGCGAAAACAGAGTCGGAGGTATCATTGTTATGATAGAATACATTGTCTTGTACGTACATTCTCTCGGTATAGAAGAGATCAGGTGAATCTGAGATATAATCAATGGCGTTTGTGCCGAAAGTGTTGTGGATGATTGTGGCCTTCGCCTTGTGTACACCAATTACAGCTGTCCAATCAAGCTTATTTGTATCTCGGTTGTGGTAGAAGACGTTTTCTGCTATGTAAGCCGTTCCGCCGAAAAGCCCAACACCACAGCCACCATTCCAACAACGGTTGTCATAGATGCGGTTTCCAATGATTGTTGGACTACAGGCAGGATTCAGAGGTGTGGTCCCTCCGGTGGCTATGCCTGATCCTCCGAGAAATTCGTGGTTTGGGACGTTTGAATGTATGAAGTTGTTACAGATTGTAGCACGAATGTTTCCATAACAGAGGACGCCAGAACCAATACCATTTCTAATAGTAAACCCGTTTATAATTGTGGTACTGTCCTCACCTGAGTTCAACGTTACAACGTGGCCTGAGTCCAGATAAGACGGCATACTACCATCGATTACGGTATGCAAAATGTCAATTGTGTCTTGAGAGGAGAGATAATTGCTGGTTAGCAGCATAGCTTTTCCGCGAAGATTCACATTCTCATAGTACAATCCAGAGTCTACCAACACCGTATCTCCGGTGCTAGCAGCATCAATCCCTGCCTGAATCGTCGGTTGATCGGCCGGGACATGGATGGTAGCTGCGTTAATACTGAGTGAAACAAATGTGACTGTAATGGCAACTGCGATTGCCGTCTTCATACAGGACCCCTGCTTTTTATCAATTTAATCTCGGAACAATATATCGGATATAGTCCGATCAGTCAATGGCTTTTTGCCGAAGTGACTTGTCCCTGCGCCGAGTTGGGAATAACTTCTCGGTCGGTATTATCATTCAGAAACAACGACTCCGAGTCGTTGCCGAGTCACAATCCACCATTCCTGCAGCGTCAAGTCCAGGGTGGTATCCTGTCCACTGTCCAGTTCCGCAATCAGCTGATTGATGGATTCAGAGTCAACCGGATAGCCCAGCTTCTGTGACCCTCGTTCAAATTGACGCAGCAGTTGTTTACGAATTGCAATCATGCCAGCTCTGTCAATTACTGTCGCAGCAATGTGCTTTTCCAGCTTGTTCAGCTTTGAACCGTGATTCTTCACTGCAAACCGAACTCCTATGGATAATCGTCCGGCATGATCAGCAGGCCGGATTCAATCTCTTCACGCGCTTTCATCAGATATTCTGCCGTCTCAATAGTCCGCCATTTCCACTGGGCTTCCCGAAGCGTCTCCACACCGATGTCTTTAGCAAAGGGCAGGACTTCCCGGGCCAGTTCGTCGCACGACATCTGACACTCAACATGATGTTCCCGCTCTGACAGAATCTGTTGTATGATCTCGTTCTCCTTGTCCGGGGGGATCGGCCTGTATGTTTCGGCCTCAGCCCAATCGGGAAGTTGCTCTATTTCGCCCAGAAGCGTGCGCAACGAGGCAATCAGGGCAGCCTGAGACAGGCCATGGTAATTGTAAAGGAAACGAGCTTCACGCTTCAGGTCCTGCAGTTCATCCAGCGTGCCGACATTTTCCAGTGTATTCTCGATCTGGAAGAGGGCGCGCTTACTTGATATGCCGGTTCTCAAAACTTCATCCCCACCTTTTCGGCCAGTTGGTTGATCCGTTCGTCTATCACACTCTGTTCCCTGGCCCGCAGGATAACATTGGCGCACTGGTTAATGGCGTTAGCCACCCGGGGGTCAATATCCCCCCGTCTGACCTGGCTGATCGTCTCACTCAGCAGGGTGATAATATCCCGAGCCGATACTATTTCCACGTCAGGCACATCACCCTCAAGTGATTTGACAGTTTTCGGAAAGCATCGATTCTTGCCGCCCTTGCTGGTTGCAGATTTCAGAGCCGTCTTTTTCTTCGGATCGTGGAAGAAGCAGAACCTGGAGCCGTTGATCGGCACCGCCTTGCAGGCTGATCCTGTTTTCGTCTTGGCAGCGCATTGACTGGCCATGTGTAACCTCCCGTTAGTAGGTAACCCCTACGGGTATTACAAAAGTAATACTACGCAGTATAGTAGAAAGCAAGCAATTATTGGGACGATTCCAGATTGTTAAGGCACAATGCGTTTGACAAATGGGTCAAAACGGGTTTGTTTTTGTATGCAGATGTAAATGAGATAGTACGAGATAAGAAAGAGAACTGGATGGGGCAGATATGCCAAGCCTCCAAATGCCTATTCCGACGATTCCGCCGGTCTGTTCCGAATGATTGCGCCGGGTCATTC
>CAZLBP010000092.1:0-3284 GCA_964557855.1 uncultured Ignavibacteriales bacterium | reverse complement strand
AATGGCCGGTTTTAAAGTGACCCCTGGTGGCCGGTTTTGCCTGACCGGTGACACCATTGAAACACAATACTCTCGGTTGAAACATGATGATTTTGTCCCTCAGACTCTCGGTTCCCTTATTCGAGAAGTCAATGTCGTAGTCCATACCCGAAGCATCCTTGACAAGATCAGTCAGGCCCAAACCATATTGGGGCAAATTCACATATTCACTTGGTACGAGAATCCGTGGCGTCAGGCCGATTTCATAAAGAACCTTCCAGAACTTGTTTCCCGGACCTGCATAGTACATCTGCAGTTTGGCAGACGTATCTCCGGCCGCAGTTCCGCAGAATACAATCTTGAGGTCGTTGTGCAAAACGTCTGGCAGCATCTAAGCTCTCAATTCTTCCAGCGTAAGCAGGTGGAGCAGTGCCCAGAGCGGCGATGTGATATGGGTTATGCCGTGCTGGCGAAGCCTCGATGGCCCCTCAGAATAGACCTTGGGGTCTCTTCTAACTGCCGCTATTGCCTCGGCTATTTTGGTGAATGGGATTTTGGTATCCTTTCCACTTTCGCGAGAAACTAATACATAGGAATTGCTTCGCTCCACATAGCCAAACCTATTGTATCCAGGTACTTGAGCATATTCACGACTCTGAAAACGGTTTACGATTTCTTGCGTCATATGATCCAATTCCATTTTGTCTCCTTGTCAATACGACAGAACATCCTTATAGCATACCAATACTCATGTTCTTGTGTTATTTAGATATCTCCACGAAGGATTCACCATCGCGGACGTCCTCAATTGCGTCAAGGACACTACTAAATCCGAATCTGTCCTTAATGGCATCCTCCCAAGCCCAGATCAGCTTCCAACCAGCTCCTAATATCTCTTTCTTCTTAGCGATATCCTTTTCCTCCATGCCCTCGCGCTTATGCCAATGAGTCCCCTGCACTTCAATTGCAATTTTCTCGCTCAGATTCGCGATATCTATTTCTCGGCGGCCTCCAAGAAAATCTGGATGGTACCAGCCCACCCATTCCGCTTTGTCGTGGGTATTTATGAATCCCTTGAGTGCTACCTCTAAATGGCTCCAGCCTCGAGTTTTCAGTTTTCCCCCGAGTTTGATGTGGTCAGCAATTCTGAGATAATGTTCCGCAATCAAAGGTGTGAAAAAGTTAACATCACTCCTTGTCTCAATACGAATTTCAGGTGGGGCTTTCTGAGGGTAAACCAACCGCTTGAACAGTTGTTCTGGAACGAATTCAGCTTCGACCGGTTTCTTTGCTCCAAAGTGAGATATTTGGACGGTAATCACGTCCTTAGCAACAAAGTTCAAACGAGTTATGAAATCACGCGCGACGGAATTGTAAGAGAACATCCAATACCAGCGATTTTGGTAATTTTGCGATGAGTCGGGCTGCCACCATATAGGTCCCAGGCTCCTCTTTTCCAACGCCCTGTTCAGTTGTGCTACGAAATAGGAAAACAGTTGTCTTCCAGTTTCGTCAGCTCGCTTCAATCCCACAGTGAGTGGGTCTTTTATCAATATTGCCGTGGTCAAATGTCAGGCTCCCAGCTCGAAAACTGTCTATTTTTGCATCCTTGCCTAAAATAGCTGGCTTCCACTTCGCTCGCAAGCTATATTTATAACTGAACACTCGAATCAAGGACGATGCCTATGCCGAGAGAGAATACGACCCATACGAAACCGAAGATGATTCACATTCGACTGAGTGAGGAGCTTCACCAGCAACTGCGAATTCAAGTGGCCAAAGAAAACCAGACTATTCAGGACTGGGTGGAACAGCTAATCGACAAAAACGTCAAGCCGGGGCGAGGGAAGCAGTCTTGAGTCCAGTCAACGGTGAGAAGAAACGCTGTTACGTTTATGCGAGACTGTCCACGGAGGATCAGCACCGGCGCGCCGAATACTCGTCGCTTGAGAGTCAGGAAAAGGTCTGTAAGGCTTACATCGCCAGCCAGGAGCCGAACGGCTGGAAGTATGTTACGACAATCAAGGACCTCAGCTCCGGCGGCAGCACCGACCGGCCCGGACTGAGCGAGCTTCTCGAACATATCAGGCAGAACAAAGTCGATGTGGTCGTTACGACCAAGATGGATCGGCTGACCAGGAATATCAAAGACTTCTGGACGCTCTATGAAGTCATGCAGGAGCATGATTGCCAATTCGTCTGCGCCACACAGGAACTGAACTCTACGACCGCTCACGGCCGTTTCTTCATCAACATCCTGATGAGTTTTGCGGAGTTTGAACTTGAGACAATCAGGGAAAGAACCCGCGCCAAAATGTTGTCACAGGCCGAAGAGGGTTTGTGGCACGGTGGACGGTCCCCTTTTGGTTACGAGCGCCATAAGGATAGGAAGGGACTGCTGATTCCCCACAAGACTGAAGCGGCAGTTGTAAAGAAGATTTTCGATCTCTTCGTAAAGTTGGGATCACCGGCGGCGGTAGCCAAAGAAATCAATGGCATGGGTTATCGGACAAAGAGTAAGAAGAAAACCAAGTTCTCCAAATGGACGATTACTTATATTTTGTCCAATCAGCTTTACGTTGGAAAGACGACGTTCGGTGGCCAGAGCTTTGAAGGCAAACACAAACCGCTTATCCCGGTCAGTCGGTTCAATCACGTGCAGAAGATGCTGGAAAAGAACAAGCAGACGCGAACAGGGCCCACCCAGAACAAATACAATTTCCGGCTGAGGGGAATCCTAAAGTGCGGCGACTGCGGCTCAATGATGACCCCGAGCCCGGCTAAGAGCGGCAAGTATCTCTATTACCGCTGCACCAAAGTCTCAAAGTATTCAAAAGATGAATGTAATGTCAGAAAGATCGGTGCTCGTGCGATTGAGGATGCGGTCGTCAATAAGCTGTGTGAAATTGGGACGGACGAAGCTGTCATTAAAGAGGCAGTTCGCAAAGCGAACAAGGCGTCGGTGACCAATGCTAAGACCAAGACCAAAGAGCTCAATGCCCTGAAAAAGGAGCTTAAGCCGGTTCAAGACTCAATCGACAACATGGTCCGATACGTGGAGAAGCACGGCGACCTACCGAAAGCTATGTCTGACCGACTGCCGGAACTGGAAACCCGAAAAGAACAACTGGAAACCCAGATTCAGCGTCTGGAATTCGAGATTGGACAGCTCAAGGACTACCAAATCGACACCGAGTTGCTCACCAAGACATTACTGGACTTTCGTGCGATCTATAACGAACTGACTCCAGATGCCTATTCCGACGATTCCGCCGGTCTGTTCCGAATGATTGCGCCGGGTCATT
>CAZLBP010000091.1:0-3322 GCA_964557855.1 uncultured Ignavibacteriales bacterium | reverse complement strand
GGCGGTGATCAGCTGCGAAAGCAAATTGAAAGTGGCGACATATTATGGGCATTGAGCCGGTTGAAACAGACATCATCAAATGCCGGCGAGTGCACCGAGTTGGAAAGACAGATGCTCAGAGAGCTTGAGATCACCCAAAAATACATGCAACGGGTCACCTGCAAAAGCCAGGATAAAAGATTTACCACGAGCGCTTTTTTTGCCCAGGTCAACCTTTTGTCTGGTGGCATTTTGAGACAATTGGACCCATTTGCCCAAGCGATAAGACAATTTTATGATCGAAGCCGACAAACGTAAGGCGATTTATCTTCTGCACAAAGAAGGTATGGGGATTCGAGAAATTTCTCGGCACATGAACATCAGCCCCAATACGGTCAGCACCATCATCGACCAGGGCGGTGAGTTGCCGCAGAGCACCCGAAGCGATAAGATTAAGATCGACACGGATCTGGTCAGCCGTGTTTATCATCAGTGCGACGGTCGGGTTCAACGCACGCACGAGATCCTCATCGAAGAGCACGGCATTGATATCAGCTATTCCACATTGAGCCGGATCATCCGTGAGCTTGGCTTTGGAAAAACACGCAAAAAACGCTGCCATCAAGAACCTGACCAACCGGGAGCGGAGATGCAACACGACACCTCCGTCTATCGGGTCAAATTTGCAAACACGCCGGTTTTGGTCCAAGGTAGTCTTTTATATTTTCGTTATTGCAAGTTGAAGTATTTGAAATTCTACCGCGCATTTGATCGGTTCAAGATGAAGTGTTTTTTTCATGAAGCACTGAGCTTTTGGCAATATGCGGCAGCCGATTGCATCATTGACAACACCAGTTTGGCCCGTCTTTACGGCACCGGTAAAAACGCGCTGATACACCCTGAAATGGCTCAATTTGCCAAACAATACGGCTTTGAATTTGTCTGCCATGAAAAGGGCCACGCGAATCGAAAAGCCGGCAATGAACGTGGATTTTATACGGTTGAAACCAATTTTTTAGCCGGCCGTGAATTTGCCGGTCTTGAAGATATGAACCGTCAGGCTTTTGAGTGGGCAACGCTGCGACTGGCCAACAGGCCCACCACCAAAACGCGCTTGATCCCCATAAAGGTCTTTGAATATGAAAAAGCGTATTTAAAAAAGCTGCCTGCTTATATGCCGGCTCCTTACCTGGTGCTGGAACGGGGCACTGACCAGTACGGGTATGCACCCGTTGACGGCAATTATTATTGGATACCCGGCACCAAGCGTCACGATGTGAAGGTTTTGCAATATGCCGAGCATCTGATGATTTACCGCAACCGAATGCTGCTGGGGCGCTACAAGATACCTGCAGATGGCGTTAAAAATAAGCGCATTCCCCCCGAAGGCCAACAAATATCGCCGTACATGCCCAAAAACCGCAAAAAACCCGCCACAAAACAAGAGCACATCCTACGCACAGCGGCCAAGGAGATCGATGAGTATCTTACTTTTGCCATCAAAAACGGCGTCAAACAAAAACACCGCTTCATCCGTGCGCTGTATGGATTGTACCGCAAAATGGCCCTTGAGCTGTTTATCAAAACAGTCCACCGGGCGCTAAAATACCGGATCACGGATATCAAAACCGTTGAGCGCATCGCCACACTGCAGCTGACGGCTGCAAACTTCCAACTGCCGCTGCCGCAGATCGACCGGCAGCTGGAAAAAAGAGACGCTTATATCCAGGGGTATTTTGCCGATGACGTCGATCTGAGCATCTATGACAATATCGCAGAGGATGATGATGGATGAAAAACTGCAACAAATGATCAAGTACATCCGGCTTTCGGGCCTTTTGGCCAACTGGGACAGCTATCTTGGCCTCGCCCAAAAGGGCAATTACTCTCATACGCGTCTGCTCAAGTATATCGTCGAACAGGAGTATAAAATCAAAAAGGAAAACGCCCGAAAGATGCGCCTGGCCCGTGCCAGGATCCCGGAAAAGTACGTGATCGAGACCTTTCCTTTTGCCCGCCAGCCGAAGCTGAACAAAAAGAAAATTGTAAACATGTACGATCGATTTGATTACATGCAAAATTGCCGCAACCTGATCTTTATGGGGCCGACCGGCACCGGAAAGACGGGTCTTGCAACCGCCTTTCTCACTCATGCCATCGATTGTGGCTACAACGGCCGGTTTGTCGCCTTTGCCGAACTGGTCGAACAGCTCTACCAGTCGGTGGCCGATCACACCGAGGCTCGTGTCATCAAAGCATTTGCCGCTACTGATTGTCTTGTGATCGACGAGTTGGGATATGTGGAGGTCGAGCCGGTGCAGGTCGGGCTGTTCTTTACCTTGATGAACAAGCGGCACAAGAAAAAGACCACGCTGATCACATCGAACCTTGGCTTCTCCCAATGGTCGTCTTTTTTAAAAAACGACCATCTAACCGCCGCCCTGATCGATCGATTGACTGAAAACAGCCATGTGATCAACATGAAAAACTGCGTCAGCTTAAGACCCAAGCTCGATCCGGTGAGCTGACATGAACCATCGGTGCTTTTCCTCCAGCCTGCTTTATGCCATGCGAAACCAGATTAACATTGAAATGCTCATCGAAAAAACGCTGGCTATCCCTTGTGCCGTGACCAAAGGCTGTTTTCGTTTTCGCTGTCCGTTGTGCAATGGCTGTGACACGGCCGTGAACCCCAAGACCAACCTGGCCAGATGTTTTCGTTGTGAGAAAAACTTTAATACCATCGATTTAGTGATGTTGGTCAAACAAGTCGAGTTTGTCGACAGTGTACGGTTCCTGAGTTCAATCCATCAGAAAAACGCTGTCTGTCCAGATCGTGGTGAATCCGGCAACAACTCCCTGCAATATGACCGGATGAAACGCAAAACACCGCCAGCAAAAGTGGATAGCGATCCTTCGCAAATCGCTGAGATCATAGGTAGCATGCTGCCTCTGGACCCTGAAAAACGAATTGCTGAATACAAGCAAAACCAACCTGCACCGGCTCATCAAAATGCTGAAGAAGATCGCATCGTGAAGCTGGAACGTCAAATGAGGCTTATAGGTCGTCAAATCCAAGTTTTAGCCCGAGCAATTAACACTCAACACTCCTCCAAATAATCTGCTCTCAGGCATGATGTGCCGATTTTTTGCTCATTAACCATCTCATGTATCCGTCAATCTGTCTTGGTACCGCAGCGGGGTAGGCAGCAGGCGGGGTAGTTTTTTACCTACATGGGCGGGGTAGCAGGCAGGATGTAATCAAGTTCTTTTTTTATTGTTGTGTGAACCAACGTCTCAATTTATCTGAGCGAAAGTGTATCAATTTATCCGAGCGTCATAG
>CAZLBP010000090.1:0-4089 GCA_964557855.1 uncultured Ignavibacteriales bacterium | reverse complement strand
GATTGCTGTGCCGGCCATGGCCGCAGGCCAGATCCAGGATCTTGAGAGGACGGTCCAGAGCCAAAAGATGCGTTAGAGAGTCAACCTCCCGTTCGGTGCGTTCCTCGGTCAGGATATCCTCATAGAAACAGAGGTCGTCCTCGGGGTTAAAAACGGCCTTGAAATCGAAGATCGGGGTGTTGTCATGTTTTGCGGTCATACATTCGTTCCGGACATCCTGCTATACTGTAATTGAATCCTACGATCTTGATCCGGGTATATCAAGCCGAAAATGAATCCGGACCCGACCAAGTAAGTCGTCCCACTTCACTCATCACTTGTCGGATGCATAGACTCGCCAATAGCCCGGAGCATAGCGCTCGTTACCCTTGAAGAAACCGAAATGAATGAGGAGCTCGGTGTCGTATCTGGGAACGGCACGGACACACCAGACTATGTCCAGCTTCTCCCATGTTGTTGTCGGCCGGCCGGGCGTGAAATCGTAGTTGTCGAATCGGGGGCTTGATTTCGGATAGACATGGAAGAATACGCGAAAGTCCTGCGGTATTTTCTCCTGAGGCTGGAACTCGAACAAGAAGTAAATACTGTCCCGAATCGTAACGGCGTGAGCGCTCAACAGCTCTACCTCTCGCCCGTCTTCCTCTTTGGACGAAGTCGGCGTCAGCGACTCCCAGTTTGACCAGTCGGCGTTGATGTGTCGGTCGATCCGGTCGTTGGCGCTTTCCGAGAGCGAGGATTGTATCGTCCGGATTTTGGCCAGGTCAAGCAGACTGTCGTTTACCGTCATGTCGCCGGCGTGAACATACTTCCTAAAGTAATTTCCCGGTGAGGGCGTAGCAACTTCGTACAGGTGGTCTCCGGCCATATTTCTGAACAAATTCGTGTCACCCACCAAATCCGAGGGATACGCAAAAGTCCTGGATGTGAATCGATCCGGGTAATTGCTGACGTTAGCGAAGAGCAGGAAGGATTCATCTTTCCGGGCCGGCATGAAATAGTCGATGCGATCGAAGCGGTTCCCTGCAAGCGCCAGGTTGAATATAAGCGGGTCGGTGATGTCCTGGAGTCGATAAAGGAAGTTATAACGAGATATATATCGCGAGGCCGGGTGGGAATAATGCTCATTGGTGGAGAAAAAGCTGTAAGCGGGGTAAAACGAATAGAGTGCCGGATGGCCCGATAGAACGACTTTTCCTTTGAGCTCCCGTACGATCTCAGGGTCAATGTTCCAATGTGGTATGTTGGCTTCACGGGCGCGCTTGACCTGTCCATGTTTGGCAAAATCCGAAACACCGCCGAGGAGTATTAGAAGCACGAGCAGAAGGACGACAGCTACGAGTGGCCTTTTCTTGCGATGCATGCCGCTCCAGCGGACAAGCGTGGCGGCGCCGAGGCCGATAAAGGAGCCGCCAATCACTACGACGAATTGCAAGACCTTCGGCGTATTTAGCGACAGACCGGTTGCTCCGAGAACGGAGGCCGCACCGGTGAACAGTACAACGGCGCCTGTCATATACAGGAGCCGGCGGTGAATGGGCGACCGCCACAGCCCCGCACTCATCAGCAGCGCGGCCAGGAAAAGTAGTCCGGGAAAGGAGAACTGGGTGAAGAGGAAGTTGTACCCGGTCGATCCGGCGTGAAACCAACCGCCCCGGGAGCGGTCGATGCCGTACTCCGCGAGGAACATGAACAGCGGCAGCCAGTAGGGCGCACTGACGACGGCGGCGCCGGTCAGCACGACCAGCGCCTTCCCCGGTCGAAACCTCCTGGTCTCCCAGGGGATACGCCAGCGGGACAGAACCGTTGCTCGCACGATAAGCAGGAAGCCGCCTATAAAGAACGGATAGAAATACGTCATGAAGAGCAGCCCGCCGATGATTGCTCCGACTACGATGTCTTTGAGTCGGCGAGGATAATTCCCGACTTGCTCAATATAGCATAACCACCACGGGATGAAGAAGCTGTCGGCCAGGAAGGCATGCGGCGCAACCAGGGGCAGTGAAACACCGTACGAACTGACGACATAGGTGGCCGCCGCGACACAAAACGCCTGGAGAGGGGTGACCAGTTTTCGCCACAACCAATAGAGAAGAAAAGGACCCACCGCATAGATGAGCAAGCCTCCCGTCTTCAGCATCTTAAAGGTTTCAACCGAAAACACCCGCGAATACAGAGACAATAGAAAGTAATACAGCGGCGGATAGAAGACCGGTAAATCTTTGTAGTAGAAGTCCATGGGTAGTGCGAAGGCTGTGAACTTCAGTATCATCGCCTGACGGAACTGCTGATCACCCCAGAAGGCGTTGGGTGGGAAGGGGGTATTGGCCAGAATGAGGTTGGTCGTTACCAGCCCGTACAGGCTGAGAAGGATCAGCAGCGCCCGGATTCGAAATCGGGCGAAGATGCGGCCGTTCCACACTACCACGAGGGCGGCGACAAAAGCGATCGACCAGGCATCGAGCCAAATCAAGTCGAATACGAACCGTTCCTCGGTATAGCTAAGCCGCGGCTGACAGCGAAAGAACAGATAGACGGCGAATCCCAGAAACAGCAGGAAGTAGGCGGCCTGTAGCAATGCGTTGGGGTGGAAAAGATTTCGCCTCTTTCCGCTAGTCTTGTTCATAGTCGTCGGCAGGATACGCCGGGCAACCAGAATCCGTCAAGTTAGAACTTGCGACAGCGGTCTGCTTACCCCTGGCGCTCAATCTCTTTGGTATGTACCTGAATACCGCCCGGTTGATAGGTAACCACCTGCGGCACATAGTAGAACAGCCGGTTGGGGTTCTTGGCGAACCACCCGAGGATCATCCGCTCGTCCCACAATGAGGCGGTGCTTTCGAGATTTGCCGTATTCAGCGGCAGGGAGATGCGGTTGCGTTTGTGTTCGTAGGTGAGGCAGCTCCAATCCGGTTCGAGTCGGTCCAGCGGCACGCGGATTCGCGCGGTGTTGCTGAGCAGGGAATCGGGCAGGAGGCGGAAGTCAATCGGCGAGAAGAAGACGCCGGAGTTGGTGTATGGCTTACCGACGACGGATTTGCACCAATTGACATAGAGCTTCTCGAAGAAGCCGGGTAGTTTCGCTTCAATGATCTGCCGGCGGCTTGAGTTCGGAAAATGACTTAGCGGCCGCAGTCCCTGACTCAAGATGGACTCGTTCAGTTTTTCCTCGGGATTGAGTAAGTAGTGATAGAGATGGGTGGTGGAGCAAACCTGCATTCTGCCGATCCTCACCCCTCTTCCAGCTCCACGCCGAGGCCGTCGGCCAGCCGGTTGACGTAGTTGAAGTAACCGGCCACCTGAACGATATCATGCAGCATTTGATCGGACATGTCTTTTTCTTTCAGGGAATCTACATATTCTCGGGTGACGGAGGTCGGGTCGCGGGTGATTTTCTCCGCGTATTCCAGAATCAACCTGTCTGAATCCGAGATTGCGGCTGTACTATAGTCGTTTACAAGTTGTTCTTTGAGGGCATCATCGACACCACCGAGGGAACGCAACGCGGTCCAGTGGTGCTCTATTCAGTAATGACACTTGTTGATTGCAGAAACGACGACGGCTGTCATTTCGCGCTGGTGTCTTGACAGCGGTGATTTCTGGAACATGATGGCGCGGTAGAACTTGATATGGCAATCCATCGCGTCGGGATTGAGACCGGCAATGCGGACGATATTGGCCGGGGTCTTGTTGGCGCCGCCATATTTGTCATAGAGCTCTTTCAGCTTGTCGGACGCATCGTTGTAGGGAATATAATTTATAAATGCCATTAGTGTCGTAGATCCTTTCACACTTCATTTTGCTTTGGCTGCGGATCCATACATGAGCCGGAGCTTTGCCGGAGTTTTTCGATTCGATCGACAGGTCGATTATAACGGGTGATGACAGTTGCTGCAACGTGAAACGTGAATGCAACACGGCTCGATGGCAAGACGTAGTATAAGATTGTGTGGATCCCGGGAGATTTCAAGTTATGATCAGGTTGATCCTGGTTCTGTGGGCGTCAATCCTCCTGCCGGATACGGTATCTGCCGGCTCAACGGTACACGAGCTTCGGCAACAGTCAATTGTGAATGAGGATTCAACGGGACA
>CAZLBP010000089.1:0-4307 GCA_964557855.1 uncultured Ignavibacteriales bacterium | reverse complement strand
AAGGAGATTGTAATGGCCGAACATACACCGATCTCAGATACAATTGAGGCTGAGGTACTGGTCGTAGGTGGCGGCATTGCCGGTATGACGGCAGCCATCGAGACGGCTGAGCTGGACAAGCACGTAATACTTCTGGAGCGGTCACCGTCGCTGGGGGGGCGCGTCGCGGCGACGAATCAGTATTTTCCGAAAATGTGTCCGCCGACATGCGGGATCGAGATCAATCTCAAGCGGATTCGCGCCAACCCGTATATACGCGTGATTACACTGGGCGAGGTTGAAGAGATCTCCGGCAGCGCGGGTGATTTCCAGGTGAAGCTGAAATTAAATCCTCGCTACGTGAATGAGAAGTGTACCTGTTGTGACAAGTGTGCGGAGGTGTGCGAGATCGAACGTCCGAACGACTTCAACTATGGCTTGGACACAACCAAGGCGATTTACCTGCCGCACTTGATGGCTTATCCGCCGCGATACGTAATTGATCCCGAATACGTGAAAGACGAGCGGATGAAGAAGTGCGTGGAAGCGTGCGAATACGACGCGATTGACCTGGATATGCAGCCTCGCAGCGTGACGGCCAGGGTTGGCGGCATTGTTTGGGCAACGGGTTGGAAACCATATGACGCCACCAAAATAGACAATCTCGGGTTCGGGAGATATCCGAACGTCATCACGAATGTCATGATGGAACGGCTGGCGTCGCCATCGGGGCCGACCCAGGGGAAAATCCAGCGGCCGTTGGACGGGAAGGAGATCAAGACAGTCGGATTCGTACAGTGCGCCGGTTCTCGGGATGAGAATCATCTGCCGTATTGTTCGGCCGTTTGTTGCCTGGCTTCGATGAAGCAGGCGACTTACATCCGGGAGCAGTATCCGGAGGCTGAGATCCATATGTTCTATATCGATGTTCGTTCGCCGGGCCGTCTTGAGGATTTCTATGTGGCGCGGCAGGATGACGAGAAGTTTCATTTTCACCGGGGCAAAGTCGGGCAGATTACGGAGAATCCCGAGAACAAGAACGTCATACTGGAAGCGGAGAATACGCTGACCGGTGAGATCACGAAAACGGAGGTGGATGTGGCCGTTCTGGCCACCGGTATGGTGCCGAATACGGTCGATGACAAGCCGCCTCTGGATGTGCCTCTGGACGAGTTCGGGTTCGTGATTCCCGACGGTGATAAAGGGCTGGTCGGCGCCGGGACGGTGATTCGTCCGTTCGACGTGTCGTCCTCGGCGCAGGATGCCACCTGTGCCGCACTTAAAGCAGTTATAGCCGGAGGGAGGAGGTAACGGTCATGGAAAAGAAAATCGGTGTTTACATATGCAAGGGCTGTGAGATCGGGAAGTCAATCGATGTTGAAAAGCTGGTCTCAGAGACATCAGGTAAGGCCGCCGTTTGCAAAGCACATGATATTCTGTGCAGTCCGGAAGGGGTGCAGCTCATTCGGGATGACGTGAAGAATGAAGAGTTGAATCGAGTCGTGGTGGGGGCGTGTTCGGGTCGGGTGTTTCCCGAGCTGTTTCAGTTCGGCGACAAGGTGTTGACCGACCGTGTCAGTTTGCGCGAATACGTCACCTGGACGCATGAGCCGAATGAAGAAGACACGCAGGTATTGGCGGAGGACTACATCAAAATGGGACTGGCACGGGTCAACAACAGCGAAGCGCCAGAGCCGTACGTGGAAGAGACCAGCAAAGATATTATGGTGGTCGGGGGTGGAATGGCGGGGTTATCGGCAGCCAAGGCGGTGGCCGACGCCGGGTACAAGGTGCATCTGATCGAGAAGGAAGCGGAGTTGGGGGGCTGGGCGCGCAAGTTTTCGAAGGCGTTTCCGAAGACGCCGCCGTATGATGCGCCGATGCCGACCGGTCATGAGGAATTGATCAGTGCCGTGCAAGCGGATGATAATGTTACCGTACATACGAATACCACGATCAAGAAGACGCGTGGTCAACCGGGTAAGTTCGAGGTGATGCTGCGAAACGGTTCATCGGAGACACTGAAGATCGGGGCGATCATATTGGCTTCCGGCTGGAAGCCGTACGATACGAAGAAGCTCGAGCAGTGGGGCTTCGGTGTTTCGCCGGATGTAGTGACCAATATCCAGATTGAGGATATGGTCAAGAACGGTGGCATCAAGCGGCCGTCGGACGGCAAGCCGATCGAGAGCATCGTGTTTCTGCAGTGCGCCGGTTCGCGCGACCAGGATCATCTGCCGTACTGTTCGGCAGTGTGCTGTCGCGTGTCGCTCAAGCAAGTCAAATACGTGCGGGAGCAGTATCCGGACGCCAAGATCTTCGTCATTTACAAGGACATCCGTTCCCCGCAGCAGTTCGAGCAGTTTTACGCCAACGTGCAGGACGACACCAATGTCTTCTTTACGAAGGGCGAGCTGGCCGGGGTAAAGAAGGGGGACAACGGGCAGTTACAGATCGACGTCACGGAGACGCTGCTTGGTGAGGATATGAGTCTAAGCACGGATATGGTGGTGTTGGCTACGGGCATGGTGCCGACGACGAAGGTGGAAGACGAGGCGGCGGTTCTGGAGAAAGCAGAGCCGGGTGAGCCGGAGCAGCCGGTGGCGACTGCGGAGGACGACGATGACGCGACGGACGGCAAGAAAGCGGCGGCCGGGGCGGAAATCGGGGCGCGGATTCTGAATTTGACGTACCGTCAGGGGACGGATCTACCCACGTTGAAGTACGGTTTTCCGGACTCGCATTTTATTTGCTTCCCGTACGAAACCCGTCGGACCGGTATTTATGCGATCGGTTCGGTGCGCGCGCCGATGGATTTCGGGTCCGCGATGAGTGACGCCTACGGCGGCGCCTTGAAGGCGATCCAGGCGGTGGAGGCGGTGGCCAAAGGGACGGCGGTGCATCCGCGATCGGGCGACGCCAGTTTTCCGGACTTTTTCATGCAGCGGTGTACGCAGTGCAAGCGGTGCACCGAGGAGTGTCCGTTCGGCACGCTGGACGAAGACGACAAGGGCACGCCGCTGCCGAATCCGTTCCGGTGTCGGCGGTGCGGGGTGTGTATGGGCGCCTGTCCGGAGCGGATCATATCGTTCAAGGATTACACTGTCCATATGATATCGCAGATGATCAAGTCGATTTCAATGCCGGACGAGTTCGAGGAGAAGCCGCGCGTGCTGGCGTTCGTGTGCGAGAACGACGCCATGCCGGCGCTGGAGATGTCGGCCATGAAGCGGCAGAAATACAACGGCATGGTTCGGATTATTCCATTGCGGTGTCTGGGCTCGATCAACGCTATCTGGCTGGGTGACGCTTTGGCGTCGGGATTCGACGGCATTATCCTTCTGGGCTGCAAGAAAGGTGACGACTACCAGTGTCACTTCGTACGCGGCAGTGAGCTGGCGGCGTACCGGATGGACAACGTCCGGGAGAAGCTGCAGCAGCTCGTGCTGGAGGAAGAGCGCGTCGAAGTACATGAGGTCGCGATATCGGATTACGACAAGATCCCCAAGATATTCGATGATTTCCTCGAGGTGATGGAGACGGTCGGCCCGAACCCGTACAAGGGTATGTAAATCTGCGTTTATAGCTGGCAGTGATCGGTCAACGAGAGCCTGCCGACGGGAGTCGGGAGGCTCTTTTTGTTGGTTGGGCCGTCGTGAAGGGGTTCGTGACGGCGCACCACCCCAAGCGAGCTTAGGGTGGCCACCCGTCGGACAATAAGGTCGAGGCGGTCGCGCCTCAAAAAGGGCAAGGTACGGGAGTCTTTGGCGGACTTGACCATCCGGGTAACCTGTCGCACTTCGGCGACCTGGCCCGCTTCGGCGCTCAACGAACGTCGGAGTCGCCAGTAGGCGACGGCGATTTGTTCGAGAAGCATCTCTTCGAGTATGCCTTCCGGCTGGAGTTCCTCGTTTAGATAGTCGAGGAGTTTCTGGAACTCCTAATCGGTTTCGTTTCCGTCGGGGACCACGACCGATTTGGCCAAGAAACCGTGTTTGTGGCGTTCCATTTGGCGCGTTCCCGGCCTTCGGGGGTTTTGGGGCCGGTGGAGAGTTGGGCGTTGCGGCGGTTGGCTTCGAGTTGTTTTTGGCTGATGTTTTTGGACATGGTCCTGACCCTTTCTTTTATTAGTAGGAGCGTTGTCTGATTCACCATCGAGTTTGTAGGGAAATTGCGCGGATTTTACGGATGGTCGGCCGTCGGGCCACACCACGCATACGCGTGCCAGGACCTGACGGAACAGTGAAGACCATTTCCCGGCCGGGTTTTGGTGGATCCAAGTGCAACCCGGACGACAGGTGTGTTCCCAAATGCAATTTGGGAACTAG
>CAZLBP010000088.1:0-4633 GCA_964557855.1 uncultured Ignavibacteriales bacterium | reverse complement strand
AAAAGATACCACTTCCACAATATTAATGCAAGCTAAACATGGGACATGACACTAGGATTCACAGTTGAAAAATTCTTGTAGATACTTCACTCTGATTCGCGTGCTCTTCATCCTCTGACATCTTCACGAGGGGTTGCCTGTTCTGCCGTGCTGCCAAGAGGGAGGCACATACAGACCCTGCCAGAATGCAACCAACAACTCCCAGCGACAGCAATATCGGAATCTTGACGACGGCGGCAACCAGCATCTTTAGTCCCACAAAGACGAGAACTGCCGCCAGGCCAACCTTGAGATACCGGAAGCGCCCCAGCATTCCGGCCAGCAGGAAGTAAAGTGAGCGAAGCCCAAGAATCGCGAAGATATTGGACGTGAACACAATGAACGGATCGGAGGTGATGGCGAAACCGGCGGGAATTGAGTCAATCGCGAATACCAGGTCCGAGGCCTCGACAGTAACCAGGGCGAGAAACAGCGGTGTGATCATCCGGCGACCATGCTCTTTGACAAAGAAGTGGGAGCCGCTGTACTTGTCGCAAACCGGAAACACGCGTTTCACGCCGCGCACTGCCAGATTGCGATCGACAGCGACGGGGTCATCCTGCCGGCGAAGGAGCTTGATTCCCGTAAGGACCAGTATACCGCCAAACAGGTACATCGTCCAATGGAAATGAGCCAGCAACGCGCCGCCGATCACAATGAACGCCGCCCGCATAACCAGGGCGCCCATAATGCCCCAGAAGAGAATGTGGTGTTGATACATCGGTGCGATATTGAAGTAGGCAAAGATGGCCACGAAGACAAAGAGATTGTCAACTGACAACGCCTTCTCAATAACGTAGCCGGTGAAGAACTCGAGACCGGCCTGCGCGCCAAACCAGTAATAGACCCCAACGTTGAATGCCAGGGCCAGCGCAATCCACACGGATGACCATATCGCAGCCTCACGGAATGATACTTCGCGCTGTTTCCGGTGAAACACACCGAGGTCGAGTCCGAGCATAGCCAGAACAAAGACGATGAAGCCGATTACGAGTGTGGTCGATCCGATTGATTCTTCAAACATATGTATCCCGGCAATGCGGCAGGCCCTTCATATTGCAAGATACAGGGATCGCAGGTAAGCCCGCTGTCTTCATGATGCCGCTTATGATATCGGCTCCGGAGCGGCTACTGGGTCGCTATTGCTACCAGCACGACTGCGGCCAGTAGAACGACGAATACCAGTACGACCCAAATACCTGACGTTTCCTTCTGCCGGGGCGTTCGTTCATCCATTTGTTCGGTCATCTTATCCATTTTCACTATCGCTCCATTTCTGCAGACTGTGTTTAGACGCTCAGTTGAGACTACATGCCGACTATCTGTGATTGTCCCAGTGGATCGCACGACCGGCGGACGTTTCACAGGACGGTCGGGGAGACGCGGCTGCCGGAAAACTCGTCCGTATACCTAAGAAAACAGCCTACCCCACCGGCCTTCAGTAGTTCCTCGGACTCTGTGACGGTTTCCACATCGCAGCCTGTGGTCTGTGCCAGTCGGACCAACTCCTGTCTGACATTACGACGCTGCATGGAACCGGCTCCGCACTTCTCACACGTGCCTGGCTGCTCCTCACCAACGCCGACCCAGAAGCAGCTCGGACAAATGTACGAGCTTCCCAAATCCTGATCGTGACACAAGATCAATGTATCCGCCTGACCTCGGGACACGACTCTTAGCGAATCCGCCACACCCACGATCGCCATGTCGTTTCGTTGGAGGGCGTTGAAAAGACGGTCTACCGCATCGAGCGACTCTAGTTCTTCCGCCCTGACATACGCTTGGAGGGTCTGGAGTACGATCTCCTCCATCGAGTCCGTCTTCGTAGACGAGACGCGTCCCACGACTTTCGCGGCAATGTGCCGCGGTAACGCCTTGGCGACACGATCGACGTATGTCTGGTCTCCGGCGAGAATCAACCGGGCACGTGCCTCTGTAGCAAACAGCTTATCCAGTACGTCGAGCTTCTGCTGTATGTATTGCCGATTGTTTTCGCGGCGACGACGCTTGTAGTGGAGCTTAGTCCATTCTCTGCCAAGCCGGGATCTTACTTCAGGTCGTTCAATCAGCACTCGGTGGGAGACCTTGCCAAGATTCACCTCATATATGCGCGCGTCACGGGAATCGGTAAGCAATAAGATATAACGATGATAGGAGTCCTTCATGCGCACCAATTGGTACAGATGTGGCACGGTATCGACCGCTATCTCATTTGGAAGAGGAACCTCAAACTGCAGCGGAATGAAGACTCCCCTTTCACCGCCATACGCGAAGAAAGCTGCACCCCGACTCTCTGGATGCAGCTGGGAGTTGAGCCACATCTTCACTGAATTGAATGCTGACCGGATGTCCGCTTTGTCCCTTGAAGACACGAGTGATTCAACAATCTCCTTCTCTCGTCGGGGGACAAACGTCCGCCACCCACGATCGTCGTCCTCGAGATTCACATAGCATGAGACGATAAGTTGATCGGTCTCCGGCAAATTCGCCAATCTCTCAACGTGCTTTTCAAGTGCTTCCAGTTTCATTTGTTTCTCCTTCATGAAAATCCGCAAGCGAGGCAATTGCCGGCTACCAGGGCGGCGTTGGCCTGTTCGCGCTTTTTCCCTTCTCGATGAGAGGTAGTTGATCCAGCAATGCTGTCGTCGCCTTGTAAACAGCCAGAACCTCATCGCAGTCCCGGGCGCCGACACGGATCACAGATGAGTCGCCAGTCTTCACCAATATGGTGCAGCCATAGCTTATTGAGGCCGGCGAAGAAGCCTGGACATAGTCCAGATTAAAGTCGACTATCTCAATATCAGGCGCAACCGGGGTCAAGGTACTTCTGATCAGGCTGCGAGCCCTATCCTCCAAATCCCCGCATAGGCCGGTACCGAAGACGTTTTTCTCGTCCATTTCATGTCTCCGTGGTCAGTGTTGTCTCAGCGTTTCGTTTCATCTATATACGTCACAAATCGTATTTAGAAAATATCAAAAATTAGTATTGACATTTCTATAATATCAAAGTATCCTTGTTGCGTGAACTGGCTCAACTATCATCATCTCATGTACTTCTGGACCGTAGTTCGGAAGGGTGGCCTGGCGCCTGCCGCCGAAGAGCTGCGTCTGTCCCCATCGACCGTAAGCACACAGATCCAGCAACTGGAAAACGTACTGGGGTACAAGCTCTTTGACCGCTCGGGCCGTCGGATGACAGTAAATGACGTTGGTCAAGTAGTGTATAGGTATGCTGAGGAAATATTCAGCCTGGGAAGAGAACTCCAGGATGTTCTTGAAGACCGTACGGTAGAGCGACCTATCCGTGTTCAAATCGGGATAGCCGATGTCCTCTCGAAACTGGTGGTGGCGAAGCTGCTTGCACCGATTCTGGGATCTTTGCAAACCTATCGGTTGGTCTGCCGGGAGGACCAGCCGGACCATCTGGTTTCTCAGTTGATACTCCATGATCTCGATGTCGTTCTGACCGACAAGCCAATTGGTCCTGATCTCAGAGTCCGAGGATTCAATCATCTGCTTGGAGAAAGCGAGGTGGCGGTCTACGGTTCGGATTCGCTGGTCGCCAAATATAAGAAAGGGTTTCCCCAATCGCTTAACAGCTCCCCCTGTATTCTGCCCGGTGATCGAACAGAATTACGAGGATCTATCGAACAGTGGTTTGAGATGAACAATATCCGACCTAACGTAGTAGCTGAGTGCGACGATAGCGCCCTGGTCAAATCCCTGGGCAGATCCAGCGTGGGGCTGTTCGTTGCTTCCCGGATCACAAGCAAGGAGATTCGACAGCAATATCGCGTACGAGAGATTGGTCTTCTTGACGGCGTTGTGGAGAAGTATTACGCCGTTTCCATGGAAAGGCACATTGAGCACCCGGCCATACAGGCGATTATCGAGCACGCCAGAGACCAGGTGTTCGGAGGCTGATGTTGGGCTATAGGAGGGTCTGCCACGTGGGCGAAGCGATAGATAACGCGCTGGAATATCGGCTGACGGGCTCCCACTCGAGGCTGAACACTATCGTGAATTGTGGGGCCTGCAGATCATACGGATGGTTGTGAGGTACAGAGTGCTGAACTAGGGTTTTTAGTGTGCTATGTGTTGATTCTCGTGAGCTAAGGAAACGGTTGTCTGTGGAAAGTGCGAGTCTGGGTGATCTTGAGAAGAAAAGGCGGGAATTGGAAAAGCAGATTACCAACCTGCTTGTCTTGGCAGAGGAGGGTGGAAATCTCGAGTCGGTCAGGGATAGACTCTCCATCCGTGAGTCGGAACTGAGAGCTCTCAAACTAAGTATCCAACGATCAAAGACAAGTCCTGTTAAGCAAGAAAGCATGACTTTAGAGTGGATCCAGGATCAGCTTGTAGCTCTGCATGAATTGACTGGGTCGGAGGAAGAGAGAGGACCCCGGCTTCGCCACACTCTGCAAGAGCTTTTCCCTGAAAAGCTCAAAGTGAAGCCCCATAAAACAGATCAGGGTGTTTCTTTTGAAATCTCGGGCCCTGCTCGGCCCCTTGCAACCGTAGGGACCGCCAATCTGCAAAAACGTATAATAGCGGTGCAGGGACTTGAACCCCGGAGTCCTTCAGGGTCCATTTT
>CAZLBP010000087.1:0-5054 GCA_964557855.1 uncultured Ignavibacteriales bacterium | reverse complement strand
GACCGCAAAGGACGCTGCTTGAAAAAACAATTTACACAACTCTTGACATGAGCTGACGACAATTCGTCGTTAACGTACAGGCGGAAACTTTGGACACATTCTGCTCTTATAATGCAGTCCGTCAGCCTAATCCGGACACGGTGGTGCTCGAATCCAAGATATGCATGTGTGGCCAGCATTTTTAGATATACCCGGCCAAACTCATCAAACAACAGCCAACTTGACCTCGGCTATTCCTATACAAGTCAATAACTTCTGGGAGATTCAGGGTTTTTAGAAACTCGTCTTGTTGGGCCCGCATTCTTCAACCCAGCCGGAACTCCAAGCGAAAAGTTCTGGGTATTGAATAGATAACCCCGCTTTTTATCACTCTCAGCAAACTCTGGATGTTTCAGTAGGTATTCCAGAGGCTTTCCAGAATCCCCAAGCGGAAAAACAGATATCTTCAGCGTGTCTTCCCCCAAGACAACTTCTTGAACCATAAGCTGTAACAGTCGTGTTTGCTCTTCTGGCGTCAGTTCGTTGTAGATGGCCAGGAAATCCCGTAGCGTCTTTGTAAGCAATTCAGTGTCGATTTGGTAGTCTTTGAGCTGGCCAATCTCGAATTCAAGACGCTGAATTTGAGTTTCCAGTTGTTCTTTTCGGGTTTCCAGTTCCGGCAGTCTGTCAGACATGGCCTTTGGAAGATCACCGCGCTTCTCTACGTATCGGATCATGTTGTCGATTGAATCTTGAACCGGCTTCAGTTCTTTCTTCAGGGCATTGAGCTCTTTGGTCTTGGTCTTAGCATTGGTCACCGACGCTTTGTTCGCTTTGCGAACCGCTTCTTTTATGACAGCCTCGTCCGTTCCGATTTCGCACAGCTTGTTGACGACCGCATCTTCAATAGCTCTAGCGCCAATCTTTCTGACTTTGCATTCTTCCTTCGAATACTTTGACACACGTGTGCACCTGTAATAGAGGTAGCGTCCACTCTTGGCAGGACTCGGTGTCATCATCGAACCGCAATCGCCGCATTTCAGGATACCTCTCAGCCGGAAATTGTACTTGTTCTGAGTAGGTCCCGTCCGCGTCTGCTTGTTCTTTTCAAGCATCTTCTGTACGTGGTTGAATCGGTTGACCGGAATAAGCGCCTTATGTTTGCCTTCAAAACTTTGGCCTCCAAACGTCGTCTTTCCAACATAGAGCGGATTGGATAGAATGTAAGTAATCGTCCACTTCGAAAACTTCGTCTTCTTCTTACTCTTGGTCCGATAACCCATGCCATTGATTTCTTTGGCTACAGCCGCTGGCGACCCCAACTTGACGAAAAGATCGAAGATCTTCTTCACGACAGCCGCTTCCGTCTTGTGCGGAATCAGCAGTCCCTTCCTATCCTTGTGGCGTTCATATCCAAATGGAGATCTTCCACCATGCCAGAGACCCTCTTCGGCCTGGGATAGCATCTTCGCCCGGGTTCTTTCTCGGATAGTCTCCAGTTCGAATTCTGCGAAACTCATAAGGATATTGATGAAGAACCGGCCGTGTGCCGTCGTGGAGTTGAGTTCCTGTGTGGCGCAAACGAATTGGCAATCATGCTCTTGCATGACTTCATAGAGCGTCCAGAAGTCTTTGATATTTCTGGTAAGCCGATCCATCTTGGTTGTGACGACCACATCAACTTTGTTTTGCTTGATATGTTCGAGGAGCTCGCCCAGTCCTGGCCGGTCGGTGCTGCCGCCGGAACTGAGGTCCTTGATTGTCGTCACATACTTCCAGCCGTTCGGCTCCTGGCTGGCGATGTAAGCCTTGCAGACCTTTTCCTGACTCTCAAGCGACGAGTATTCGGCGCGACGGTGCTGGTCCTCAGTGGACAGCCTTACGTAAACGTAACAGCGCTTCTTTTCAATGCTGTTTGATTTCAACTCTGCTTCCCCCGACCAGCCTTCACATTGTCTTCGATGGGGTTTTCTACCCAGTCCTGAATAGTAAGATTCTCATTGGCGACCTGAATCCGCAATCTCTGATGCAATTTTTCACTCAGTCGAATGTGAATCATCTTCGGTTTCGTATGAGTCGTTTTTTCTCTCGGCATATCCATCCGCCTTGCTTAGAATGTTCAGTTATAAATAAAGTTTGACATGGCTTCGAAATCCAGCTATTTTTCAGAGAGGTTGTTCGGGATTGCGAAGGAGTGATGTATGAGATTTCTCAAGAAGTTATTTGGGAAGAGAGGATCCATTGCCGCTCGGCAAGAGCCAAATTCGGTTAAAGTACATGAGGAAAATCAGAAAGGGGCGACCACGACGGTTGATCAGTTGGATTCGGAAGGATCGAACGCACCTCACGGCAAAAAAGAGGTGACTGCTAGCGACATGGCCCGTTATAGAATGATGGCCGTGGCCGAATCCAGAAATGTAGGAGGGACAAAGGATGACCAGTTGGCTTACTATGTCGGTAAGATTCTAGAGCTTCTCATGGCAAACCATGGCCTCAATAAAGAGGAGGCAGAAAAGGTACTAATGACAGAAATGTTACCCGAGAGGTAAGCTGGCCTTGGAACATCACACATTGTGATTACGAGCGCTTGGATGTTGAGTTGTGTTGAGACTATTTGCTTTACGCTGTTGCGGCCTTCGGTATAGCAATTATGATAGTGTGAAATGTAGATGAGAACTCATATGAGCTTTTTGAAAAAACTATTCGGCAAATCGAGGAAATCGGACCACGTCGCAAAACACCATGTCGATCCCCCAGCAGATACTACACCGACCTCTGTGGCGATGCAGCTGTCACCCAGAAAAACGGCGACAACTCACGATTGTAGTCGACAAGTCACTTTGAATATGCATCGTCTTGGTTCTCCTCCATCGGACACCCTTTCTTTTGCTGTAAGCCCCGACGCTTGCCATCTTGCTGTGGCTTTCACTTGCGGAAAGAAGGTAGGTTTCTTCTTGGATGGCGAAACTATAGGCGAGTATGATGCCTTTGCAGAAGGATCTTTATGTTTCAGCCCCGACGGAAACCACCTTGGTTTTGCTGCTGCCAAAAACGGCAAACATATTGTCGTCTTCGACGGAAAGGAATTCCCGGTATCTGGGAATATTCTCGATGGTCATCCGATATTCAGGCCCGGCGGAGACCGTTTTGTATACGCGATAGCTAAAGGATCAAAATGGGCAATGGTCATTGATAATCAAGAAGGCCCCTCCTATGACGGTATTGGTGCTACTTCTTTCAGCCCGGACGGTAGACGCGTGGCCTATGTGATTGGTAGTGGGGATAGCCAAGCTGTTGTCGTAGATGGCAAGAAAGGACAGCTCTACGACAGAGTCGGGATCCCATGTTTCAGTTCTGATAGTGCGCACTTCGCATACTGGGCTACCAAGGGTCAACGGTGGTTTGTAGTCATGGACGACCAAACTGGCCCAGGTTACGAGGGGGTCGCCGGTGTGTGCTTCAGCCCCTCGGGTGATCGGTTGGCTTACGTTGCAGGTAGAGACCAACGACAATTCGTTGTTGTGGATGGTCGGGAAGGGGCGCTATTCGACAGCATTGCAAAGGGACGACCAGTGTTTAGTTCGAACGGATCACGAGTTGCTTACGGTGCATTCAGGGGATCAAAACAAGTTGTCGTGATCGATGAAAAGCCTGGAAAAGAGTATGACGCAATTGGCGCTGGCGGGATCGCATTCTCATTTGACAGCAAGCATGTAGCGTATGATGCACAGCGCTCCGGAGCCTGGTTTGCAGTACTAGATAGTCAGGAAGGAATGGAATACGGGGGTATAGGTGAAGGGAGCGTATGCTTCGTCCCAGGTAGCGCATCTGTTGCTTACAGCGCGGAAAAGGGGCAGAAAATGCTGGTTATAACAGGCGACAAGGAAAGCTTAACATATGATGCGATCGGCCGTGGCCCGGTATTCTGCAGGAGTGGAGGCTGTCAAGCCTATTCGGCCCGTAGGGGACAGAAGTGGTTTGTCGTCTTGAATGAGCGTGAGGGAGAAGACTTTGACGTGATAATTAATGGGGGTCCCACATTCGGATCAGCGGGAAACATGGGTTATCTGGGTATCCGCAACGGTATCCTTTACCGTGTCGAGTCTGTAGATGAACAAACAATGAATCAAGTTGATCTTGGACTGTCATCACAAGACGGCGCATCGTCTCGCGATCAGATAATAACGGAGCTGGAGAACTGGTGGGGCGCTACAACTGATCATGGGGAAGCTATTTTCTCTGCTATCACAGCCATTAACTCAAATTGTCTGCCGATCTTGCAGGACATCGCGAAGGATGAGACGGTCCACGCGTACACCCGGCGTGCTGCTCTGATTTGTGGCAAAGAATTCGGCGATACAGGTTATGCCCAGTTCTTAACAGGTTTTATTGAGGGCAAAGATCCAAGCGCACTGCTTCTAGCAAGCCAAAGTGGTGACGCAAAGGCAGAAGAACATAATATCCTTTTTGAAACTGCCTTCTATCTTCTACGGGATATGGGATACCGGATCATGCCGTAGCAAAAAGGGTCTCTATGTCTAAAGGAAGACTCACTGGCAATCTGTAATCTGAATTGTGTTCGGGGCGGAATAGGCAAATAGCGCTATTAACAAAGCCCATCAGCGAGGTTGGCTTGTCAGATAGCTTGTCCGGCCAGCCACCAAAGAAGCCAAGTTAATCAGAGGCACGAGACGGATTCTTGGGCTAATCTTGCGCAAAAGCGTGAATGGATCCTTGCATTACTGACTTCCTTTCTTGTATGCAGACTTAATAGTTCCTCCATTCTCCATCAAGTTCTCAATAGGGTCAGCCATCCATGATTCTATCCGTGATTCGACGACTGATCGATCTTCCCCGTATCGTATGCGCGACAACTGGATGATTGCATCACGGTGGCTATCTCCGATAACCGGTTCCGGCAACGTTTCGGCGCTGAATGCATCAGTTGTCTTGCCATCAATAGAGAGCTTGACGTAGATGTCATATGATGAGAGCGATTGCAGGTCGGAGGCCCGGAAAGTGTCACCGGTCAGGCAAAACCGGCCACTAGGGGTCGCATTAAAACCGGCCATTTT
>CAZLBP010000086.1:0-5096 GCA_964557855.1 uncultured Ignavibacteriales bacterium | reverse complement strand
CCCCCAACTCCGCCACCCTCTTAATAATGTGCTCCCACACCTCCGTCCACGATGAATCATACCCCGCCAGCTTGTACTCATTGCGGGCGCGTTTGAGCAACGTCAGACCGGATTGCGTCCGGCCTTCGGCAATGTCGGCCTCACCGAGGTCCTCGCATGCCTGCCCGATCGCTCCGTGGTTTTCGAGCCGCTCCGCCCAGGCCAGTACCGGCCGCAGCCAGCGGCGGGCTTCCTCATACTCACCTAAATAGCGATACGTCATGCCAATATGGTAGTCAGCGAACAGCTTGGCGGACTCTCCGGAATGCCGCCAGTGATACTCCCGAGCCTGCTTATAGCATTCCAAAGCCGTATCGAATACTTTCATATCCCAATAGGTGCCGGCCATGTTGTTCCACAGCGGTCCCAGCCATTGCTCCTGACCTCCGGCTTCTGCGGCCTCAATTCCCTTTTTGCCCCATTCTATCTGTTCCTGAGGCGTCTCCGCCACAATCGCAATCATGTGCGCCGCATCGACTGCCCGGCCATACAAAGCATTGACATTGCAGTATTCGTGCATCTCTTCGAACGTGGCGCGGGCGGCCTTCAAGTCGTCATCTTGCCACTCGAATCGACCTCTCACTCCCAGGTACCGCGACCAGCCCATCGGATCATCATCGGACGCTCTTTCAGCCGCCTGCTCCAACCATTGCCGCCCTTCTTCTTTTTTGCCGAGTATCAGGTTCATGCGAGCCGCCTGTGCCAGCGCCTCGGTCTCGACCGACCGGTTGAATTCCTGCCTCGCCCGTGTAATCGTGGCTTCGTACTCTTTCAGTGCCTGCTCGTAGTTCCGGGACTGGAAAGTGGCGTCCGCCTGCTGGAGCAGGGAATCGGCACCGGCTTCACCGTGTGACACTACATGACCTTTCTCTTTGACGTCTATGGCATTCGCCGTCACGGCGACCAACAGAATAACCGCGCTTGCTAATGCACTTCTCATGTCTCCTCCTGAGCTTGATGCGGCAATATATATGTATTCATGAGCGTTGTAAAGCCGAGTGGGATTATTGGCAGTTCCGGCGGCCAGGAATGTAGTTCAGGACCTTTACGGTCCTGACCCATGCCGGCTGGGTGTGACCTGCCGCCCCCACCAACTCAATCCTCACGAACTCCGTTTCTATTTGACCCCATACCGGCCCGGCTTTATATTCCGGGCCGGATACCGATAATCACAGTTAATTGATGTACAAGCAATGCTGCCGTCAAACAGCGTGCTTCTGCGTCATACAAAGGACAGCTAATAGATGAAAGCGCTCATAACAGGCATAACCGGTCAGGACGGCTCATACCTCGCTGAATTCCTGCTGGAAAAAGGTTACGAGGTGGTGGGCATGGTGCGGCGGGCCTCGACCGAATCGTTCGAAAGAATCAATCACATTAAGGACAGGATAGCGCTGGCTCAGGCGGACCTGCTGGACCAGTTATCCATAGTTCGAATGATTGAAGAGCACCGGCCGGATGAGGTTTACAATCTGGCGGCGCAGTCGTTTGTCCCAACGAGCTGGGATCAGCCTACTTTGACGGGTGAGTTCGACGCACTCGGTGTCACCAAAATGCTCGAAGCAATCAGGCTGGTTAACAAGAAGATCCGCTTTTACCAGGCTTCCTCTTCGGAGATGTTCGGCAAAGTTCACGAAGTGCCGCAGACGGAAAAGACGCCGTTCTATCCCCGTTCACCCTATGGGGTGGCCAAGGTCTACGGTCACTGGATTACGGTGAATTATCGCGAGAGCCACGGGATATTCGCCTGTTCCGGCATCCTCTTCAACCACGAAAGCCCCCGGCGCGGCCTGGAGTTCGTGACGCGCAAAATAACGGACGGCGCCGCGCGCATCAAAGTGGGTCTGACCGACAAACTGGCCCTGGGTAATCTCGACGCCAAGCGCGACTGGGGCTTCGCCGGTGACTACGTCCGCGCCATGTGGATGATGCTGCAGCAGAGCGAGCCGGAAGACTTCGTCATTTCGATGGGCGAAAACCACTCCGTCAAGGAATTCGTCGAACTGTCGTTCGGTCATCTCGACCTGGATTACAAAGATCATGTAGTAGTCGATCCGCGCTTTGTCCGGCCGGCAGAGGTCGACGTGTTGCTGGGCAACCCGGCCCACGCCAAAAGAAAGCTGGGCTGGGAACCGACCGTTTCATTTGAAGAACTCGTCAAGATGATGGTCGATGCCGACCTGAAACGCCTTTCGGGTACGAAGTAAATGCCGAAGAATCCGACCGCCTTCATAACCGGCATCGCCGGGTTCGCCGGGTCGTACCTGGCCGAGGAACTGCTGGAGCATGGCTACCGGGTCATCGGCAATCTCTACGCCAGCGAACCGACGGACAATCTGGCCGCAATCATCGACTACTTGACCCTGGTTGACCTGGACATCCTGGATGCTTCGATGCTTACCGCAACTCTGGCCCGGTTTCGGCCGAGTCATGTCTTTCACCTGGCGGCCTTTGCTTCGGTAGGCAAGTCCTTCGCCAAAGAACGGCTGACGTATCAGGTGAATGTTGAAGGCACACTCAATGTGCTCCAGGCGGCTTTGTCCCTTAAAGAGCTCAAGAAACTGGTCTTCGTCAGCTCCGCCGACTGTTATGGCATCTTCTCTCCGAAAAACAAGACGTTAACCGAAGGCGAGCCACTGGCGCCCATCTCCCCTTACGGCATCTCCAAGACTGCGGCCGAACATCTCTGCCGCTACTACTTCAGCCGTCACAACCTGCCGGTGACGATTGCCAGATCGTTCAACCACAGCGGCCCGCGACAGACTGAGAATTTCGTCATCCCTGCCTTCGCACGACAGGTAGCAGCTATTGAACTCAAACAACAGCGGCCCGATATGGCCGTCGGTGATCTGACGGCGCGGCGCGATTTCTCGGATGTGCGGGACATTGTGCGCGGGTACCGCTTGCTCGCGGAAAAGGGACGGCCCGGGCGGGCATATCACTTTTCGTCCGGCAAGGCCGTGGCCGTGCAGTCCGTACTCGATGTGTTGCTGAGTTTCACGTCCAGGAAGGTCAGCATCCGAACAGACATGAACAGATTGCGCAAATCAGATATCCCGGTTTTGCGCGGCAGTCATCGCCGAGCCAGTCAAGAGCTGGGATTTGCCAACCGATACACTCTGAAACAAACCCTGAAAGACACCTTTGACTATTGGATGAAAGTGCTATCGACCAACCCCACCAGCTGATAGCAGGAGACATATTATGGCCCGTAAAACAGCAAATGAAGACAAACTGCATAAACGACTCATGTCCAAACTCAAAGACAAATCGGCCCGAACCGGTGTCATCGGGCTGGGCTATGTCGGTCTGCCGCTATCCATGGAACTGGCTCGCGCCGGCTTCAACGTTACCGGCTTCGATATCTCGCAGCCGAAAGTCAAGCTGCTCAACAGCGGTCGCTCCGACATCGATGATGTCCCGGACGAAACAGTCCGGCAATACGTAAAGGGCAAGTCATTTTCAGCCACCACTGATTTCAAGCAGATCGCCAAAATGGACACCGTCTCTATCTGTGTGCCCACCCCCTTGTCGAAAACGAAAGACCCGGATGTCAGTTATATTCTGTCGGCCGTCAACCAGGTTAAGCGGTATCTCCAGAAGGGCGCCCTTGTTGTCCTGGAGTCCACCACTTATCCCGGCACCACCGAGGATCTTATTCTGCCGTTGCTTCAGGAGGGCGGCCGCAAAGTCGGCCAGGATTTCTTCCTGGCGTTCTCGCCCGAGCGAGTCGATCCCGGCAACGCCGCCTACACCACCAGGAATACGCCTCGAGTCGTCGGCGGCATTACACCCAAGTGCACCCAGGCGGCCAAGACGTTTTATGAACGAACTATCCCCAATATCCACGCGGTTTCCTCGACTCAGGCGGCTGAGATGGTCAAGCTTCTGGAGAACACGTTCCGTTCGGTCAATATCGCGCTGGTCAACGAAGTAGCTCTTATGTGTGACCGGTTAAACCTGAACGTGTGGGAAATAATCGACGCCGCAGCGACCAAGCCGTTCGGCTTCATGCCGTTCTACCCCGGACCCGGCCTCGGCGGGCATTGTATTCCGATTGATCCCCATTACTTGTCCTGGAAACTGAAATCTCTTAACTATTACGCCCGCTTCATTGAACTGGCCGGCGACATAAACTCCAGCATGCCCGAATGGGTGGTGAAACGGATTATTTCGATGCTGAACGAGCGTTTTGCCAGAGCGCTTAACAAGGCCTCAATTCTGGTTCTCGGCGTGGCGTACAAACCGGATATCAAAGACGTCCGTGAATCGCCCGCGCTTGACGTCATGAAGCTCCTGGAGGACCGGGGCGCACGCGTAACGTATAATGATCCTCACGTGCCGGAGATTATCTGGCACGACTCCAGGCGCAAGTCCGTGAAATTGACGGCGGGACTGTTGAAGAAAGCCGACCTCACTGTCATACTTACGCATCATTCGAAATACGATTACCAGTGGATCGTGGATAACGCTCGCGCCGTATTTGATACCCGGAATGCCACGCGATCGGTGAAGAAGAACCGGCGGAAGATCGAGCGTTTGTAGTCTCAAGCTACTCGAACGCCCGCTATTTAGAGGACATCGATATAAGTAACGGGGCCCGGTTCGCAAGGGCATGATAACCGGGGCCCCGCTCTGTCCCGGGAGTTATGTCACGACGATGTGAACATTCCGGAAACAACCAATCTCTCTCGTCATTAGTTATCGCAATTGCCGTGCCACAACAGCGTCTCATGCAAGAGTAGCACGTATGCTTTTGTATCACATGAAGTTGCCGTACGACTTGCCGTTTGTTCAGGCAGCCGACTATTATGAATAGACGTTGTCTTCGTTGTGCCAAACGTCGAGCAACACGGCTCTTTGTTGCAACATCAAATCAGACAATGACTTCGCATGCGACGCTTGCGGGCGTGTACACGTCGCTCCGGTCTCGACGTACGCCCGACCGTGATTCGTACATTCCTAACCCGAATTATTCAAGGATCAGTTTTTTAAACATACAAAAAGACCTCCAAGTCTTAGCATAGCAGTATCTTAAACTCACAGACATGGAGGTC
>CAZLBP010000085.1:0-5144 GCA_964557855.1 uncultured Ignavibacteriales bacterium | reverse complement strand
TTAGTGATTGTACCGGACGACGGGGCTGCCATTCCGAGAAAGTCACTGCTACTAGGTGATTGTCGATGAAGCTGTTGCCGCTCACGGCCGCCTCCGCCAATATAATTCGCGGTGCCCTGTCGCCGACCGCCATCAGCGTTAATTCCTCGCCGGCAACCGCTGCCGCCCGGCGATATAGCAGACTGTCGACTGGAAAGAACCACTTCGATATGACACTGTCCTGAACCGGATCGTAGACGTCCAGAGTCATGGGCCGGAACCCCTTTCCGCCTTCGTAGCCGAAATCGTGAGTGTACCATTTACGGCTGACAACTATGTCGCCGATCCGGACGGAACTGTCCAGCGCCCCCGCGATGCCGGAGAAAATCACCAACCGGGGATCGTATGTATCGATCATGAGTTGGGTGGTCATGGCGGCGTTGGTGAGCCCCACTCCCGATTCGACCAGCAGGATCTTCTTTTCGCTGAGCGTCCCGGCGAAAACCGCTCTCCCGAGCAGGGTGTCCTGGGCGCTGACAGCCATCTTTTCCTGGAGCAGCTCACCTTCGGCGTCAAAGGCGTAAAGAATCAGTATCGGCCCCGAACCCGCATCCGATCTTGCTGCAGCACCGATCAGTACGGCAAGGCCCGCGACAATAACCACGAATCGCAGACTCTTCATCATCTCCACTATACTCCCTGTGTGAAGTCGTCCGTCATTCTACTGCGCCGAGTTGACTATTCTTCGGCGCCCGACACCTGGGTGGAATCCAGAAAGCGCTCGAGGAGCCACACGTCCCCCTGGTTTATGAATCGCAAATGTATGGGGCGCTCTTTGGTGCCGGTGCTGTCCATGACAAAACAGTCGGCAAACGCCTTGTCATCGGTGTAGAAGATCTCGCAGTCGCCCAGCCGCTCGAAGGCAAAGCTGTTGTCGGGGCCCCAACAGAAACTCAACAGTGAGTCGGAGCTCTGGTCATAAGTCAGTATTCGCGATGAGAGGAGCGAGTCCAGCATCGGTCGGTTTCTCTCGCGAATCGCCTCTTGCAGTACATAAATACGCTCTTTCAGGACCGGTATGTTCTCTCGCGAAGGCGTGTCTTCCGTACACGCCGAGCCCAGCACCAGTGCCAGCAAACCCATTATGACCAAGCGGAATATATATCCGGTCTGCATTTACATCCCTACTCCGTCGAATCGAAACTGCCCGTTACCCCGCCGGGCCACTGTTCCTTTCTCGATAAGCTTGTCCAGGGTCCTCGAGACCGTCAGATCCCAAAACCAGTACAGGTATCCTGGCGTAAGCTCTTCGTGACCGAACGATTCGGCTATGTCGGCCAGCTCTTCTCTGGCGTCTTTGAGCAGTTCACCGGTACCCTGCACATAGGGCTGTATTCCGGCGGTGACGGCGGACGAGTCCAGCATGTATGTCTCGGGCAGGTCATGTTCCGCGTGGCGCCCGACTACTCGTTGACTGGGGCGGTCGCGATAGCGAAGGAAGTCGCTGTCACAGATGAGATCGGGCAGGCTGTCGCCGTACAGGATGCGAAACCGGGTGCCGCCCGTCCTCCTCAAATCAAAGAAATTCGTGCCCTTGAGCGCCGGGCCACCGTGCACCGCGTACATATACTCGCCGATCTTGGCGTTGCACAAGTCGGTTTTTTCGAAAATCATCAGCGGTTCCGGGTCTGAAATGAAGTCCTCACCCAGCGCCCACCACAACACCAGGGCCGATATAACCGGGTACGGACGGTACAGAACCGTTCCGCCGTTAAAAAACAGGTTGGTGTCCGGGTCAACTCTGCCGGTTTCGATAAGACTATCCAGTGTCTTCCGGTATTCATCGCCCCGTTCCGCAAAATGATCGGCCAGTTGCTCGGCCAGTTTGGAGGCCAGTTTCTTCCCCTTCTCGGCTTCCTTCGTGGATATGATGGGAAACGTGGGGCGACTCGTACCGGCGCTGTCTTCACGGAGAAAACGGAATGACTTGAAATCGGTAATCTTCTCTTCCACGTAGCTCGTGTCACACATGACCAGGTCGGCGATTTCGCCCGGCGACTTCTCCTCCTCGAGCATAACGAAGAGAATACGGGAGAACTCGTTGTCAAACCACGGGTGGTCTTCGACCCGGGGCGGCAGGGTTAGACGCTCCTGAAAATACGGCGCCGCTCCGTCGGGCATGTTGAACGTGATCACGAACGGCTGCTCGATAACGAGCTTGCCCAGCGAAATATCATCCAGCGTATCCACGACATCATAGACACGCAACGTGATATCGGCTTTGCCGTAATTGCCGGGAATGAGTATGGTTGCCTCCACCTGGCCGGTGTCACCCGGGCTGATAACACAATCGGTGCGGGCCCGACGGTTGGGGTTGAGATACGTGCCCTCGAACTGTACTTCCGTTTCAATAACCAGGAACTTGACCAGCTGCCCGTCATAATAAAGGTCAAATACGACTTTCTGCTCCCCCCAGCGCAGGGAGGGGAAGTCAATGTCGCCGACACGCAAGGTGTAATCCTCCGCGACAACTATCGAACCAGCCATCAGCCAACACGTAAACAGAAACACGGCAACCTTCAGCGCCATACTCTCTTCTCCTTTTTCTGCTGTTTCGCCGCAAGTTGTCCACAGGCGGCGTCAATGTCAAGCCCCCGGCTCTTACGCACCGTGACCGCCGGCAGCCGCGGGTATAACTGTCGAGCGAACCAATTCACCTCATCATCCGAGGGACGTTCAAACGGCAGGCCGGCGACGGGATTATAGGCCAAGACGTTTATTTTGCAGGGGACCCCGTGCAACAACCGAGTGAGGGCTTTCACATCTTCCTGGGTATCGTTGAATCCTCTAAACAGGATGTATTCAATAGTCACCCGCGACTTTGTTTTTCGAGTATAGTAGTGGAGTGATTCGATAAGCTTGTCCAACCCGAATGTTTCGGCGACCGGCATGATCCTCCGCCGCTTCTCCTGAGTCGCCGCATGCAGCGAGACCGCCAGGCGCGCTTTTGAGCCGAGATCCGCCAGCTTGCGGATCTTGGGAGAAATGCCTGACGTGGAAATGGTGATCTTCTTGGCCGCCACGCCCAGGCCGATGCTGTCCGTGATTATGCGGATCGCTTCGATAACATTGTCGAAGTTGTTGAGCGGCTCGCCCATCCCCATCATGACGATATTGGTGAAAGCATCGTTGCCCAACCGCTCCCGGAGGTGCAACAGTTGCCCCACGATCTCACCTGCAGTCAGGTCACGAAGCAGCCCCAGCGTGCCCGTCGCGCAGAACTTACAGGCCAGGGCGCAACCCGCCTGAACGGATATACAGACCGTGGTGCGGTCACCATCCGGGATAAGGACCGTCTCGATCGGATGGCCGTCATCCAGCCTGAAAAGGAATTTGGTGGTGCCGTCCGCGGCCGTATTTTCGTGCTCTACCTTAAGCAGTTCAAAAGTATATTGCTGATTAAGTTGACTGCGAATCTCCTTCTTGAGGTCGGTCATCAAATGGAAGTCATGCTGCCGTGTCTTATACAGCCAGGCAAACATCTGGCGGCCTTTGTACGCTTGCTGACCCATGGACAGCATGAGGTTTTCCAACTGCGGGCGGGTATAGCCCAGAAGATTTACCTTATTCATCGCTGATAATGTAGCCTATTGATCCAAAATGGCAAGGGGATTTCTCCCTGCCCTCTGGTGTCTTCGTTTTCATTCCATCCACAACGCTCGTACCCCAATTGTATTTGGGCACGGGCGTTCAATCTGGTTCCCAAGTTGTACTTGGGAACACCTCGATTGTTCTCTCCCCCAACACAGATTCCAGGGCACCCATCTGAGCCCAACCCGGATCAAGTGCATGCTTGACACGGTTACAATAGATACCTAGAATGGAATGCCGAATTCGGGGTGTAGCGCAGCCTGGTCAGCGCGCCTGCTTTGGGAGCAGGATGTCGGAGGTTCAAATCCTCTCACCCCGAAAGTATTAGGGGACAACAAGTTACAAATTCACTCGCAACCATGGTGTTATGAAATCAGGTGCCCTTTTTGGGCCCTTTGGCTTGCTTGTCCGTCTCAATTACCTCGTTGGCCTTGTCAATAGCTGCCAACCGAATGAAGTCTGAAGTGGATCGCCTGTCTATCTTTGCTGCTCGATCTATGAGCCTGCGATCCTTCGGGTCAATCCTGAATATGACGTGTCCTGTCTTGGTCATGGCGATTAATATCCTTGTCGGTATATTAATGCCATGTATTAACAAAGTCAACTTTTTTCTTGACATTTCTTGAATGCGATTGATCTCACCCCCACAATACCCCTAAAACGTCCATACGTGGCTTCTGAGGGCGTTTCTCGTACTGTGTGACATAACCTTCTGGTCATCGAAAATGATCGTGGCTTAGGATTAATTAATGAGCGCGAAGGGGACCACCCCCCAAACGGGACTCCATGCCTTGCCGAAATTGAGGCTCATCGCTCCAAGTGGGCATGGCAAATCTGGATATCAGCATATTGCGACGCGTTTTCTCCTGCAATCCTGCCAGCCCTTGACTCTCATACGCCTTCTTGATATCGTAGAAGTGCTGACGGGAACAACCGTGTATACGGCAGGCTTCAGAGACGTTCTGAAGATATTCCCCCAGTTCCAGAAGACTGAGTTTCTTTTGGACAAGTTTCTGTTGAGTGGTCATCACTACCTCCTGATTTGTGGTTATCTCAGAGGTAAATGACCACTCTTTTTATCCAAGTGTCAACTCAAGTCCGTCCTGTCACAATTCAGTGGCTACGGAAAGATGCTTTAAGTGCCGGGTATTTCTTTATGATTTCTACGACGTAAGCCGTATCAAGCCCGATCTTCAATGCTCGTAAGTACATTGGTGCGGCTTCATCGAATTGGCGCTTAGAAACATGGTAGTCCGCTGCTTCTTTGAGAACACGAAGAGGAGCATCCGGTCGATCTGCGGCCTTTAATAGAAACTTCTCGTGATTCTCCCAATCGGATAACCCCCGGTAGGCAACTGCAAGATTGTACAATGTCTCAGTCAGGTTTGGTGCAATAGAGTAGGCTTTCAACCGTTCAGATACGGCTTCCCGATATTTATGTTGGTAGATGTAACATAAGCCAAGATTATTGTAGTCAGTTGGTGTGTACGGATTCAGACCCAGTGCAATCTGTA
>CAZLBP010000084.1:0-5275 GCA_964557855.1 uncultured Ignavibacteriales bacterium | reverse complement strand
GGATTTGAACCCTCGACCTTCGGGTTATGAGCCCGAAAGTCGAAATCGCAAATTGGCGATTTGCAACCCGTTGTCGTACAGTCGGTTAGTCTTTCAACCTTCCCTGCTTGAAATGAAAGCCCGAAGGTCGATTCTCACAGCTCCCTGTGTTTCGTTTAGGAACGACTGACTTCCTGCCACCCTTCAAAAGGCCTGAATTGTCAATCGTCCTTGTTTTCATGCGTGCAAGAGTACGCAAATGGCCTCTGTCTTTCAACAAAAAAACAAATGTATTTTCGGGGAGAGCTTTCACCTTCGCACCGTTGTTTGGTACTCTGATGACAGGCTTTTCCATAGGGCAGTGCAGGGTATCATAGAGACTCAGTATCCATCCAAGGTAGTATAAATCTCCACCTTGATTGACGGCGCCGGGAGATCTATGGACAGCTTGGGACCTGACCACAGTTACTCCCGGCTTGGCTTGACCGGCTCTATTCAGTCCGGCCATCGCTACTCCATCCCTCTATGTCCACCGAGGGACACTGGAGTGGCAAAGCCAGCGTATGTCAGTCCACGTTTTTACAATTCTCTCGCTGGAGAAAGGGTTCAAACATATGGACCTCAACAAAACTCAACTAATCGGGTATTTGGCGGCCAATCCGGACGCCAAAACATTGCCGAGCGGTCGTTCGGTATCTCAGTTTCGTCTGGTGACGCAGGCGCATACCGCCAGCCGCCGGGCCACGACGGTACTCGACAAAACCGAGTACCACGAGGTCGTGGCATTCGATAAACTGGCCGATGTGGCCGCCAAGTATCTCAAAAAAGGCGACCGCATCTACCTCGACGGCCAGCTCACCACCCGCATGTGGGAAGGTCAGGGCGGCGCGAAACGCAGCCGCACGGAGATAGTGATGCAGAATCTGATCATGCTGGGCGGCGGCAAGAAGTCTGGCCGTAAGAAACGGAACGACGATGTCGTGTCCGAAAAAGACGGAGAGGTTTAACCCCTCTCCGTTCTTTTTTTGTGCTCAGGTGAAAGCAATTATCCACACCGACTTTCCGGGTCTGGTACTGGTCTGCTACTGCGGGTTGGATACAATTAGCCATGCAATCACTCATGGTTCTTTGACAACCCAATAACAGGAGGACACACAAATGTCCCGCAATCTGTACGACGCACACCGTCAGTGGCACACCCGGCCACCGGACGAGCGCTTTGCCGACCTTGATAGTCTGCAGGCCTACACCAGCCACCTCAAACAGGCTTCCCAGGAACGAGTCACCGAACTCGTTGACTTGCACCTGGACGTAACCGACCACCTGGGCCTGGCCCTCAATGGCTCGGAGGAGCCGGCCCTGCTGACAAACTGGTCGTTCAACCAGCTTTGCACGGCTATCGGCGCTCCGGCCAGATATCTTCGGTCATTGCCCCCGCGCGTAGTCATCGAATGCATGCGCTGGGGACTCGGAGAAAAGGACACCGGAGCCAAACTACTCTATCGGAATGGCGGAGGCGACAAGACAGTCGCGGCATTCACCGGCCCCAACTACGGACGCATCTGGGATGCGGACGTAGTGGCCGCCCTGCAGGACGCCGTTGCCGGCACCGGCTGGCACGTGCCGCCTGCACGGAGCAACGGGCAATCGGAGAATGCCGGGCTGTACGCCTCTGACCGAGACATGTTCGCGTTTTTCGTCAACGACGAAAACCCGATAGAAGTCGGTAATGCCAAGCTCGGTCGCGGCTTCTTCTGCTGGAACTCCGAGACCGGCTCATGCACGTTCGGCCTGACCACGTTTCTCTACAACTACGTTTGTGGGAATCACATTGTCTGGGGAGCTGAGGAAGTCCGGGAGCTCAAGATCGTCCACCGCTCAAAGGCGCTGGACCGCTTCCGCGATGAGGCGCTTCCGGCATTGAATCACTTCGTCGAGAATCGGCTGGCCGCAGATGCTATCACGGACCGGGTCAATCATGCCAGCCAGGTCAAGCTAGGCGACGATTTGGAAAAGGTTGCCGAGTGGTTTAAGGATAAACCTTTCACCGGCTCCGAAGTTACTGGTGCCTGGCGCACTGGCCAGGACGAAGGCGAAGACGTGTCGACTCTCTGGGGCATGGTGCAGGGATTCACAGCGTATGCCCGCGAATTGAAATTCACTAATTCACGGGTTGATCTGGAAAGGCGTGCCGGAGCGTTGCTTATCAAGGCATGAGATAACTGCCGCTATGGGCTCGAGACCACAAATCGGGCCCTCTTTTTCAACTTGAAACTGGTGATTAAAAGCTTTACTTTAGGCCTTAAGTTGCGGTATTCTATCAATATAGGGATGCCCAGAACGGGGGATTGGGGCACGGATTAAACTAACCCCATATAACGTCCGGTTTTTCACGCTCGAATCTCCCTTGCTTGAACGCGAGCCTTGAGAGAGGCGGATTAAATACGCGAAGATAATTCTATGACTAAGACCAAGAAACCCAAAAAACAAACCAACGAGCGGTTCGAGAAGACGCTCTTCAAGGCGGCGGACAAGCTCCGCAAGAACATGGACGCCGCCGAGTATAAGCATATTGTCCTCGGACTGATCTTCCTGAAGTACATCAGTGATTCGTTCGAGGCCCTGTACTCAAAACTTGAAGCTGGCAAAGGCAAGTACGAAGGAGCCGATCCCGAAGACAAGGACGAATACCGGGGCGAGAACGTATTCTGGGTGCCGCAGATTGCCCGATGGTCAGATCTCCATTCTCGCGCCAAACAGCCCACTATCGGTAAAGATATTGACAACGCGATGGAAGCCCTCGAAAAAGAGAACCCTACTCTTAAGGGAGTTCTGCCGAAGGTCTACGCTCGCCCCAATCTCGACAAATCCTCGCTTGGCGGTCTGATCGACCTGATCGGCAATATCGCACTCGGCGACGAGGCCTCGAAAAGCAAAGACCTTCTGGGCCGCGTGTATGAATACTTCCTGGGCGAGTTCGCCTCACTCGAAGGCAAGAAGGGTGGCCAGTTCTATACACCAAAGTCGATTGTCCAGACAATGGTCGAGATGATCGAGCCATACAAGGGCCGCGTCTATGACCCGTGTTGCGGTTCGGGCGGTATGTTCGTCATGAGCGAGAAATTCGTCCAGCAGCATCGGGGCAAGATCGATGACATTTCCATTTACGGTCAGGAAAGCAACCAGACCACCTACCACCTGTGCCGGATGAATCTGGCCATTCGCGGCATCGACGGCTCCCAGGTCAAATGGAACAACGAGGGCTCGTTTCTCAAAGACGCGCACCCTGACCTGAAGGCCGACTACATTCTGGCCAACCCGCCGTTCAACGACAGTGACTGGAGCGGTGAACTGCTCCGCAAAGACGCTCGCTGGAAATACGGTGTTCCACCCACCGGCAACGCCAACTATGCCTGGATGCAGCACATGGTATACCACCTGTCGCCGAAGGGGATTATGGGACTGGTGCTGGCCAACGGCTCACTTTCTACCAATACATCAGGCGAGGGCGACATCCGCAAAAACATCGTAGAAGCCGACCTGGTCGACTGTGTCGTCGCATTACCGAAGCAGTTGTTCTACAACACCGGGATCCCGGCTTGTCTGTGGTTCCTGTCGCGTAAGAAGGCGGGTAACGGCGACCGCAAACGTCAGGGCGAGATTCTGTTTATCGACGCCGGAGAGGTCGGGCACTTGATCGACCGCACCCACCGGGTTTTCACCGATGAAGATATCGCCCGCATTGCCGGCACCTACCACGAATGGCGAAAAGAGGGCGGCAAGTACGAAGACATAAAGGGCTTCTGTAAATCAGCCACTCTTGAGGACGTTGAAAAGCACAAATTCGTGCTAACGCCGGGGCGCTATGTCGGCGTACCGGACGGAGTCGACGACGGCGTACCGTTCGATGAGAAGATGAAACAACTTACGGGTGAGCTGAAGGGGCAACTGGAAGAGGAACAACAGCTGAACGCGGAGATAAAGAAACAGCTAAAGAAAGTCGGGTATGAGCTATAACCAATTATATTATAGTAGGTTACGGCTTGCTGTGCCGATTTTTGGAAACCGGTGGAAAGTAAAATATGGAAACGCATATTTTACCTTTAGGCCTTTACGGAAAATAAGAAATCCTGTATTTTTCTTTCAGTGCCTATGGATATAAATAAATTCAATTCCGGCAAGTGGCTGAAGGGAAACCAGTATAAGTACTTTCTGCCGAACGAAATCAATCACGATTGGCGGATTTCGGATTCCAAGCTTCAGCGAAAGATCGAGGCCGTCTCGCTTCGTCTTGGGGAGCTCAACTCGTTCGCCAAGTTCGTTCCTAATATCGACCTGTTCATCCAATCCTACGTCATGAAGGAAGCGGTCACGTCCAGCCGGATCGAGGGCACCAATACCAATATGGAACAGGCCTTTTCCGATGAACTCGATATCAACCCCGAACACCGCGACGACTGGCAGGAGACCAAGAAATATGTCGAGGCGATGAACGGTGCGCTCGATGATTTGAAACGGCTGCCGCTTTCCAACCGGCTGATCAAAAACACCCACGCCATCCTGCTTTCCCACGTTCGCGGGGAAAACAAAACTCCAGGAGAATTTCGAAAGAGCCAGAACTGGATCAGCGGGGCAACCATAGCCGATGCCGTGTTCGTGCCGCCGTCGGCTGAACATGTTGATGCCCTGATGTCGGACCTCGAGAAATTCCTGCACAATGAACAAATAGATATCCCGCACCTCGTGAAAGTCGCTATCGCCCACTACCAGTTCGAAACCATCCACCCGTTTCTGGATGGCAACGGACGTATCGGACGGCTACTGATTACGCTGTATCTGGTGAGTATCGGGATGCTCGACCGTCCGCTTCTCTATGCATCCGATTATTTCGAGAAGAACAAGGGGCTGTATTACGACAAACTAACATTCGCCCGCGACAAGCACGACTTGTCCGGCTGGGTTAACTTCTTTCTGCATGCAATCGAAACGACCGCCATCGAAGCGGCGGCATCGTTGAAGGATATTTTGGCGCTTAAGGAGCAACTGACTTCAAAGAAGATCCCCACACTCGGTAGGAAGACTAAGAACGGTCAGCGGTTCCTCGATTTGCTTTTCGTTCGTCCGGTGGTAACGGCGGGGCTGGTCGGTAAAGAACTCAGTTTGTCACCGAAGGCGAGCAACGATCTTTTGCGTGATTTCGTTTCACTGAAGATCCTCAAAGAGACGACCGGCTACAAGCGCAATCGGTTGTTCGAGTTCACGGATTACTTGAAGATAATGAAGCGGTAGATATGAG
>CAZLBP010000083.1:0-5431 GCA_964557855.1 uncultured Ignavibacteriales bacterium | reverse complement strand
TAATCATAAAAACAAAGGACAGCCTCGAAAAACTGCCCTTTGTCATCAGTCTGAGATAGACAACAGTCTATCTCAGATAAATAGAAAGCGCCCTGATGCGGACGCTTTCGATTCTTATGCAAGAGTAAATTCTATCGATCGGACTATTCCGGCTTCTTGTCTTCAGGCTTCTCAGGAGTTTCTTCGGACTTTTCGGCTGCGGCTTTCTCGGGGGCCTTTTCAGAAACGGATTCAGCGGTTGCGGCTGTTTCTACGGCAGCTGTCGGTTCTCTAGTCTCTTTCTTTTCTTCGGACGGGGCTTCGGCAGCAACCGGTTCGGCCGGTTTTACATCCTCGGGCTGAACGTCAGGACTACTCTCGTTCATTTCAGCCTTATCGGATAATTCTTCTTTGATACGGGCCGACTTGCCGGTAAGACCTCTCAAGTAGTAGAGCTTACCTCGCCGGACGGAGCCGGAGCGGACTTTTTCGATTTTGGCGATATTCGGTGAGTTCAGCGGAAATATGCGCTCCACGCCGATGCCGCTGGAGATTTTCCGAACCGTAAATGTTTCGCCGGTGCCTGACCCGCGACGACCGATAACGGTTCCCTGAAAGACCTGAATACGCTCCTTATCACCCTCCTTAATCTTCACGTGTACCCGGAGGGTATCACCTGAGCCGAAGGCCGGAATATCATCCCGGAGATAGCTCTTTTCGATTTGCGCTATGCGTTTCATATGGTTGTCCTTTCGCCTGTATTCTGTTTCAAACTGAGAAGTCGGATTCAGCTTGGTTCTGGAGCATTTCTCAGCTTCTCGACTTCTCTTAGTTCATCTTCAGTCAACTCAGCCTTGGTAAGCAAATCCGGCCTATTTCTCAAGCACTTTTTGATTGCTTCGCGGCGGCGAAACTGCTTGATCGCCGAGTGATTACCGGACAGGAGTACGTCGGGTACCGTCAGACCATCATAGTCCGCCGGTCTGGTATAACACGGGGTACCCAGAATTTGATCCATGAAAGAATCTTCAATCGCCGATTCCATATTTCCCAGTACTTTGGGAATCAACCGGGCGACGGCATCCACGATCACGGCGGCTGCCGGCTCGCCGCCGGTCAGCACGTAATCTCCGATGGAGACTTCATCTATCGCGTACCGTTGCATAATTCGTTCGTCAACACCAAGATAATGTCCGCAGATAATCGTCAGCCGCTCACAGAGAGAATAACGAACGGCTTGTTCCTGATTGAACTGCCTGCCGGCAGCGGAAGTGAGTATGATTCGTTCGTCTCGTTCCTCTCCTTCCCCGGGCCGTCCGTGTTCATATCCAAGTGACCGCAAACATCTGTCTAACGGTTCCACCTTCATGACCATGCCGCCGCCTCCGCCAAAGGGAGTGTCGTCAACCGTCTTGTGACGGTCGATAGCGAAGTCACGCAGGTTGAGTATGTTTATTTCAAAGAGCGTCTCATTTATAGCTTTCCCAATCAACGACTGCCGCAACGACAAGGTGAAGTAATCGGGGAACAGTGTGATAATTTCAAACTTCATCAGGCAGGTCTCCTCGTCCTTGCCGACAACTCGCTATCGATGACAGGAGACATTGGTTCAAAAGCGCTTTGTATCGGTCAGGCTCGGCCGACTAGTCTTCTTCCGGAAGTCCGGTTATGTCGACAACAACTTGCTTTCTTTCGATATCCACGTGTTTTACGAATCGTTTCACGGCCGGGCAGAGAATTGTTGCGCCGGACGGTTTCTGCACGATGTAGACATCATTGGCCGGATATTGATCGACCGCTACGATTTCTCCTACCGTTTGCATTGACTGTTCATCAACCACCTGACACCCGACCAGATCAAAGATGTAGTAACTGCCTTCCGCCAGCTTAACGACGTCAGTTTTCAACACGGCTATATCACAGTTTGTCAGGCGGGATGCATCTTCTGGAGAAGCTATATTCTCAAACAACAATACCGGTCTGTTCGAGATCATGCGAGCCGAAATCAGTTTCTTTTTTTCCCAGTCGGCACGAACTCGAACAAAAATCTCGGTCAGTCCCAAGAATCGTCCAGGGAAATCGGTATCGGGGATGACCCAGATTTCCCCCTGCAGACCCCGAGTACGACCCAGTCGGCCGACGATAACCAGGTCCGGGGCGGCCACGATCTATTCGAGAATCTCCAGAACAGACCGCTTCCCCTGGCGGGCGGCAGCGGCAGCCATCAGGGTACGTATAGCTTTGGCGGTCGCACCCTGTTTGCCGATTACCTTACCCAGATCGCCCTGGGCGACCCGTAGTTCATAAACTGTCGTGCGGCTTCCTTCCACTTCCTCCACACGCACCTGATCCGGATTATCGACTACAGACTTAACAATGTACTCGACGAACTCCTTCATAGTATCAATCCTTTCTGTCCTCCGCATGCGATGCAGGATCGGTATCTTCATCATTCAGGCATCAATTTCGTACTAGTGCGTGATTCAACATTTGCGAAACGGCTTTTGCAACTCCTACGCTTAGTTACCTGCGCCACAGTTCTTCTATTCTTCTTTCTTGTCTTCGCCGCCGAGCTCTTCGGCCGGTTTTTCCTCGGCTGGTTTAGCTTCGGCTTCCGGTTCGACGGCAGCATCCTGTTTGGATTCCGCAGCAGCTTCGACGGCAGCATCCTGTTTGGGTTCCGCAGTAGCTTCGTCGGCAGCTTCCTGTTTGGGTTCCGCAGCAGCTTCGTCGGCAGCTTCCTGTTTGGGTTCCGCAGCAGCTTCGTCGGCAGCTTCCTGTTTGGGTTCCGCAGCAGCTTCGACGGCAGCTTCCTGTTTGGGCTCCGCTGCGGCTTCGTCGGCAGCAACCGATGCTTTCTTCATCCTGCGCGTCTTTTTGGGACGTTCGCTGATGGTGGTTTTCACCGCAACTTCCGAAACGTCCTCACCTTTTTGAGCTCGCACGTATTTGTCGGTGAAGCCCACTTGTCTGAAGAGTGACTTGACGGTATCAGACGGCAGAGCGCCATCGTTCAGCCATTGCGAAATTCTGTCCTCAAACAGCTTGACCTCGGCAGGTTTCGTTATCGGGTTGTACGTACCCAAAATTTCCAGGAAACGTCCGTTGCGAGCCCGGCGCGAGTCTGCCGCGACGATACGATAGTAGGGTCTTTTCTTTTTGCCCATGCGGCGAAGTCTAATGTGTACGGCCAAGAATGAAATCCTCCTTCTAGTTACATTTCGAAAGGCAGCATCCCCTTGGGGAGACCCTTCATTTTACCTTTGTTCATATTATGAAACATCTTTTGCATGGCGTGAAATTGTTTGAGCAGCTGGTTGACGGACTGCACTGAATTACCCGATCCACGGGCGATGCGTTTCTTTCTGGAACCGTCGATTATGACGGGATTGCGGCGCTCCTCGACCGTCATGGACTTGATAATCGCGACCATCCGCTCCATGTCTTTCTCTTCTACCGTGACACCTTTCAGCGCCTTGCCGACACCGGGAATCATCTGTAGAAGTGAGTCGATCGGTCCCATCTTTTTGAGCTGGTCCATCTGCTGTAGGAAATCCTCGAAATTGAACTGCGCCTTGAAAATCTTCTCCTGCATCTTCCGGGCGTCTTCCTCGTCGATAGTATCCTGGGCCTTTTCGACCAGAGAGACGATATCACCCATGCCGAGAATGCGCGAGGCGAGGCGGTCCGGGTGAAACTGCTCCAGTTCATTCAGTTTTTCCCCGACTGAGGCGAGTTTGATCGGGCAGCCGGTAACTTCGCGAATCGACAGCGCGGCGCCACCTCGGGCGTCACCATCCAGTTTGGAAAGAACGACCCCGGTGATATTCAGGCGCTTGTGGAATTCGTCGGCGACCTTAACGGCATCCTGACCGGTCATGGCGTCGGCGACCAGAAGAACTTCATCCGGAGTAACACGCGACTTGATCTCTTCCAGTTCATGCATCAACTCATCATCAATATGAAGACGTCCGGCGGTATCAAGTATGACCAGATCAATGAAGTTCTTCTCAGCGTACTTTACGGCTTCGCGACAGATTTCCGGCGGCTTCTTGCCTCCCAGTGAGAAATGCTCGACGGCTATCGAGTCCGCTAGAACCTGAAGTTGTTTAATGGCTGCGGGCCGGTAAATGTCTGCTGCCACGACCATCGGCTTCTTGTTCTTGCGCTTGGTCATCAAGGCCAGCTTGCCGCAGAGAGTGGTTTTGCCCGACCCCTGGAGACCGCAGACCATATAGACACTCGGTGATTTATCCGGTAGTGCCAGCGGTTCGGCTTTGCCGCCCAGCAGTTGCACCAGCTCATCGTGTACGATCTTGATTATCTGCTGTCCGGGCTCGATAGACTTGAGGACCTCTTCACCGATGGCTTTTTCCTGGACGGACTGGACGAAGCGTTTGGTAACTTTGTAGTTGACGTCGGCCTCGAGAAGGGCCTGACGGACTTCACGCATGGAGTCCTTGATATTCTTCTCGGACAGCTTCCCGGCCCCGCGAAGTTTCTTAAAGACAGTTTCGAGTTTGTCAGATAAGTTGCCAAACATTATCAATTTCCAGTATCGTACCCCGCCAAATTCAGGAGCGAGTGAGATTCCGGCCTCAGTCTATATTCTTCTCTAATCCCGGCTTACAGAATTCACGAATCAAGCAACCAGGCGTCCAAAGCCACGCAATATAGTAAAACTGATCGATTTGGCAAGAGGTTTGTTGAGCTGAATGTCCTTTAGTATCCGTTTTTGGCAATCATGCATAAGAATGCCCCAAGAATAATACTCGATAGGCTGCACGGAGTTGAATGGTTGTAAGTTGCTGTTATATAGAAACTTAAGTTTCCCTAATTCTGTTGTCGTATTTCGGAAACGGGATCAGAGAGTTGGCTGCCCCCATCTTTGAATACAATTCGGATTCGTTATAGTTGCTTTCCTCAAATAGGGGTATCAGCTGGATGTCAGGAGAATCTAGGTCATTCCCAAATCGGTTCGAATCGGCGCAACTTCTCAATTGTTCTGTGCAAGCTGCTAGAGTGATTTGAAGCCCTTTGGGGATCCCATTTGGTTCTGATATAGTTGATCAACTGTCCGTTATAGTTTGGCCCAATTTTGGCCGTGCTGCCATGTCGAGGCAGTAAATCATGTTTGAGATTCTGCCTTCTTGATCTTCTCGCCAAATTCAGAATGAACTCCTTTGGGTCCGATACTTCATCGACATTCTCTGGAATCAGCGATTCGTTTATGCCCAAGTATTCCGCAATTGAAAACCGGTCCCCCAGAAGCCACGATTCGACTTCTCTTACTGCGACACAAAACAGTAGGTTTGGACTCATAGATGTCTCGAACCAGTCAGTGATTAGCATGGGTACACATTCGATCTTGTCGAGATCTGTTAATACCAGGAAGGGGCATCCGGCAGCAGCCTTATTCAGACCATTGACTTTTTCCCTCAGGTAGTCTTTA
>CAZLBP010000082.1:0-5442 GCA_964557855.1 uncultured Ignavibacteriales bacterium | reverse complement strand
TCCGATCGGCATACCGGCGTTAGAGGACAAGATAGTCCAGAGCGCGGTGGCGGAACAATCGAGCTTGCCAAAAGGAGAAAAAGACATCATGATAGGGATGTCGGAGAGTTAAACCTGGACGGTTTTAATCCGACCGGTGGCACCAATGACATAAACAGGAGCCCGGCAATGGTCAGGCTCCGTAGTTGAAGTGAGCGGTTATGTACTCACGCGCCAGGATTGCTACTGGCAACCATCTATCGCTGCATAAAGCGGGACCTGAAACCGTATCGCCGGTTTTTTCGTTTGGGTATCCACGCTGTACCTCCTTTGTCAGTAGATCCGAGTCGAAATCCTGCAGCAGGGTCGACTTCGCACAATTGCCAACAAAACACCGTTCATTTCAGTCACCAAGAACAACTACATGAGGCAGGGGTCCCGGATATGAGTGAGTCTTCGTTTGGTAGTCCGGAAAACGTGGTCGGGAAGATAATTGTCGTCGCTCTGATGGCGTACGTGCTTGTGCACTTCAATTATGAAATTTCACAGTTTCTCATGTCTCGATGGGATGCGTGGTGGGATGCGCGCGGCGGATTCTTTTCGGATATGGAACGGGCTGGTGACGACGCCGGAATTCTTGGCTCGCTGATACTGCTCATTCTCTACATCATACTCGGATTGCTCTCGGCACTCCTGCTACTGGCAATTGCCGGAGCAGTTTGGGTGGTAGGTAAGCTGAATGAAGTCTACATTCTGCCGTTTGTCCTGACTGTTCTCGTGGTCTACTCCAAATTCAGTTACTCTTTCATTGCCAAGCCTTTTGGACGTCTAATCTACGGTATCTTGGGAATCTTAAGGTGGTTTGGACGAAGTTTCTTGCGAATGCTTCAAACCTTCGTTTTTCTACCAATCGCCGAAGTAATTTCCGGTGACAAATCTCCGGCCTACCGCGTATATCGCGTTGCAACATCGCTGTTGTTCATGGTCGGGGCCATCTGCCTCATACTTGGCGTCGGAGGAGTGGCGGCTCACTATGCGAAGAAGTACAACTTCTCGGCGGTAGTCGAGAATGTGGTTGGTGGTGCAGCGGATGAAGTCAGCCCTGAAACGTATAAGCAAGACCAGTATCAGATTGTGTTGAAGGCCAGTAAACCCCATTGGACTTCCACCGGCATTCATATGAAGAAGGGTGATAGATTCTCAGTCAATGCACGTGGACAAGGAACCTACATGTACCCGCGCAACTACCCGGGCCAGGTCAGGCCAATTACGGTAACGCCTGACGGGATGAGAAACGTTGTTGGGTCGGGAGAATTTATGCTACCAAGCCGATTTCCTAATGACTTCAGGCGTAGAGGGTGGTCCCCTAACAATTTCATTCTACCGGATAAGCCCATCTACGGTCTCATAGGAAAGATTGGAACCGGAAAACCTTTCTATGTTGGGTCGTTCGTTGAAGACAAGGCCGACTATGATGGTGAACTACTTCTGGGAGCAAATCAACTGTGGCGACGCGCATCTGATTGGGCAAACAACAAGGGTGAATATCAAATAACGGTAATAGTCAAACGGAGGTGAAACGTGGCGGTCACACTTTACTTCATACTGATTCTCGTGGGGCTTACGGCTATCGCAGCGGTTGCAATCCTATACTTCATTCAGCGAAAGTCCTCGGTGAGAACTACACGCGTCCATGAACCGCCTTCCACCAATAACGGCGAAATGGAAATTGATACCGCGTGGGATGAAAGGAATATCGAACGCACTCTTGCCATTTATCGTGGTAACCAACCGGTTTTTCTCAAGGTTGCCGAAGACATGCTATTCAAAGTGCGTAGCAGTAGCGCCATGACGGTTGTTAGGCAACAAGTCCGGGAATATGAGGTTGCGGCTGAATTAGTGGACAAGAAGGAGCAACTGTTGAAGAAGATGGAATCATACAACGATGCCCAGCATTCATATGGAAACCAGCCGATAAGACACAAGCGGGAGGACGAAATTGCCGCAGTCAGGCATGAACACGAAGTAACAAGACTGAAAAGTGAGACCGATCAATTGAAGAATCCACCGCCACCACCGAAGGAAAGACAGCCGCTGACGAGCAGTGAGATCGCGCGCCTCAAGGAAGAAGAGAGGGAGCGGCAGCTTGAAGAAGCGCGGCTTGTCCTGGAGCACGAAGTGCGATACCGACAAATGAGGGACGATATTCTCGGGGCATATGAGGAGGAGCAACGCAAGAAGCACACGCGGCAATTGGATTTGATAAAGAACGAACTCGCCGAGCGGCGCGCGGATATACAAGCTGATTCGACACTGTCGCCACTCGAGAAGGAGAACCATTTGCGCGCGCTCCAAAAGGAGTACATGAGACAACTTGACGAGTTTGAGGCCAAGCTCTGATGGATGAATTCGAATCACGGTACGGCAGACTTCGCACGAGGCTTGCCCGCCAATCGCCGCGCGATTTCGATCAGACCATTCGGCTCGGGGTTCGCGACGGCCAGCCCATTGATTTGCCTATCAGCGAACTGGACAATTCCATTCATATCATGGGAGCAACCAGAGAGGGCAAGAGCAAGCAGTTGGAGAACTTGTTTCGCCAGTTCCTGCTGTCGGGAATCGGCGGGGCAGTGATTGACCCCCACGGCTACCTATATGACGATCTGCTCGCCTTCTGCTCCGAGCAGTCGTTGAGGCATCCTGAGATAGCTGACCGGGTAGTACTCTTCGACCCAGGTGACAGCGATTATATCGTAGGGCTGGACGCGTTACAGGAAATACCTGGCCATGACTTAGAGACGCTTTGTCTGTCTCGTATGTACGCCACCCTGAAGAGCCGTGGAAAGGACACGTTTGATGATTTCCCCACGGCTAAGGTCTGGCTGCAGAACATCTATACGCCGCTTATTAAGAAGGGCCTAACCCTCATCGAGGCTCGACATCTTATCGACCGAGGAGCAAAGAACAGCGAGGTCGCCAAGAACATCGTCCAGGGGACTGGCATCGATCTCATCGAACACGACTGGGAATTCTACCACGACTCGTCCAAGAAAATCCAGTACGAGGAACTCCTCAGCTCCATAAACATGTTACGGAACTTCGTAACGTCACCTCGTATGGAATTGATATTCGGTCGCAAGGATAGGGTATTGGACTTGCGGGCGATCATGGACGAGGGGAAGGTCCTACTCGTTAACCTGGGGAGCCGGCGACTTCACACCGACCTTGCCCGGCTTTTGGGGACACTACTGGTCAACGAGTTTTTCCTAACTGCCCGGACGAGGGAAGAGGGGGCACGTCCGTTCTATCTGGCAATCGACGAATTCGAAAACTATGTCACCCAGGACATCGCTGACATTCTTGATCAGGGGCACAAGTTCGGCCTTCGGCTCATTCTGGCTCACCATTCACTTGAGCAGCTGAGAGATCAGAACCAGCGCGTGTACGCCGCAGTGATGCAGAACGCCAAAATCAAGATCATGTATGGCGGCCTGACGTACGAAAACGCGGAAATCCTTGCAAAGGAGCTCTTCAGCTACTTCGGACCGGATGGTATTGATCCGATGAGGGTGAAGCACACCCAGGAAGCGCCGTACCTGGAGCCAAAGGAATCGACGCGGATAGTCAAGGCGCAGGGGGCAGCCGAGGCGGAGTCGAGTGGATCCAGTTCCGGTGACTCGTCCGGTTGGGGCGACATGTCAGGCTATGTGATGCACTCCGGTACAACTACTATTCCGGTTGACTCACTTTTCATGTCCGACCAGATTCAAAGCTACATCAATTCTGACGCCAGTCAGTTTTCCAGCGGACGTCACTCCAGTACGTCGTCGGCATCACATGATTCCCACTCAAAGGTTAAGAGCTATAGTGAGGCCCTGATTCCGTTTGTGGAGCAGCAGCTCAAATGGTACGAATCGAGCATTCAGTTTTTCTCAGTTGAGGAGCAGGTATATGCTGCCGCGGCACGGCTGAAAAATCTGCCGCAGCAGGTCTGCATGGTGAAGCTGCCTAAGCAGCCGGTCATGACAGTCTTATCGAATACAGTGAAGCCGGTCAGCAGAAACGAGGGTGAGCTTCCGCGGGTAGCCGGTTACCTGAATAGCCGGTCGCCCTACCACATGCCGGCAGCTGAGGCAAGGAAGGCTCGTGAGGCTGTTCTATCTATGCTGAAGGAAACCGCCGAGCCAGCTTCCTTGGAGATTTTGGAAGACGACGAACGCTGGCAGTGACTGTACCGCAAGCGCATTGCTCGGACTGAATCTGCTGTACATCTCCAATATATCCTGATTGCACAGGTGCAGGTAGTTCTCGGGTGCTATAAGCGACCCATTACCCAATAAGCCTCACCAGACGGTCGGCGAGCGCTCGAATTTTTGCGGTATTCACTCAAACCTTCACCGCGTTCGCCGGGCTTAGGCGCTGGTAAGCATTGACTATATCTTGGCTGTTTAAATGAGTGTACCCGGCTGTCACAACCGGCGAGGTATGGCCCAGGATTCGTTGCAGGATCGCCGGGGAGCCGCCGTTTTGGATAAACCAGGTTGCCGCCGAGTGCCGGATCAGGTGCGGGTGAATATGTATTCCCGCCCGTTTGCCCATTCTGAAAATGATATGCCGGACATTGTCTTTGTCGAGTTGGTTGCCATCTCGGGTGCAGAATACCAGGTCGCCAGGAAGGTCTTCCCGGTAGCGTTTGAGATAAAAGTGAAGGGTCTTTGTCATCCGTGCCCCCATGCCAACCTCGCGCCACTTCCGCCCTTTCCCGAAAACCCGAATCAGTCCCGCGTGCAAGTCTACGTTATCAAGCGTCAGCGTGAGCAGTTCATTGCGGCGGATCATGGTGTCAAAGAACATCATCAGCATGGTCATGTTTCGGTAGCCGATGAATGTCCGTTTATTCACTTTTCCGATTACCCGTTCGATGTCCTCCGGTGACACAACGTCCTTGACCTTTTTCTCTGCCTTGATTCGCTTGATTTTGTGCATGGGGTTTGCTTTGGTCCATATTCCCTCGTCCACAAGGTAATTCCAGAACCGCTGCATCGCCTGGATACGACCGTTGACTGTAGCGTCGGCCATCGTGCCTACCATCGACATGATGTATTCCTGCAGGTGAGCGCGGGTTACATCCTCGATATCGACGCCGCGTTCCGTCAGGAAGCGGACGAGATAGCCTAACCTTTCGGCATAGCTGTTGATTGACGCGTCAGTGAGGTTGTTTACTCTACAGCCGAAGAGGAAGGCGTCGATATACGTCTTCCATCTGTTCTGGCCCATATGGTCTGTATCGACCATTTCGTAGAGAGATTGAACATGCTTGAGTTGGCGCATTCCCATACTCCTAAAATCTGAAGGTGTTTTAGGTTGTTCTGGGAACGCGAGAATCGGGATAACCGATTGTACGACAGTAATTTGGTGGCGGGGGAGGGATTTGAACCCTCGACCTTCGGGTTATGAGCCCGA
>CAZLBP010000081.1:0-5475 GCA_964557855.1 uncultured Ignavibacteriales bacterium | reverse complement strand
GGATCAGGCTCCGGGCAGAACAAGGGCTTGAAATCGGACGGCCGTCACTGCTTCACTTGTCTGCCTCTCAAGCGGGCGAACAAATCCGGGTCCAAGTCGGCGGCCGGGTCATATTGATCGCCAGGGGCGAACTTGTTTAGCGTGAAGCTGAGCCGTGTACCAGATGGATCCCGAACGGCACTGTAAGTAAGGCCAACCTGGAGCCTGACAGCCGGTCTCGGAGCTACCCCTTATTCAATCCTCTTTTCCCAATAGTTCTTGGGAACACTCAAAATCCCCCCACTTCTGCCCAAGAGAAAAGTGTATAATAAGCGACCGCGTCAAAAACCGGGTTTTTTTGTTTGACCGCTTTTTGAGGATCGGTTAGATTGGCTCAACGAAAACGGATTGTGTTGTAAAATACCCTTTAGGGAGGATAGGAGCCACATGAAAAAACTTGCATTGCTAATGGTTTTCGGGATTCTCGCCATCGCGATAATCAACATGGGCTGCGGCGGCGGGCCCGAAGTTGCCGAAGAGGTACCCGAACCTGTTGACACCGCCGTAACGCCCGAAGATACCACCCCGCCGGAACCGCCACCACCTCCACCCCCGCCCCCCAAGACCCTCAAAGAATCGCAGTTCCAAACGGTTTACTTCGACTTTGATAAGGCCAACCTCAAAACCGATGCCAGAGCGGCCCTGGACAACAACTATCAACTACTGAAGGAAGTCCCCGACGCCATCATCAAGATGGAAGGTCACTGCGACGAACGTGGCACCATCGAATATAACCTTCTCCTGGGAGAAAGACGCGCCCACGCCTGCATGGACTATTTGATCGGTCTTGGTATCGATCCGGAACGGCTGTCGGTTATCAGCTACGGCAAGGAACGGCCGGTCGATCCCGGCCACAACGAGGACGCCTGGTCCAAGAACCGGCGCTGCGAATTCCGCATTATCTCGCAGTAGGTGTGGGTGTCCGGTAAGCTTGTGATGTCAGCTCTCGAACGAAACAGCTTGACCGCCGTCCTTCCGATGGCGGTTTTGGTTCTCGCTCTGCTGGTTGTCGGCTGCGCCACTTCGCGACACGCGGAAGAGCTGCGGGCCGATCTGCATAAGATTCAGGCTCAAAACAGACAAACACATCAATTAGTGGGCCGCGCCGACAGCCTTCTCGCCGAAGAAGCGGACAACAACCGCCGCTTGCGGGCCGATATGTCCGTCACCATCGATCAGCTCCAGCAGCAAATCGCGACCCTGCAGGAAAACTACAACGATCTCCTGCAAAAAGTAGATGACATTCATCGCTCCACACAGCAGAGACACGTCCTGCGGCCCTCTCCCGGCGCCCAGGCTGCGGATACGACGCCGCCCACCGGTCCCGGCGCCGTCACCACCACGCCCTCCATCGATTGCGCCGCCACCTATGACGACGCCTTTATTCTGGTCAGACGTGGTGAATACGACCGCGCTATTGACTCTTTTAACGTCTTCCTCGGCCAGTGCGAAAACCATGAACTGGCGCAGAACGCCCATTACTGGATCGGTGAATCCTATTACGCCCTTGAGCAATACAGCAAAGCCATCGAAGAATTCCAGTGGCTGCTGGACAACTACAAGGGCTCCGTCAACGCCAGCCGCGCCCTGTATAAGCTCGGCAGGTCCAACCAGGAACTGGGCAAGAAAAAAGAGGCGGGGCAGATCTTCAAGCAGCTCATTGAGGAACACCCCGGCACACTTGAAGCGGAGCAGGCGAAGGAGAGGCTCAAAGACTTGTAACGTATGTCTGACAAACTTCCCAGACTTCGGATTTCAACCCCGACCGGACCTATTCCCTCCGGTCGGGGTTTTTATCAACTGGAAGAAGAAACGCTCTACGTCCAGATCGGTGTTTTCTCCGACTCCCGCCCGTATTTTTCGTACCTCGCATCGACGCACGTGCGATTCGAAATTGACCGCCACGGTCGACTGATCTTTATCGAATACTCCATCCCTCGGCGGCGGTGGAACGTCGATCCCAACCTGACAGCGCCCGCAATTATCGAGGCAGCCGACATCCGCTGGCTGCAATTCCGCGAGCAGATCACCGAGCCGGACGTAAAGACGAATACAACCCGCACGAATCTCGCCCTGTGCTTTGACGATTCCCGCCCGCTGTACAATTACTACCTCGGTGATGCCGTATTGGTGCAGGTCAACGAACGGGATAGGCTGGCGGCTATCTGGATCCTGGACATTGTCGATGACCTAGCGGGCCAGCAGATCGGCGCTTTTCGCAAGAACACGCGCCACCGTGAATCCTATTTCAAAGACGAATAAGTCTAGGTTCCTGGAACGGGGCGGCTCGTATCTTATTCTCGTTCCCGGGTTGCCCCGGGGAGCGCCGCCAGCTGCCCGGCGGAGTGGTTTTTTTTCAGAAGGGATACAGCGAAATTAACAAATACTGACCGCACCTTCGTTGCGCAGGGTGCGGGTTTATGAGACAGCACCCGGATATTTGCCGTCCACAACAAAGCAGCACTGAATCCAAACGAGGTTGGTGTGTGTCCGGCCAATCAGATAGCCACTGAGCGCCGTCGTCCCGCTTATGTTGGCTGCGACAAAAAACCGCCCCGAAGGGCGGTTTGGGAGTTATCGATTCAATGGTGGAAGAACTACTTCTCTTCTTTCTTCTTTTTTTCGCCCTCTTCAGAAGGAGCCTCTTCGCCTTCCTCAGCGGCTTCGGCCTCAGCACCCTCCAGGACGGCTTCCTCTTCCGCTTCATCGGCGGCGGCCTTGATAACCGTCGGAGCGCTGATAACGACGACCGTCCGTTTCAGTTCGGACAGGATTTCTATATCAGGCAGCTGAATGTCGGAAACGTGGATGGAGTCACCAATACCGAGATCGGCCACATCAACCGTAACCTCGTCGGGGATATTCCCCGGCAAACCGTAGACCTCGAGTTCGCGCATGGTGGTTTGCATAATACCGCCCTCGCTTCTGACTCCTCGCGGCACGCCTTCCAGTTTGATTGGTATCGATATGTGAATCGGCTTCGCCATTGAGATGGCGTGGAAATCGAGGTGCAAGACATGACTGGTCACCGGATCCCGTTGCATTTCACGGACAATGACTTTGTTTTGTTTGCCGTTAACCTGCAGGGCGAATATAGTGCTGGCCGATGCTTGTTTCATGGCGATGCGCAAGTCTTTGGCCCCCACGGAAATGGACATCGGTTCGGTTTCAGGTCCATACACGACCGCCGGAATATAACCTGCCATCCGCGCGCGACGAGCGGCGCCTTTGCCGGTTTCGGCACGCGGGCTGGCAGTCAGGGGTATCTCTTTCATCTCTCTGTGCTATCCTCCAGAAGTGGTTGTTTTCAAGTACGGCCTGTAATTATAGTATGGGTTCTCCGGTTTGTCAAGACGTCTCATGGAAGTTCTCCCGAAACCATGCAGTTTAAGACGGCTCCGCCAGCGGATTTGACTAACCGAGGAACTTGCCGGATGTTTCGCCTAACTTATCAGCGGTTGGTCCTTGAACAGCGAGGAAACCGATTCTTCGTCGAAAATCCGCTTGATGGCTTCGCCGATCAGTTCGGAGCAGGTCAAGATCTCGAATTTCCCGCCCAGATTGGATGTCGAATCGTCAATCGAATCCGTGACTACAATCTTCTTGATGGGGGCTGCTTCCAGCCGCTGCAGGGCGTCACCGGACAGAACACCGTGCGTGGCGGCGGCATAGATATCGAGCGCCCCCTTCTCTTTCAAGTAGTGCGCCGCCTGGCAGATGGTACCGGCCGTATCGATCATGTCGTCACGGATCAGGATGTTCTTCTCCTTGACGTCGCCGATGACGTTCATCACTTCCGCCTCGTTGGCTTTGGGACGACGTTTATCGACGATGGCCAGGTCGGCATGCAGTGCTTTGGCCGTCACTCGCGCCAGCTTGATAGAACCGACATCGGGCGACACCACACAGAGGTTTTCGAGATTCATATTCTGGAAGTAATCGTTAAACAGTGGCGAGGAATACATGTGATCGTGGGGCAAATCGAAAAAACCCTGTATCTGGCTGGCGTGCAGATCCATGGTCATGACCCGGTCGGCTCCGACGGTAGTAATAAGATTGGCGACCAGCTTGGCCGTAATGGCTACGCGCGGACGGTCTTTGCGGTCAGCCCGACCGTAGCCGTAGTAGGGGATTACGGCCGTGATTCTCATTGCCGAGGCGCGTCGGGCCGCCTCGATCAGCATCAACAGCTCCATAAGATTGTCCGTCGGGGCGTTCGTGGGCTGGATAACGAAGACGTCAGCGCCTCGTATGTTTTCATTGAACTGTACAAAGATCTCACCATCAGAGAACTTCGTGACGGTACAGTCCGTCAATTGCTCACCGATATAAGTGGCGATCTTCTGTGCCAAGGGACGATTGGAATTGCCGGTGACAATTCGTATTTCTTCGCGTACGATCATATCCGATCCTGACAGTCTGAACCTGGTTAATTTTCTCTTAGAGTGTACACATCCGAGAGACATTTGTCAATGGGGTCAATTCGACGTATTTGGTGAACCGCCGCCACAATTCCTTAACTGATTGGAGAACTTGCCGAGTAGTATTGAATAGCCGGTTGAACTCTGTCGGCCATCAGCGACAGCAATTCCAGCCTGGATTATACATGCTTCTCCCAAACGGCGGCCGGTAGAATGGATCCATCCTTCAGCCTTCGACTTCGCTCGGGATGATTAAGACCTGTCATTTCTGCGAAGACAGGAATCCACTCCCCCTCCCAACCGGTTTGCTGAAAAACCTCTCGTCTTGATGTGTCGAGCCATGATCCCGTGCCAACAGGATTGTGACCCGACACGTAACTCGTTGGCAGGCAGAAGCGGCAGGTCACACGACTCCTCTGACGTGGATTTGCGAGACCTGCCGCAACAGCCGGGTAAGGGTTTTTCAATACTCCCCAAGGGAGACGAGCCCAGCCTTCGCCGGAGTGACATACCCCCGGTTCGATCCTGATTCCGCTTGACATCAAACACAGTATCTCGGCACGGGCTCATAGGGTTTCAGTCTTGGTAGGTCCGCCCGGAGCGGAGACTATGAGGACTTATGACTGCAGCGAACTTAAACAGGCTCATTTCGCACGTCATAGTTTGTGACGAACTATTTTGGCTACGTTTCCTTTCCGGACACGTTCTGCACCGTAGTTTCGGAATTCCGGCGGCACTTCCTGACGCCAAGAATGATCGCCCCGGCCCCGGTAATGCTGATAAACAGGTAGACCAAAAAGCCCAGGTACGGCAGCGCAAAGATCAGAAAAAGTCCGGTGAGTCCTGCCAGTAATTGCCATCGACCCAGCTCCGGTGGTGACTTCCTGAACAATTTGAAGATGTAATAGCCCACCAGGAAACCGATAATCACTTTCCCCGCGTAAAAGAGTATCCCGCCGGAAACCGTCGCAAAACTGCTGATCGGCAGGGCCACAATGGACATTATCAGCAGGAC
>CAZLBP010000080.1:0-5507 GCA_964557855.1 uncultured Ignavibacteriales bacterium | reverse complement strand
AAACCGTCGCAAAACTGCTGATCGGCAGGGCCACAATGGACATTATCAGCAGGACTGCCCCCAATACGGGGTTTTCCCCGGAAGATAGAATCAGGCCGGTTATCACGAAGACTACAGACACGAGCAGGATTATCAAAGCCAGAACAAGAATCAAAACCGCCAATATCCCCGTCGCCAGCGAGACCGTGAAGTGGCTCCGTAACTGGACAAAGGACTCCTGGATATATCGCCGACACAGGGCTAAGAAGATGACGCCGAACAGAAACGCCGCCAGGAGTTTCGAGACCGGTACTACCAGTCCCGTTATGACCGAACCGTCCGCCTCTTCTTCCTCCGGCGTTTTCCGATCCCAAATCTTCTCACCGACAATCGAGGCTCCCGAGTCGATCACAATATCGCTGTCACTGGCGACGGTGTATTTCAGGTCTCCCATTATTATCGCCGACGGGCCGATCGAAATCTTCTTTCCCTCCAGATCGAGGTTCCCCTCGAACCTGCCGTCAATACTAATTTCTTCCGCCTTGATTGTCGATTCCGCCCCTTTTACGACCCCGGCCACGTTGATCATGGCTCCAAAAGCGTTCAGGTCCTGCTCGATCACTGCTCCCCGGCCGATATCGATCTCGCTGCCGAATATGACCACGGCCCTCCCGACGTATCCGTCGATGATACCCGTATTGACCGCCGCTCTCAACGATCGCGCCAGCCGTCCCTTGTGCTGCAGAGAGTAGCCCGTCACAATCGCCGAGCCACTAATATCACCGTTGATTATCGTCTTGTAACCGGCTACCAGAAGCTCCCCGTCGATCTGCCCGTCGATGAGTATGTTCTCCCCGAACGCGTACAAGTCTTCGTTAATCTGATGCAGATCCGATATGTAGATCCTCTCCCCCGTCTCGAGGACCGACGCCCGGGCGACCTGACCCGAGAAAACCGCGAGTGCCAGCACCAGCAAGATTACAATTGAAATTGAGCCTCTGTGTATCATATTCATACCGGTCTCTACCGTACCTTATTACGACAGCCGTTTGATTGAGTTGCTGCTTATGTATAGGGATTATGCCGATCGGAAGCCAACAAAAAACGAATGGCGAATTGAAGGCAAGATAGTGATAATTAACTGAAAGATTCACGCGTATGAGATATAGAAGTAAGCGCCCGACGCTGTTTTCAGGCAGGCCGGTCGGGTTCTGAGGCGCCTTAGGCGGCGAAAAACCCGAAACGCGCCCGGCGCGGCATCAGGACCGACGGAACAATTTAGAAACGAAAACAAGAGATGACGGTTCACAAAGATCAAAGGAACGAGCAAGTTATGAAACGAACGACGAAGGCGGCTGCGGTATTGTGCAGCACCATTACTGCGGCGCTGATACTGCTTGTTGCTGTCCTGTCCTTAGCTGAAACGCCCGATGTGCCGAGATACAGTCAAGGTAGTGTTAATGATCTTCATTGGCTGGTCGGCCACTGGCGGGGAGAGGGATTTGGCGGCCAGTGTGAAGAAATCTGGAGCCCGCCGTCGGGCGGGACGATGGTGGGCACATTCAAGCACTACAGCGGTGATACGGTCATTTTTTACGAAATCATGGTGATCGAGAGAGACACCGCCGGATTGGCACTCAAGCTGAAGCATTTCAACGCTGACCTGACCGGCTGGGAGGCAAAGGACGAAGTGGTACGCTTCCAGTACGATGGCTCCTCAGAGGACCACGTCAAATTCGGCGGCCTGACCTATACGCTTATCTCCCCCAATTCCCTCGAAATCGAAGTCACTGTGCAGCAGTCGGACGGCACCACGAGCTACGAGACGATTGCGTGTTCACGGGTGGAGTAGACTTCAATGTTCCGTCAGGTCCTGCTCGCCGAAGTCGAGTGTGACCTGACGGTGCTCACGTTACAACTCAAAATACTCCTCAAAATCCGTATCCAGCTTCGGGTTAGTGTATTCCCCCTTCTCCTTGTTCAGTACGTACCCTTTATCATAGTTACCCCTGGCTATATTTCGGAGCACCTCGACGAAACGGTCGATCTCGTCGGTCGTGTTGTACAACCCGAACGACATCCGCACCGTCCCCGGCAGGTTGGACCTGTCGCGGGCCAGAATCTGCTCTTCCAGTATCTTCGAGTCCGTATCGGAGACATGCAGAAGCTCTTTCACATACGTATGCGCACAAAAACACCCGGAGCGAACACCGATAGCCCCTTCGTTGCTCAGGATCGCCGCCACCAGCGCGTGCGGAAGATCTCCCACACTGAATGAAATAACTCCTAGTCGCTTGTCCGCATGCGCCGGATCAGTGTCGCCGTAAAGAGTTACATTCGGTATTGCCTTGAGTTTCTTCAGAGCGTGGGCGGTCAAGTGCGCTTCGTGTTCAATAATAGCATCCCACCCCAGCTTCTGAAACATCCGAATCGCCTTCCCGAGCGCTACCACGCCGACAATATCCGGTGTGCCGGCCTCTTCTTTTTCCGGAAGCTCCGTCCAGTAGGCTTCCTCCAGCGTGACGATATCCACTACGCCGCCGCCGACATCACTCGGGTCGCCATACTCGAACGTCTTGCGATCACCGACCAGTACGCCGGTCCCGAAGGGAGCATACATCTTGTGACCGGAGAAAACCAGATAGTCGATGCCATGTTCGGGGTCGTGTGCTTTGATGTCCACCGGTCGGTGCGGAATCAGCTGCGCCCCGTCGACCAGGATTCTGGCGCCCACACGGTGGGTCTCATGGGCAAAAAAGTCCAGATCATTGATATAGCCGGTCACGTTGGACGCGCCGGTAATGGCCACGATCTTGACCCGGGGTCCATACGTCTTAAGCTTCTCCAGGAAATCCTCTTTCGAAACTGTCCCGTCCCCGTTCAGGCCCACGTGACGTACCGTGGCCACCCGCCGCCAGGGAAGTTCGTTGGAATGGTGTTCCATCAACGTGGTCAGGACGACATCGTTCTTGGTCAGCGAAAGCCGCAAGGCCAGCTTGTTGATGGCCTCGGTTGAATTCTTGGTGAAGATCGCCACCTGTTTCTTGAGGTCGGCGCCAATGAAATCGGCCACCAGATCACGGGAGCGCTCGAACGCCCAACTGGCCAGTTGCGACTTGAAACCGGTGCCGCGATGCACGTTGGAGTACCACCGAAGAAACCCCATGACGGCATCGGCAATAGGGGCGAAGGTCGGAGTGGAGGCGGCGTTGTCGAAATTGATATATCGTTTGAGACCAGTGAGAGTCGGAACCATCGTATCCGACCCGATCAACAAGTCAGGGAGGTTCGCGATTGTTATCTCTTCTTGTCGTTCCGGTTCGGTTGTTATTGCAGACATAAATACTCCCGTTTAGAATATACCTAAGAAGAAATATAGAGAATTTTCGATAAGTAGGGAAGAGAGATCGAGCTTATTCGTGTTGCAGTTCTTTTATCACCGACAAATACCGACCGCCCCAGGTTTCGCGACGATGAAACCGATGGATGTGGTCGTGGTACTGTTTGCCCAAGCGTTTGCCGTCAATCTGCCCCTGCTTAATCTTCAGAATCAGTTCACTTAGCCTCTCGGGCTGTTCCACCGGAAAACTGAGGGCGCCGCCGGCCAGTTCCAGTTCGCGAATGGCTTCTCCGCCGCGCGAGCCGAAGATAATCGGCCGCCCTGACGCCATGTACTCGAACAGTTTGCAGGGGAACGTACCCTTCGTGATCGGCACTTCTTTCAGACTCTCGACCAGCACGTCACTGGCGCGCAGAAAATACGGAATCTCCTCAAGGGACTGCAACCCAATGAAATTGACATTCTTGAGGCCGTAATCCCGGACCATGCCTTCCAGGGCCTGGCGTTTCTGGCCGTCACCGGCAAAAACAAAGACGATATCCGGCTGGTCCACCAGATGCCGGGCAGCCTCAATTACCGCCTCGAGCGAATGAGCCCAGCCCAGCGTACCGGAATAAAGTACCAGGAACTTGTTTTCCCAGCCAAACCGCTTCCGAATGCCGTTTGAGTCGGCATCGAGAAACTCCTTGTCGACTCCGGACTTAACGGTCGTAACCTTGTCGCGTCTGATCCCGATCTTAAGCAAGTAATCGGAAATCCCGTCTGTCGCAGACACGATTCGGTCCGCGCTGCGATAAAGGGCGTGCATGAGCTTCTTCAGCAGCCGGGTTAAAAACGACTGCTTCAGATTGCCGAACTCTTCGCTCGATTCGGGCTGCAGATCACGGATTTCGATAATCAGCTTGGCCCGGCGTAACTTGCTGATCAGCCAGCCGGCGACGGGAGTGGTGACCGGCGGGGACGAAGCCAACACGATCTTGAACCGCCCCTTAATCCGGAAACTGTTGATCAGAGTTGTGAGCAGAAATACGACAAAACCGAACATACGCCTGGCCGGAAACCGATTCGAGGCCGGAATGACGTAACTCCGGTATATTCTGACACCCTCTATCTCCTCACAATAGAAGAACTTTCCGCGATATTTCTCCGGGACTATGCCATCTGGGTAATTGGGAATGGCAGTCAAAACTGAGACATTCATACCGTTTCGCACGAAATACCGGGCAAATTCTGACAGGCGTCTGACAGCACCTCGCTCGGGTGGGAAGTGCTGCGTAATTATCAGGATATCCGTACTCACCCGAGTGAAAGTACCTGTTTTTAATATGCATTGCAAGTTTTTTATCTGACGAATTGTCATCAAATTGTCATGATCCTTGACATGGTCTCGTACCGTCCATACCTTCGCTATAGGTAAATGGAACTTGACTTGATGAGAATTTGTACGATAAAGCAACAATAACCCCGAGAGGTGAAGATGCGAAAGCTTACGTTACCGACAATGATTCTTGCCGCTTTGCTGATGACTTTCGGCTCTGTTGTTTGGGCTCAGGAGGAATCCGCGAAGAAAGCCGAAGAAGGCAAAAAGGCCGAAGAACAGGAACAATTCGAGTATGTCGGGCACCAGAAGTGCAAGATCTGTCATAAGGAACAGCACGCCACCTGGTTGGAAACCGGCCATGCCAATGCGTTTGACCTTTTGACCGATGAAGAGAAGAAGAAACCGGAGTGCGTCTCCTGCCATATTACCGGCAAAACTGCCGATGGGGAGCTTCTGGAAGGGGTACAGTGTGAAGCCTGCCACGGGCCGGGTTCGGAATACAAGTCTCCCAAAATTATGAACAAGAAGAAGTGGGCCGCCGAGCCGGAAAAATACACGCAAATGGCCATGGACGCCGGTCTCATCATGCCCCACGAAGCGGTCTGCACACAGTGCCACAAGAAAGAGGGAAACCCGAACTTCAAACCTTTCGATTACGCCGAAAAGAAACCCAAAGTTCATGCGCTGAGCGAGGAAGCGGCCAAGATCGACCCCGAAGAGCTCGAGAAGAAAGTAGAGAAGAAAGAAGAGTCTAAAGGCGAGTAGAACAGGCTCCGGCTATGCAAAACTACTAACGGCCCCGAGAGGGGCCGTCAGACTGATGACAAAGGGCAGTTTTTCGAGGCTGTCCTTTGTTTTTATGATTAA
>CAZLBP010000079.1:0-5658 GCA_964557855.1 uncultured Ignavibacteriales bacterium | reverse complement strand
ATGAGAAGAGGATGCTCGAAATGGGGTCGGCTTTTAAGATTTGAGAACCATAACTGGAAAAAACGACTGGGTCGTCTCGGCCTCAAAGGAGACAAGATTGCCCGTGCTATCGACAGCTTCTTCTATCGTCTGGGAGCTCCTATAGACCAAACGCTTGGGCCGGCGATCGCACAGATTCAAGTTGTCGCACAGAAACGGGATCCATCAGGACCGAAGCCTTAACAAATCGGCGTCCGACAGGCGACTATTTGCCGGCGTTGGGTAGCAATCTCAACAATGACACAGATGACGAAGCCAGCTACCGGTCGGCAATATGTAGTCAAAGCCAAGCCCAATGAGATGGCTCTGGAGGCGACTCAGAATGTACCCGGGGAGATCAGAATTTCGACCAACGACACCGACCAGCCGATGTTGACTTGCCGCTACACTATCATCATTCCGCGTCAATAGAGGGTCCGTTTGGCAGATATCCGGGAGATTGATTTTTCGCGAATTGTGTTGACAAAGGGAACAAATGTTCTATATAATTCGTTACATGACGAAATATAGTATTAGAATAGGTTTGAGTATGCCGAGCAAAGCTGCTCACCAGAGAAGGCTTAATAGGCTTACAGCTAAGAATGAACACGATTTTCGTCATATGTTTGTATCTCGTCCTGACGGTGGCAGCGTCTTTCGTGTGGGGACTGACTGTAGCTGCAATTCGTCGCCGTGCAAACAAGATAAACGCAACGGAGATAAAGGACTTTGTCCGTCTGCGCGAGGATACTTGGTGCCAGGGATATATTTCGATCGGGATGACATTGAACAGCGGACTGCTTGTTCTGGCCTTCGTGATTAAGCGGACTTTGATAGTATGAACTGAAAGGCGCAAAAATGGCAATAGAAACTGCTCCGGATGTAAAAGCACTCAAGGCGCTGGGCGATGAAACGCGAATACGGGCCGTTCTGGCTCTGCGGAATCTTGAACTATGCGTATGCCAGATTGTGGAGTTGTTGGAGCTGGCTCCTTCGACTATCTCCAAACACCTACAGATACTCAAAGAAGCAGGCTTGGTCGAATCTCGCAAGAAGGGTCGGTGGGTTTATTACAGCCTATCTCAGTCTGATGCCAAAGGTGTTCCTAATGCGGCCCTCCATATGATTTTGGCTACGGCCCAGCACAGCCGGCTGGCGAAGGCAGACAAACAGCGCCTCAGGAGAATTCTGAGGTGTAATCCTGAAGAACTGTGCGAAAGGCAGAATCGATGTTGAGGATACTTTTTTTATGCACCGGTAATTCATGCCGAAGTCAGATAGCCGAAGGATGGGCACGGAGACTCAAGGGCGATGTAATTGAAGCTTTCTCAGCCGGAACGGAGACTCACGGTTTGAATCCGAATGCGGTGAAGGTCATGTCTGAAGCGGGCGTCGATATCTCCGGTCACAAGTCAAAGTTGGTTGCCGACCTTGAAACCAAAGAGTTTGACTACGTTATCACCGTTTGCTCTGATGCCGATCAGAACTGCCCGATCTTTCCCGGAAAGGCAGTCAAGGTGCATCATGGTTTCGATGACCCGCCGAGGCTGGCCAGGTCCGCAAAAACAGAGGAAGAAGCACTTTCTCACTACCGTCGCGTGCGGGATGAGATTAAGGCTCTTGTGATAAAGCTCCCGGAGAGCCTGCCGGTGATAGAGAGGAAGGAAGCATGACAGAACAACCTGATAAAGTGAACCACGAAACAACTCGCGCAGTCCGTGACGCCTACGGTAAGATCGCCCAACAGGGTAGCTCCTGTTGTGGACCGTCATCCTGTTGTGGGGATTCTATGGCTAACGCGGTTGCATCGAGTATAGGCTATACCGCTGAAGACTTAAAAGGATTACCGGACAGTGCGAACTTGGGACTTTCCTGTGGTAACCCGACTGCGCTCGCGTCGCTGAAACCCGGAGAAGTAGTTGTAGATTTGGGAAGCGGTGCGGGATTCGATGTTTTTATTGCAGCGCAAAAGGTAGGACCCTCCGGACGGGTTATCGGCGTCGATATAACACCCGAAATGATACATAAAGCACGTGAAAACGCCCGGGCATTCAAAGAGTCATGCTCCCTTGATATTGTGGAGTTTCGCTTGGGAGAGATAGAATATCTTCCTATCGCGGATGCATCCGCAGATATTGTGATATCCAATTGCGTTATCAATCTGTCCCCAGACAAGCAACAGGTCTGGACAGAGATTTTCCGGGTGCTCAAACCGGGTGGTCGCGTGGCAGTATCTGATCTGGCGCTTTTGAAGCCGTTGCCCGAGGCGGTTCGCGAGTCCATAACAGCCCTGGTGGGCTGCATCGCCGGAGCAGTTCCGGTAAAGGAAACGGAGAAGATGATCAACGCGGCAGGATTGGTCGACACGGTTTTTGACGCGAAGTCTGCCTATATTGACAGCATGAGCGAGTGGTCAGACCCGCTCTATAAGGAGATAGCCGGCAAGCTTCCGCCGGGAACTAAACCAAGTGATTTCGTGACGAGTCTGAACATTACAGCGAGGAAACCGTGAAACAGAACGTGCTGTTTCTTTGTACCGGTAATTCCTGTCGGAGCCAGATGGCTGAAGGATTCCTCCGCAAGTATGCCGGGGAACGACTTGACGTCTTCAGCGCCGGGCTTGATCCGCGACCGGTTCATCCTCTGGCGGTGAGAGTCATGGATGAGATTGGAATAGACATCTCCGGACAGCAGTCGAAAGGAGTAGATACGGTGCTGGGCAAACAATCGTTCAAGCACGCTATCTTTGTCTGCCGGGACGCCGAGGAGAACTGCCCAAGCATCTACCCGTTTGCCCTTGAAAAACTCTCCTGGCCTTTTGAAGATCCGGCGGCGTTTGAGGGAACCGAGGATGCAACAGTCGCCAAATTCCGTGAGGTTCGGGATCAGATTGACAAGAAGATACAGGACTGGCTCAAGTCGCTGGCTGATACTGCCGAGAGTGCCTGAATCCTAAAATCGACAGAAAGGGATATGATCATATGACAGCAGATGGATCAGTTGTCAAAAGACTTGGTTTTCTGGACCGCTATCTTACGGTTTGGATCTTCGCAGTCATGGCAATCGGCGTTGCCTGGGGTCATTTCTCCCCTGGCGTTGCCGGGTTTTGGGACACATTCTCGGTAGGAACGACCAACATCCCTATCGCCATCGGTCTGATTCTGATGATGTACCCGCCCCTGGCTAAGGTCCGTTATGAGGAGATGGGACGCGTTTTTCGCAATTACAAAATCCTACTTTTGAGTCTGGTCCAGAACTGGGTTATTGGTCCAATCCTGATGTTCGTTTTGGCCGTCGTATTCCTTTCCGGATATCCAGAATATATGGTCGGCTTGATCATGATTGGTTTGGCGCGATGTATCGCGATGGTTATTGTATGGAATGATTTGGCCGGAGGAGACTCCGAGTATGCAGCCGGTCTGGTAGCCTTCAATTCCGTATTTCAGGTTATTTTCTATTCGGTTTTCACCTGGATATTTGTGACGAAGTTGCCGCCGTTGTTTGGTCTTGAAGGAACAGTAGTCCCTGTTACAATCGGCCAAATTGCCGAGAGTGTCTTTATTTACCTGGGCATTCCCTTTATCGCCGGAATATTGACGAGGTTGATTCTGGTCAAGGCTAAGGGAAAGGATTGGTACCACCGCGAATTTGTGCCGAGAATCAGTCCTATCACGCTCATAGCCCTGTTGTTCACGATCCTGGTAATGTTCTCACTAAAGGGCGGACTGATAGTGAAAATCCCGATGGACGTGGTTCGCATCGCGATTCCGCTGTTGATCTACTTTGTTGTCATGTTCCTGGTCAGTTTCTTCATGAGCAAAAAGGCCAAAGCCGACTATGCGAAAGCTACAACTCTCAGTTTCACAGCGGCATCAAACAACTTCGAACTGGCCATTGCCGTCGCCGTCGCGGTCTTTGGCATTAACTCCGGTGTAGCATTTGCGGCGGTGATCGGCCCGTTGGTTGAGGTTCCGGTATTGATTGGACTGGTCAATGTCGCCCTTTTCTTCCGAAAAAAGTACTTTGCCGACGGCGAGATCGAGGTGCAGAAGTGCAAGGTGTGAACCAAACGAGAGCCCCAAAATGGTCTCTTCTGGCAGGTACCAGTCTGACTTGGTATGCGGGTATGATCCCAAAGTTAATGGCAACAAAAGTCTGAGAGAGCGATATTGGGATCATCTTTCTGAATTGTTAATAGAATGTGCTTTACAAGAAAAACATCTGTTTGCATCGACCATAGTTTATCCGCTTCTGCATTTATCCTTCCGTCCCCAAGCCGCTTTCCCTCTTTGTTGGTCGCTCCACATCCTCCGGCTTTGACAGCAAATGCTTCGGCAGGAAGGCAATGCCTGCGATGAGGGTTGGAATGACGGCACTTGCTATAACCACTGCAACAAGGAACGAATACTGACCCTGACTCACGATATTGTGGGACAGACCGTACAATGCTGATATAGTGCCAAAGGTAAGTCCGGTCGACATCATCAGAGTGTAGTACCATCGCTCGTCCCTCCTACGGCGGAAACGACCAACGACCGGATACAGACCGAATATCTTCGAGATGACTTTGACTGCGAACAATAACAGGAAGACCAATGGAGCAGCAATCAGAGCCGGCAGAGACACGAAGGTCCCCGCCCGAAGAAAGTAGAATGGTGTCAAAAATCCGACTACGAGGGTCCTGAGGCGGCGGACCCACATAACGTCACCGTTGGAGAACTCAGCCAGGACCATGCCGATCAGGTACGCCGGAAGCACCGCCTCACTACCGGACCAAAGCGCCAGGGCTCCCAACCCAAAAAGCACAAGGATAACCCATTTCGTTCTTATCGCAGCCGTTCGATGGGCATATTTACGTGTCAGCCACCTGCTCAATGCGGGCAGCATTATCAGCATAAACGCCGTAGCCACCACAAAAATGATCGTCTTGTACGTAAACGGAGCAAACAGAAGCCCCAATGCGATGACGGTTCCGAGATCATTGAAAAAGCAGGCGCCCAGAATTCCCTTTCCGAATTCAGTTCTGTTAAACCCCGTCTCCAGCATGACGGCATATACGACTGCCATCGATGTGGTCGAAAGGGCAACCCCACAAAGAAGACTCGCCTGCATATCCCACGCAAGAAGATACCGGGCAATCGCCGCACATCCCAAAAACGGCGCAAAGAATCCCACCAGTCCCACGATTGTGACTTCCTTCAACTTGCTTCGAATCACTTCGGGTTCGAGTTCGGCTCCGGCCAGAAAAGTCAGCAGCACGGCCCCAGAGGCCGCGAGGAAGCGGAGCCATTCGGAATTAGATCCCAAGGAATTAAACTTACCGTAATAGCCGGCGACAGCGGCCACAGCCACACCCACACAAATCTCGACAAGGGCGATGGATACGCGCATGTGATAGGTAATCACGGCAGATATGACAGCCAACCCAAACCAAAGAGTGGCGATTGTGAAGATGTCTTCCATTATGGAGTCCTCCTTTCATAAATCATCTTCCGGACCGAATTTCAGGCATAAAAAGGCCCGCCTGGCAGCGGGATCATTTTCGGACCATCTGAGCCTACCGCCGCACAGGTCTGCGCGGTAGGAGTCATCAGCCCGGCCCGGGCGGTTCTTTTCAGGGGGACTCCATCCCCAACAATC
>CAZLBP010000078.1:0-7177 GCA_964557855.1 uncultured Ignavibacteriales bacterium | reverse complement strand
TTAATGCGTTCCGAAAGAGTTTCACCTTCGATATACTCCATTACCAGATAGTCCAAATTTTCTTCATGACCAATATCGTGCAGTGTACAGATATTGGGATGGTTGAGACTGGAAATGGTCTTGGCCTCGCGCTCGAAGCGTTGTTTCAATTCGGCGTTGACGGCAATGGTAGGTGGCAGGACCTTGATCGCGACCAAGCGTTCAAGGCGCGTATCCCTGGCCTTGAAGACCTCGCCCATTCCGCCGGCGCCAGCTTTTTCGATCACCTGGTAAGGGCCCAGCTTTTGGCCCGGACTTAATGGCATGTATTTCTCCGATAATTATCGAGCCGGTTTCGGAAACCGGAGTCGGTAGTTTTAACTGGTAATATAGGTCTATTCGATCCAAAAACAAGAGAAAAAGAGCGCTAATCCGGGTCGGATAATTCACGGATTACCGCAAATACTGCCGCGCCACGGAACGGTTACCTTTCTTGACCCTTCGACTTTGCTCACCCGTCAAGTCTGCTCACCACGGTTCGGCGCCGTGTTCGTCCCGGTGGAATTGGAGATTCAATTTTCAATCCTGATTGGTTGCAGGGATGCCGGGCGGTGATCTTCTCATCAGAAGCAGCCTGAGGATGGCGAACGGCAGCAGGGGTACGAGATATTTCTCCCACGTGAGGTACGAGAACGGCATCACGACCAGGAAGAGAATAATCATGAAGTTGAGCAGAAGCAGCAAGTCCGGCTCACGGCTGCGCAGTCTTTCGCAGGTGTCCCATAGAACAACGATGACCAGCGGCAGCCCCAAAGCAAAGGCGAGATAAAAGACGGCTTGAGAGAACCATGGGGCAGCTACTATCCGGACGAGTAGTCTGTGAAACAGCCCGACAGTGTGGACATTGATGTCAACAGCAAACGGGGAAGGCTCGACCGGTATCAGCCAATAGACCCAGCTTAAGACAAAGCAGCCGAGCAGGAGCTGCTTATTGCGGTAGATGCTTCGGAATCGCAAGAGAACCACCGGCCAGAGGTAGACAACGAACAGCGAGACATAAAGCGTCAGCGCCGAAGGATGAAAGGCGAGGCCGCTGAGCATGTATAAGTCAGTCTTCTCATTGATCGGGCTGAAACCGTTCCAAAGCAGAAAGAGCGTGCCGAGAGGCACCACCGCCAGGATCGACGCCGTCAGCATCGGCACCGATCGCGGGGTTTTCCGCATGAACGCCTGCAGAGCATAAAATCCGGACATGGCCATAACGAACGAGATGGCGTATTGGCGTGACAAGAGGGCGGCGGCGGTCCCGAGAAAGAGCAACCACGGATTTCGCCGTGTCACCGCATACCAGACAACGAGTAAACCCAGGATCATCAGTCCGTCGGTGAACACGAATATGGAAAAGCCCAACATGTAGGGGTGCATCGCCAGAAAGGCTGAGGCCCAAAAAGGAATGGCCGGCTTGCCGAACATTGTAAACAGGATGCGGTGAAACAGGAGGTAGGAAATCAATGCAATCAGGATAGAGAGCAGTCGGAGAGTGTATAATTCGAATCCGACCAGACGTCCCCAGAGGGCATACAGCACAAACGGCAGAGGACCGGACATCTGGTCATAGTGACTGATGGTATCAATACTGATCTCCCGACCGAAGCAGCGTATGGTTTCGACGAAGTAACGTTCATCACCCCAGGGGGGACGATTGAGATCGGCGATGAGGATCGCTGCCGATTGCAGCAGGAGCAGGAAAGCCAGCAGCGCCAGGAGTGACTTCTTGTAGTCAGACACAGGGTGAGAGGTCGGTTAACTTACTGATTGACGGAAACATGCAAAGTTTCAATGCGATGGTGAGCGATCAGGCAAACTCACTCTGGTTCTCCCAGATATTGAAAACAATACCGAAAGGATCGCGTATGTAACAATCCTTGCCTCGGCCTTCCCAGCGAATGATCCTACAGCCCGCGGCCAAAAGTTCCGCCTGAGCCTGCTCCAGATTCGGAACAATGAGCTCCAGCACCACTCTGGGGCCATCGTGGTCGTCGACGAACATACGCAGCGCATCGCCGGAGAACTCGGCTTGCGAACCGGCAGAGTCGGCTCTTCTTAATCCGAGTACCTTTCCATAGAATCGAACCATTCCTTCGCGATCCCCCTGCACAGAGATGCATCGGCTGAGCTTGTACGGCATAATCTCTCCCTTTATTGTCGTGACTTGGTCGACTGCTCCGAGTCGACGGCATGGAGTGCTTATGAATTGAAGATGAGCAATTGCGTTATGTGAGTCAACAATCAGAATCGAAATTCCAGACCGAAGACGGGGAGAAAGGGAATCTGCTGAACGCCAATGACCGAGCTGGTCGACTCATCCCAGTAGTAGCCAACGATATTGCGGCGATTGAGCACGTTCCAGATTTCCAGGTAGGTGGTCAAAACAGACGATTGGAACTGGAATCTCCGTTCGCAGCGAAGGCTCAGAGACTGGTAGTCCGGGGTGCGCAATTCATTGGTGCGTGCGTGATCATAGACCGGATCGTTATACCGGCTGGACTGCTCGAGGTCGTAGGGTGTGTACGGGACGCCACCACCGAGTTGTAGACTGGCCGCAAAGGACCAGAGACGGTTTGGAGCATATGCAACGGCGGAATTGAACGTGTAGCGGTTGTCGCTTACACGATGCCGCCATTTGCCTTCCCAGTCGATATATTTGGCAGAGTATACCGACAACCCCGACTGTATATTCAGGTTAGGGAGGACGTCCCAGTCCGCGGTCACCTCAATGCCACGAGAATACGCCGTACCATTGTTTGTGAAAGCGTCATGTCCGGAGAAGAAGCCATAGTTGAGGATCAATTCGTCCAGGAGAAAAGTCGTCGGACGAGCGGAATCCACCGGCAGATGGGAATACTCTTTATTATAGAGCTCGATTTGCAGGCGGGCATCCCGGGCCACGAACATATTCAAACCCACAATCACGTGATCGGCACGCGGATCGCCCAGACCGGACGCTTCAGGAGTCTGGAGACGAATGGCAAACGGCAGTGATTGGCGATAGACACCTACAGCAGCGTAAACCATGGAGCCGGTGTTGATCCGATACCTGATGCTGAGTCGGGGCGAGATATAACTCCGGCCGGAATAGCCGGAATTATCGAAGCGAGTTCCGACGGTAGTGGTCCATGCCGGAAACGGATGCCAGGTCAGGCTGCCGAACGCGCCGACATCTATTGTGGAGATAAACTCATCGACCGTAACTTCATCTGTGCGATAGCCGTCCTGACCAATGAAGTCTCCCAAATAGTAATCGTAGTCTATATCCGAGTTTCTGAAGTCGGCCCCGAACCGAAAGGAGAAACGGTCGGTAACGAAGACATTGTTGATGCTGCGCAGAGTCAGGATTCGCTCGGTCGATTGATTCTCGAACAGCGCGATATCGGAATCAACGAACTTATTATCGTTCAACCACTGGACGCGACTGTAAGAGACCGACACCTGTGACGCCGAACGACCCCAGAGATATCGCCAATTGGTGCCCACTGTAGTGGTGGCGTAGTCCATGTCCCCGTGGTAAGAAATTCCGGCCCGCCTGGATCCCTCGGCGCCCAGTCCGAGATTGCCGAACCCGGTGATGGTCAGGACTGAGAATTGGAGAGAAGAGTCGATATCATAGACGATTCTGCTTTCGATATCGGTGTAATTGGGTCTGGCATCAACATCAAGAGCATCCAGAAGAATATCCAGGAAGCCCTTGCGGGCCGAAAGCAGCCAGGAACCCCGCCCCTTGTTCATCGGTCCGTGAAGGGTAAACCCGGCTCCGGCGAAATCGAGCGAGGCTTGAGCGTGAAGGCGATCCCGGCTGCCTTCCTGAAGATCGATGTCCATTACCGACGACAGCTTGTTGCCGTATTCGACCGGGAACCCACCGGTGTGAAAAGTAATATTGTCCACGAGATTGGTGCGCAGGATTCCCAAAGGACCGCTGGATGTTCCCTGGGAGGGGAAGTGGCTGATATTCGAGACCTCGATGTTGTCTATGTACAGGCCGTTTTCGATCGGCGAACCGCCGCGTACAATCAGGCTGTTGTACCGGTCGTCGATCCGGGCCAGGCCGGCCGTCGATGACAGGGCGCGATTTACGTCACCCAGTGTACCGGGGGACTGTCGGATGTTTTCCCGGCTCAGCACAACCGTGCTGAGACTGGTGCTTTGCAGGCGATCGAAGTTCCGGCCCGTGACGATGATGCTCTTGCCGGGAACCGGCAATACGGCCAAAGCGATTTCGATCCTGACAGACTTGTTCGGCGCGACCCGTATGTCCGGTCGGCGAAGAGGGCGGTACCCAAGAGAAGTTATGTGAACGGTGTATTCGTCGGGTATCAAGTTTTCGAAGCTGAACAGCCCGGTAGTGTCGGTGGACGTGATTCTTTCGATACCGAGGATAGAGACTCTGGCGCCGCTGACCGGGAGGCCGGTTTCTTTGTCTAGGACCAACCCTTCAAGTGAACCCTCGCTTTCGTCGGGATTGCTTCTCGGTTCAGAGGTCTCAGCAGCCGGTGACGGAACGGCAAAGGCTGCTCCCAGAATCAGGAACGTGACCAATGGAAAGATCAGGCAGCGAGTCTTTGTCTTAGTACGTCTCACGATTCTCCAAGTGTCAACGGTTGTCATCCGCGATCCGCTCTCCCAATATACAACAGAAGTCAACAATCCTAACCGATAATTCCGGGTATATTAGTTTCCCGTTTAGATTAGGTTTCCGCCGCGGACACTATTCATTGATTCCTGTGAGAGACGCGCGGAAGGTCGGTCTAGTGCAATGGTTTGTGAGGGTGTGCCAGGTAAACGTTGCCTGCGGGAGTCACATTGGGGCAGTTACTCACGCGTGTCTGTGACCGGCAAATGTCCAGGGGCTGTCCCACAAGCAGCAAATCAGCAAGGTTATTTGCCAATCGCCCTTTCCTCGCGCAGGATGCGCCCTTGCGCCGCACCGACTTACAGGATCGGCGGGGACGAGCCCCGCCTCTACGCGATTCAAAAATCGACCGAACATCACCTTTGGGACAACCCCTCCAAATCTGACGTGATTCCTCGTTTCCAGGTTGCACCCGGGAATGAGGAGGATGGATTCCTGCCTGCCTGTTCAATTCGCAAGCTAACCTGGCAGAAGCAGGTCAGGACTCTTTCGGTCCTGACTTCCGACCTCAGGTCCGTAAAGGACTTGGCCTACCATCATCCTGCAACAGACAAAAGCAGTCGAAACCGTGGGGGTTCCAACCTACTTCTGTGGCCGCCGCTCCCAGGGTGTCACGGTGCCGATGACTGTTTCCCGGGCGTTGCAGTCGATGGCGCGGACGATACCCTCGGTGATTTCATCGTGCGTTAGCCAGCGTGAATTATCGTCTTCGACAATGAAGCCGAGTACGATCGAGTGGTAGGACACAAAGTCAAGTTTGGTGAATTTACCATTTCTCCGAGTGGGGTCCTTCGAAGGATCGGCGGCGGTACTGGACAGTAGATCGTAATACCGACATATATCCGGGCCGGTGTTGATCGTTTCGGCCACGATCCTGGTTGCTTGTGGCGCCGATGAGTGTATCCAGCTCACGCACAGACTGACCGGACCGTACATGTGAACGGCAGAATCCAGCAGTGCTCGGAGTCTGGTGTTGTCGCGATAGTCGACGTGGATCGGATTCGGTTTAATGTTGTTGGCGCCGGCTCGGGTTTTCAGACTCTGCAGCCCCTCGCTGCCGCGAGCCACTACGGAAACGATCCGATACTGTCGGCCCAGATGCAGGCAAAGGTCCGACAGCATGCCGGTGCCGCCGATCACGAGGGCATGGTTGTTGGACACGGAGCGGTCAGGATTGGAACACCCGGCTGCCGCGCTGAGTGATCGGCTCCCCTCTGGCGCACAGCGGGCACTCGGACGGTTCCCAGGAAATGGCCTCGACAGTCGCCAGCGGTGTCAGGGGATATCCGAACGTGATTTCACCGTTTGACCTGTCCACCATGAGCCCGATTTTGACTATCTCCGCTTCGTACGAATTTACCAAGTCGATTACCTCTCGGACCGAACGACCGGTGGTCAGGACATCATCGACAATCGCCACACGCCGTCCTTTGGTTAACGAGAAGCCGCGTTTGAAGATGCGGCCGGTTTCGCCGGGCTCGGCGTATATCGATTCCACGCCGAGATAACGGGCGATGTCATAGGCCAGAATAATGCCGCCGGTGGTGGGTCCGACTATCGTTTCGATATTGTCGTCTCGAAGTCTGTTGGCCAGTTCCTCGCAAAGTCTGGTGCAGACAACCGGGTTCTTAAGAAGCGTGAATTTCTCGTAGTAGACGTCGGAGTGACGGCCCGATGTTAGTTTGAAGTGTCCGGTCAGGAGCGCTCCCGATTCCTCGAACAGACGCACTACCTCTTCCTGATTCATGTGGATACCTCCTCGACTATGGCTACAGCCACGGCATAGTTCCTTTCGTGGCTGATGGATATGTGGATTTTGCACTTTTCGAGATTTTCTTCAAGATGATTCGGAGCTTTGAATATAGGCCGGCCGCTGGCGTTGTTCACTATCTGCAGGTGCGCGAGCAGCGGTCTGTCCTCCAGTGTATCGACCAGCGCCTTGACAAGGGCTTCTTTGGCGGCGAATCGGCCGGCCAGAAAGATCTCCCGATCTGCTCGCTTATTTATCAATTCAGCCTCATCGGGGCCCAGAATGCGTTGGATGAAGCGTTCGCCATACCGGTCAATGTCTTTTCGGATTCTGGCGATTTCAACGATATCGATGCCTACGGCACGGATCATGACAACTTCTTTCCGCTAAGTTGATGGGGAACATACAGAACAAACGTCGCTAAGGCAACAGTTCGAAAAATTATGTTGCGATTTGGCAATAACCGCGTATTATATAGTACGAAAGAAAACGAGGGAGAGAGAGAAGACCTTTAAAAATCTCTAACACTAGACCTATGAAGGTCGCCTCTTACTCGTTGCGTCGACGCCGTGACCCATCGAAAGATGGCAGCGAAGACAAAACACGAAAAGTGGTTGTAAAAACCCTTTACCGTACTTGAGTGGGAGTTTATTTAAAGCAACTTGCTCTCTCCCTAAAAACACGAAACCCGCCCCTGAGGCGGGTCAGACTGATGACAAAGGGCAGTTTTTCGAGGCTGTCCTTTGTTTTTATGATTA
>CAZLBP010000077.1:0-8389 GCA_964557855.1 uncultured Ignavibacteriales bacterium | reverse complement strand
TGGTTTTTGTGGTTTGAGTTTCTGGGACATAGGATTCGGAGATGCCCGAACTAGTAGGCAAGATGAAGAGCCAACCATCAAATCTATGCTCGTTCTGAAGTGCTAATATCTCTTCATTTGTATACTCTTTTCCGGGAAAAATCACATCGTGAGCAGCACTCTTCGCACCGGCTGTCCGATAAGGAGAGACACAAATCTCCCAATCGAACCAGACCCTCGACCAGTTTCCCATACTGTCCGCACTCGGCGTCCAGGTCACGAAACGGGGTCAAAATTCGACGATCTCAGGTGTAGGCATACCCAGAGTCGGCTCGGTCGCAGATCGTTGATTCTGGAGGCCTATCGGCGCGATTTGTGATGGATAACTGGAGAATCCTGGGGGAGTTGTGTGCGGTTTCTGGTTGCTTGGCGGGTGAGCAGAGGCTCACGGTGTTGAATGTTGGCGAATACACTATCACAGCCTGCGGACGCACGGCTCCTTAGGCTATCGTCTCACATTCCGGCGACAATTAAGCCCAAACAGGAATTCCAATTGTTGCTGATCGCGCCTGGTTGCTCAGTCCGCAATCGTACTTTAACCGCAATACTTCCTTGATCTTACGCATCGATAATCGCTCCGCGGGCATCCGTACCTCCTCGGCTCTTCGCTTCTCTGCCGGGAAAACACTAAATACCCGCCCTGCTGATCATCCCGCGTCAAACTCTGCTCTCAGGGGGGTGGCGGAATCGCTCGGAATCGGAGATGTAGTTTTTGTAAGGGACAACCTGTAACTCTGACAATTTCAAGCACGTCATACGCTGACTGTGTACTCTACGATAATATCTAAGTCATTGGACTGAGCGGGACAGCATCTCCCCACGTAATTGGAACATTAGCTATGACCATGCTTGGCGTTTCCGAAGAGGAGCGGACGCCGGCCACTTCACTGGACGAGGGTGAGATCACAAGCCACAATTAATCCGCCAGCGCGCGCATGCTGTTGATTAAATCACTCACTCCAATGGTTGCTATGCCAGACGTGACGTCAGACATGGCATAGGGAATAACCAGCTCGTTGTTATGGATGATAGCACCGCAGGTATAAACGACATTGGGGACATATCCCTCACGCTCTTCCTCACGCGGCGCCAGTAACGGCTCATCCAGGCGCGCGATGAGTCTCGCAGGGTTGTCAAGATCAAGCAGTATGGCGCCAATGCAGTACTCACGCATGGGCCCGACACCGTGGGTGAGTACGATCCATCCTTCATCAGTTTCCAGGGGCGAACCGCAGTTGCCGATCTGAATGAATTCCCAGGGGTGTGTTGGTTCCTGTATGATTGTGGATTCCTGCCAAAAGTGGATATTGTCCGAAAACATGATGTGATTGTTTTCTCCGTCCTGGCGCGCGAGCATAACGTAGCGATCATCAATCTTGCGCGGGAAAAGAGCCATGCCCTTGTTCCGTACCGCCTTGCCGTTGAGGGTCAAGACGTTAAACTTGATGAAGTCCTTTGTCTCAATTAGCTGCGGGAGGATATTAAAGCCGTTATAGGCCGTATAGGTTGCATAATAGGTAACCTCACCGTTGTCATCAATGAACCGCACTAACCGAGCGTCTTCAATGCCTCTGCTTTCGTTTTCCGAAACGGGAAAGATCGCCCGTTCGGAAATCAGGTGATCGGGTCGGAAACTCATCTCATAATTGGAGTTTGCAAGCCAGTGCATGATCTCGAAGGTCTCGTTTTGGCGCGCCTCAGAGAAAACGGGCTGCGAGGTTAGCGCTCCAATCTTTTCCCTTAGTTCATTGTAGGTGAAAAATTCCGGCAGGTGATCAAGCAGGTATGCTGTTATCTCATTGCAGGTGTCCATTTCGCCGAGCTTCAGCCGGAAAAGATGCCGATCGTAAACCGCGTCTACGTGGGGATCCGGTGTTTCTACATAATGGCTAATGGGGTCAAAGAGAATCGTATTGTCCTGGTCAAGACGACCGCTACGAAATACAAGAGAAGAAACATGACCTTCGCCGGTTGCCCGCAGGCTCATGATGAAGCGCAAGCTGCCTTTGTCAAGTTTGCTCTGATCAGGGTGGGGAACAATAGAAGGGTTAAAGAGGGCAGCCGACTCATTGGAGTACTCCATGGTAAAATAGGCTCCGATAAGAGCCTTTTTGGTCTCGCTGAGTAAGGTATTCCGCGGAAGATGGCCGCTTACCTTATTGAAGTGACGCTCGAAAACGCGTTTGATGTCTCTGTGCCGTTCGGAAAAATCAAGCATGATTTCTTCAAGCAAATCTCCGGCTGTTTTGTCCGGCAAGTCAACTATGCGTTGAATGATCTTAGGTATGCGATACGCGCTGTCGGGTATATGAAGCCTGGCAATCACGCGTGAGGAGTCTCCCAGGATTTTGTTCTTTTTGCGTTTGATTTTTGGATGCATAGTACTTTCTCGGTCGTCAAACATGATTTCTTGATGAATGTTCCAATTCAGGAATGTCCCTTTACTTTTTTACAATGCTGACCTGGTATTCATAAGACATAACTGTACAAGGTCATCTATCACTGCCGTGCCGACGCACATTACGGTATCAGCGCCGCCCCAGTATATTTTCACCGTACCGTCGTCTTCAGGAACAGCTCCGCACGTAAAAACAACATTAGGCACGTAGCCGCTCACCTCCCAAGGGGCTTCAGGCTGCAGTATCCACTGATCGGAAACGCCGACGATTTTCGCCGGATCATTAAGATCGTGCAGGGCCACACCAAGGCGATACACAGCGCCAGCCATAGTTTTAAAGACTCCATGGTAAATATGCAACCAGCCTTTGTCGGTTCTGAAGGGTGGTGCACCAGGACCGATTTTCATCTCATCCCAGTGGTAAGGAACCGGCTTCATGATCACCCGCGAATCGCCCCAGTGAACCAAGTCGGGGGAATAGGAAACCCAGATAGACCAGGGTGAAATCTCCGAATGCGGCCGGTCAAGACGCGTATACCGGCCACCGAACTTCGTGGGGAAAATGACGACGTTACGAAGGTCGGCCTGGGTTATAAGCGCGATGCGTTCGACTTTTTCGAAATCCTTGGTACGCGCAAGAGCAATCCGAACGCCGTGACGTGAATACGCGCTGTAGGTGAGCAGGTAGTCGTCCTCTACGGGACAGATCCTGAGGTCCTCGACTCCGTACTCTTCATAATCCGCGAATATACTGTCCGTTGCCGGTGTGACAAAGGGTTTGGGATGAACCGTGAAGGAGAAACCATCCTCGCTGTCAGCCCTGCCAATGATGGAGCGCCCGTTATTGCCGTGCGATCTGAATAGCATTACGTAGCGGTCGTCATGTTTGACTATGCCAGCATTATGCACCGTGGCTACCGGATAGGGGACATCTTCCTTTGTGAGAATAGGGTTCTTATCGTAGCGCTTTACAATGGGATCATGAATAGTCATAGTCAGTGCCGATGTTCCTCTTTTTTCATCTTTTCGACAATCGTCTCGTAGACCTGAATATACTCTTCAACCATGTGACCGGTCGTGAAATACTGTTCGACGCGACGACGGCAGCATGCCCGGTCAATATCTCTTATATGTGCGACAGCGTCTATTGCCTCATTCACTGTATTCACGAGAAGACCACTCTTGCCGTTCTCTATAAGTTCTGGCATGCTTCCCTTGTTGAAAGCGATCACCGGAGTACCGCAAGCCATAGATTCTATGACAGACAGGCCGAAAGGCTCGTTGAAATTGATGGGATGCAGAAGCGCGGTTGCCTTACCAAGAAGCTGGTTGCGCTGAACCGGTCCGGCGCTACCGACATAAAGAACATTGTTGTTGTCCAGGTGCGGTTCGATGTGCTGGTGATAGTAGGCATCATCCTGGATGATTCCCGCCAAGATCAACTTTTTGCTGCAAACCCTGGCAATCTCAAGGGCTTCTTTGGCGCCCTTGTCATGGTGAATGCGCCCGAAAAAGAGCAAATAATCGTCCGGATCAGGCTGAAAATCAAACTGGTTTACGTCTATACCGTGATGTATTGTCTTGATGTAGTCAAGATCTGGCGACCGATCGGCGTCGCTGATGGATACATAGAACACTTTGCCGTTGTATTTTTCGTAAACAGGTAGAATCCCGGGCGACGAAAAGCCGTGAATGGTAGTCACGACCGGGATGGTGACAAGGCCAGTATAGGTTAAGGGCAGGAAGTCGAAATTATTATGGATAATGTCAAACTCTTCGGCATGCTCAAAGAGTTCCGAAATGTGCAGGCACTCCCATACTTTTGACATAATGGAATGGTCTTCTTCATAGCCCCGCGCGCAAACGGCACGCAGCTTGCCGCTTGTTTCCGAATCGCCAGTTGCGAAGAGCGTAACATCATAGCCGCGCGATACCAACCCTTCGGTCAATTGGGAGACGACGCTCTCCCACGGACCGTAGTGTCGCGGCGGCGTGCGCCAAGCAATCGGTGAGAGCATCGCAATGCGCATAGCTAATCCTTACGCTAAGCGGTTGACTGGGACCGATGGTTGTCTTAGAATCTCATCGGCATAGAGCTTCTGCAAAGTCATAAGCGATAGCAACCACGCAAGCGTCGACTCGGCGCCTTCATTCTGGTTGATGCCGTCAGCCATCAGCCCGTCACGGCATCCGCCAGTCTTCGGATCGTAAAGCGGCGTATTCAAGTCGTTGTGTCCAAGAAACCAGTTAAAACACATGACCGCGTTGTCGATCCAGGTCTTATCCTGAGTGATATTAAAGGCTTCTACACAGGCTCCGATCATGGCATTAGCCTCAATGGGCTGCTGATCGAATCGGGCTTTTGTACCATCTTTCTCATACCATCCGAAACTGCCGATTGGTACAAAGTGGTTGTCTTCGGTCTGGATAGCAAGCAACCAGCTGAGCGATCTGAGTCCCATATCAGTCATATCACTTCGCTGCATCCATTGGCCGGATAGGATCAGGGCATGTGATAGCTTTCCGTTGGCATAGTTTAAAGCGTCTTCTGACCATGGCCAGCTCTCAGTTGCGTTGTTTTTGAATTGGTCGAAAAGCCTGTTTGCAATGATTTCCCGAATTCTGCGCACTTCACTGTCGCCTGAGAATCTGTGCAGGTAGGCGTGAATGCCCACCAGTGAATAAGCGACAGCCCTGGGTGATTCGAAGTGCTCCACAGCTTTCATCGCCTTTTTGAAGAGCGTCGTACTCATTGCCATCTGTCCGGGATTGTCAAGAAAAGTAACAGCTTCGCCAAGGCCCCAAATCGCCCTGCCATGAGCATCCTCGGATCCAACATCCTCAGTCCACTGCCGTTGATAGTTCATGAAATTGCGAAACCTTCCTGACTGGACACTGAAAGAATGTAGCAGAAAGCTGAGATACCGGCTGCTAAGCGAATCGAAACACTTGCTGCCTGTATCCTGATACTTCCGGCCCATAGCAGCAACCATCAGCGCTCTGGCATTGTCGTCGGTACAGTAGCCATGGTCACGATCCGGAACAGTATGGGTGGCATGCTGCAAGATACCAACATCATCGGTCAGGCTTTTCAAGTAATCGAGCTTCATCTCCGGGAGCTCGAAGCTTGTAATGGACTTGATGTTTTCGATATACAAATGTCGGGGGCGAGGGTGCCGGGAACGGTTGAGCTGAACCTCGCTGAGAACTTCGAGATATCTACGGGATACCTCTTTCCAGATCGCCTCGCGACAGAATGTATAGGCTTTTTTGCGCATTGCCTGCAGGTTCGCATCGTTGGCAAGGAGGTTGATAATATGATCCGCCATGGCATCAGGGTCCTTGAATGGAACGATTATTCCGCGTCCTTCGGCAAGCATCTCGGTCGCGTACCAGTATGGGGTTGAGATAACTGCTTTGCCGGTTCCCATGGCATAGGCAAGCGTCCCGGATGTAATCTGGCATTCTTCAAGATAGGGCGTGACATAAATATCAGCGGCACCGAGGAATTCACACAACTCTCTCATTTCGACAAACCGGTTATGGAAAACTACATGATCGCTAATATTGAGTTTGCGCACGAGTTGCTGTAGGCTGATGCGGTATTCCTCGCCATGCTGTTTTATTACGTGCGGATGTGTTGCCCCAAGGATAATGTAGGTAACTTCGGGATGTTCTTTGGTGACGGACGGTAGCGCCTGCAGCACATATTCAATACCCTTATTGGGGGAGAGAAGGCCGAATGTGAGAAGCACCTTCTTGCCATCCACACCGAACTTATCTTTGTAGAAGTTGGGATCAATGAAAGGCATATCTGGAATGCCATGATGGATAAAAGCAATCTTCTCCTCCGGAACCGCATAGACATCTCGGAGGAAGTCGAAAGCCTTACGACTCATCACGATCAGTTTATCGGACAGGTCGGACAGCTTCTGCATGACTTCACGATATTCCGGGGCGGGATCTCTCAATACCGTATGCAGCGTTGTCACGATCGGCATGCGAAGCTCTCCGAGAAGTTTCAAGAGATGGCTTCCAGCCGGTCCGCCAAAAATTCCATATTCATGCTGCACGCAGACAATGTCAGTCTGACCGATATTGAGAAAATCCGCTGCAACACTGTAATCGGCCAGTCTGTTCTGGTTAACTACGAATCGCACTTTTCCAGGATAAGCATACCCCTCGAGTTTATCATTCACGGCGACAGCCCAGCAGTTAATATCAGGCGCTTCTGCCGACAAGGCTTCAACAAGATCAGTAGTGAATGTCGCAATACCGCACAGGCGGGGCAAATAGTTGCCGATTACGGCAACGGAGCCGATTCCCTCATAATGCCGCACAACAGACGCCACACTGTCTCCTCATTTTCATGTCACGCGGCAACCCGGCCTCCGTAACGCTTTCTCAATTTCAAATAGTCGCCACCCCCGCTATTCCTGGCTTATGAGCAAGTAAAGGTATCAAGATTCCAGCCTCCGTGTCTTCTCCGACGAGCAAAATAGTTGACCATGAAACGCTATTCCCACCTCCTGAATACGCTGTACGTCATCAGACAAGGTGGACTAAAGAGGTCAAAAGTTAAGACATGACTTGTCTGATGGCAAACGCTTTCTTGCAGTGTTGTCCTCTCTGTGTACCCTGGTCCACGTTTTGCCTTGACTTCAAGGCTCCGCACAAGACCCTGTTTGAGTGAGCCCGACAAGCAATTTAGTCGGACGAAGCGGAGAAGTGCATATTCCGACGAATGCGCCGGGTGACTCCGAGCGAAGGCGACCACCCATTCCGAGGGAAGACGCCACCCCCGGAGCGAACTGACGCAGGCCTGAATGTTAGTTACCTTCACCCTCTTTCTTAGTCAAGCGCTTTTTCTCCTTACCTCATTGATTCTCCTTTCAGGGTTATACTGTGAGCGTTGTGAAGACGAAGCTTGTTTGTGACAAGTTCTTGGAACAGTATCACTTAAGACTCAACAGCCGAATGGAGAACGGTTATGAACAGGGTTGCGTTTGGGGAGCTTATAGTAAAGGGACACAATCAGTTACAAGCCTAATCACACAATACATAAACCTCTTTTTTGGCCAAAAGGGCCGCTGACTGGAGGCAATTATGAACGACTGTGTGATGAACAAAATCCGCAAGGTTGAGACCACTTTTGCAGGTACAGAATTTGAGCCGTACCTGCAAGCCTTCAAGCTGGACAACCAACTCAGAAACCTGACCGACAAGTCTCTTGAGTGCTACTTTGAACGCCTGGCCTGTCTGTTTTCTCACCTGCAAAGAGCCGGAGTCTCGTTTGGGTCGGTGAACCGACAGACAATCCAAACCTACATCATGTCACTGAAGGGCCAGGTATCTGATGAGACTATCAACGGTCGCATTCGGGCCTACAAGCGATTCTGGAACTTCCTTTGTGAAGAAAAGCTCTGGGATAGCGACAACCCGATGACTGGAATCAAGCTGCTGAAAACAGCCAAGCGAGTTAAGCCCGTAGTTGAACCTGAGACAGTCCAGCGACTCATGAAGTCCATGGACCGCTCAACCTTTGAAGGCAATCGCAATCTGATAATGATCCTGCTGCTTTGGGATGGCATGTTGCGAAAGAATGAGCTATTGGGTCTCAAGATCGCCGACATTCAACTGGACAACCGTCTCATCAAAGTATTCGGTAAGGGCCGCAAAGAGCGGATGGAGTTCCGCTCGGTATCAAGACCGTTAAAACCCTGCATCAGTTTCTAATCAAGTGGCGATCCAAGTGCCCTAGTGACTGCCTGATCTGCATGCGCAACGGTGATCCGGTAAAAGAGCGTCACTGTCACAAGATAGTCCAGAGAATCGGCCAAAAACACAACATCAAGCTCCACCCCCACCTGCTGCGCCACTCGGCTGCTACCTGGTACATCCGGCAGGGCGGCAACCCTGCTGTCCTGCAGGGCATTCTGGGCCATACGAGCC
>CAZLBP010000076.1:0-8449 GCA_964557855.1 uncultured Ignavibacteriales bacterium | reverse complement strand
CCCGAACAGCAAAACCAAAACATCCGAGCAATCAGAGACACGGGCATGCCGACTCCTTCTGTTTAAACATCCACTGAGAAGATATATCGGAACGGCTGTTCTGTCAACCTGTTTTTTTGTGTATAATATTATCAATTTTCAACGCAGGACCTAGTGGCCAAACAAGGAAAGGCCGGTGATAGGTGTGCGATCACCGGCCCGAGTGGTGTCACCATTGCTCGGAAGAGCAGTGGATTGGCGGTTATGTGGTTGTGTGTGTGGCTATTTCATGGTAATGTCGCCCGTGCCGGCCACGTGCCTGGAGACATGTTTCGGGTCGCCGTAGCAGTCGATATCGCCGCTGCCGTAGATGGCTCCATCAAAGTCCTCTTTAGCATGCACCTTGATATCGCCCGATCCCTTAATGACGACAATCGCCTCTCGGGCCAGCAAGTCGCGGGTATCGATGTCGCCCGACCCGGCCAGGCTGATATCCAGCTCGTCTACATTGCCCTTGGCAGTCATGTCACCAGAGCCCTTGAGGTCGAACTCGAAGAAATCGGAATTGAGGTTTTCGACCACAATATCGCCGGACCCGTAGGATGATATAGAGGTCAGCTCCGGCACCGTAATGTCTATGTGGCCGCCGTGTTTGGAGTGATATGACTTATCCGTGTCAATCCGCAGCGTTTTCCCGTGGACGTCGGTTTCGATCAGCTCGATAAGGTTGTCATCGAACGTGATCTTGAGGGATTGTTCTTCACCGACGGTGACGTAGAGATCAAAGGCGCCGTAGGTGCGTATCTTGTTGAATGACTCCGTGATATGGCGTTCGACGGTAACTCGGTCGCCGGACCCTTCAATGCCCTTGCCGAATGATTTCGTGAACCAGTTGTCGGCGGACACCGTCGTGGCAATCAGGAATGCGGCTCCTGTCAACACGAGCGCGTATAGTTTTCGACCTCTTTTCATACGGCCTCCGGTATTGGCATGTATCGTTCAATTTGTACTGAGTTGTACGACGCATGTCGGAGAATGTTTCGTTAGGGTTTTGTAAGGTGTGTGAGAGTTGAGTGAAGCTCACACCCGGTGACGGACTTGGGGGAAGTAATACTGGTTCGCGCGCCAAAAAAGAAGCCGAAACCGCACTGGCTTCGGCTCATATGGATTAAGTTGTTATTGTCGTAATCGACGGTTTGTGTTAGTACCGATTACGGTTGCGGTACCCGCCGCCGCCACCACGGTCGTTGGCCCGAGGACGTGCTTCGTTGACTGTCAGTGTACGACCGTTTAGGTCCTTGCCGTTGGCTTGCGCAATGGCGTTTTGAGCAGCCTCGTCATCCGGCATCTCCACGAATGCAAAACCCCGGGAGCGGCCGGTGTCTCGGTCAGTGACAATCTTCACCGACGACACTTCACCGAATTCTTCGAAATACTGACGCAGTTCGTCCTCGGTGGACTGGAATGACAGGTTGCCTACATAGATATTCATCGTTCAAAAACTCCTGAAAAAACATTTTCATCTCATTCAAGCTCAGCCCCCTCCAGCTTACTTATGCCATACACCGTCCTCCCACATACATCATTGATCTCCCGTAATCGCAGCCGGTTTTTGACGCCGCCCGGTCATACCATTCCTTGTTATTGTTATTCCTTGGCTTCATCGGCAATCAGTTGTGACAGTATACTCGATATGGGTACGGAACCTTCCTTCATCTCTTTCATTTGCGGGAAGAAGATGACATCGCGTATCGTGTGCTTGTTCGTCAATAACATGACCATGCGGTCCACACCGAACCCCAAGCCGCCGGTGGGCGGCATGCCGTAAGCGAGCGCCGTGATGAAATCGTCATCCAACGGGTGCGCTTCGGCGTCGCCGGCTTCGAGCGCCCGTCCCTGTTGCAGAAAGCGCCGCAATTGATCGACCGGGTCATTGAGTTCGCTGAAGGCGTTGGCAAACTCGCTGCCCACGATGAACAGCTCGAACCGCTCAGTCAGACGGTCATCGGTACGGTGTTTCTTGGCAAAGGGTGAAATCTCCTGCGGGTAATCGGCTATGAACGTCGGTTGAATCAGGGTCGGCTCGACTTTGGCTTCAAAGATCGCTTCCACGCATTTGCCCCAGTTAATCAGTCCTTCGTCGGCGATGCCCAACTCACGGGCAGCGGCCTTGATCTCTTCATACGACATGTGTAAGACGGACAGATCGGTCCGTTCGGCGATGGCTTCAGGCATGGACAGCCATTTGAATTTCGGTTCGAAATCGATTTCATGTTCCCCGTACGGTATCCGATACGTGTTGTGTGTCCGGTGAACAACATGACGGAACATATCCTCGGTCAACTCGGCTATATCTCGATAGTCGGCAAAAGCCCAGTACAACTCCACCATTGTGAATTCCGGATTATGCGTCCGGTCCATACCTTCGTTGCGGAAGTCCTTGCAGAACTCCCAGACTTTGTCGAAACCGCCTACTACCAGCCGTTTTAGATACAGCTCGTCAGCGATACGCAGGTACATGGTCATGTCAAGTTTGGAATGGTGTGTCTTGAAGGGCAGGGCGTTGCCGCCGCCGTATATCGGCTGCAGGATCGGGGTTTCCACCTCGAGAAAGCCACGCGCGTTGAGGAAGTCGCGGATGGCCTGGACGATCCGGGTGCGCTGTACGAATGTATCCCTGACGTCCGGGTTGACAATCAGGTCGGCGTAACGACGCCGGTAGCGAGTCTCGATATCCTGTAATCCGGAGTGCTTGTCCGGCAGTGGGTGCAAAGCCTTACAGAGCAGTTCGAATTCGGAAACGGCAATGGTCCGCTCCCCCATGCGTGTGACGAACAGCGTGCCCTCGCAGCCCATGATATCGCCCAGGTCAATCGTATCGAACAAGTCGAACTGTTCTCTGCCGACATTATCCAGTTTGACGTACAGCTGGATTTTGTCAGTGCTGTCCCTCAGATCGGCGAAGAACACTTTGCCCATTTTGCGCTTAAGCATAATCCGCCCGGCGACCCTGACTACCGTCTTTTGTTCGGCCAATGTTTCAAACCGGCTGTGGATGTCACCGACGGCATGGCTGCGTTCATATCGATACGGGTAGGGGTCGGCGCCCTTCTCCTGTAGCAGGCGCGCCTTTTTATACCGGTTCTCAATCAGCTCGGCCAGGGGAATCTGGACGGTGGACTCGGCTCCCGATTCTCTCTGCTCTTCCCGTTTCTGTTTGTTGGTGGCCGTGTTGTTCTTATTGCTCAATCTTATTTACCTTAACCCAGACTCAGGTCCGTATTGTGATTTTACAGGGATGATCTTCTTTCGTTTAAAGGCTTTTAACACCGGTTCCGGCACGAGTTCCGCGATTTCTCCACCGTGTCGGGCGACATCCTTGACAATAGTCGATGACAGATAGACCCAGGACAGGGACGGCATCAGGAAGACTGTTTCCACCCCGCGCGCCAGTTTCCTGTTCATGAGCGCCATCTGAAACTCGTATTCGAAATCCGATACGGCCCGCAGCCCGCGAACAATGGCGTTAGCCTTCAACTCCACGGCCAGGTCGGCCAATAAACCGTCGAAACCTATGACCTTCACGTTGTGATTATATGACTTTTTGCTCAATGATTCTTCTATCAGGGCCAGCCGCTCCTCGAAATCGAACATGGGGTCTTTACCGACATTCTGCGCCACCACCACATAGATTTCATCAAAAAGGTGGGTGGCTCGTTCTATCAACGACATGTGGCCGTTGGTGATGGGGTCGAAAGTCCCCGGGTAGACCGCTCTCTTTGTTTTACTCTTATTCGACACGATACTGTGAAGATGGCTCTCTGATTATGTCACCGGAGTGAATCGTTCTGATCGTCCAATCCTGCAGTCACATCCTTTGATAGAAGACTGAAACCGTATTTCATAGCAAAGTATGTAACACAGACAGGGTAGAAATCCAACAGAAAACGTCAACAATTTCAGATATCTCCGGATTTGGTTAGTTCCGTATTTTCAGGTACGGTCTTATGCGTTCGTACAATTTGGGACCGATCCCATGTACATTGATAATGTCAATCTCCGATTCAAACGGACGCGTCTGGCGGTATTCAACGATTCGATCCGCCAGGATCTTGCCGATACCGGGTAAGAGCTCCAGCGAGTCAGCTGGTGAGCGGTTGGGATCCACCACAAAGATACCTGCAAACGACTGCTGGTCTTCTCCGATGTGCACGTTGAAACTGGAAGCGGAGGGGGTCGGAAAGGCATACGTACGAACGAGTATGTACGCGCTCATAAGAAGTGCGGTAGCGGCCAAAACGCCGAGGAACTTCACCTGGGCCGGTGAAAAATCAAACAGTTGATTCATCTAACAAACAAAACCTGATTCGCTACTAATAATACGTCATAACTTTGCTAAAAGCAAGAAGTTAATGGCAGGCTAACTGTAAATTCGCGGCGGGGCGTGAAGAAATGAACGAATCAACGCAGAAATTCCGGCCGTTGAAACAGTCCGGCTTGGCTCACAGTCCCGGACAGAGAAAACAAGACTGCTTCATCGATCAGCGATTCACCCCGAATGATCAGGCCAAGAGAGTGCTTTTGTCGTCAAGAGCCGGCGGTCTGTTAATGACCGTTTAGACCTCTTCCTCGATCATCGCGTAATACTTCGTAAGGCATGATTCACACAATCCGTGAGATACGCTGCTGAAATCGAATGCTCCCTCGAGCCAGTCCCATTGCTTCATATTATTGTGTCGGACCCTGCGACAGAGCCCGCACTGGTGCATGATTCCATCTTCATCTATATAACTGTCCTTCGGCTGCGACGTCATGGGCAATTCCTGCTGCTGTTCCACGACCAGGGAGTGATCCAGCAACAGAGCGTTTCTGTTCACCGTGGGATAGACAAACATCTTCAGCAGTCGATAGACCGAACTCGAGGAACACTCATAGTCGTGTGAAAGGGGATCAGTCCGTTCAAAACAACCCGCCAGGAGTGCTTTGTAAAACTGTTTCTGTGGCCCGCCGATGGCAGTCAGTAGATCCGCGCCCGGACCGAAGTCAGTCACAATCCTGTCTCCGCCGTTGTCCGCAGCAAACCGGAAGTACGCGTGGTTGACCAGGAGGATGCGGAATTCTCGGTCTATTCCTAAGATGGTATTGTTGGTATTGCCTATCCATTCCAGGTCAAACTGCGTGAATAGCTCTTCAGCGCCCGGATGAAAGTTAATATTGGCCGCCATGGAACCTCCCACACTTATTTTGATTTCCGGCTGTTCTGAACACGGTTCACACCTCGACAGCGGGTCACCTACATTCCACCGCTATCTGTTCGGATCGGCAGGGATATCGGGATCCTGCCTCACCGGTTCTTCCACTAACTCGATTTTGCCGATATCGATTTCGCGTCGCAAGGCGTATTTGTAGTCGCCGAGAAGGCGGAGTTTGTTGCTGAAAGTCGTCGTTCGTGTGAGATTGCTCAGCAGCCGCTTCTTAAGTTTGAACCAGTACCAGTGCTCCATGACATCGGATTCGAGTTTCCGGACAATGCCTTCCGGAGAGTTTTCATCGGCGCGTGCTTTTTGCAGCTTCAATTTCATATTGTCGACGAAGTCCAGCGTTGCTTTCAGGTCGGTTCGAAGCAGATCCAGTATCAATTCATTTTGCTCATAGGCTTTGCTAAGATCTTCCTTCAGGTAAGCGTCGTGCCACAGGTCGATGTAGTGTGAGAGTTTCACCAGATTCGACGCCGTGTTTCTGGGGTCGGTCTGATCGGTCGCCAGGGCCTGTCCGTCACCAACTATATCCTTCTGCGTGGCATTGATCACCGTGCAAGTGATTATGACCACGACACAGCCGGCCCACAGGATTTTTCCTCTCGTACTCATGCTGTCTCCTTTCGAAACACTTCATGCCTGAGACAAGAGGGTACAAGATGCGTGCCGACGCCGGGCTGCCTGCGCACTCGGTTGTTAGGGGTGAGGATTTGGGATAATTGAGAATTACGACGGCCCAAGTGTGGGAGTGGCCCTATATGTGTGGTTGACAATCAGGTTGGCACTTTGGGCGGAAAGAGAACCCTACTTTTCTTCCAGCTCCTTATGCCAGTTGAGGACAACGACGAATTCGCCGCCGCCGGATCTGTCCATGGGGACATTCATGAGGAACTTACGCTTGTCCTTCGTTACCGCGTACCGAGTGCGACCATAACCATTGGTATTGAGCCGGCGGTTGAAGAGTTTTTCAGGTTTACCGATGCCGAATTGACCTGCCAAAGATATGGGCACTGAGACAAAATCCCATTCGGGAGTGAAGAAATACAACTCGGTGCCATCCTTACTCCATTCCGGATAGAGGCCGCCGGCTGATGAGATCTGCCAGCGATTGCCGCCCTCTCTCAATTCAAGGACATAGACTTCATAGTCACCGGATTCGTTTGAATGGTATGCCAAGTAGTTGTCGTCCGGAGAGATACGGGCACATCTCTCCGTGTACGGGGTGGCAACCAGCATTTCCAAACGAGAGGTGTCGTTCAGGTTAAGTCACATTATATCCCAGTTCTGACGAACACTGGGACCATAGAGCCATTCTCCGCTGCCTGAAACCGAGTTCCCGGCCGTATGGAGGGAGTCATCACCGTGGAGGAGTTGCGCCACGCCTAACCCATTGGCGGCTTTTTTGTAGATGCTGAAAACACCACCTTCATTACTGGAGAAGTAAACATAGTTACCGTCGCTACTCCACTGAGGACTAATGTCTTCGGTATCTTCAAACGTTACACGGGTGGACACGTTGCGTTCGATGTCATGGACCCAGATATCCGTCTGCTTGCCGTCCCACATCCCAACGGCCAGTTTGGACTCATCGGAAGATAAGTCCATGTCTTCGTATCCCGACGGTTCACCGATTTGGCCGAGTTCATCGCCATTGCGGTCCAGCCAGACCAGTCGGTGAAAGGCCTCGGCCGAGTTCGTTTGATAGACAAGGGTGCCGTTATCCGAGACGCCGAACTCGGCCCGATCGGCTTCGCCGACGCCGATCTCATCGGTCAGGGGTACCCCCTCACCAAGAACACCGCGGGAATCGGGATTGAATCTGCGAGCCAGGAGGATATTGTCCCGGAAATAGACGAGATAACCGTCTTGGCAAAACTCGACTCTCGCATCAACCGGGAAAAGAGTCTTCGTTTCATCAGAATCTATAGAACCGACTTTCAAAAGGTAAGTGGCTTCGACTCCCACCGAATCGGCCATTTCGGCCAGGAAAAGGAAGTGGCGACCATCGGGTAAAAACCAGGGCCAGGCGTGCATCACCTCCCCTTCGTCGCGTTTGATCTTCGAGATGGCCATCGGAGTACCTCCGGAAGCGGGCACCATGCGCAGGGAATCTCCCTGACCGCCATCGTAAATGATCATGTTATTGCTGCCCCAGGTACCGTCGGCGCCGCCGTTGGTCTCGCATATGAGCTGCGCCGGACCGCCCGCTGCCGGGATTTTCTTCATCTGTCCCCGGTTCATGACATACGCCAGGTATTTGCTGTCGGGTGACCAAAACGGTCTACCGGCTCCCTCGGTGCCGGATAAAGGAAACGCCTCCAGGGAATTCATGGGCCGGATCCAGATCATGCGTTTACCCTCGCCGTTGGTCGCGAGGAACGCTATGTGTTTACCGTCCGGGGAGATCCGCGGCCAAACCACATCAGATAGATCGGTCACGGTCCTGATTTTGAAGCGGCTGACTGGCGTCTCCGCAGTGGGTCTGGTAAACCAGAGAACGGCCAAGCTGATAGCGGCCAGGCCGAGTATAACGGCGGTGATCCAGGCGACTCGGAAGCGAAACTTCCTTTTGGCGGAGACGGCGGCGGGCAGACCGACCTGGGAGCCGGATTGCGAGATCCAGCGCAGTTCATCGGCCAGATCGCGGACTGATTGCCATCGCGACTCCGGATTCTTGTTGAGGCACTTCTTAATGAGTCGTTCCAGAGCCGGTGGGACCATGGGGACAACCGAAGAGACCGAAACCGGCTGGCGCTCCAGAATGGCGGCGATCAGGCCGGCCTGGCTGCCCCCGTCAAAAGCGCGCTTCCCCGTAACCATTTCATAGAGCAATACTCCGAAGGCGAAGATGTCGCTGCGGGTGTCGGCTTCTTTCCCCTCCAGCTGTTCCGGTGACATATAGTGGAGCGTACCCAGCACGGTGCCGGTGCCGGTCAGAGGGGTGGTTTGCGTAATGGCGGAGACGCCGTCGACCTGCCCGTTGGTGATGTGGAGCTTGGCCAGACCGAAGTCGAGCAATTTGGCGCCCGACTGGGTGAGCATCACGTTGGCCGGTTTCAGGTCGCGGTGAATCAGGCCCTGGCCGTGCGCCTTGTCCAGCGCGTCGGCTACTTGTCCGGCTATGTGCAGTACTTCCTCGATCGGCAGCGGACCGCGCTTAATGCGTTCCGAAAGAGTTTCACCTTCGATATACTCCATTACCAGATAGTCCA
>CAZLBP010000075.1:0-8477 GCA_964557855.1 uncultured Ignavibacteriales bacterium | reverse complement strand
ACCGAAAAGGACGCTGCTTGAAAAAACAATTTACACAACTCTTGACATGAGCTCATTGGCCAAGAGGGTTATCCTGCTGCAATGGTGGCGTGTAATTCTGAGATAATTCTGTTCCCATTCCAATAAGCTTTGATTCAGATAAGCCACTGACATTTGAGTTATTCAGTCCTTGATCTAAAGGCAACCTGTATTGATCTTCAAATTCCAATAATTCATAGGCGATTTTCATTTTGGATCTTAATTTATTACCCCCATGTAGTAGTAAAGCTTTGAAATTTATATATTTTTCGGTTGTCGAAAATATTTTTCTGCAAATTGAAGAAATTGTAATTATTTATTATAGAATGGAGTTGAAAGCGAGGATTTGGACAAAAACCCGGAAAACAGCGACAATAAAGGGTTTTAGGGCTTGACAAGAATGAAAGTTTGAGTATAAATGATTTATTGGCGAAATATGCATCTTGGTTTATCACTCCTGAGAATGAACCATAATTGGAGTTGAAGATATGGGCTTACCCGATGATCCAGAAGTTAATCAAGTTCAAGATAACAAATCAATAGATTACTATAGCCCGTTGTTTTTCAAAACACGGGCTTTTTTGATGTCTTTAGAAAACAAAAGTAATCCTTATATCTACAGGGGGAGACCATGAAAAAGTCTTTTCTGATCTTTGTTATTGGGCTGATGGTTATTTCATCAAGCCTGTGGGGACAAACAACAAACGTCACAATCAGCGCCCAGAGTCAGTGGGAAAGCACTGGCGTAACTATAACTCCCGAGATGACAGTCACCATCGAAGCGACCGGAGAGTGGTGCGGAGCTCCCTGGAGCTGTTACGGACCTGAGGGTACCGGCGGTATTGCACCTGGCGCATTCTTAGCCCCCGGCCTCTCATCCGGTGGGCTTGTTGGCAAAGCCGGGAACAACGCTCCCTTTCTTGTCGGCAGTTTGTGCTCGTTCAATGGCCAGGATCATGGAACAGGCACACTGTATTTGGCTTTCAATGACGACCTAACTGGCTACTACAACAACAGCGGTACACTGGATGTCACGATCACCACTACAGAAGAGCAGGGTGGTATTGAACTTGTCGGCCAGTACACGGACAAGGCGGCTAGTGACCTCAAGATTCGAGGAGATTTTGCTTACGTCACCGATCTTAGCGCGAAGCAACTTTACATCCTGAATATTACTGATCCAACAACTCCAACATTAGTTGGATCATACACCTCACCACATAGTGAAGCTACTATGGTGTCGCTCATCGACCAGTATGCTTATGTCACGGTCGGATGGAGCGGTTTTGAGGTGGTCGATATTTCCAATCCGGCGATCCCAACAAAGGTCGGACCTACTCACGATACGCCGGGATATACTAAGGATATCGAATTCGCCAACGGCTACGCATTCGTTGCCGCGCGCGAGAGTGGAGTACGGGTGTATGATGTATCAGACCCGGCGAATCCGGTCTACGTCACGACCTATTCAACATCAGCGTGGGCGACATCGATGGCCATTTACGGCAACTACCTCTATATAGGAATTGAACATTCGCCCAATGGATTTGAGGTGTTTGACATCTCCAACCCGGCTGTGCAAAACAGGGTTGGAACGATCTCCGGAACGAATTCCGTATTCGGCATTGCGACGGATGGTGATTACGTCTACCATAGCGGACAGTGGGAAAACACGTTCAATATTGTAGATGTCTCGAATCCCTCCAATCCTGTGCGCCTGGGCACTGGCTTTCCAACGCATGGTGATCCATGGGGTATCGCAGTTGTTGGCAATCTTGCATTCCTCGGAGAAAGAAGCTATGGACTTCAGGTTGTAGACATCTCTGACAAAACAAATTCTGTATTACTGGACGAGTATGACACAGGCGGTGATCCCCTCTGGGGGATTCAGGTTGAAGGCGATTACGTTTATTTGGCTGATGGTCCAGGGGGCGTGAAGGTATTCTCAGCGACCGGAACACCACCACCCCCAGAGGGCGGAGACATCCTCGTCTACGCTACTTCAGAAATAACATATGGATATACATCGATTTACTTTGATGATGATTTGCCTCTGATCTTGGCAGATGCTGGTTTCTCGGCTACTGTCACGGACCGGATTGCCACCCCTGTAATCACCTCCGCCCTGCTGGACGGATATGACCAACTATGGATCCTGTCCACCGATCCATACTCTGGTTCAGGCTGCTTCAGTAGCGCTGAAATCAGTGCGATACTTGATTTCAGAAATGCGTGCAAAGGCATTCTGATTATGCCTGACGATGGGCCCCCAGGCCATGATTATACAGGGGACGCAAATCAGATTTCCTCTCCATTGGGAGTTACCTTTAGCGGCCAATACAATTATGGGGCTTTTGCGCAGCCATTTGAGCCTAACTTCAGTCCGCATCCGTTGTTCTCCGGCGTACAGAACATAGTCTGCACCGAGAATTCATCAATATTGAATGTCAACAATCCTGCTGAAGTGGTTGCGACCTATCAGGGCAATAATATGATCGCAGTCTTGGATGACGGCAAGGGTCGTGTTGTCTTCGATGTCAGCTTTGTACGCTTGTGGGATGGCGATATTAATACTGGTTACGTTCCTATGGTAACAGTCGGCAATACACCGCAATATGTGAGGAACATTGCCAATTGGCTAGGTGGTTCGGGCCATCAACCTGAAATCACATTTACGATATATGACTCAGAAGGTCTCTCACCTAACGCATTAGTGAGAGCTTTTGCGCAAACACCAGGGTCAGATGTAATAGCTGATTACCATGGATACACAGATGGTTTTGGAAGAGTCACATTCCCAATTGAAGAAGGCTCCGCTGTCATGTTAAATGTGTCTCCAGAAAACCACTGGAACGAATGGGCATCTTTTGATTACATCACGCCCAGAAATATCGATGTGCACGCGACTGTGCAATTACCAGCTAATGCAGAGAATAGGGTACAACAATTGACCATTCCCGGTCCTAATCCTACGGCGTTTTTGGAGGCGGTCATATTTGCATGTGCATTACCACCAGAATTACCCTGGTTTATAGACATTTTCCCTACTTTCGCTCTATCTTATGATGAAGATTTTCTCGTCTTTCTTGAAAATGCTGCGGTTTCCCAGGGAGGACAATGGGTAATCAATTTTGCTACCGTTGCATATGCTCATAGCCTCTGCTACCATATGGTAGGCGAGCCAGTAGTTACATTCGTTTCATCGGCGGCTCCTACCGCATCTGCTGCTGCCACCAAAATGCACTCTGGTTTGCTTCCACTTCTTGTGGTGCCAACTAATATTCTCTACTCTGCATGGTACGGTGTGAGTAATTTTATGACTAACTTGGGCTATATTGGGATGGTAGAAGGACAAAGTATCTCAGGATACTGTGATATGGATTTACTAGTGATTGATGCAGAGGGAAATCGTGTAGGTTCAGTCTATTCTGATGAGAATGAATTTGTGATAGATATGAATGAAATAACCGGGGCTCAATACACAGGTCATTGCTCACATCCCAATCAAATCTACATGCCAACCAATAATCAGGTTCATAAACTAGTTGTTAATCCTCGTTCGACTGGTCAATACACGATTGGATTTTCTGTTTTGGAAGCGGGCATCCTGAGATCATATCAAGTCAGTGAAGTGTTTGAGGACCTGTCGCCAATAGAATTATCACTAAAGGGCTTTGACTTAAGCAACGGACCAACTGCGATAGCAGGAAGTGACACAACAATTGAGTCAGGACAGGGCATTGTGCTTGATGGCACCCAGTCGTTTGATGTTGACGGTCAAATTGTTGGCTATAGGTGGTGTGAAGGTTCACAGGTCTTGAGCACAAATGCTAGCTTTAGCACTATCCTTCCTGAAGGCATTCACCAGATAGCCTTGATAGTAACTGACGATGACAGCATTACGGCTATTGCACAGCAGACTATCATTGTGGGATCAGGTGAGCCAGACTTCGGGTTCTTTTCTATTGAGGTATTTGATACGCTAACTGACAGGGAAGTGGACGGAGCGTCAATCGAGTACAATGGAACGTGTTCTGGCTCAGCGACGGCATCACCTCTGGGAACTGCGTTATTGAGCCTGATCCCGGGGGAATATGACTTGGTTGTGTCGCATCCGGACTATTATTGTGACTCGTTTTCTGTTCAGATATCAGTCAATCAGACAGCTAGTAAGCAAGTCTTCCTGGCTCAGCGTTTTGGAATGATAAAAGGACTCGTTAGGGATACGACTGCGAATATGAATCTTAACGGAGCGGTGATATCTTATTCTGGACCCGAAAGTGGTCAAGTACTATCAGATTCTTCAGGTTCATTTGAAGTAAAATACCTGACACCTGGCATATACATTCTTGCATGCGACAAGGACTGCTATTTATCTTTAGCGGATTCCGTAATCATCGCTGAAGGACAATCTTCAATCCTTGCTTTCGACTCTTATAAAGTCGGTTCAATATCCGGCTCTGTATGCGATTTGAATGCATGTTTATCAGGAACCTCCGTCGATATTTTCGATTCCGACGGTGTTCTTTATGACACGAGAGTCACAGATGAATCCGGGAATTATTTTGGTAACGATATTCCCATCGGTGACTATTCAATAACGCTGGTTTCACCGTTAGGCTATCAAACTATCCTTGAGATTAAGGAAGTGACTATTGCATGTGACCCCGTTGTATGTGACTTCGAACTAACTCAACTTGAAATCACTCCAGAGCAGCGCGGTCGCGGTTATTGGATGCATCAGGTGAATGCTCTCTTATCAGGCAAGGGTAATCCGCAGGAAACCTATGAAGGTATGGGTGAATACATGGAGCTTATCCGCACTCACTTCAATCAGCACGGTTTGAATCCGGTCAACGTGTTTGAAGTTGTGTTGACAGATGATTGTGACCAAAGGCTTGAAGCGCTACGGACCACGATTTCTCCCAAGGCGAAAGCAACCATGAACGAGAAAGCCCGAGCACACCTCACTGCTCTTTTGTTAAACATGGTCTCGGGTAAGATTGCCCAATGGCACCTTATCAGCGATGATTCGCTCAATGTATCACAGGCTATTACCTACTGTAACAGCCTCATCACAGATGGCAATCCCGACAACGACGAGGCGGCCAAGGATATTGCGGAGATGATCAACGAAGGGCAGATAGTTCCGGCTGGCATGATCGACCCATCAACAGCGAATATCGCCTACAAGCAGAACGACACTGAACAGCTCCCGACTGAGTTCTCACTCAGCCAAAACTATCCAAACCCCTTCAACCCGTCGACCGAAATCAGCTTCGCCCTACCAAGTGCCTCCGACGTAAAGTTGGAAGTTTTTAATATTATGGGCCAGCGCGTTGCTACCCTTTTAGACCAACATCTTGAAGCAGGAAATCACAATGTGATCTGGGATGGCAGCCAAGTTGCCAGCGGAATCTATTTCTATAGGCTTGACGCGGGCGAATTCACCAAGACTCGGAAAATGGTTCTTTTGAAGTAACCTTCTAATCCGACTTTTCAAAGGGACAGGACTTTCGAACCTGTCCCTTTTTTTTCTGGCTGGCGTCACAAATTAGCCTTCAACTCGCAAAAATGTGCCAGAGAGGTTGATTTCCTCATTAACCAGTGATTTGGCTAGTGAAACCAGATCTACAGTATCGTTCTCGTAGCCAGTATCCAGGATCACATTGCCGCGTAAGTGCCTGAATGCGAACAGAGTCAGCAACAAATTGCGCAGTCTTTCAGTTTCGAGGATTGGAAATTGAGAATGGCTTTGGCCATAGGAATTATGGATCCTTACGAACCTATTCTCTCGAAAATAACGCTCCATTTCAGATTTATGCTTCTTGTATTCCCGCGCAGCGAGTTTCGCCAACTTTTCCAGCAGCTTATCTTTTGTCCCAGTCATGGGGACCTGATAATTGCGAAGTATTTCTTTAATCGTGTCGCCACAACTTCGAGCTGTAGCAAATCCTTCAATTGTATAGGTCTGAATACTTTCCGTTTTCAGTTTTCCTGAAGATTCAGCCGGTGACTTTTTACGAATGTAATCCAAATGTGGAAACCGGATTCGCATTCGATCCTCTGTAAGCATTTTGCTGAGATTAGCGATACTAGTGCTGAAGCAGTATTTGCCGTCATCAATCCGCCATCTTCGGACTATTGCTTGAGCCTGCGAACGAAGTCCCGGACTTTCGGTCAATGTGGGTGCTAAATAGATTCCATCTTTTTTGAGCCTCCCACTAAATACCAGATTGGAATAGCCATTACCAGCAATATCATCCAATGGAGATAATTCGAAATCCGATATTCTATCGGTAAGTCGCAGGAGACCTATTTTATCAGTGATTTCTTTGAGGAAAGACTCTTTTCTGAAATTAATGACTGGTAATCCTTCACTGATAATAACCTTATCCTCAGATTCGAAATCACCGAGACTGAGAACTGTAGACAGGTCATAATTGTCGAGGTCATCATAGCTTCGCAGTTTCACTTTCTTGCTTTTAGATTTGATGAAACTTCGAAGGTCATTGAAATTGTAATACACGCGATTCACAAGTTGCTTGACAACTTTATGACTCCAGCTATTCCTCAACTGTGTTTTTGCAAGATCCAGCATTTCTTGAAACTGTAGATCCGGGACAAAGCGAACACTTTGATTAATGCGATCAATCAGTTCTTCAAACTGATTTCGCTCGCCATAGTAATGAGAAGGGTATGAATTCAAATTTTCACAGTAGCCTAAGCCTGCAAGGACGTCAATTTTATACCGCTCTTCATTGAAAAGCTGAAGAAACCTTTCAATAAGGCTACGATTGGCATACCTATCTCCCCATGGGTGGATTCCCTGAGTGAGAATATCGCCGATATCGACTTCAGTAATCTCACAAGCAAGCTTTTTCAGCTTTGGGATATCCGAATCCTGTTCAAGCCATATTTTGAATGTTTCCATTTCAAGCCACCTCCAGTCTCTGAGTTTTTGAGCCATTGATTAGGTGTCGAAAAGTATCAATATTTTCATGTATCTGTTTTTTGGTTTCAGATACTCTGTCCAAAGTGACGGGACCATTGTTAACCATCTTTCTAACCAGGTTATATGCCACTATGCGAGCAAGTTCAGATTCCTGGTCGAGTAATGCCTCAACCTCATCTATGTATTCTATCGATTGGTCTCGAAGCGTGGGGATGCAGCCACTGCTGAGCTCGGCAGACTCGACTTTCTGGCTTATACTGTCCAAGAGTTCGGCGGGAATTATGCCTGGGCGGTGCGCCTCGACTTGAAGCGCAGTGTAGGCGAGAAGCGTTATATCACCTTTCGTCTTGAGTAGGTCATTCCAGGCTTTACAGCTGACGAACTCTCTCAGGTCTTCAGTCAGGAGGATTTTGGCTTTTCGCATTAAATCGTCTGTCGTGAAGAGTTCGTAGATTATGTCGATTTTCGAAATCTCTGATTTCTCGTCGAAATAGCTCGATAATAAATCAAAGCAAATCTCCATTTTGTGAATGGCTTCATCGCGCTTGAGCGATTCCTCATTTAAGCCTACAGGTATTGAAGACTGGAGAACATATCGAGCAGATTCCACAAAGTTGATTGTTGTCGATTGGTGTATTTGTGCTTTGGCGATTTCCACTGAGCGGTTGGCTAGTATATTCCGATAGATGAATCCCAATCTTCGGCCATCAAGGGCAACCTCACCTTTGGTTTCTCGAACCAGCAAATCAGCGAATTTCGCGAGGAATTCTGATAGAGTGACCAATTGCCCTTTTAGATGGCAGAAGTGCTTTGCAGCCAATTTCAATATGGATGTCAATCTTTCGCCAACTTCATATACATCTTGCTTGGAGACAGTCTCTATGGAATTTCCTTCACTCCACTCATTAAGCGAAGGAGCATCGTCTCCATTGATGTGAGTCGTGACCTTGATCCGATCTCTCTCATTCATTTGCAGTACATCGGGTGGATAAAGGAAGATGGCAAACCTGCCAATCAAGGCTTCATCCAATACCTGGGTGGCTGAATATGATAGAGGATTCATGGCAGCCCAGACCCATTTAACCATTGTATTGAATCCCATTATTTTTCGCGATCGAATAATCTCAAGCCACTTGCTTTGGAGTTCAGGAATTGCCCTATTTAGTTCATCAATCAGGATCAATTCCTTATCCCAGATGGTGACTTTGCTGGGGACATATTCGACAACTCCTTCTTTGAGCTTGTCGATGTTCGGGTATCCCAAAACATCTTCAAACATTGCTTTGGAAGCGTCATAGACCAAAAATGGTCTCTGTAACGATTGGGCAACCTTGTTCGCTACATGTGTCTTTGCCGCCCCATGATTCCCGATCAACAGGAGCGGGTCTCCAGTAAGGAGCGAGGCTAGAACGAGGTTTTCGTCAGCCTCTTTCCATCCAAAAATTCCGAGTGCATATTCCGAGCCATCCCGCCACCTGATTCCGATTGATTGCGCCACCCGATT
>CAZLBP010000074.1:0-8991 GCA_964557855.1 uncultured Ignavibacteriales bacterium | reverse complement strand
CATCCTCAAAAAACTCAGCCGACTTTGTAAAGCTATCGACGGGACACGACACTAGAAGGGCAATCACGGGCGCCAACACTAAGCGAATGTTTACGGCTAGGCCCAGGCAAATCCCTATGCCCCCTGCGTATAAGGTTGCCTTTGATTCGAAGTAACGCTGTGTCAGGTAGAATGCCGCAATTAGAAACAAGTTCGTCCAGGCATACGTCTTGACCGGCGTATGCCAGGTGATGACAAAGCCGGAAAAGGCGTACAAGGCAAGGATCACCAGCTTAGTTTTGTAGTTCCGGGTCTGCTTGCCTACCGCCTGGTAGAATAAAAAAATCGTACCCACCGCTAAGAGCACACACAGCAATCGCCCGGCAAAAAACGTGATAACACCATGCCCGGAAAGTCGCGACAAAAGGTACGGCAGGGCCGGCATCTGGGGATAGAAAAAGTCGATATAGGGCGTTTCGCCCAAAGAGACCTGTCGGGCGGCCATGAGATAGAATCCTTCGTCATGGTCCACGAGTCGAAAGAAGGCAAAGAGGAGCAGCAGCAGAATGTGAGATCCAACGAGCAGTGTGGGCCAGTTGCGGCTGAGATGATTGGGCTTGTCGTTGACCGAAGCGCTCATCGATCTTGAGATTTCTGTTGCTTGAGGAAGTACTCAAGATATTGACGGCCCTTGTCGGTCAAGTCATAATAGGTGTGATTGCGGTGCTTGATCCACTTGTTGTCGACAATGCCCTTGCGGTACTGGATAATTCTGGGCTCGACTCGTTCGATGAGATTCATCTGGCGTAGTTTCTTGTGGCGGTCGAAAGCGGTCTGCTTTGGGATGTTCGCCTTTCGTGCGACCACCAGCGAATAATCCACCCCGTATTGGAAATGGTGTTCGAGTATGGCGAAGTCAACCTCGTCCAGCCTATCATAGTCCGCATCCGGTGAAAATAGCTCATGTTCCGTCAATATATCCGGCCAGTTCAGCTTGACCAGCCGGGCCGTGTCAGCTTTCCGGAGGTTCGGGCAGTCGTCGCGGTGTACCTTGAGAACGTTGTTGTAGCTGTAATAGCCGACAATCTCGTCAGCAGTCGTGGGTCGGCAGCAGCTAGCAAGCGTGTAGTCATCTTTCAACAGGGGCTCAACCATATGTATCAATATAACAACTCCTGGCACGATAGTAAAACCTCTTGGACCTGAATCGTGACCCGGATTCGTTATCAAAAACAGGTTGTCTTCAGTTTGGCATCATTGTACATTCACGAAAACACTACAAGGAAAGACGTCATCGTATGCACGACTCGCTCATAACGTCAGCGGCCGGAATTCTCGCGGTATTGGCCGCGGTAACATCGTTCTTCTTCTTTCTGGAGAAGAAGACGGCGTGGAAGTTCTTCAGCTATTTCCCGCCGCTGATCTTCATTTACCTCGTGCCGGTCGCTTTGTCGAATCTGGGACTGATTCCCACCAAGGCGCCGGTGTATAATTTTATGGGTGACAATTTATTGCCGATGTTTCTGACCATTATGCTGCTTGAAGTCGATGTTATGGCAACAATTCGAGTGATGGGCAAAGGCATTTTTGTCATGCTGGTGGGTACGGCCGGTGTGGTAGTCGGTGCGCCGATCGGTCTGTTTTTGGTGAAGCACGGACTCGGTCCTGAGGCCTGGAAAGGATTCGGTACGCTGGCCGGCAGTTGGATCGGCGGGACGGGGAATATGCTGGCGGTGGCTTACGCGATCAACCTCGATGAGAGTGCGCTCGAGTTCGGGTACGCCGTCATCGCCGACAATGCCGTATACCTCATATGGCTGCCGATCATGCTGGCTTCGAAGAATTTCGCTTCCTTCTTCAACAGATTTACACGGATGCCCAGGGAACGAGTGGATATTCTGAAGAAAGCCGCCACCGAACTGACAGTCAAGAAGGGAGACGTGGAAATGCGGCATTTTCTTTATCTTATCTTCTTCGGCTTCGCCGTTACGGCCATATCCTCGTGGCTGGCGGGATATATCCAACCCATGCCGCCGGTGTTCTCTTACAATACATATAAAGTCTTGATTGTCACTGTCTTAGGGGTGGCTCTGTCATTCACTCGAGCCAGCCGAATCCCCGGCTCGCATCCTTTGGCGATGGCCCTGGTGTATCTGTTCGTGGCCCGGATGGGAGCCAAGGCCGATCTCTCGAATCTGGATGCATCAGTCTTCTGGTTTCTCCTCGGCGCCTATATTTGGATATTCATTCACGGCGGTTTTCTGGTCGGCGCGGCGCGCATTTTCAAAGTGGACGTTCATACGGCCGCCATATCTTCGGCCGCCAACATCGGCGGCGCCGCCTCCGCTCCGATTGTTGCCGCACACCACAATCCGGTCCTCGTGCCGGTGTCCATTCTGATGGCCCTGCTCGGGTATGCCGTTGGTAATCCGGCCGCCATACTGGCGGCACAGCTATGCGAGTGGGTGATGTGAGATTGTATCCCGGAGCCGACTACCCTCCTACATCCCCCTGCATCGGCACAAATCGTACCTCGTACAATACCTTGCGGTTGATCTTTCCATCAGCTGACTTAGTAACCTTGACCAGCTCCTGACTGCCGAAATATCCACTTTCAACCGGGATCACCATCCGACCGTCGACCGCCAGCTGCTCGATCAACGCCGGCGGTATCTGTGGAGCAGCCGCCGTAACTATGATACCGTCGAACGGCGCCGCCTCCGGCCAGCCGGAAGCACCATCACCCAGCCGGGTCTCAATCCAGTTGTAGCCCAGTGCGGAGAGTATCCTGCGCGCCTTGTCCAGCAGTCCCGGCACTACCTCAATTGAATATACCTGTTTCGTGATCTCCGCTAACACGGCCGTCTGATAGCCGCAACCGGTGCCGATCTCCAGAACCTTACTGTCTTCGGTCAGTTCCAGATGTTCCGTCATCGACGCGACGATATACGGTTGCGATATTGTCTGCCCCTCGCCGATCGGCTGCGGGCCGTCTTTGTAAGCGTCCTGACGGTAACCCTCGGGAATGAATTCGTGCCGCGGCACCGCCCGCATAGCGGACAGTACTCGGCCGTCGCGAATGCCACGCCTGACAAGCTGCTGGTCGACCATCCGCATCCGCTGCGAGACGAATTGTACGTCGCTGTCGCTGTCCTCAAATCCAAACATAAAACCACCCAGTTTGGGTCAACATTCTCCCGTTGCCGGTCTCAATATAACACTTCACGCGGGAAAATAAAGGTAACTTCAGGAGACTTTGAGTGTTACCTTCTATGGCACGAGAGTAAACGAGCAAGCAGGAACAAGGAGAGACCGTTGGCCGGAAGATATTGGCTATTCAAGTCGGAGCCGGACTGCTTTTCGATCGACGACCTGAAGAACGAACCGAACCAAACGACATCCTGGGATGGTGTCCGGAATTACCAGGCGAGGAACCTGTTGCGCGACGAAGTCAAGAAGGGGAACGGTGTTCTGTTCTATAACAGCAATACCAATCCCCTGGGCGTGGTCGGTACCTGCGAAGTGGTGCGCTCGGGCTATCCCGATCACACGGCTCTGGATCCGTCCAGCCAACATCCGGATCCGAAGGCTACCAAGGACAACCCGATCTGGTACATGGTGGACGTAAAATTCAAACAGAAGTTCAGTGACATTGTCACTCTTAAGGAACTGAAGCGGACGCCCGGTCTGGAGGGGATGATCGTCTGTCAGCGGGGCTCGCGTTTGTCGATCCAGCCGGTCACGCCGGAGGAGTGGAATATTGTGGTGAAGTTGGGGAAGGGGAAGTGAATATACAATGCCAACTGTAGTAAGTACTCGAAACGAAACTCGGAGAGCTGAGTTACGTAAACAACGGAGAGTAATTGTATGTTGGCGTGGTATCGAAGACCAATGGAGACAGACACAGATGCTTAAGGTTCTGGGAACGATATTCTTAGTTATCATCGCGCTTGGGTTTCTCGGGTATGGCGGACTGGGCGTCATTCTCGGTGTGTTGGGTGCAGTGCTGGGGATAATCGGTGCGATCTTGGGTGCAGTGGTGGGTATTCTGGCCGGTATATTCGGTGCGCTGCTGGGGGTTTTTGGCGGGGTGTTCATTCTGTTGCTGCCGATAATGATTGTCGTGGCGATAGTTGCGGGCGTGATGCATCTCGTTACCGGATTGTAGAGTCCGGTTTCTGCGGCAACGGCACGTCATCGCGTTGTCTCCTGATCGCCTGGAAAACGCGGAAATCCGTACCCGAGGTCGATGGGAATTACTCACGGTAGGAACCAGCTGCGGCAAGAGCCGATTATAGACTACCACCGGCTAAAACTCTTGACTTGGGACGAAAAGCGGATAGTTTGCTGTTTAGAAGCTGGGGTAGCTCAGATGGTTAGAGCGCCTGACTGTGGATCAGGAGGTCGGCGGTTCGACCCCGCCCCCCAGTACCAAATAGGGTCGTTACTTCCTGTATTTCAATGTCTTACAGAGCTGATCACACAAGCTAATAACTCATAATGAGTGCCAAAAGGGGACCTAACTGGAGGAGTTATGGATTCAAGTGTGATTAACGCCATTCGCAGGGTAGAAGACACGTATGTCGCTACGGAGTTTGGCTCTTACCTGCAAGCCTTCGGATATCAGGGAAGAAAACGATCCGTCTACAACCGCAATCAACGACATGCATAACGATGTCGTAACAACCGGTATCACTTCAATCCCCGAAATGCACGAAAAGACCCCCGGACACGGCGATGTCAGACTCTGCAAATGCTGGAATCCCTGCGCCACCGGCGGCTGTGACCTGACGTGGGCGTCGACTTTCGTTCCGCCCGGTTCGAACACGTGGCCTATATCGGTCGAGTTTGTTCCGCCGGAACCGGTAAATGATTCCGTGCGGTGTTCACCCGTAGAGTCCTTTACTCTTGAAGACCGCGAGCTGAATATGCTGCTAACGAATTTGCCCAACTCCCGATTCTATTTGATCTCCGAGCAGCCCGGTGGTGTACCGTTTTTCCCCGCCCGGGTGGTCGGCTCCGGTAGGTTCCACCATTACTTTATCGACTCCGGGTCCGACAGTCCTGACGAGCGGCGGACCGACGGGGGAGAGCTTTACTATTGAAAACAGCTTTGCCGCTCTAATCAATCACCAGGAAGGCGCCTGTTGCAACGGCGACAGTATCCGCGGCAACGTCGATGGTCTGGGCGGGCCCTCCGGTGAAATCGACGTGGCCGATCTGTCATTTTGGGTCGATTTCCTCTTCCACGGCGGACCGCGGCCGCCGTGTGATGACGAAGGTAACGTCGATGGTATGACCGGACCCGGCGGACCGTTTGACGTCGCCGATTTGTCATACCTCGTTGATTATCTGTTTAAGGGCGGACCGCCGCCGACAGCCTGTCCGTAGAGGCAGAATCTCACTGCATCTGAGCGAAAAGTGTAAACACCCACCCGGTCACTATGGGGAGGCTGTTCCTTTGGCTATTGGGCTTCATCGTCTAACCTGGCGTTCTATGTCGGTCAAAAAAATCCGAACCATCTGTATCAAATCTTGACAAATAGCAGTAAATGGAGTTAACTAGTCCTCGTAAGGGTTACGTGAACGGATCTTGATAACTGGAAGCAACTCACAGATACGAAGTGCAGTTTGCAGATGCTCGAGATAATCATGCCTCTATAAACAGGAGTTCACGGATCGATAAATACAGTAATCAACATATGTCGTATAATAAAACTCATCCGTACATACGATTCTAAACGCATTTTCCGAAAACCCCACATTTTATAGGAAGAAAGGACTCTGTCTATGAAGCAATAACCCACAGATTGCTATCCAATGCCGAGTTCGGCTCGGTCTGTCAATTGCCACAACTTTATTTAGAGTAGGAGACTTCTAATGCGAAAAATACTTATGCTGACAGTACTGTCGGCTGTAATTCTGGCGGCAGCGGTTTTGGCCGTAAGTGATTCTGGTAACAAGGAGTCGCCATCGAATACAAACAATGTGACAGTCAGCACCGCAGCTGCCGCACAACCGAACCTGCCGGTCACCAACGGTGTGAAGCCAAAACGTAATCCTGACGGCACTCTGGCTCTTTCCAAAGAGATGCAGAATGCCGTGAGCACGTCCCACGAGGGTCTGGTTGAAGTGGACGCACCGGGAGGCGGCACGATGGTCGATTTGCAGGGCCGTTTTCGCAGCCTGTCGATTGCCGAAACTGATGCTGATGGTAATATCACCGTCAAATGCCTCGGCGGCACGGATGTGATGCGCCCCGTTCAGACTCAGAAGAACACTGGAAATCACGGCCACGACGGGGAGGTGTGTCATCATGAATAAAAGACATCGATTCACCTCGCTGCTCGTTGCCTTAACAGCAATGGTCGTTCTCGGCGCCGGTACGGCATTCCCTGCCGCCGTTATTACGATCAACAATATGGACGGCCCGGGAGAGGGGCTGAACGACCCCACCCCATTCGCTCCCGGTGGCGGCAACCCGGCTTCTACCCTGGGTGACGCCCGCCTGTTCGCATTTCAATACGCTGCAAACGTGTGGGGCAGTAAGATCACGAGCCCGGTGGAGATCGTGATAGACGCTCAGTTTGATCCGCTTGGCGCCGGCATATTAGGCGCCGCCGGACCGAATACGGCTCATCGCAATTTCCCCAACAACCCGCAAGCCAATGTGTGGTATCCTCAGGCGCTGGCTAACTCGCACGCCACTTTTGATCTGGATCCGGCAAACAGCGACGCCGGCGCTACGTTTAGCTCCAATTTCAATTTTTACTTCGGGCTCGACGGCAACGTACCGGGTGGTCACTATGATTTTGTCACCGTGGCGATTCACGAAATAGGTCATGCGCTGGGCTTTTTGACCTTTGTTGATGTGGCCACGGGCGCCAAGCTTGGCGGCGGCGACGACTGCTTCATGCTCCATCTTGAGCAGCACGGCGCCTCACCGGCCGACTGGCCGTCAATGTCAAACGCGCAACGGCAAGCATCGGCCACCGGTGACCCGAATCTCCACTGGACCGGCACCAATGTCAGCGCCGCAGCTTCGGCAATTCCCTTGACATCGGGACAACATGCCAGCGGTCATGTCCGCATGCACGGTCCGGCTGCTCTGCAGATCGGATCGTCCGTTTCTCACTTCAGTACTACCGTGCTGCCGAATGAGCTAATGGAACCCGCCTACACCGGTGTCCTGCAGGATCCCGGACTGGGATTGCCTCTGATGGAAGATATCGGCTGGCAACTTCAGGGATGGAACGGCGTTGACGTTCTTTTCCTGATGGACGTCACCGGCTCCACCGGAGGATTAATCGGCGGCTGGGTGGCCCAGATACCTGATATCGCAGATGCCTGGAAGACCTTTGATCCTGATGCTCGATTTGCAGTGGCGGCGCATGCCGATTATCCATTCGCACCCTACGGCGATCCGAATCCGGACGGCATGGGAAACTACGAGTACGCCTACAAAATAGTCCAGGTATTTGACCCCAACCCTGCCACCCTTCCGGGTGCGCTCGGGTCCCTGGTCCAGGAGTGGGGGGCAGACTCGGAAGAATCTCAGTACGAAGCCATCTACCAGGCCCTGCAGCTTAACTCGTCTACGGCCGGACGCGACCTCTATCCACCGATCAACTACTCGAGCGTCGGAGAGATACCGCAGACGACCCTGGGTCAGATCTACCCGATGGTGATTTATCATTTCACCGATCCGCCCGTTTTCCACGACAGCGACGTCGAGCCCAGCTACCCCTGCGGTACCAGTCCGCCGGCCATGTGCTGCTCCAATCCGCAGCCGCCACTACCGAGCGGCAACTGTGTGCCGGGACGAACCGACGTCCTGCAGGAAATCGCCACCAAATCGTCCTGGAATATGTTCATTGGTCTCAACTTTATCACGGGTCCGACACCGCCGTCCGGCGTGTCGGAAAACGACCCGCAGTTCCTGACTGATAAAGATGGATCACCCGGGACATTCGGAGCCGGTCGCCAGGTCGATCCGATGGAAGAACTGGCGCAGTATTCCGGTGGCGAAGTCTACTATGTGGACCAGGACCTGGAAGTGCTGCAAACCGTGATCGACTCCTCCATCGAACATTACGGCGCCAGTCCCCAGGGCAGTGACGATTCCGACGGCGATATGGTTCCCGACGGAGAGGATAACTGTCCCTTTACGTTCAACAGGAACCAGGAAGACGCCGACGAAGACGGCGTCGGAGATTTCTGTGACAACTGTCCGGAGACATACAATCCGCAGCAACTGGACGAAGACCTGGACGGCATCGGAGATGTCTGTGACGGTGACTGCTGCGAAAACCGCGGCAACGTCAACGGTCTGTCCGGTCCCGGCGGACCGGTTGATGTCGGTGACCTGAGCTACCTGGTCGATTTCCTCTTCAAGGGCGGACCTTCGCCTCCGTGCACCGAAGAAGGCAACGTCGACGCCCAAACCGGCCCTGGCGGTTCGGTTGATGTGGCTGACCTGTCATACCTGGTCGACTTCCTGTTCCGCGGCGGACCGGAACCACCGCCGTGTAACCTCTAATCAAGTTCTTGACATTCATTCCTCCACCTGCGGCCTGTCTGATTTCCTCAGACAGGCCGTATTTGATAAAAATATTACTAATCAGTAGGGAATGATCTCGTAAGTTGTTACGTGACAAATCGATAACATTTCAACCTTGTGAAAGTTTTCCTAAAATAACTGTTGTGTTTTCCGACGCTCTATTCGTATAATAGGCGGACAGAAAACGTGAATGCGTGAATATAAACGTGTGAATGGAGGATAACTGTTATGGCGATGTTCATCACCGATGAGTGCACGGCTTGCGGGCTCTGCCTGCCGGAATGTCCCACCGAATCGATTTCGGAGGGCGACATCTATGTGATCAATCCGGATACGTGCAACGAGTGCGAAGATCAGGATGACGGCCCGCAGTGTGTCGAAGTCTGCCCGATCGACGACTGTATCATCAAGGCTGAATAATAATAAGACTGGTTAGTCCATAAGTTTTGTCT
>CAZLBP010000073.1:0-9286 GCA_964557855.1 uncultured Ignavibacteriales bacterium | reverse complement strand
GATGGCATGAAGTTCAAAGACGGAATCGAAGTGAGGACCAAAAAGAATCAGACCGCAAAGGACGCTGCTTGAAAAAACAATTTACACAACTCTTGACATGAGCTCGTCATAAATGTCTTTACGTTGTTAAAATGACCTTGACTTAACATGGTCGCACAAAAGCACATGAAACGCCGCGTCTTAGCAACTGAGAACAATTTCTGGCAGCCCCCAAATGCCCAGTTGAAATGTAAAGAAGTGTTAGACGCAGGACACTAGTAACACCGCAGCGGTGGGCCGCCTTGAAACAAGTAGCTCACAAAATAGGATAGGTCGGCTACATCGATCATTCCGCCCGGTCCGATGATGCCGTCGACATTGGCAGCTGAGGGAATAATCACGGCCGGTGGTCTGAACAGGAAGTCAATCAAGTCAGACAAGTCCTGCACATTAACTTCGCTGTCGCCGTTGACATCACCGCACAGGGCCACGTAGACCGATCCATCATTGGTCACTACAGCCAGCGTGTCCAGACAGGCGGTCGTATCAAATACAACTTCTATCGAATCTGCCGGTGGCCCCGGGACCTGTTGCCAGTCGAGACAGACGTCCCCTTGCCACAGATTACAAACGAAGTAATTAGTGTCGGGTGTTACACATTGGACGAAGCCGATACAGTCTCCCTGCGGCGTCGAGAAGCAGAAATTGCTCAGCAGATCGGTCTGGATATGAAGCTCGACTGATTGATTTGTCATTTCATCCGGGACGGTCTGTACATCTGCAATCAGGTACACCAGGGGAATAGTGCCGCCCTGCGGCGGAATCGGGGGCACGGAATTGCCTCCTATCAAGTCTGCAATGCCGGTCACGAGGAGGTCATATCCCAAGCCGCTTAACGATCGGGCAGTGACAAACTCCCAGCCGGACACGAGCGTACCGACGGTGTCAATAGCAGCGGTATTGAAGACAAACGTGTCGATTGCAATCCAGTCGCAATCAGTGCCGGGCGGGATATAAGGGATTTGCGATGAGTCTATGCAATCCGGTCCGTCCCATACGTTGCACTTCCAGCACACCGTATCAATGAGGATTGTACCTGAACCGGTGTCGCCCGGGAATACTATCAGGTCCGGCCGGTTCAGTTGGATCCAGAACTGAAATCCAGCCACAGAATCAAAGTAACTCTCCAAATAGACGGGAATCCGAATCCCCTGCTGATCCGAAAATCCAACTCCGGTATTGTCACCCGACAATACCAACTCTGGGGGTTGGGCTTGAACTGAATTCGCACCGAGCGCCAACAGTGAAATCCACAACACTGCTCCCGTCAAAGATCCTTTCAAGACTCGTGAAGATAACATACCTTCCTCCGCATTTTGAGTTTTCTGTTTAACCAGCGGTTACGTGAGCAGTATGTAGATTACAGCCTTAGTGCTAAGATGTTGTTCTTTCGCGTTCCGTTGTCATTAGCGATGAAACTGCCTAAATATATGTTCTCCTCTCCGAATTGTCAAGAAATAGTCGGCCCCGTGCTCGGACCTTGCTTTTTTGTCAGAACTTAGCATCTTTACCTCTGTTATACTGAAGTAATGAGGAGGATCTCATGACCAGAGTAATTGCCCTCGTCTTTAGCATTTGGATTCCGTTTCAATTCAGTCGCGCGCTTGACCTTGATTCTCTGTTCATACAGTCCATAGGTGGCCCGGAGGCTCTGGATTCCTTGCAGGCAATATCATCGTTAAAGGTCGTGGGGACGGCATCGCTCAACGGCAAACCGGGGCGCTTCACTGAGATATTTGCAGCCCCTGACCGGTTTTATCTTGAGCTTGATCTGGAGGGGATGGTTCTGACCCAGGCGTATGACGGCCAGACCGCCTGGCAGCGAGATCATAACGGGCGCGTCTCGGAGCTAAGCGGATTTGAAGCCAAATCTCTGTTATCCAGCATCTATATCGAGTCGTTCTCGTATCTGTTCCAAGATCGGCTGGCGGGCGGCTTTGAGTACTCGGGCGGTGTTACGAGGGAAGGCGACGCATATCACGAAGTTGTCTTCTTCCCGTTGTCGGTTGACACGGTCACCGTCTTGTACGACGCGGAAACTGCCCGACGGCGTTTCATGATCAGCACCTTTGACAATCTCCGTGCGACGACGGAGTTCGGCGACTACCATCGAGTGTCCGGTTTCTGGTATCCCTATCTGTCTCAGACGACGTTTGAGGGGGTGCCGTTTTTCACCCGCCTGGAAGCCGACGGTATGCTGGTCAATGTCGACTATGATGCGAGCCTCTTTGAGATGCCGAAGGAACGGGTCAGCGATTACAGATTCGATAATGCGCTGTCCGAATTCACTGTGCCGTTCGAGTATCGATACGGCCACATTTGGCTTCAAGCCGGCATCAACGGTCAAACCTGCTGGTTCATTCTGGACTCCGGCGCCTCGGCCAATATTCTCAATTCGCATGCCATCAAGACGCTCAATCTGCCGGTAACGGGAAGTCTGCCGGTCAAGGGTCTGGTAGGCTATGACGAAGTAGAACTGGTTCGTTATGATTCACTGCGAATCGGTTCGCTGGTGATACTTGACCAGGTCGCCGGTTCGCTGGATTTGGAAGACCTTCGTCAAAATCTGGATGAGAACCGTGTTTTCGGCGGAATACTCGGGTATGATTTCCTGTCGCGGTTTCCGTTGCGTATAGACTATTCGGACTCCGTTCTCACGCTGTACAACCCTGCCCGGTTCGAGCTGCCTCCCGGAGGAGTCGATGTAGAGTTTCGACTAAACATGCTGATCCCGACGGTTACCGGTCGGGTGAACGGAGTCCCGGGCGATTTCATCATCGATCTGGGAAACGCGTACGGCTTGTTGCTTCACAAAACTTTCGTAGACCAGCATAGTCTCGACACTGTGCTGAGCGATATCCGAGATAACCCGGCCCGACTGGGCGGAATCGGGGGCGGCATCGGGGGGGAAACCGCGTTTCTCGAAGAATTCCGAATAGGTGATATCCGGTTGGATTCGCTGAGAGTCCTGTTACCGGATACCGGCGTGGGATTGACGGGATCGAAGGAGTTTGACGGCAATATTGGCAACCTCATTCTGGAGAACTTCATAGTGTTATTTGACTATGACAACAACCGGGTTGTATTGTACAAGGAGCAATCCTGAGGTTTGCTGAAAAGTAGATAAGTTACAACGTGATTCTGGGAGTATGGCGTTGAAAAAGCAGATTTGGCCGGTAATGACAGCTATCGTCGTTCTTTCACTGAGTCCGGGCCGCGCGGAGGAACCACGCGATACTACTCAGCTCCTCTTCAACAGACAGCATCAAGCCGGTATTCGGCTCGGTGTATGGAGCAACCAGGGAGAATCTCCCCCCGAGACGGATTCGGCGCGCACTTTTGAAACCAGCATCAGCGATGAGAACTTCCACCTGGAAGGTTTCTATGCCCACCGGTTGTGGTCATTTCTGATGTTGGAAGGATCGTTGGGTTTGGTCAACCGAGGTTCGGTCACTTTTCGAGAAGAGGGCGCCGACAATGTCGGCAACATGCTGGTTTACTCTATCCTGGTACATTTAAAGTTCTATCCCTTATCGGGGTTGGAGACGAAACTTCAGCCGTATATCACAACCGGCGGAGGGATTTTCTACGGGCGACGATCGGTCCAGTTTACTACCAATGTATTCTATACCGGATTCGGCGAACAGTCAGAAACCGATCTAAACTACGCCCTGGGTGGAGGCGTTGACTATCCGATCGGCACGACAATCGGCCTGGAAGCGGGCGTGAGATACATGTCAATCAGCTTTTCGGAGCCTCTGCTGACGGTTCGGGATTACGATGCGCTTGCGTTTTTCGTCGGGGTTAAATATCTTTACGAGCAATAATGGAAAGAAAAGAGAGTAAAAGGAGAGAAACATGAAAGTTGGAATTAACGGATTTGGCCGCATTGGCAGATTGACCTTCAGAGCAGCCCGTGATACGGACATCGAGTTTGTCGGCATAAATGATATCACCGATGCCGCCACGCTGGCTCATCTATTAAAATATGATTCAATACATGGTCGCTATCCCGGTGATGTGAAAGCCGATGGTGACAATCTCATTGTAGACGGCAAGAAGATTCCGGTCAGTGCAGAGAAGGATCCCGGAAAGCTGCCGTGGAAATCACTCGGTGCGGAACTGGTCCTGGAGTGTACCGGCTTGTTCAGGACTAAAGAAGCGGCCGCGAAACATATTGATGCGGGCGCCAGGAAAGTGCTCATTTCCGCTCCGGCCAAGGGCCATGACGGGACGTTCATTCCGGGCATCAACTCGGATCAATATGACAAAGCCAAACACCATGTGATTTCAATCGGCTCCTGTACCACCAACTGCTTGGCTCCGGTTTGTAAGGTTTTGATGGACAGTTTTGGCATAGTGCAGGGTTATATGACCACCATACACTCATATACGGCCGATCAAAGGCTGTTGGACGCACCTCACAAAGATTTGCGCCGGGCTCGCTCGGCGGCCCTCTCCATGGTGCCCACCACTACCGGCGCTGCTAAAGCGATATCTCAAGTTATTCCTGAACTGGAAGGGAAGATGGACGGCTGCGCCATACGCGTGCCGACACCCGACGGATCGATGGTTGATCTGGCGGTCCTGCTGGAAAAGGAAGTTTCAGTAGACGACATCAATGCCGCTATAAAAAAGGCGTCCGAGACAAAAGCTCTGGGACGCGCACTTGAATACTGCACGGATCCGGTTGTATCGGTTGATATTATCGGCAATCCGCACGGATCGATCTTTGACAGTCAAATGACGATGGTGAAAGGTAAACTCGCCAAGGTGTTCAGTTGGTACGATAACGAGTGGGGATTCTGTAATCGAATGATCGATATGCTGCAACTGATGTAAAAAGCAAAAGAGACGGGACTGGTCCTATGAATAAAGTAACTGTAGCTGATATTAATTTTCGTTCGCAGAAGGTACTGGTACGGGTTGACTTCAACGTCCCCCTCGATGATCGGCAGAATGTAGCCGACGATCGCCGGATCCGGGCGGCGCTGCCGACTATCAGGAAAATCCTGGACGACGGCGGGATGGTGATCGCCTGTTCCCACCTGGGTCGTCCCAAAGGGAAACACGTGCCGGAGATGTCGCTTCGTCCGGTGGCCGCGAAACTGTCCGAACTACTGGGTATAGAGGTGGGGTTCGCGGAAGACTGCATAGGTCCCGAAGCGTCGAACCTGGTCGGCAAAATGGAACCCGGAGACTGTCTCTTGCTGGAGAACCTTCGGTTTCATGCCGAAGAGACGGAGAACGATCCGGATTTTGCGAAGAAACTGGCCTCAATGGCTGATATTTATGTCAATGATGCCTTCGGGTCCGCTCACCGTGCTCACGCCTCGACCGAGGGCGTTACGCGGTTCTTTGCACAATCTGTCGCCGGCTATCTGATGGAAAAGGAGATCAAGTATCTTGGCGAGGCACTGGCTGATCCGAAAAGGCCCTTTGTGGCTATTCTCGGCGGCGCGAAAATATCCGGCAAGATAGATGTGATCACCAATCTGTTGGGTAAAGTCGACGCCTTGCTGATTGGTGGCGGTATGATATTTACGTTCGCGAAGGCCATGGGCTATGCCGTCGGTGATTCCCTGGTTGAAGAAGAAAAGGTGGAGCTGGCAAAGGAGATCCTCGAGAAGACAAAGCAGTCGAAGTCTAAACTGGTCTTCCCGACTGACGCCGTCGTGGCATCCGAAATCTCCGATAGCGCCGAAACCAAAACGGTGCCGATCGATCAAATACCGGACGGCATGAAAGGACTTGATATCGGTCCCGAGACGATCGAGCTGTTCGAGGACAGACTGGCGGATGCCAGGACTATTGTCTGGAACGGTCCGATGGGCGTGTTTGAACACAAACCGTTTGCCGAAGGGACGTTGGCGATCGCCAAACTGCTGGCTAAGCTCACTGCGCAGGGGGCAGTCACGATAGTCGGCGGCGGAGATTCGGCCTCAGCCGTGGCCAAAGCCGGACTACAGGATAAACTGAGCCATATTTCGACCGGCGGCGGAGCTTCACTCGAATTCCTTGAAGGTAAGGAACTGCCCGGAATCGCCGCTCTGACCAACCGTTCCAAAGTGGGAGTCAGTTGATCATGCGGCAGAAGATCATCGCCGGCAACTGGAAACTGTTCGGGACGATTCCAGAGACCGAGAATCTTATCGGAGGACTGCTCGACGGCGACTCGAACAACACCAAGGTTACGGTACTGGTTTGTCCGCCCTTCACATCTCTCCAGCACGCCGCTAAACTCGTGTCCGGCAGTCATATTCACGTCGGCGCACAGAATATGTCGGCGCACGAAAACGGGGCGTACACCGGCGAGATCTCAGCCGACATGCTCTTGACAGTCGGGGCGACCTTCGTTATATTGGGCCACTCTGAGAGAAGGCAGTACCATACCGAAAACGACCAACAGGTCAACCAAAAGGCGAAACTGGCCCTCTCCAAGGGCCTGATACCGATTATCTGTGTCGGCGAGACACTGAATGAGAGAGAAAGCGGCCAAACCGAAAAGGTCGTTACCGGTCAGGTTCAGGGTACGCTCTCAGAGTTTACGGCTGACATGATCAAGAAGTCAGTCATTGCGTATGAGCCGGTCTGGGCGATTGGCACCGGAAAGACCGCCACGCCCGAGATGGCTCAGGAAGTGCACAAGTTGATTCGGGAGAAGGTGTCTGCGGTCGACAAACAGGCGGCGAAGACGCTCCCGATTTTGTATGGCGGCTCGGTCAAACCGAATAATGCCGGCGACTTACTCGCCCAACCGGATATTGACGGAGCCCTGGTCGGCGGCGCTTCATTGAAAGCCGCCGACTTCATTGCAATTATAAATGCGGTTTAGATGGAGGACTGATTCTTGTTTACAGCCTGGGTTTTGTTTCATGTGATAGTTAGTCTGGGCCTCGTGATTGTAGTCCTGTTGCAGTCGAGTAAAGGTGAAGGCCTGGCTGGGTCGGCCTTCGGCGGCGCCGGTCTTTCGGGCGCGGTATTCGGCGGTCGCGGTGCGGCCTCGTTTCTGGCCAAAGCCACTACGGTGTTGGCCGTGTTGTTTATGGTCAACTGTGTAGCGCTGGCGTTCATGTCATCCAGCAACCGTACGGGTGTGGCTACGGCAACCCCGGAAACGGACGAATCCGTCGTGACGAGAATGGCGCAGGAAGAACGCGAACGGGCGATGCAGCAACAGCAGCAACAACAACAGATGGCCGACACGGCGGCTAATGTCGAAGTCAATCTGGACAGCCTGATGAACTTGCAACAGCAACAGGAAACGCCGACCGATACCGGCGGACAGTAGCCATAAGCATAAGCAATATAGTAAAGCAAAGCATTGCGGATGTGGTGGAATTGGTAGACACGCTATCTTGAGGGGGTAGTGGAGCAATCCGTGCCGGTTCGAGTCCGGCCATCCGCAGATGATATAAAAATACCCTCGAGCCGTCAAGGTTCGGGGGTTGATTTTGTGAGCGTCCGCTGTGTCGGCAAGTACTGTTTACGGGCAAGCGGCTGGCGGCGGACCGCCACGGAACAGGAAATCGGCCAAGTACGATAAATCGGCAACGTCCACCGGTATTCCCCCGGGGCCCGTCTGGCCGTCCACGTTCCCCTCCTCGGTACAGGGTGGCACCGGCCCGCCTCTCATCAAATAGTCGACCAGCCAGCTCAGATCGGCGACATCAACTTCACCGCCCGGCCCTGATTGTCCGTCGACATTGCCGCGTTTTCCGTCGCCGTTGCAGCAGCCGGGTATCTGGGGTGCAAGTTCCCCGTGCTCGTACCAGATATCTCCCATCGCCACACCGTGGCTTGGAAATGGCACAGAAGCGAACCAGCTAAACCAGAATTCATCGATATTGTCGGGGCGATGCCCATAGACACTGTTATCCATCAGCGCTGTGAGGATATTATCAATCCCGTCGCTGAGGGTATCCCAATATATACTGTCAGATGTATGAGGTAGAGTAGTACTTCCCCAATCGGACTGGCTGCTATAATCATCATCGATAATGTCATAGATATCCCAAAGCATACCAACTACCGACGCTTCATTCATTTTACCGAGGCAATTGGATGATCCATATGGAGTACTATTAAAACCCCACTCACCATTTTCTGAATTGTACCATGCTGTATCATAGAAATTTGGATAAAAATTGTAAGAAACTGGTGAGTTGTTGAAAACATTACATAGAAAATGTGCGCAACCCTCCAGTGAGGCTGTCATTGAATCAATAAGAGTCCACCAGCTATGGGGTCCGCCACCTTCATCGAAAAATTCAAACTCCACCTCAATCTTATGACCGTATTCATGAAATATAGCATCTTTATCATATGTATCCGGCCATGCATTAGGAAAAGAAGTAGCATTTTCGATGCGTATGTAATCTTGTTGTGGATAATATTTTGTACCAATTTGAGCAGATTCCAAAACAACTTGAATTTGATCAGGTGAAAAATTCGGCTTAATCTGGAGCCAACTGTCACGTGCTTCTAAAACAGCATCGGCAACAAAATATGGACCGCTCGAATCAAGAGGAGCTACGATTGTTGTGTCATATACTCCACCGGGTAAATCGTTTCCTACGGCAGTTTGCATTGTGATTGTATCACCATTGTAGTTTTCTGTAACATATGTAGCTTCGTTTTCAGCATAAATTCGGAAAAAAATATCAAGTCCACCCCCAAGTAGTCCATCGTCATTATCAACTGGACCCAGAATAAAGTAACCGTTATCATAAGTCACAGCAGCATCCAAAGAATCGTCAAAAACATCGTCATCGTCCCACATTTCAATCATCACATCTCGCATCGGCATTTGATTTGTATCTGGCGGAACCGGATCAAGATAGTATAAATAACCTGAAAAAGTTATTTGACTTTTCTGTATTGTAAAACAATGTGGTCCATCCCAGGAGGGGTAATAAATGTTGGTGCCACCGTTATAAGCCCATGACCAATAACCGGTTCCACCATAGAAAGAAGAATCCAGACAAATAGTTTTTCCGTCGTACGAATCATCTATAGGACCGATAGTGATAGTATACGATATCTCATCAAAGAAAGCAGGCAAACCTAACACTGGAGATCCAATTCCAGTAAAACCTACTGTATCAGCTTCGCTGCCATTATCACTGTAGTAGTAAATCGAGTAGTATAGATTAAACATGTTTTCCCAACCAAGAGGTAAAGTATCGGCTGTTGTGGTGGTCCATTGTGCACCATCAGGCGAGTAGACTCGAAAACCGTTGGTCAT
>CAZLBP010000072.1:0-9474 GCA_964557855.1 uncultured Ignavibacteriales bacterium | reverse complement strand
TGTCGAAACCCGAAGCGGGATTTCGACCTACAAGCATCCTAAGCCACTTCCACCAAATCCGTGTCTTCCTCGTGGCTCAGGAAACGGAAACGTTCCCGCTCTTTGTACCACCAGAAGACGCCTATCAGCACAGTCACTCCCAGGAGTAAACCTACAATATGATACCAGCGTACATAACGAACTGCGTATTTCACCAGACTCATGTTTCCAACGCCTTTCTGAATTTGATTTTGGCCGGATCCAGGTCTCCGTGATAATGGTCCGGCTCGATTTCATATTCATCTATAATGCCTGTCACGGCGGCTTCGATCGACATATCCTCATTTCCGACGGCGATTCTGGCCGCTCTGCCGTAAGCAACCATCACCAGTTCCCCCTCGCCCGCGCCCAGAATATCGGCGGCAATGACCGTATCGGTATTGGGCTTCTTGCTCAGGTTATACGGTTGAACAATGAGGAATTTCACACCGGTCGTATTGTCCGTTTTGCGTGTGGCCCACAGGGAGCCGACCACTCTTCCTATAAACATACCCTATTCCAATTTCAAGAGGTTCTTGATTGCCTCGATCAGTTGTTGCTTGTTGGCGGTGGAGATCTCCCGGCCCTTGAGGCTGAGTCCTTCCAGGGTCCGCGCGTATTTCCGGAGCTGTGGTACCGTCATTTTTCGCAGCGCAGCTACCGTCACCGGCTCTTCCGGCCGGAACTCCGCGACGGCGGTTCCGCCCGAGTTACGTCTGCCGCGGTTCGAGCGTGGCATGCCACCAGAGGGATTGTCGCGCGGAGAGCCTTCCAGATCCAGCGGTGGGCGGAAGTCATCGGGATGGTACTTGGACACGAACCGTTGCAAGGGTAAAATCGCCTCCAGACCGTCGTCAGGATTAGGAATCACCGTGACCGACACCACGCCGCCGACTTTTTCTGCAGCCATAACTCCTGCCTCCACAGCCGCTTGCACGGCTCCCAGTTCACCTTCGATTCTCAATGTCAAATACGCCGCATCGGTCAGTTCGACTGATGACACGACCACCGCGGCCGCTTTTGTCGCGGCATCGGTGGCCTCGATTGCCGCTATCAGTCCGAGCGTTTCAATGAGGCCGAGCGCATGCTGTGGCATAGTACGGTATGATACGGTCTTCAAGCGAAAAAGTAAATCGGATTTGTAAAACGGAAAAAAGACTGCGCAACCATGGTGTATCGTTCGTCAAGTTGGCAGGGGAATCGGTTGCATGAGGAAGTGCCGTCCTGCTTGATTAGACGAGTGGGAGTAAACGCAGTCATAAAAGTACCATCCGTGCTCCCCTCGAGCACGGATGGTGAACCGCCAAAGAGGAAAAATCAAGCTCCGTCCGTGGACGGTGCTCAGGGTATAAAAACGACACAGTCTCTATTGCAAGTTGAATGCCAAGCGGCTCTGCCGCCCTTTTTCGTTCAACGTAACTTCTTAGAAAATAATAAGATAACCAATTGACAGGCGTGTATCTCAGCTCCGTCGTATTAGGGAATTCGTACGAACGTACGAACGGCGCGCAAAAGAAATGCGGCAAGTGACTGAAAAACAGCCACTTACCGCAACCAAGGAGTGTTCATATATTATCGTGTCGTATTACGATTCGAAATGACAGTCGCGATGAAGGGCGAAGACATCGCATTGGAGTCGGCCACTTGACAATCCGCAATACCGACGGATATCCGTTAGCCTGTGATGCGACAGGCTTCAGCGGGGATGATTTCGTATCGCCCGTCGTGAGCCGCACCACCAAAGTTTCTCTATGCTCAGGCAACGCTCTAGTTAACGGCGCCTCCTTCCGCCCGGATACCATACCGCTTGAGCTTGGTCCGCACGGTGGCCTCGTGAATGCCCAGCATTCTGGCCGCTTGCGACTTGTTACCGTCGGACGCCAGCAGCGCCTCGGTAATGAGTTGTCGCTCGAACCGCTCCACCTGCTCAAAGAACGTCTTGTCCTTTTTGGCTTCACTGACGGCGAAGATCGAGTGCGAGAGCTCGGTCAGATCACCGTCTTTGACCAGTTCCGCCATGACCTCCAGCCGTTTCACTTTGCTGTGCAGCTCGCGCACGTTGCCCGGCCAGTCATATTCGACGAACTGGTGAACCAGGTCCGCCGACATCTTCCCGCGACCGTTCAGGGCGCTCCGCTCGATGAAATGCTTAAGCAGGAGCGGGATATCCTCTTTACGGTCCCGCAAGGGCGGAATGTGAAAGGCGACACCGCCGATTCGGTAGTAGAGGTCCTGTCGGAACTCGCCTTCATCGACTAATTGTGCCATGTTCTTGTTGGTCGCAGCGACCAGCCTGACATCGAGAGAAATCTCTCGAGACGATCCGAGCGGAGTGATCTTCCGGCTGTCCAGCACGCCGAGCAGTTTGGCTTGCAGCGACAACGGCATATCCCCGATCTCATCCAGGAACAGCACGCCGCCGTCGGCCGCCGTGAACAAACCCGGTTTGTCCCTGTCCGCTCCGGTAAAGGCGCCTCGTTGGTAGCCGAACAGCTCCGATTCCAGCAAGGTCGCCGGTATGGAAGCGCAGCTCACCACGACAAACGGTTTTCCCGGACGGGCCAGCTCCTGGAAATGGCGAGCCATGTGTCCCTTGCCCACGCCGGTTTCCCCGGTAAGCAGAACCGGGAGATCGGACCGGGCGATCGCCTGCAGCTGGGATTCGAACTGAACAATCACCGGACAAGCCGTAATGAAAGCGTGTTCATCTTCCTGACGAACGGCTGCTTCATCTTCATTTTTCCGGCTCCCGCGGCGGCGGTGAGAATCGACGGCGTTGATTTGCCGCTCGATTTCATCCAGCCGGGAGTGATTGCCCATATGCTGAATGTGCTCTTCGGCACGGAACAGGTACGTGAGCCGGCGGCGTGAAGAAAACACGCCGGAATTACCGGCCCGGGCCAGTGCGTCCGCCAGTTCGAATTGAACGTCAGCTTCTTTCAGGATGTCCAGCGCCTTCTGGAACTGCTGCCGCGCCTCGTTTTTGTCTCCATCGGCGTCGGCGATGATCGCCTGCAGCTTATACAGAGCGCCCAGCTCGACCTTGTTGCCGATTTTATCCAGGATCGCTTTCCCCCGAGCTACATACCGTTGCGCGGCTCGATACTCTCCGCTGAGAACCGAAACTTCACCGAGATGGCGCAGAATGCGACCGGCCAAAAAGGAGTTGTCGGTCAACTGCTCTGCCGCGTGGAGAGCCCGCAACAGAATGTCCCGGCCTTCGTCCCGATGTCCGGCACGATATCTCGCTTCGCCGAGATAGCTCAGGTATATGGCTTCGTCACGCGGACTCCGACATGTCGCCAACAGCTGACCGGTTCGGTCAAGAGCCGATTCGGCGTTAGCGAAATCACCGGCCTGAATATCGACGTAGGCCAACGACCGGTACGCTCTGGCTTCCTCAAGCGAATGTCCCAGTTCGTGAGACAATCTGATATTGATCTCAAGATGCTCTTTGGCTTTGTCGAAATCACCGGAGAACGTGTAGATACGGCCGATATTGCCCATCATGTAGGCCAGCTTCTCCTGATCTTTCAGCTGTGTGGCCAATTCGACGGCGTCCATCAGAACCCGCAGTGAGTTACGGTAATCGGCCTGGCCGTAAAGCAAGCCGGCGATCAGGTTGAGCGCCCGGCATTGTCCTTCGGGATGATCGTTCCGTCGGAAAACAGACTCGGCATCGTGAAATGCCTTTTCGGCTTCCTTCATTTCACCGATATCGCGAAGAATGCCGCCGATTATGAGAAATGTCTCGGCCAAATCGATGTTCTCAGCTTGTTTGGCGAACTCGGTTTGGGCCGTCCGAGCCAGTCTCAGAGCAACCGGGTATTTGCCCAGCGAGGCATAGGCCGAGGCAGCAAGGCGCAGCACAGACGCAGCTCCCGGGTCGCGCTTCGTGTCCAGCGAGCCACGATTGGATTCGTAGTACGCCACAGCACCCGTGAAATCCCGGGAAGCGACCAATGACTCCAAGTAATGAGCCATTACCCCGTGAAACACCCTGGCATTGTCTTCTTTTGTGTTCATTGCCAAGTTACCTCTTCTACCTGTTAGACTGGTTGCGAACGACCGGGGTGTTGTCGTCGTTTTCCTCCATGTTTGAATTAGTATCCCCACCTTGTCCCTGGTCGGGGGTGTCGGATTGGTCTACGACGGGGAAAACGATTTCCCAGAACAGAAAGTCCAGCAGTCCGAATTGGCCGATGATCCCATATCCGGAGATGCCATCGCGGACAGGGTCTGACGGCACGGCGCCTTGTTCACCGCCCCACCCGTGATCATCGCCCGAGTTATTCACATCACGGTAGTTGAGGGGGTCCTTGAGACAGTAGACATTGTTGTACGGAAAGATCGCGAGCGCGAATACAACAATGAGCAACCATGTCAGCTTTTTCATGATTACACTCCTTGGTTTTACGTTCAAAAAAGCTTACACGTATCTTTAGTATGGCTGTGCGAGGCGGGGGGATTGTGCTCTTCGGGGAAGAGGCATCTGGCCCCTACCCGATTGAATGATAACATGATCCTAATAATATGTCAACAGGAAATGTCTTCCGGCAGTGGGATTCGACACGAGGTATGAACATATGCCTTGTCGACCTGCCAGGGATTAGTACGCAGCCTACCGCTGACCGTACTCGTTCAACTGCTTTCTAAGAACTGAACAAAACTCGTGCGGATCCTCGGGCGTAAACAGAAGTCTCTTGCAGAATGCCCTCGGTACGGTCGAGGACTACATGCTCTTGAAAGTTCGCCCAGTCGATCTTGAGGGCCGGTTTGAACCCTTTAAGCTTCAGATCGCTTTCGAGCAGGCCCTTTAGGTCGGATTCATGGACTTCTATACTCTCGATGCTTTCGAACGGGATCGAGATGATCCCGAAGTGGGTGTCGAATTCGACATGGTCACTGTAAATGCGGTACTCTTGCCAGAGACTTCTTGCCGTCGATTTGGACACGTACAGCGGTGCAGCACCCATAGATTCCTCCTTATTCATACATCGCTCTCATTCGAAAAGTACCTGGCATGACCACAAATGGCAAGTAAGAGCAGCCGCCGCCGGATGGACAGCTTGAATCCACTGCCGGCGCGAATAGTACAAAGTGAAACGACGGGTCGCGGCCGGCGCATGGCGCCGACCGCGACCCATCGCAGTTTCATTCGTATATCAGTCAGCAGGCTTTACAGCACCGGCTGACAAACCAATGGCGGTCCCGATCTAAAGAGATAATCCACCATAGTTGAGATATCCGTAACGTTAATCTCGCTATCGACACCGTCGACATTGGCGGCATCGAGCACCGGCGGCGGGGGACCGCTCTTGAAGAAGTAGTCTACGAGATAGGTCAAATCGGCCACATTGGGATCCGATTCATCACCATCGATATCGCCACAGACGTATGTCGGAGGTTCGATACAATCGAAAGTCGTGATTTCGAATGCATCGATCGCGGCTTCGACGACCGAACCGGAACCCAGGTCCGAAGCATCGAATCGAACTTTGACTTCGGCGCTGGGCGCCACGAACTGGGTCAGGTAGAAAGCGTGTTCGTACCAGCCGCCGGCAGCCTGTTGGACCGGTCCGACGGTTTCGACCAGGGTCCAACTGGAGCCGTTGTCATTCGATACATAGACCGCGAACACGTCGTTATAAGGATCATCGCCGGCATGATTGGAATACCAGCGAGCGTATTCGATCCTGGCGTTACCGGCGGCGGACAGATCGAAGGCCGGGGAGGTCAGGATGGTGGTGCCGCCATCAACGTCGGAATTGCCGTCAACATTGTCCGTAAGATAACACCTGCCGGAACCGTCGAAATCAGTAGGCGGATCGCCACGGTCGCCGCCGCCGACCGGCACGCCACGATTCCACTGACCGTCGGAGGCATTCCCGGAAACGGTCCAGCCGTTATCGGTTTCAAAATCGTCCGTTACCGCTATGGCCGATTCCGTAGCGACGAGCGCCCGGTGCGGCAGCGTGGTGTCGACATTGTAAAATGTTCCCATACCTTCCGCATCCGCACTGACATAGAACGAGACTGTGCTGAAGCAGTTCATTTCGGGCAGTGTTGCCTCGTAATAGTTGTCCGTTATTTCAGTCATGGCAACTTCCGTCATGGCGCCGTCGTCGATGGCATAAAGCAGCCTTCCGCTTCCGGGGATCGGAATGCCGCCGTTCTGTCCGGACACGACGACTTCAAAAGTCGTGTCCGCCAGGGGCGCCAGCATGGTTGGGACGCCGGTTGGAAAATCAAACACGAGCGGTACGATTTCAGGGGCTCCCATATTGTGAGCGCCGAAACCGGCGTTGATCTCGTTGTAATGGGGTGTACCGTTATCGATATTGCCGTCATCATCATCCAGCGTGAGAAAATCTATCGTGATCTGCGGTGTGATCTCAGTGCCGAGGTGCAGAAGGATACTGTTGAGTGTCAAGTTGGATAGAATCTCGAGGTAATTTCCCGGTTCGGTAACTATGAGTTCATTACGTGTACTCCAGACGGCGCCTGACAAAAGCTGGCCGCAATCATGAATTCCGCCAACGCACGGGTACTGGTAGTTGTTGTCCGCGCTGCGGAGGGGGTTGTCACACTGACCGGCGAAAAATCCGTAGCCCAGGCCCGGATCATCGGCAATCAACATCGAAATACAATCGGACATACCTTCACCGTATTGACCCTGACCGCTGCCTCCTGAGGCGATCAGGTGGTGCCCGTATTCGTGTTGTGACACGCTGGCGAAAGCCGTATTACCGTAGCCGCTTCCAGACAAACAGAAATTGATAGAGGAGCCATCGTACCAGGCATTACCCGGACAGTAACCATCGGTTCGGTTCACCCATACCGGGAAATTGGTCTGATTATAGATAACGGGATACGTTGGATTGTACGTCAAAGCCCAGTCGCGAACTTCATTGGCATTGACATAACCGTTCATCTGCGCACGAACGACTTCGTAGGCGTTGAGATTGTTATGAACGAAATTGGCCGGGCCCGGCGGAGTAACCGTCAGTGTCTCGGTGACTTCCCCACCGAGATAGTCGAATACGCGGAAATACTGGCCGCGAACCGGCGAAATGACCGAGACCGGCAAAGTGCCGCTATACGGGATCGTGAAGTTGCCGTTCTCGTCCGCATACGTGCTGGGACCGCCCTGGATGGCAACATATGCAAACGGAAAAGGAGTTATTACCTCCGGGGCACAGCTCATCTCTTTGGGACCTTCAGTCGCCATACCGCTGACACTGCCCACCACGTCTTCAAAGATGACCAGGTTTCTTTTGTGCAGGATTTCACCGGTAACGGGATCCACAATGAACAGGAACTGCTCCGGGAAATCGGAGCTGCCCTCGAATTTCACGGCCGTGCGCGGGTCGGCCGGAGTCCCGTCCACGCCGGCCCATATCACCGTCTCTTGTTCGGTGAAAGCCGTTAACCCGGTTTCGTTGGCCCGGGCGGCTTGCTCGGCTATGGCGGAATGAGTGCCGACCCTGCTCTGGTCGGCTGCGAAGTTGTTCAGGTCCCGCAACGAGGACACGGCCAGGACCAACGGGTATCCCGGCTCATTGCGTACCAGCAGGCGCAACTCGGAGCCGTAGACGTCGATACCATCGAGCACTTGTGTGTAGTAGACGAGAGAAAACTTGTAGGCGCCGGTCCCGCGGTCGTACATCAGCGGCTGCACGGTGAGGTTTCTGTTCCCGGTGTGGCCGGGGAGGAGATTGTCCGAAGTGACGCCAAACAGGTTGGCGTGCGTCAGACGGAATTCTTCGGCGGCCGCCACCGGTGACGAACCACCCCCAAAGGTCGTGCCATACAAGCGCGTGATTTGGGGACCGGTCTTGTGCGCCCGCAAGGCCGGATAGACGGACTGGATATTTGCCAGCGATTGCGCCGCCTGCCGGGCGCGCTGAATGCTGATACCGGAATAACCTTCGTTGTCAGACGCTGCGATCATCCGGGGGGCGCAAACGAACAAAAGCGTCAGGACCATTAGTTGAAAGCCGATCGTAAGTAATCGACTTTGCCGGCGTTCTTGAATCATGATTGCAGTCTCCACAGTATAGGAATTAAAGTTTGAACGTTTCCGAAAAGCACGTACAGCCGCGATCACAGGGTGGCATCCTGCAGCGCGACGGCGTTCTTGGCGATAAGCTGGTGGCGTAATATGACGGTGAGATGAAAGCCGGCCGTATGACGGACCTGATACCAAATCATTACTCGTCCTTACAAAACGTCGTTGGTGCCTGTCATGTTAACCGCTTCTTAAGCGAGTACCTCGAGAGACGGCTCCCCCTTCTGGTGTAAAATAACAGATTCTGCGTATCTGTCAAGCCTCACGTCCGGGGTGGCAGATTGCCGCTGTGTGCATTTCAGGGTTGCGCCCATTGTTGTCTTAATCTAATGCAGTTTACCATGGAGCATCTATCCTGCAAAATTGTGAAATAGCCCTTAAATACGGGCTATTTGGATGTTTTCTTTGAGGTTAGAAGGGGGCATTGAAAATCGGGGTGAGAGGATTTGAACCTCCGACATCCTGCTCCCAAAGCAGGCGCGCTGACCAGGCTGCGCTACACCCCGAATGTAATGTTCAATATAACAACAGGTTACGGCTGTCGCAACCAAAGAAATGGAGCGACAAAATGGCCAAAAGGTATCCTGCTTTTGAACCGATTTTTAAGACCTGGCTGGACGCATTTTTGTTTGATTGCCAGGTCAGAAATCTGACTCCGAAGACCATCAGTGTCTACACGGAACGCCTTGGTTACTTCTTCAAGTATCTGAAAAGCGAAGGAGTCAAGCCGACGGACGTTACAAAACAGACCATCCATGACTACATAGTTTCTATGCAGGGAGTCGTATCCGATGAGACAATCAACGGGCGAATACGATCCATTAAACGACTCTACAACTTCCTTGAGTCCGAAGAGATGTTGACCGGCAAGAATCCGGCCGCTACGGTGAAACAACTGAAAGTGGCTAAAACCATCAAACCTGTAATTGCCCCTGACTGTCTGCAGAAGATCATCAGTTCAATTAACCTCAAGAAGTTTGAAGGTGTTCGAAATCGGCTCATGCTTCTGCTCTTCTGGGATTGCATGCTCAGGCGGCAAGAACTGGTGGGCCTGAAAATCGGAGATATTGATCTGAACAACCGATTGCTAAGAATCCATGGCAAAGGGAGAAAAGATCGCATGGTCCCGATTGGGATTAAGACTCTCAAATTGCTCCACAAGTATCTGGTAGCTCATCGTAGCAAGTACCCCGGAGAACACCTTATATGCATGAGAAACGGCCTGCCACTAACTGAGACTCGTTGCTATCGCATTATTCACTACATCGGTAAGGGCCACGGTGTGAAAATGTACCCCCACCTGCTGCGCCACTCAGCCGCTACCTGGTATATCCGGCAGGGCGGCAACCCTGCTGTCCTGCAGGGCATTCTGGGCCATACGAGCC
>CAZLBP010000071.1:0-11510 GCA_964557855.1 uncultured Ignavibacteriales bacterium | reverse complement strand
ATCAAAATGGCAAAATAAAAAAAAAAGGTGCCGACTACTTTGTCAACACCCTGAGATAGACTGTTGTCTATCTGCCTTCCAAAACCGTAAACGTCGTATTTCCATACTTCCGCTGCTGCACTACTTTGTACCCCACGCAATCTATCCGCTCAATCGTGTCGTGCTGGCAGATTATCATTCCATCCGATGCCAGTATCGGGTGGTCTTGGAGAACGGCAAGTGTTTTGTCGATCAGACCCTTGTACTGAGGCGGCGCCATCGTTATGATATCAAACCTGCGATCGGACACATGAAACTGCACCAGTGACCGAAAAACATCCGCACACAGACACTGCAGGTAACTCCCTACTCCAAAGCTCTTGGCCGTTTCGTTAATGGCGGCAACCAATCGCCTTTCAATCTCAACCCCGGTTGCCGTCTTGGCGCCCCTCGAGATTGCCTCAAAGAGATAGGAGCCCGTACCGCTGAACAAGTCGAGGAAGTGAGTCTCCTGCAAATACGGCTGCAGGAAATCAAACAGCGATCGACGAAGCCGCGTGAGAGGCGGGCGTGTGGCTCCGAGGTCCGGTACCACGATCTTCTTGCCGCGTAGAGCACCTGCAATAATCCGATATTCCAGCACGTTGGGTCTTCGGGGACTCATACGTTATCGAGGTTCTTTCCTTCCGTCACGAAGTATATCAAGTCGAAACGTCTAACAAAAGGCAATTCCGGTGTCGATACCAATCAAAAGGGGATTTTTGTTGAATCCGATGCCGTTTTTCGGTATTGATGAAAGGTGCAGATCAAGATGGTACTCGACATTAAGACTCGCACTCCCGAGCTCAAGAAGCTGGAGGAACTGCTGTCGTCAGGAGAATACACCGCCATTTGTGGAGTCGACGAAGTCGGTCGCGGGCCGCTGGCCGGGCCGGTTGTGGCCGCAGCCGTTATTGTGCCGCCGGACATCCGTATTCACGGCGTGGCAGATTCCAAGAAACTGACGCCGTTGCAGCGCGATGCCGTATTTGAGACTATTGCCGAAATGGGTCTGATCTGTGCAGTCGGCATCATTGATAATGATGATATCGACAAAATGAATATCCACCGCGCCTCCCTCATGGCCATGCGCAAAGCCATCATGGACCTGAAACTGAAACCGGATATCGTCCTGATCGACGGCAACTTCCCGATTCCCAATATCAAGTATCCCCAGTACCCCATAATCGACGGTGATAACTGTTGTCAGGCTATTTCGGCCGCTTCGGTCGTGGCCAAAGTGACTCGCGACCGCATAATGGACCGCATGGAAGCTCTTTACCCCTCTTTCTCATTTTCGAAACACAAGGGGTATTCCACCCCTGACCACCTCGAGGAACTCCGCACACATGGCCCCTGCGAGATACATCGGAAAACATACAAGCCGGTCGCCGAATTCTTACGGGAGTATGCGCTCTTCTGATAGACCACCCGGACAGAAGCGGAGTCGCGTGGCTATCGGCCGCGATTATGAGCAGCGCGCGATTGCTTTTCTCCAACAGCATGGCTTCGAAATCCTCGAGCGCAACTGGCAATCCGGCCACAAAGAGATCGACATAATTGCCCGCAACGATGATCTCATAGTCTTTGTCGAGGTGAAAGCGTCCCGGTCGCTTTCCTTCGGTCATCCTTCCGAGCGGGTCAACAAGCAAAAAGTCGGGCATCTGGTCAAAGCCGCGCAGAGGTATATAATGGATCATAATATCACGGACTGTGATTTAAGATTCGATGTGATCACATTCGCGGCCGGCCAAATGGAACATTATCCCAACGCCTTTTCCGCCGATCAATAAACAATCTCGTCTCCCAACTGGCTTGCTGCAAGAGCCCGAGCGGGTTGTCGCGGCAAGTCCTCGATTGTTGCGGCAGGTCTTGTCTCCGCCAACGGCGCGGATGTGCCCTGCCGCAAAGTAACCAGACCCTGTCTGCGCCCTCAGAAACAGGTAGCCACCTCCCGTTACTTCGCTTACATTGTACTCCATGAACATCAACGTTCATCCTACAACTGCGGCCGACCTCGAATGGGTAGAGGAGGTCTTCTGGAGCTGGGGAGCAGATTTCGTCGTGACGCGCGGACGGAAAGTCTACCCCACAGATACGGAAGGGTTCTATGCCGCCGACACTTCCGGCGACCGGGTGGGGCTTGTTACTTACCAGGTGACCGGGGATCAGTGTGAGATTGTTACGCTTGATGCCTTCGTCAAGTTTCGCGGCATCGGCACCGCGCTTATGGATCGCGTGGCTGAAACGGTCCGACAGCGGGGCTGCCGCCGCCTCTGGCTGATCACCACGAACGACAATCTCGATGCTATCCGGTTCTACCAGAAACGCGCATTCACCATCGCCGCTGTCCACGTTAACTCGCTGGAAGAATCTCGCCGATTGAAACCGGTCATCCCGAAAATAGGCCAGCACGGGATCCCCCTGCGGGACGAAATCGAGTTCGAGAAATGGATATAAAAAGGGATTACCGTCGCTTCTTCCGAATAGTATATATACTATCTGGAACCGCATGCTCGGTTGGATTTTTCTGGTGGATGTTCTTGAACAACAAAGGCTTTGGTTGATTTAGCCCGTTTATTCTGACTGGTATATATACCAGTCAGAACGCCTCCTCAATCTTTGTCCCCCAACACCCCCTCATACAACCGCTCATATATCGGCCCGTTCGGTGTCAATGTCGACTTGAACAGCACCAACCGGTCCAAAGTCATCGTCAGAGGTGTGAATTGATATGTACTCAGATACTCCGTCAACTCCGCTATCGACGTCGGATCCTTCACTCGCCCCAGTGTCAAATGCGGCTTGAATCCTTTCTTCTCTTTCTCGAACCGAAGCTTCCTGACTGCCAGCTCCACCTGTCTGGTCAGCTTCCGCAAGATCTCGACGTTGTCATCATCCTCCAAACCGGCCCAGATCACCCGCGGTCGGTCAAGATTGGGAAAGCCCCCGATTCGATCGACCGACACCATCACCGGTTGGAACTCGCGTGCGACTCGAGAGATCACGTCACTGATCTTTTCCATCAGATTTTCCTCGGTGTCACCGAGAAACCGCACCGTCAGGTGTATGTTCTCCGGACGCACCCACCTCACCCGGCAGCGTTTTTCTTTGCACAGCTCAATTACTTTGCCCAGTTCCTGCTCGACATGTACCGGCAACGGCAATGCAATGAACAACCGCATCATGTGATATCCAGCATCTCTCTTCGCAGCATCTCCAGCGCCGCGTATACCGCGCGCGTGCGGTTGGTTTCACGGAGCGAACCGAAATTAAATTGCCGGGCGTACGTGTCATGCACGGTCGACAATCCTACATACGTCGTGCCTACCGGCTTCTCTTCCGTTCCCCCGTCCGGACCGGATATCCCGGTGATTGAGAGAGCATAGTCAGCTTCAAACAGTTTCCGGCAACCTTCGGCCATAGCCTTTGCACAGTCTTCGGAAACCGCGCCGTGCTCTTCTATGACTTCATTGGGAACAGAGAGACGGTTGATCTTGGCTTCGTTTGAATAGGCCACCACGCCCCCCAGAAAATACTTCGAAGACCCGGCCACCGATGTGATCAGCATGCCCAGTTGTCCGCCAGTGCAGGATTCGGCTGCGGCCAGAGTCTTATCATTGTCGGCCAGTAACCGGCCGACGATGGATTCCAGCGTGTCGGCATCGTAACCAAAAACGTATTTGCCCACTAGTGCTTCCAATTGGCGTACCGCGTCGCGGGCCAGCTCATCCGCCTCTGCATCCGATTCCGCCGAGGCAATTACCCGCAGTTCAATTCCTCTTGGAGAAGGCAGGTAGGCTAGTCGCACACTCGGCTCGAATTTCATTTTCGGCTCGATCATTTCAGCCAGTTTCGATTCCACAATCCCTGTCGTCTTGAGGCTGATGACTTTCAGATTCTGACCGGCATTATGTTTCTTCAGGTATGGAATCACATGATCCTGAAGTATTTGTTCCATCTCGAAGGGAACGCCGGGCAGTGAGATGAAATGCCGGTCGTCCTCTTCGATGCAGATACCGACCGCCGAGCCGTGTTCGTTGGGAAAAATAGTCGCGCCCTGGGGCAGTAGCGCCTGGTTCTGGTTGATTGCCGGCATCTCAATCCCGCGCTGAGCATATCGCCTTCGAATGTCTTCCAAAATGTCCTCTTGGAAGACGAGATTCCTCTTGAACACTTTGACAATGGACTTCTTCGTGATATCGTCGGGGGTCGGTCCCAGCCCACCGGTCGTGATCACAACGTCCGCTCGCTTCAAGGCTAGGCGAAACGCCTCTTCGATTCTGTCGGCATCATCCCCTACCGAACTACGGTTCTTGACACGAATACCAATCCGTGTCAGCTCTCGAGCAATGGTGGGGGCATTCATATCGATAATGTGACCGGTTATCACTTCATCGCCGATCGTGATTATCTCGGCATTCACTTCAGGCAATCCTCAGTCCGTCCAAGAACAATCATCGTCCATCATCTCTCTACAAAGAGAAGTATCACTTGCGTAACGATATTGGCCTGCACACCGGCCACCACGTCATCCATCGTGACCCCCCAGCCGCCGGGCAGCCGTTCGGCCTGAGACGCGGGTGGTAACTTCACTACGTCAAAGAAGCGAAAAGCCACGAAGGCGATCAAGTAATTCGTGAGCGTCACCGGCACCAGCAAGAAAGCGATGAACATCCCCACCCACTCGTCAATGACGATCTTCCTCGCATCGTGCCCGAGCAACTTCTCAGTTTCGGTGGCCGACCAAACGGAAACAACAAAGGTGAACAGAATAACGGCCGCCATAACATACGGTCGTTCGCCGATTACGAAGTACCCGATCAACCAGGCCGGCACGGAGCCCACAGTGCCGGGGACCAGCGGCGAGTAACCGGAATACAATCCGGTCGCAAGAAGTCGGGCCAGCGGCCTTCTCATGCGGCCCTGCTCACTTCAACACCGTTTTGATCATATATAGATACCTCAAGATATAGCTGATTCCGGTCCAGACGGTAATGAGCGCCGTGACCCACAGCAGGATATTGAAATACAGGGGATAATCAAATGTTATCATAGGAGCCAGGGGACTGTCGATGTGCTCCAGTACCATCAGCAGATTCACGTAGAACAGCACCAGGCCGACGACACTCAGCTGCATGAACGTCTTCACCTTGGCCCACCAGCTGGCCGGAATGATCATGCCGCGGTATGCAGCCAACAGTCGCAAACCGGTAATAGCAAACTCGCGACCGACAATCAAAATGACCGGTAAGGGCGACACGTAATGCAGGGCGATAAACGAGATCAAAGCTGAGGATACCAGAATCTTGTCGGCCAATGGGTCCATAAACTTACCGAATCCCGTAATGATACCGTACTTGCGCGCATAATAGCCGTCCGCCAAATCGGTCAGGGCTGCAACTATGAACAGTCCCAGCGCCGCGAGCCGCAAGTAGAAACTATCCAGCAGAAAGAAATACATGAACACCGGTGCGATTATTATCCGCAGAAGTGTCAACTTGTTGGGCGTGTTCATGGAGAGCTAAGGTAGCTATCCGGAACAGGGGTGTCAATTGTGATCTACGAGAATCATTTCATGGATTATCCCGAAATCCCTGTCAGTTGTGAGCAATCAGATAAGATGTGATGCGATCTATCTGTTCCCGGCTCAGTTTGGCCCGCTGACCATATCGATTAACAAACCGTGGCCATTCATCGTCCGTTTTCATCGATGGCTTCGGAAGAGAATGGCAGGATTGACAGTAAGATCGAAATTCAATTTCCCCGTTCGTCATGGTCTGCCTGGGTTCATTAGGCCGACAAGCATACAAATGGAAACCGATCAATATCAGTAAAAGGACGACGACAATCCCAACGGGCCTCATAGACCTATACCCATCAGAAACCGTATGCGGGCATCGTTACTGTTATCCGTGATTCCCCAGGTATAACCGACCGTGTAATATGTCTCGCCAGAGGCAAAGGACAAGGTAGGTCCCAAATACGAGCTTTCACTGTTGTCACCGTCGTTGACAAATTCAATCCGTGAGGTTGATTCTATTCCCAGCGATAGATTGAACGAGACCTCATACGCCAATCCGATGTCCAGTCCAATCTCGTGTACGGGGTCCCCGGGCGCCCAGAAAAACTCATATACTGGGTTGAGAGCGAAAGTCACGCGGTCGATGTCCTTCCCCAGAATCAATTTGGCTTCAACTTTGTTCGGCTTCGTCAAATCAATCTTGCGGTTGTATTCAAGGTACAGCAAAGGATCAAGGAAGAACTCGCCGGGATACGCTAGTTTGTAACGGGTCCGAAGCTGGAACGCATCCCATTTAAACGATTCGTTTTCTCGCTGGGCGAATATTTGATAGACCGAAAAATCCCATCGTGATGTAAGTCCATGTTCGATCTCGATGCGATACTCCCAACTGTCCCGGTCATCCAGTTTCGTCGTCTGGTACAACTCCAGTTCCGATACCTTCGGGGCAATCGTGGCGAACTGATAGGTCCAGACGAATTTCCTTCGATCCGCCCACGACAAGTCTGTAGTCATGACTAACCCCACGATTACGCAAAATAACCACTTGACCATTTCCTGCCTCCAATTCTGTAGAATTGCATCAAATGAAATTGACATTCAATTTCAATTACCAAATAAGGACAATAGATATCCTAATAGTCCAGCAATGTCAAGTGCTTTTTTTCACAATAGACGGCGGGCGAATTTCTCGACTTCATACCAAATGAAAATTCCTCCTTGATCACAATATGATCAGCCAAATTCAAAGTCTGCCGGTTTGGGTGAACCTGTTCCCAAAACGGCAATAATTGGTTTCCCCGGGCAACCTCGGTATGAGCAACGACAACAAACTCCCTTGGTCGGAAACGACTGGAGACACTCACTTCCCCAGCAAGGGAGTCAAACTCACATTCTGATTTGCTAATGTCGGAGCTCGGAAATATCCCGGGACAATCAGTTACTTTGCAAGGCTCGATGTCGGGGATTGATGTTGATAAAAGGGCGTTTGATTAATAAAAAAACCCAAGCAGGTCGGGTGAAACCTGCCTGGGCGGACGATATTAGGTAATCCACAGAAAGAGTAACACTTTCCGATTGCAATCTCAAGATACGACAACTGCCTGATATGTCAAGAGAAAACTTAAGAAAAATGGAGAAAAATCTTGTGCATTTCACCATCGCCAAAGAGTCCCTCGGGATGGAATCTCTTCTGCAAATAATCAATACCATCTACCTGCAAATGACGGAATCGCTGACAAACGAAATACACGGACTTCGGTTCTTGTGGATAAGATGTTGATAACCGTGTTGACAGTCACTATATATCCATAACAGTTAGCTGCTTATGAGAATTTTGTTTGTATTTGACTAAACCTCAAACACGGTTCAGAATTGTTGCTACCGTATCTTTCTGTTTAGTAGCAGGTTATGGGTGTTGGTTTTTTTAATGCCGTTCGGATTTCAAATACGTCGGAACTATATCCTCTCATCTATTTTCGTAGAATCCTGAACAGCAACCAGCTAGAGATTCCATGATTAATATACAACTTTTTGTAGAATGTTGAATTGCGACCACCGTATCTTGTGCCTACCCAATGATCCAAGGTCATTGTAATCATCCGCTGTCGGCCAACCAGAGCCGACAGGAAAGTGCGATTCGCAGTTGAACAATGTATGAGACTACCGGAATTGTGATTGATTGCCAGATCTTCACGATTCCGGCAGGCTCGCTTCAAAATGACACAGGAGGTTAGTCTTGAGATTACAGCGGTATTTCACACGGAATGGCGAATCACCGTATAGTAAAATGTCCTTCGTTAAGCGGTCCTCCCGGATTACCAATCCTGACGGTTCCGTTGTCTTCGAACATAATGACGTTGAAATACCTGAGTCCTGGTCGCAAGTGGCTGTCGATATTTTGGCGCAGAAGTACTTTAGAAAAGCCGGCGTGCCTCAAAAAGACGAACGGGGACAACCGCTTGTCGACGAGAATGGACAACAAGTTACCGGTGGTGAAAGGGATGCCCGGCAGGTATTCAACCGGTTGGCGGGATGCTGGCGGCACTGGGGCGAGAAGTACGGGTATTTCGACACCGAAGACGACGCGCAGGTGTTCTACGATGAGTTGTGCTACATGCTGGCGGCCCAGATAACGGCCCCCAACTCGCCTCAGTGGTTCAATACCGGGCTGCACCATGCGTACGGAATCACCGGGGTCCCCCAGGGCCATTATTATGTGGATCCGGACACACACACACTGACAGAAACCGCCGGCGCCTACGAGCGGCCCCAGCCCCACGCCTGTTTCATACAGTCTATCAGAGATGATCTGGTTAACGAAGGCGGGATCATGGATCTATGGATACGTGAAGCCAGACTGTTCAAATACGGCTCGGGGACCGGCACCAACTTTTCGAGTATCCGCGGCGCCGGTGAGCCCCTGTCCGGGGGCGGTAATTCGTCGGGACTAATGTCCTTCCTCCGTATTGGCGACCGCGCGGCCGGCGCCATAAAATCAGGCGGTACCACCCGCCGGGCGGCCAAGATGGTGACACTCAATCTGGATCATCCCGACATCGAGGAATTCATAGCCTGGAAAGTGGTCGAAGAACAGAAAGTCGCGGCTATGGTGGCCGGCTCGAAAGTCATCCGGGAACAGTTGCAGAATATCGTCGAGTCCGCCCGCACCTCCGGCTCCAACGGTGACTCCGCATTCGAGACCGATCCTCAGAAGAATTCGCATCTAAAATCAGCCATACGAAACGCCCGCCGCCTCGGCGTACCGCTTCCCTATATCAAAAAAATCCTTGATCTGCTAAACCAGGGCGTAAGCGATATCGAATTCGTTCAACTGGATACCAATTGGGAAGGCGATGCTTACATCACGGTTTCCGGTCAGAACTCCAATAACTCGGTCCGAATTCCCAACGAATTCTTCGAGAAGCTCAAGAACGATGAAGATTGGCAGCTCATCCGTCGCACGGACGGCAAAGTAGCCCGGACGGTCCCGGCGGCCGAATTGTGGGAGAAGATCTGCTACGCTGCCTGGGCCTGCGCCGATCCCGGGGTTCAGTTTGACACCACCATCAATGAATGGCATACCTGTCCGGAAGACGGGCCCATAAACGGGTCCAACCCCTGTTCCGAGTATATGTTTCTCGATGATACTGCCTGTAACCTGGCATCAATTAACCTCGCCAAGTTCCTCGGAGAAGACGGTACGTTTGATATAGAGGGCTACCTTCATACTGTCAGACTGTGGACCATCGTCCTTGAAATCTCCGTTCTCATGGCCTCCTATCCCTCCAAAGCGATTGCGCAAAGGAGCTACGAATTCAGGACCCTGGGGCTGGGATACGCCAATCTGGGCAGCCTGTTGATGCGCCTGGGGATTCCGTACGATTCACCCGAAGGTCGGTCCTGGTGCGGGGTGCTGACCGCCATGTTGACCGGACAGGCGTACCGAACGTCGGCCGAGATGGCCAGAAGTCTGGGACCGTTTCCGGCGTTCTTTCGTAACCGCGAAAGCATGCTGCGTGTAATTCGCAACCATCGCCGGGCCGCCTACAATGCCGATAAATCGGAGTACGAATCTCTGACGATCAAACCCACCGGCGTCAACCCCAATTACGTTCCGGAAGATCTGGTGGCGACCGCTCGCAAGGTGTGGAACGAAGCTCTGGAGATCGGCGAAATCCACGGCTTCCGCAACGCCCAGGTATCCGTTATTGCCCCCACCGGAACCATCGGCCTCGTCATGGACTGTGACACCACCGGTATCGAGCCCGACTTTGCCCTCGTCAAATTCAAGAAGCTGGCCGGCGGCGGGTACTTCAAAATCATGAACCATTCCGTCCCGATTGCCTTGAAACACCTCGGGTACAGTGATAAAGAGATTAACGAAATCAGACTTTATTCTACCGGGCACAAAACGCTTCAGCAGGCCCCGTTCATCAATCACGAATCCCTGAAAGCCAAAGGCTTCACCGACAGAGAGCTGGACGTCGTGGAATCCTGCTTGAACAACGTATTCGACATCTCCTTCGCTTTCGGCAAAGCCACTTTGGGCGAAGAATTCCTCAAGGAAACACTCGGCCTGTCGGATGGCGTGGTCAACAGCTGGGAATTCAACCTCCTGAAAGAACTCGGCTTCACGAATGAGCAGATCGAAGCCGCCAATGAATTCTGCTGCGGCACCATGACACTCGAAGGCGCGCCGCATCTGGATCCGAAACACTTGCCGATTTTCGACTGTGCCAACAGATGCGGCAAGAAAGGTACGCGCTACATTAGTTTCGAAGCGCATATCAAGATGATGGCGGCCGCGCAGGCGTTTATCTCGGGGGCCATTTCCAAGACGATCAATATGCCCGCCGGAGCGACGGTCGATGACGTCAAGCGGGCCTACCGGCTGTCCTGGGAGACGATGAATAAATCAATCGCCATCTACCGCGACGGTTCCAAACTGAGCCAACCGCTCTCATCCTCTTTGTTGGATGAAGACGAGGAGAGCGAAGACGACAGTCTTTCTGTGTCGAGCGTGGCAAGCAAAATGGCTGAACAAGTCGTATATCGCTACATCGCCAAGCGTCGCAAACTGCCCAACCGGCGCGCCGGATACACGCAAAAGGCCATAGTCGGTGGTCACAAAGTGTACCTCCGCACCGGCGACTACTCCGACGGCACGATCGGAGAAATCTTTCTCGATATGCACCGCGAAGGCGCCGCCTTCCGCTCCCTGATGAACTCCTTCGCCATCGCGGTCTCACTCGGATTGCAGCACGGTGTACCTCTCGAGGAATACGTCGATGCCTTTCTCTTCAGTCGTTTCGAGCCCAACGGACTGGTACAGGGTAACCGTTCCATCAAACGAGCTACTTCGATCATTGACTATATTTTCCGTGAGCTGGCCATCACCTATCTCGATCGGACCGACCTGGCCCAGGTGTCCGATGAGGATCTGCGTCACGACGCCATCGGCTCGCCCACGGATCAGACCATGGACTATGTTGAAGAAGAAGCGGTCAGTTTCGGCACGACGGCCAGCCGCCTCGATGATGATATCCAATCCGACCACTTGCAGGTGCCGCTCAAATCGGGCGATAACGGCAACGGTAACAGACACAGAAGAAAGGGAGGAGACAACGGTAATGGTAACGCGATGGAGAGCACTGCTGCAATCAAGAACGCTGAAACAAAAGAAACGGTGCTTGAGTATGTCTCGCCGCCAGCTGCGACGCATGCAGAAAGCGGCCGGAGTCAACTCCTCCGGCAAGAGATTCGAAACGCCCGACTGAAGGGCTATGAGGGTGACATGTGTTCGGAGTGCGGCCAGTTCACGATGGTCCGCAACGGCACCTGCCTGAAATGCGAGACTTGCGGCGCCACCAGCGGCTGCAGTTGAGCGATAGATTTCCGACATGACCCACAGCGTCCGTTCACGGACGAAAAAACGAAGGGTCCGCGGCGCAAGCCCGGACCCTTCTTG
>CAZLBP010000070.1:0-11980 GCA_964557855.1 uncultured Ignavibacteriales bacterium | reverse complement strand
CGCCCGCACAAATCCGAAATCCAGATAGGGTATCCCGACAGACTCCTAGTGTCCTTTGGCCGTTGCGCGACGGTACTGTATACGCCAGTGTACGAAACTACCTGGTGAAGATCGACCCTGTCACTAGTCAAGTGAAGCCTCTTATCCAATATGGGATATACATGAGGATCTTTGGTGCAATAACAAATGATGAAAGAAGAATGTACTTCCTATTGCAGAATCATCCGGGCGAATTCTGGACCGATACTGTTTACACTTATGACTTGGGCACTGAAGACGTGACGGACAAGCTAGTTATTGGCGATATCTATGGCGTTCAGTTCCCGAGTGGATTAGCATTGACGCACGACGATCGGTACATCATGATCGGCGCTGACATCTTTGGTGACTTCTGGGCAACTCTGATCGATGCACAGGAGAACCAGGCCATAGCCAAGATAGTGCTGGACTCATTGCAGTTTCCTCTCTCCATAACAACTAAACGCTGTTTAAAGGAGTATGGAAAATGAAATCCTTGTTACTTTCCATTGTGATCTTGTTGCTTGCCCTGGGAAAGGGCACCAGCAATGAGTATTACTATTATTCACAAGGGGATACCTGGCCGCTCGAGGTTGACTCAAGTAGACTACTAGTGTAGTGCGTCATAAATGTCTTTACGTTGTTAAAATGACCTTGACTTAACATGGTCGCACAAAAGCACATGAAACGCCGCGTCTTAGCAACTGAGAACAATTTCTGGCAGCCCCCAAATGCCCAGTTGAAATGTAAAGAAGTGTTAGACGCAGGACACTAGTGAAGTACGCGAATGTACCGATACCTGACACACTGATCGAATCCTACCCGGGTATAGACAGTCTGATCTTGGGCGAAATTGTGAATTCAGGGTTCAGCCTCCTCGCTGTCAATCCTGTTTATCACATCGATTCGGTCACTAACTACCTGTACACTTATCCGGATGTTGTGGCTGTAAGCCCGTATTTCACAGACACAACCGGCCTTCAGATGACCATTGGTGACAAGATATCCTGCAAATTCCAGCCGGAGGTACCTCGATCATTCGTCGACAGCTTGAACGAGGGGTACGGTGTTGTCGTGTACGAGGAGAAAACGACCGGCGACAACCGGTTCCTGCTCGAGGTGACCGACAGCGCCCAGCTTTCCACATTGGATATTGCCAATCTGTACTACGAACTAGACGAAACTGTCTACTCGCATCCAGATTTTGTTTTTGGTCTGATAGCGGATGAATACAAGGTGTACGATTATTACCGGCAATTCCAATGGAATATCGCGAGAGTTTCGATGGCCGAATCAGTCGATGATCGCCATCGCGCCTGGGAAATCACTACGGGAGATTCCGAAATTATCGTGGCTGTTTTAGATGATGGAGTTGCAGTTCATGAGGACCTTCCATCAGGTCGATTATTGCTTGGCTTTAATACAGTCACGAATACATATAATGGTTCACCATGTTCCGGAAATACTCACGGACAAGCTGTTGCCGGACTAGTTGCAGCCAGTCACACAACTGATAGTCTCGTGAACGGTGATCCTAACACAGGTATGTACGGTGTTGCCCCCGGATGCATGATATTGCCAATACACATGTTCCAGGGTTCGTGTGACACAGGTACGATAGCACCTCAATATATAGAACGAGCCATAGATACTGCAGTTGCTTGGGGCGCCGATATTATCGTCGGTAGCTGTCATTTTAATCTTCCGTGGGATGAGATGGATCGCGCCCTTTACGATGCACAGCGCTTCGGCAGAAATGGTCGCGGCTGCCCTATCGTCTTTTCAACCGGAAACGTACAATTTGTAGGGGACGCTATTACCGGATATCCTGCAAGCAACTCTGTTTGTATCGCAGTCGCGGCCACCGATGACTGGGATACCTTGGCAGCCTACTCTAAGCGGAGTAAGCTCGACGTAGTGGCACCGGGAGGTACGCTTGCGCAATGGATGCTCTCACTTGATCAGATGGCAGAGAACGGCAAAATCAAATCCACCAGTCCGATCCAATGTACAAATCCAGTCGATCCTGATTATTGGTGTTCTTTCATTGGCACGTCTGCCTCAGCTCCCCAGGCAGCCGGCGTTTTGGCATTGATTCTATCGTACGACTCCACACTGATGGAATATGAAGCCAGGGGCCTCCTTGAAGCGTCCGCGGACATCTACTTGGCCGATACGAACTACTATCGTCCCAACCCAACATATGGCTGGGGCATGGTGAGTCCGCTCAAAGCGCTGATTGCCATGTCCCGCGGCGACGTGAACAACGACAGGGAAATCACGGTCAGCGATTTGACATATCTCGTGGACTGGATTTACAAAGGAGGACCGGAACCGATACCGCACGAATGGCGAGCCGACGTCAACTGCGATGCAGCACGAGATGTGACGGATGTTACTTTCCTGGTCGATGTACTGTGGGGAGATTCAGAGATAGAAGATTTCTGTATCAGCTTCGATGGTTGGTACTGGTAAACTCCAGCTGGGACCGTTCCCATCAGAACCCAGCCGGCCCGTACGAGCCGGCTGGTCTTGTGTTATCCGAAATGTCAGCAGAGCCTACTGCGGCTGCGCGAAAGCATCCGCCGGGACGTCACTATTGATATTATACTCCGTTATAGCGACGCCCATCACTTTCTGGTCATCCATCTCGCTTGCCGAAGCCATCGGCAGCTTCACTCCGCTGATTTCTTTGTATTCAGACAGGTGCTCAACGATAGTGCCCTGGCCGGTCGGCAGTTCGCCCCAGTATGACTTGGTGACGAGCATGTTGGTCTCACGATCAAAGCCGAGACGGCAGATAGTTTCCTTCTGATCATCAAGAAGCACCACGTAGTCAACCGTCTTGCCGTCGACCGTGCCGGAACCGTCATACACGGCCTGGTAATACGGATCGTCGATGGAACGGAAAATGCGAATCGTGCTGCGCGCCAATTCGTTGTCGCTCTCGAGGATTTCTTCCTCAGTCATAGGGACTATCTTCTGGGTAGCCATATCGGTTTTCCAGCCCTTGAGGTCGTCTCGAATACTGAGGATCTGCATCCCCATGAAATTGACCACCGACCGGCTCTTGCCGGGATAGACCCGAATCGACTCCTGCTGCAGGCTCATTTCGCCCATGCCGGGATTCGAAATCGTCACGGTCGCCTTCATGTCGACTGAATTGATATTCTCGAAAGCCGCCAGACCGCCATGAGCTTCGACTGCTTGCTCGAGAATGTCCATGCCCTTCGCCAGAGTTTCTTCGTTGATCGTCAGCTCTTTCTTCTCTTCGCCGGTAGAGATGGTGATGTCGATTTCCGTTACATCACCCAACGCGAGTTGATCCAGGGGCATTTCGAAATCCTCACCTTTGCCGACTACCAGAATGCGGAGAGCGTCGGGCCGCAGGTTATCTTTCGCTGCCTGGATAACGTCAGCGGCGCCCACTTGCTCGACCTTTTCTTTCTCCTGGAAAAGGAAGTCATCCGGTAGACCGTAGAAATCGTACGACATGAGGCGGTTGACCACTTCCGATTTGGAGTCGAAATTGAACACGAACGAGTTCAGGTAACCGTCTTTACCCATGCGCATCTCATCTTTCGTCGGAGGTTCCGTCTGCATGTTGTCGACTACTTTGATGACTTCCCGGACCGCTTTGGCGGTAGTCTCGGACTTGGTCGAAGCAAAGGCATAGAACACACCGGGGTAGGAGATGTTGGCCGTGTAGACGGCAAATGTGGCGTAGGCCAGACCCTCACGGGAACGCACGGCGTTGAACATCCGGGATCCGAACGAGCCGCCGAGAATGTTGTTCATCACAATGCGGGCTGGGTAGTCTTCATCGGTAACCAGCCCCCCGATGTGACCCATCAGGATATTCGCCTGGTTAACGTCAGCCTTGTTGATATAAAAGACGTGGCGGTCAAACTGATAGTCGACATCCGGCACCGGGGGAACCGGTTCGCCACCCTGCTCCCAGTCACCGAAGTACATGTTAACCTTCTCCAACAGAGCATCGCGGTCAAAGTCACCCCAGAAAGCCAGTTGCACGTTCTGCGGATGGCAGTACGTGGCGTGAAAATCCACCAGGTCCTGGCGCTCGATGGCATTGATCGTGGCATGCTCCGTATGGCGGGCGTACGGCGAGTCGGCACCGTAGATGACTTTGCGATACTCCCGAATAGCGATTTGCATCGGTTCATCGTTCCGGCGGGAAATCGCCGATTTTTCCTGGACTTTGGCCAGGTCGATTTTGTCTTCGTCGAATACCGGCCGGCGAAGTACCTCGGCCAGGACTTCCAGTCCGAGATCGGTGTATTCGCTCAGGACGTTAACACGGGCGTTACCTGACGCGAGCCCGATTGAGGTCTCGACCGAGCCGCCGATGGCTTCCAGTTCTTCATCGATTTCGTCACCGGTCCATTTGGATGTACCGCCGGTTCTCATGACCGTGCCACAGACGGAGGCCAGTCCGATCTTGTCCGCGGGCTCGAGGTAAGAGCCGCAGTTAATACGAGCCGACCCTCGGAACACCGGCAGGCTGTTGTCCGGCAACAGGTAGAGCCGTATACCGTTGTCCAGTGTGATCTTCTCTACTTCCGGTATCTCCATCTTACTGAGATCAGGATACTCGAGCTTGTCAACGTCCTGAGCCAACGCACTGCCGGCCGCCAGAAACAGCGACAGCAGGAGACCGAAAATGATCATTGTCTTTTGCATGATATTCACACTCCCCATTAACTCTCTATGGTATTGAGAATACCGACTACGCGGTTCTTTTTGGTAAAGTACTTTTTGGCCACGCGCTGGATATCTTCGGCCGTAACGGTGTTAATTCTGTCCAGTTCTCGGAAGAGCTCGCGCCAGTCGCCCCAGCGCGTCTGGTAACCGGCAAGCTGAATCGCGATGCCCTGGTTGTCGTCCATGTCATTGATGAACTCAGCCTTGGCCCGGGCCTTGATCTTGTTGACTTCCTCTTCCGTCAACAACTGTGTCTTGAGCCGGTCAACTTCGTTGAAAATCTCTTTTTCGATTTCGCTGTTGTCATGACCGGCCGCGGCCATAGCGTAGACGGCTACGGTGGAGGGGTATTTGTCGCCGGGGAAGCCGGCAAAAGCGCCGACCTGCATCGCGGCCTTCTTATCCTTGACCAGGTTCTTATACAGCAGTGAGGTTCGTCCCTGTCCCAGGTAGTCCACGAGTGCATCAAGGGCCGGCCGGTCCGGATGCGTGGCCTCGGGCACGTGCCAGCCGACCAGGTAGAACGGCTGCGCCGGGTCTTCCAGAACTACTCGCCGTTCGCCCAGTTGCTCCGGCTCAATAGTAGCGATTCGAGACGGCGCCGGTCGGTACGGGATACGACCCCAGTACTCCTCGGCCAGCTTGATAACGTTTTCGGTATCGACGTCGCCCACGATCGCAATGACCAGGTTCGACGGTCCGTAGAACTTATCGAAGAAGGCCCGGGCCTCTTCACGCGAGTAGTACTGGATGTCTGACATGTGGCCGATACCGGGAATACCGTAGGAATGGGCCTTGAAGGCAATGGCCAGCCACTCTTCGACCAGACGTCCGATCGGATTGGAATCCGTCCGCATGCGTCTCTCTTCAGCCACGACGTCGCGCTCTTTGTACATTTCGCGCAGAACGGGATTCAGAAACCGTTCGGATTCCAAAGCCATCCAGAGTTCAACCTTGTTTGACGGCAGGCTGAAAAAGTACACCGTCTCGTCGAGACTGGTGAAGGCATTCAAGCCAACACCACCTTCACGTTCGATGATATTGCCGAACTCATTGGGAACGACCAGGTCGTACGACTCTTCACGGGCCTCTTCATACGCTTCCTCAAGGATTTCAATGCGAGTCGAGTCTGCGAATCGTCCTTTGTTACGTTCCGTGCGAAGCTCCATGAAGATCGAATCTTCGACGGCAATCAGTCCCAGTTCTTTCTTTATATCCTCGGTCCCCAAAGTGGTTGTACCTTTGAAAGCCATGTGCTCAAACATGTGGGCCAGTCCGGTGTAACCTTTGGGATCATCAGCCGATCCGACGTTGGCGTACGTGACGAATGACGCCACCGGTGCGTCATGGCGTTCCATGACCAGGACTGTCAAGCCGTTTTTGAGCGTGTGTTCCGTCACCGAGTTTTCCAGCTCGGAAAAATCGAAACTTACTGTTACCCCCGCTGACAAGAGCAGCAGCAACACTGCGGTTGTCAACATCCTGATTACTCTTCTCATCTTCTTCTCCATGAGGTTTGTACGTTAACGGTCAACGGCACGAATAAAAGCGAACCGCCGGCCGCTGTCAAGTGCTTACTAGGCAATGTCATACTTTGACAGTAATTGTCGATCACTCTGACTACCATCTTGATACATTTAGTCCCGATTGGCTTTCGCAACCGGCCAATTCACATCACTGAATTAATACGAAACTGACGTGGCAATGTTCTTAAGAACCGGATAGGCCTAAGCGTGAACTCAGGATAAGAGCGGGGCCGGTCCCGGCGGTGGGGACGGCTTCTACCACCAGGCGATCATCTTCGGCTTGAACGTGTGGGGGAGATGCTTATTGTTGGGGATAACTCGCGCCGCAACTCCGAATCTGCCCGACTCGACGCAGGTGACTTCACCGGCAAACGTATACGTCCCGTTCCCTCCGCTCGAGTTCTGCAGCCGGGCGGGAACCGGTGAGTAGTTGAGGATTTGCTCCTGCGAGTTCAGTCGGCCGGAAATCAGCTCTACCCTGACGTCTTCTGGTTTGATTTCACCCAGGTGCACATTGATCTTGATCGGGAACGTCTGGCCGACATACACAGTGGAATCTATATTCGGGACGTCAACTTCTTCTATCGATATACGTTCCCAGCAATCGGACATTTTCTTCAGCCAGGCTGTTGTTTCCCTGGTCAGGCGATAGTTATCCTGGCTCAAACTCTGGCTGGACCGGAGGGCCCGTATATAGAATTCATTGGTGTAGTTGCGCAGCATGTGATGCGCCGAAAACTGTTCCCCCGCGACCTGGATGGCGCCCTTCATCTTGGCTATCCACTTCACCGGTAAGCCCATCTCGTCGCGATCATAGAACAACGGTATGACTTCTCGTTCCAGCGTGTTGTACAGCATCTCCGATTCCAGTTTGTCCTGAATCTCGACACTGTCATATTCCTCCCCGTTGCCGATCTTGAAACCGCTCGCTTCGGTATACCCTTCATCCCACCAACCGTCAAGCACCGACAGGTGAATGGCGCCGTTGAGAGCTGCTTTCATGCCGGAAGTTCCGGACGCCTCCTGCGGCCGGCGTGGGTTATTGAGCCAGACATCGACTCCCTGTACCAGATAGCGGGCCACATTGATATCGTAATCCTCCAGAAAGACAATGTGATTACGAAATCCGTTCTCTGCTATGAGAGTAAAAATCTGCTTGATGATTTCCTTCCCGGGATTGTCCAGCGGATGGGCTTTGCCGGCGATGACAATCTGTACGGGTTTCTTTTCGTTCATGATCATTTTACCCAGACGCTCGATGTCGGTCAGAATTAGATTGCCCCGCTTGTACGTAGCGAAGCGCCGGGCGAAACCGATGGTAAGGATCTGCGGATCCAGTACTTGATCGGCTTTTTGAATCACCAGTTGCGAGGCTCCCCGGCGGATCAAGTTCTGTTTGAGTCTCTTGCGTGCGAAGAAGACCAGACGCTCGCGTCGGCGATTATGAATGCGCCACAACTCCGCATCAGGTATCTTGTGGACCCGCTCCCAGACTTCCGGCGCGCCGGGCCGTTCCTTGTAACGAGGGCCAAAGTAAGAATCATACAATTCATCCATATCGTGCGAAATCCAGGAGGACAAATGAACGCCGTTCGTAATCGACTTGATGGGCACTTCTTCCACCGGCAGACCGGGCCAGATGTTGTGCCACATTTGTCGAGAGATATTGCCATGAAGGCGAGATACGCCGTTAGCGAAAGCGGCCGTCCGTAAAGCCGCCACCGTCATACCAAACGGCTCCGATTCATCTTCCGGTATCACGCGCCCCAGGGCCAGGAAATCTTTCCAGCCAATGCCGAGTTCTTTGATGACATTGGATAGGTACCGATGTACCAGCACCGAGTCGAACTTCTCGTTGCCGGCGGGTACGGGAGTATGGGTGGTGAATACCGTCGTCGACCACACGAACTGTGCCGCTTCATCAAAGCTCAGGTTTTCTTCCTGCATGAGCAACCGGATCCGTTCCAGCACCAGAAACCACGAGTGGCCCTCGTTCATGTGGTAGATGGCCGGCTCAATACCCAGAGCACGCAGGGCGCGAACGCCGCCGATGCCCAGTACGATTTCCTGACGCAGGCGCATGTCTTTGTCGCCGCCATAAAGAACGGAGGTGATTTCGCGGCATTTTGTAGAGTTCTCGGAGATATTCGTATCCAGGAGATAAAGCGGAGTGGTACCGACGCTCACCTTCCAGAGCTGGATTTGGACCGGGGTGTCGCCGAGCATGACCGTAATGCGAAACGGTCGATCGTTCCCGTCTTTGACCATCTGGACCGGCATGTGATACCAGTCGTTTTCCTCATATCGTTCCTGCTGCCAGCCGTCACTCGACAGAAACTGCCTGAAATACCCATATCGGTATAACAGCCCCATGGCTGTCATTGGAAGACCGATATCAGATGACGATTTCAGGGTGTCGCCCGAAAGGATCCCGAGACCACCGGAATAGACGGGCAAGCCCGTATCCAGACCATACTCGAGAGAAAAGTAGGCAATACGCTGGTCTTCGTATTCACCGTACTTGTAGTGAAACCAGCGGTTCTGGTTGAGATAATCCTGATATCGCTCATAGACGCGGTTGAGATTGGCCACGAAGCCGTCATCGTCGGCGGCTTTGCGCAAAGTCTCCTGAGGTAGTCGGGACAGCATCTCGACCGGGTTTTGATAGCATCTCTCCCACATTTCCGGGTCCAGCCTGATGAAGAGCTTGACCAGGTCCCAGTTCCACGAGTACCAGAGATTCTGAGCAAGCTCCTGGAGTTTGATAATCTGCTCAGGAAGTTTAGGTAATACCAGAAATTGTCTTAGGCGCATAATACTCAGAATTCTCGATTAATATCACTCAATCGCAATGGTTCCATACTACATAGATCGCCAAAATGACGCAACAAATAATACCCCTGAGATTACTTGTTGCAATATAAAAGTTGATGTTGTAAGGTACAGCAGTCGCGGCACCGCAGTATTAGCGCCTTGTTAACGATACTAAAGGTATGGTCGCGAAGCCTCCAGGAAGTAAACAACGGACTGGCAAAATAGATTATGGATGTTGACACGAATTAGATGATAAAGAGACAAATCAAGAGGTTGGGTGTTCTGACGGGCGGCGGCGACTGCCCCGGACTGAATGCCGCGCTGCGAGCCATAGTCAAGACCGCGGATAACGACTATGACGTTGAAGTCGTGGGTTTTTTGGATGGCTATGAGGGCCTGATTGAGAACAGATATCGGGAACTGCGAATCAAAGACGTCTCCGGGATTCTGACTCACGGCGGTACGATTCTGGGGACGTCCAATCAGGCGGACCCGTTTCATTATCCGGTGCTTGAGGGGGAGAATTACATCTATCTCGATCGTTCAAGCCAGGGGATACGGAATTTCGAGAAACTCGGTCTGGACGCGCTCATTGCCATCGGTGGGGACGGCACGATGGCGGCGTCAGCACGCATGATGGAAAAAGGCCTGCCGGTGGTGGGCGTGCCTAAGACCATCGACAACGATCTGATGGGTACTGATATTACTTTTGGCTTCGATTCGGCCGTCGTGACTGCGACCGATGCCGTCGATAAAATCCACACGACCGCCCAGTCACATCATCGCGTGATGATAATCGAAGTCATGGGGCGCTATGCCGGGTGGCTCGCCCTCTGTTCCGGCATAGCCGGCGGCGGTGATATAATCCTTATCCCCGAGATCCCGTACGACATCGAAGCCGTCTGCAATGCAGTGAAGGATAGAAACGCCGCCGGTAAGCGGTTCTCGATTGTGGTGGTCGGGGAAGGCGCACGATCGATAGGCGGGGAAATGGTGGTTGACCGAAAAGTAGAAACATCGCCCGATGCCAAGAGGCTTGGCGGCGTTTCCCGTCAGGTGGCAGCCCAGATTGAAGGGCTGACCAACATCGAATGTCGGGTCACTATACTCGGCCATTTGCTCCGAGGCGGCTCACCCAGTTCGTTTGATCGTTTGCTGGCCACCCTGTACGGCGCTGAGGCGGTGCGGCTGGTTCAACGCGGTCAGATCGGCCAGATGGCGGCCATGCAGAACGGCTCTATTACTTCCACGCCTATCAGCGATGTGGCCGGCAAGCTGCGCCTCGTCACGCCGGACAATGCCTATGTCAAAGCGGCGCTTTCTCTCGGCATTTGTCTCGGGGTATCTTCCGACGAAACCTTCGAGGATCATTTCGCGGCTGATCAGGCATTTTCAGAGACGTAGTGGACTCATTTTCCCACAAAGGTCGATAGCTTTGATCACGCTTTCGTTTTACGGCGCCGCCGGTACGGTCACCGGTTCCAAGTATCTCCTGAGTGTCAATGACAAGCACCTGTTAATCGACTGCGGCATGTTTCAGGGTCGCCGGGAGTTGCGGCAAAAGAACTGGGATCCCATGCCGTTTGATCCGGCGGCCGTGTCCGCCGTGATCGTAACCCATGCGCACGTCGATCATATCGGCTATTTGCCCAGGTTGTCTCACCAGGGATTCAGCGGCCCGATCTATGCCACGCCGCCCACGGTAGAGATCGCCCAATTGTCCCTTCGGGACGCGGCCCATATTCAGGAAGAAGACGCCGCCTACAGGAACAAGAAGAATCTCACCCGTCACGAGGTCGCCCTGCCGCTTTTCACCGAAGCGGATGTCCGGGCGCTGGATAATCGGTTCCAGGTGCGTCACTTTAATGAATGGGCCAGAATCGGTGACGGAATGAAGTTCCGCTTCCACGTGGCCGGCCACATTCTGGGGGCGGCTTTCGTAGAGGTGGCTCTCGATGACGGTCATAAAGAAGTGTCTGTTCTGTTCTCGGGCGACGTCGGCCGTTACGGTAATCCCCTTGCCAAAGACCCGGCTGAGCCGCCGCCACCGGACTATCTCGTTTGCGAATCCACGTACGGCGGTCGGGTGCATACTCCGGAAGACACGTATTTTCGATTCAAGGAAATCATCACCGAAATTATCGACCGAAAGAGTATCCTGCTGGCGCCGGCGTTCGCCATAGGGCGAACGCAGCAGATTACCTATCTCATCAGTGATTTGATCAAGAAGAAGGAAATCCCGAAACTGGATATTCACATAGATTCACCGATGGCGATCAAATCGACCGATATCTATGTCAAGTACCCCGACTATCACCGGGTCGGCATCGGTGAACTGAAGGGGAAGAAGAGCGTGCTTAACGGAGAAAATGTTTTCCTGCATCGCAAGAAAAAGTTCTCCAAGATGCTCAATAAGCTCAAGGGACCCGCGGTTATCCTGTCGGCCAGCGGGATGATGACGGCCGGCCGTATTCTGCATCATTTGATCAATCGACTGCCGGACCCCGATACCTCTCTGCTTGTCGCCGGTTTCATGGCCGAAGGTACGATCGGCAGACGTCTCGTTGAAGGGGAAAAAATGGTATACATTCACAAGCAGCCGGTCGAGGTTCGGGCCAGAATCGTCAAGATCAACGGTTTGTCAGGGCACGCCGACTTCATCGAGCTGCTGCATTGGCTGGAACCGATCCGTAAACCTCCGCAACGGACGTTTATCACGCATGGCGAGCCAAAACAGTCGGAGGAGCTGGCGCGTCATCTGCGAGAAAAGAGAAACTGGGACTGTCATGTGCCTCAATTGTACGAAACTGTGGAATTGTAACGGGTTCAGGCGCTGCTGAGCGTTCCCTTAACGTACACTAACAAAGGGGTTGATGGCCGGGATTATATCAAGTACTTTT
>CAZLBP010000069.1:0-12825 GCA_964557855.1 uncultured Ignavibacteriales bacterium | reverse complement strand
GTTGTCGGCGTATCTGTTGCAGCAGTATATAGACTCGAAGCCGAGGCGGCCGGCGACGTGACCCCGGTGGTTTACAACATCATGGGCGAGGAAGTAACGCGACTGTCCGACGGTTATTACGAGGCCGGACATCATCAAGTGGAATGGGATGCCTCGAACGTCGCTACGGGCGTCTATTTCTACAGGATTCAGGCCGGTGCTATTACGGAAACGAAGAAGATGCTGCTCTTGAAGTAAAAAGACGCATCGACATAAGTTGACAATAAGGACAGGCTTCGTGCCTGTCCTTTTACTGCCGGGAATCTCATTTGGACAGAGTCGTATCGGTGATTGTCATACTGTGGATTAGCCCGTTCAACCCAATTAGGTAAATTCTCCTTGCTTTTTGTGAAAATCCGGTTGATTATGTAGAGTCGGTTACTTGACTTTGATACCAAAGTCGACTGGAGCCGCATTGTATCATGGTTTCGCAGTCGACCGGTTTGCGACAAAGTGTCGATTCAGCTACGTGCAAGCAAAGGGTAATAGTCATTATCTCGCAGAAGGAATTCTATGTGATTAATAGCTAAACTCTTGACCCTCACCAAACAGGAGTAAGTAATGCATCATCAACGTTTAAAACTGAGAATGGCAGCTTACGGGTTTGTTGCACTTCTGCTCGTAGCCTCCGTTTCTCTGTGGATCGGATGTAGTGACGAGAGCCGCCTCACCAATGTCTCCGACACCACAGGTACGACTATGCTGTTAAGCAAGGCCAATCCTCTGGTCCAGACCGTTATGGACATTCAGGATCGATCTACCGAGGTTTTATTCAGTCATCCTGAGGTCGTCGGTACCGGTACGGGCCGCAATGCCGAAGGGGAGCTTGCTGTCGTAGTCTATACGGCGGCACCTGTCGTCCAGCGCGGCAAGCTGGAATCAGATAAGTTGAAACAGATCTCTCAAGCACTCAGCGCTATACCGGAAAGAATCGACGAAGTTCCAGTCGTGGTCAAGGTTACCGGCCGATTCGTCGTATACGCCGATCCCACTGCGCGCTTCAGCCGGCCGGTGCCAATCGGGGTCTCGACCGGGCACCCGGATGTAACTGCGGGTACGATCGGTTGCCGTGTGAAGGACGGTTCGGGAAATGTATTCGCATTAAGTAACAACCATATCTATGCCAACTCCAACAATGCCTCAATCGGCGACAATGAGCTTCAGCCGGGCCCATCTGATGGCGGCCAGGATCCTGAGGATGCGATCGGCACACTACATGATTATGAGGAAATCAAGTTCGACGGTAGCAACAACTACATCGATGCCGCTATTGCGGCTACATCGACGTCATACGTCGGTACATCGACACCATCGGGCGACGGCTATGGTACCCCGAGTTCGACCATTGTCGATGCGTACATCGGTCAGCCAGTACAGAAATACGGCCGTACGACGGGCTGGACCCAAGGCGAAGTCTCCGAAATCAACGTGACCGTTACCGTATGTTATGCGGGATTTATTTTCTGTACTAAGTCGGCCACGTTCGTGGATCAGATTGCCATCACACCCGGTGAGTTTAGTGGCGGTGGTGACTCGGGATCTCTAATCGTAACCGACGACGGCAACAAGAACCCGGTCGGGCTGTTGTTCGCCGGCAGTTCCTCCAATACCCTGGCCAATCCTATCGGCTATGTGCTGAACCGCTTCAACGTCACGATCGACGACGGCAGCGGCGGCTCGACGAACAATCCGCCCACGGCCGACTTTACCTATACGACGACGGACCTGACGGCTGATTTCACCGATCAAAGCACTGATTCTGACGGCAGCGTGGTTGGCTGGAATTGGAATTTCGGCGACGGCAATTCCTCTACCTCGCAGAATCCATCTCACACGTACGCGTCCGGTGGTACCTATACGGTCACCCTGACGGTAACTGATGATGACGGCGCCACCGACAACACGTCGCAGGACGTTACGGTATCCAGCAGCACGACTAACAACCCGCCGACCGCTGACTTCACATACACGACCACCGACCTGACGGCTGACTTTACCGATCAAAGCACTGATTCTGACGGCAGCGTGGTTGGCTGGAATTGGAACTTCGGCGACGGCAACTCCTCTACCTCGCAGAATCCATCCCACACGTACGCGTCCGGTGGTACCTACACGGTCACTCTGACGGTAACTGATGATGACGGCGCCACCGACAACACGTCGCAGGATATCACTGTTTCAACCAGCACCGGTGACATCACGCTCACTGCCACCGGCTACAAGGTTCGTGGACGGAAGCATGCTGATCTTGAATGGTCAGGTGCTACGGGTACACAGGTGGAAATCTATCGCGACGGATCACTAATAGCGACTACCGATAACGATGGATTCTATACGGATGCTACAAATCAAGTTGGTGGCGGGTCCTTCACGTATCAGGTATGTGAAATAGGGGGCTCACCTTGTTCCAATGAGGCAACCGTCAACTATTAAATGATCAGTCTTCATCTACACTGAGCGGTTGAGAGTTTATGCCAGTATGCGCGGGTCCCTGAAACATGGGACCCGTGTTCTAGTTTAATACGAGTAGAGTTGTGAAAAAGACCATTGAACAAGTTTTAAAGGAACATACAGAACGGCTGATGTCTCTTGCCGGTGTGCATGGAACAGGTCTGGGATCTTGTGAAGGTACGCCATGCATCAAAGTGTTCGTGGCAAAGCTGCCTGAAGAATCAAGAGAGAAGATACCGGGGCAAATCGAAGGATACCCGGTCAAGATAGAGCAATCGGGACCGTTTCACGCCTACTAGCGGCTGCCGCCGTAACGGGTAAACGCGGTCCCGCCACTCCATGCAAACCGTTCACACCTTTGTTTCACGTTTCAGACAGAATCCCGCGTCCCGTAACGCGATAGAAGATTGTTCGTATACTCTCTTCGCCTGTACGTCCGGAGAGTTTTCCTCTTCCAGGATGATATGGCTGAATCACGTCTCCGGCGTTACATCTTAATCCGGCGCCGGCTGCAGACTGGGCGCATGTTTGACTACTATCTAGTCTGTAAGGCTGTGAGTTTGGGTGGTCCCGATCCGTGCATATGACAGCGATCGAATTCGTAAATGCCTTCGTTTTTTGTTGCGCTGGGCTATCATGGAGCCCATGATACTATCATTGACAATCCGTTATTCCTGAGCCACGAGAAGGAGGACCTTCATGTTTAATCGTCAATTATCGTTTCATATTGTGTCGTTTGCGTTGATAGTCAGCGTCTTTGTTGCATGGTCGGTACCGGGTGTCTGTCAACCGGCCGGCGCCGAGCAGAGGTTGATTGTCAGTATCAAAGAGACGCCGCCTTTTGTCATCAAGGAAAGTGATACAACCTGGTCGGGGATCAGCGTCAGGCTCTGGCAGGATATTGCCGACCAACTGGGATATCAATTCGAGTGGCAGGAAACCGATCTCGTTGGGATGATAGACGGACTGGCTGACAGTTCTTTACATGTGGGAGTCGGGGCGCTGACTATAACATCTGACAGAGAATCGCGGATGGACTTCACGCATTCGTTCTATAATACGGGCCTTGGTATCGCTGTTATGAAAAGCGCCAAAGGGGGGTGGTTACAAGTTGTAGAGAGCCTGTTTACCTGGGATTTCTTCAAGATCATTATCTATCTCCTGATCGGCCTGTTTCTGGTCGGGGTCATTGTCTGGGCATTCGAACGTCGGCGCAATCCGGAGGAATTCGGCGGCTCGGCCGGCAAAGGGATCGGGTCCGGGTTCTGGTGGTCGGCGGTCACAATGACCACGGTCGGTTACGGTGACAAAGCGCCGCGGACGCTGGGCGGACGGATCGTCGCGTTTGTCTGGATGTTTGCCGCCCTGATGCTGGTGGCCAGCTTCACGGCCAGCATAACGTCGTTCCTGACGGTGGCGCAGTTGGAGTCACGCATCACCAGCCCGGAAGATTTACGCCATGTGCAGGTGGTCTCGGTTGAGGGCTCTACCAGCCATCTGTATCTCCAGGAAATGAACATCCCCCATCGCCGACTGGCTGATCCACAAGCTTGTCTGGTAGCCGTTCATGCGGGCGAAGCGGTTGCGGCCGTTTACGATGCCCCCATCCTGCAGTACCTGATCAAGCAGCAGTTCGCCGAAGACCTTAGTGTACTTCCGATACGCTTCAATGAACAGGATTACGGTTTCGGTCTGCAGAACGGAAGCCCGCTCAGGGAGAGTATCAATCAGGTTCTGCTGGAGGAGATTCAGCAGCCCTCGTGGCGGAGCATGATCGAGCAGTACGTGGGTGAGAGTAATTAGGCGCGGCAGGTCACATCTCGGCTGAATGCGGAGACAGGACCTGCCGGAACATTCTGTCCCGGATCGTACTCTGGACTAACTGTTATAATACTTCGCAAATGTCCGGGCGAATTCTTCAAAGGACGTATTGGTCGTCTTTTCCGGAGATCGCGCGGCGTCGGCAATCACGGTGCCATTGTTCATCGCCTGCTCGAGCTCGACCATGTTTCGGGCGGCATCCTCCGAGAGGCCCATCTGCACCATGGCTTGATGGGCATCTTCAGATGGGAATTGGACATACTGCAGGTCCGGCTTGCCGATCGCTTCGCCGATGATCTTCGTTATCTCATTCATTGAGATATCCCGCTGTCCCAGCAATTCGTGTTCGCAGATGCCGACAAAATCGAGCTCTTTGAGGTATTTGACCGCTACTTTGGCCACGTCCTGAGTGGCGATAGCCGGGAACTTCAGATCGGGTTTGAGCGTCGTGCCGTTGATGCTCCGGTTCTTTATCAGGTCGATATTGGGCAAGAGATTCTCCATGAAGTACGTCGGACGCAAATGCACCACGTTTATGCCCGGGATCTTGTTCAGGCGTTGCTCGAAATCATGCAGCCCGAGAATGGGCCCGGTGTTTTCATTCAAATGGGCGCCGAGACTACTCAAATTCGCGACGTATTTTACTTGGGCTTTGGTCAGGGCCGCGATCATGGCGTCGCCCATCTCGTTTTGATAGGCGCGGAAATTCTCGGCCGTGTAGCTGGGCGGGATCATGGTGAAGACCGCTTTGGCCCCGGCGAAGGCCTGGGCCAGCATGTTGGTATCGTTCAAATCACCCAGAATCCCCTCGGCTCCTTTGTTAACCAACGGCTGCAGCTTCTTCTGGTTTCGGCCGATGGCCCGGACTTTCTCGCCGGATGCCAGCAACTGCGTCACGACTCTATGACCTATATTGCCGGTGGCGCCTGTGATTACATACATCTTCAGTTCTCCTTTTGGATTATCTCTCAATAAGTCTAAATGCAAAATCCGGCCCTCTTCCCCTGCGCATAGGCCATGTCGATCCAGAGCATGGCCATTGGCTCGAAATACCGGGCATGATACAACGGACCGGTATCACACGGGTCAAAGCCTATTTCAGCGGCCAGGCGCGAGACGACCTTCTTCGCTTCGGCATCATCCCCACATATGTACATGGTGGCCTTTTCCGAGCCAAGCATCGGATTGGCCATATTACCCGAGCCGGTGGTATTGAAGGCCTTGACGACGCGCGCACCGGCCGCCCATTCAGCTACCTGTTCGCCACCGGAAGTTGTGTGCCCCACCGCGAGTCCGCCGCTTCCTTCTTTTAAGGGATTGGTGCAATCTACGAGAATCTTGTTCTTAACGTTCTTCAATGACTTGACGATTGTCTCGGTCGCCTTCCAGGGTGTTGCCAGGACGATGATTTCAGCGCTTTCGACTTCAACGGTATCAACAGCCAGAGCCTTGTCACCCAATGAAGAAAGAAGCTGTTGCACTTTTCCCGCGTTGGGATTGCGCGTTCCAAAAAGGATCTCGTGTCCTTGTTGAGCCCATCTCTGTCCCAGAGTCGAGCCAACATGCCCGGTTCCAATTATCCCTATCTTCATAACTATACCTTTCTGATCGTTCGCCGGCTATCCTCTATGGTTATCGATCTGCTGCCACAAGTCACCCAAGACTATGTTCCTGATGGGTTCCTTCACCAGAAAATGGTGCGGAAAGCCCAATTCTATCCGGCTCACTTCATCCAGTTTGGCCAATTCCTCGACTGTCAACTCGAATTTCAGGCACTGGAGATTGTCTTTCACCTGTGCTTCGGTCCGCGCACCTAGAATGGGTACTATGACGCCGGGCTGCTGTCTGACCCAGTTGAGCGCCACCTGTGCTGCGGAGACTTGGCGGGCTTCGGCGATTTTCCGGACTTCATCCGCTATGGCCAGGTTTTCGTCCTTGGTGCGATCCGTCATTACCTTGGACCGCTCGGAGTCTTTGGCCTCCACCTTGTCCCCCTGTTTGGCATACTTGCCGGTCAAGACACCGCCTCCGACCACTCCCCAGGGAGTGACAGCAAGATCCAACGCCCGCGCCATCGGCAGCAAGTCGCGTTCTACGGTCCGTTCGATCAAACTGTATTCTATTTGCAAAGCCACAAACGAACTCCAGCCCATCAGCTCAGCCATTGTATTCGCCCGTGATACGATCCAGGCGGGCGTATCGGAAATACCAATGTACAAGACTTTGCCGGCCCGGACTAAATCATCGAGCCCACGCATGACTTCCTCGACCGGGGTCATAAAGTCCCAGGCGTGCAGCCATAAGAGGTCAATATAATCGGTATGGAGTCGCTTCAGGCTGGCCTCAACCGACTGCACCATGTTTTTGCGACTGTTGCCCGCGGCGTTGGGGTCATTTTCTCGCATTGCCAGGGTGAACTTGGTCGCCAGTACTATGCGTTCCCGTTCCGAGGCGATGAACTCGCCAACGTATTTTTCACTGGTACCGTTGGTGTATCTATTGGCGGTATCGACGAAATTCCCTCCTGCTCCGACAAACGCCTCATAGACCTTTTTGCTCTCTTCCTTCGAGGATCCCCAGCCCCACTCTTCACCGAAAGTCATGGTGCCGAGACAGAGCTCCGAAACTCGCAGTCCACTTTTTCCCAACAGTTTGTAACGCATAGCCGTAAACTCCTATCCTGAAGTCTTGATTATCTTCTCGCAGCCACTGCTTTTTCGCATTGGGCAATATTCCTGCAACACGTCAAATTGCACTTTGTGCCTGTCAATTACCGGGCAGTATACCAAAAGACCGGTGTGCGGGAAAGTGTTGACCCGGTGCTTGCGACGGCCGATACTTACACCATGCACGGCGACGTCAAAAAGCTGCTGGCGGTGGTTCTGTTCACGGTCGCTCTCATAGTTGTTGTCAACGTGACCTGGTGGCTGTTCTATGACAGATCCGAACGGCTCCTCGATCGCCAACTCAGTCGTCGACTAAGCGCCATAGCGTCTACAACGGTACTTACAATCGATCCGGTTAGTATAAAGTTGATCTTTAAAGGAGACTTTGAGATCTACGCGGAATTAACCGCCTTCCTTGAGAGGACCCGGTCGACGGATACGTTGAGCGAGATATTCATAGTAGATGACACGTACCGCTATCTGACCACGACCGCGATAACGTCTGACAGCACCTATTTCCTGGCGGAACTGAACAGCCCGTACATCGATTCGCTCTTGTACGGCTTTGCGGATCATACGATCGTAACACCGTCTTACCGGACCGGTCAGGTCTATCTGAAATCGGCCTTTGCCCCAATATATGACAGCCTGGGATCAGTATTGGCGGTGCTGGGCGTTGAGGCGGATGTTGACTATTTCGATTCGCTGGCCGACCTTCGACATAATCTTTATCTGTTCACAGGCCTTTCCCTGGTCGGGGGAATCCTGCTTGGAATAATATTCCTGCTGGTGCAGAGGAAGCTCAACTGCGTCCAGCAGCAGTTGTTTCTCACGGAGACACATGCCTATTTGGGGCGAATGGTGGCTATGGTATCTCATGAGATAAAGAACCCCTTGATGATAATCCGGGCCGCTGCGGAACGATTGACTAAGAAGCTCAACACATCGGACGAAGCTGCAGTCGGGGCGACAAATGAAGGGGTGTATATCGTAGAAGAAGTCGATCGACTCAATGGAATCGTCACCGGCTACCTTAGCTATGCAGCCGGAGCCGGGTCCTACCTGATCGACACGCAACCCGAGACTATCGACCTCAATGATCTACTGGCCGGTCTCAGAGCTCACTTTGCCGCCAAATACCCGGACGACGAAGTACTCTGGCTGGAAGGCGACACTATGCCCGATATTGAAATGAAAGGCTACCGCCAGGCATTGCGTCAGGTATTGCTTAATCTGCTGATTAACGGCGCCGATGCCTGTCGGGAAGCCGGCAGGACGATTCGCGTCGGAATAACCGCGTCCGCCACAAACGGCTCCGTTGAAATCCGTGTAATCGATAGTGGAGTGGGTATGTCCCCGCAGCAAGTGAAACGGGCCTTTGAGCCGTTCTATTCGACCAAGCAGATGGGCTCGGGACTCGGTTTGCACCTGAGCAAGAAAATAGTTGAGGAAATGGGAGGAACGATTATTTTGCGGTCAAAACCCAAACAGGGGACAACCGTAGTTATCGACCTCCCCAAACATCCGAGTGAATAGCCCATGGCCAATATTCTCGTAGTTGATGATGAACCGAAAATGACGTCACTGGTATGTGGCGAACTGGAAGACGCCGGCCACCGGGTGACGACCACGACGAGACCTGCCGAGGCCATCGATCTCATCAATCAGCACGGTTTCGACATTGTCATTACTGATCTGTCCATGCCGGGAATCTCCGGCATGGAGATTCTAAACAAAGCGCTGGCCAGGGGCGGAGCCGAAGTAGTGATTATGACAGCCTACGGCACTATCGAGACGGCCGTGGAAGCGATGAAAAAAGGGGCGTCAGACTACCTGCTAAAACCGTTTCCACTCGAGGAGCTGGTTATCCTGGTTGACAAGCTAGTTGAAAAACAGCGTCTCCAGTCACTCACCGGTCACTTCCAACAGGAAAGCAGGAAGGAGAATGAAGGAGTATATCTCGGGACATCGCCGGCTTTGAGGAAAGTGCAGAGTCTGGTCGAGAAAGTATCTCCTTCAGATACGACCGTGCTGCTGACAGGGAGCTCCGGCACCGGCAAGGAAGTTGTTGCCCGACGCATCCATGAGCTCTCCCGACGAGCCGACAACCCCTTCATCGCAGTCAACTGCGCTGCCCTAACCGAGACATTGCTGGAATCCGAGATGTTTGGCCACGAGAAGGGCGCCTTCACCGGAGCCGTTGCCCGCAAACGAGGCAGATTCGAGCTGGCTGACAACGGAACCATTTTCCTTGACGAAATCGGCGAGATGTCGCCGGGGCTGCAATCCAAACTGCTCCGGGTGCTTGAGGAACGCCAGGTGGTCCGAGTCGGCGGCGTCGACAGCGTCAACATCAATGCCCGGCTCATCACGGCGACGAATCGAGACTTGAAACAACGGATCGAAACAGGGAATTTCCGCGAAGATCTCTTCTATCGGCTAAACGTCTTTCCGATCGCTCTGCCTCAGCTGAGCGAATGCACCGAAGATATAGTACCGCTGGCTCAGCATTTCCTTGAACAAGCCCGGTACAAGCACGCCCGACTCACAACGGAAGTAAGTGAATTGCTGGTTCAGTATGATTGGCCGGGGAATATCAGAGAGCTGCGCAACGTCCTTGAGAGGGCTATGATCCTGGCCGGCGGCGAACCGCTCTCTGTTGACGACTTCTCCCTGCAGGTCGAAAACCAGCCCCTGGAGGCGCCCGGGCAACCGACGGCACGGGGACTCGAAAACACAGAGAAGCAGATGATAGTCGACGCCCTGGAGAAGAATAACGGCAACAAGACCGAAGCTGCCAGGCTTTTGAAAATCACTCGCCGGCGACTGTACAGCAGAATGAAAATACATGGGATCCCCATCAAATGAGCCTGCCGGTCCATGGGTTTGTACCTCAGGGTACACTACGGCTCTACCGACGTTGCGTACGGGCTCATAACATATGGAATGACAGCAATTTACATATTCCCATCCGGTCGGCAATGATCTTGTTACTCCATATGGCAGGAAATGTAACAGGACGGACCACATGAAGAACATTACAGTTTGCATAAGACTGACAGCGCTTCTCATTCTGGGAAGCGTCGTAACAACCTCGGCGCAGAATTCTGATCTGACTGAGCAGCTCAGAGCACAGTTGGAACGAACCGAGGAAGTAATCATCAAAGCCCGTGAAGTTGTTCTGGCGACTCGATCTGCCCCGTCCAAAGTGGCTCTGGACCGGGCCGTCAATTTACAGGACCAGGCCAGGCACTGGTTTCGCCAGGGACCTGGCGGGGGTAATTACAAACGGGCGGGAGAAATGACCTTCAAGGCCCGTGAGTTAGCGCAGAAGGCGATCAGTGCGGGGCGACTCACGGCGCAAAATGAAAACGTCCTCATCAGAAAACTTGAGCAAGCAGACGAACTGCTCCACCGAATCCGCACCATGAGCGCCGAACTGAATGATAATGCTTCCTCAACTGCTTTCAACGAGGGCATACTTCAAACTCTGAATGACAACCTGACAAAGGCGAAAGAGCTGTACCGATCTCAACACTACCGAGCGGCTCTGAAGCTGGCCAACCAGGTAATACTCCATGCCGAAAAGCTCTTGAAAGCAATTCAACAAGGAGCACGAAATCAGGGGAATTACCAGCGTAGAATCGAGTCTGTGGGACAGGTAATTGAGCGATCCACAGAGATCCTTTCGGACTGCAATTCTGCCCTGGCAGAGCAATTCTTGAATCAGGCACGCGAAACACATCGCTTCGCCAGGGAAATGGCCGATGCCGGAAGGTACGACGCGGCCTTGAAGTCACTTCAGTCAGCTCATGAGCTCGCTCTCAAGGCGGGTAGAGAATGTCAGGGACATCAGCACCTCCAGCAGAAATATGACAGAATCCGCAGCCAGGCAGATCAACTCGCGGGAGAAGTAAACCCTGGCGACGACGTGGCCGCCAATCTGCTCAACCAAATCAACGATCAACTGCGCCTGGCTAAGGAACAGATTGGTCAAGACCACCCCGATGCAGCCGTGGCTGCTCTGAAGGCCGCTCAGATGACTTTGGAACGACTCAAGACCTACCTGAGTGAAACGGAGTTCTAGACGGTCGCCGAGAAGTGATATTCGATGCGGGGTATCCTCCAACTGATGTTGTCTGTCTCTCTGCTATTGTCATCGGCAGAACGGGTAGAATCCGGTGAAATAGAAGTCAGGGCAGGAATCGGGTACGATTATCTTTCACAGAGGTTCTTCCTCGACTCCGCCGCAATTGAAGGTCCGGATTCGGCCCTGGTCGACTGGCAACTCCGCACCACTTATCTGGATGATCTGAAGGGCATTCTGTCGGTTTCTTACACACCGCTCAAAAGCAACGAGTTGAAACTGAGAGCGGCCTATGATCAGACGGCCGACTTCTTGCGTCTCAGGGCGGGGAGTGACTTCAGCCGTGAAGTCGGAAAGACTCGAGTCGATCTTTACTCCGATGTTGAATGGCGAGACCGGAACGGCGCCGGTACAGACTTCGGCGACAGCTACATCTATCTGTACGGACGCAGCAAACTCACGACTCCACTCACGAGTTCCTTGTCAATGAAAATCCAGTTGCAAGCTGAAGACGTCGACTTCAAATCGGTCACCAGCACCGGCTTCGCTTATTCGCGACTGACCGGATACCTTGGGCTCTCGAAGTCGTTTGCCGATTTTTCCTTTGGTGATCTGAGGCTCTTCGCGGGAACAAGGAATGTCTCTGACTCTTCGCAACTCGATTACTCATCAATTGGAGCGGAAGTAAACTTCTTTGGCAGTCTTGTCGTCGGCAACCTGGATTTCGCTCTCAGACTGGAGCACAAGGACTACAACCGGCCGGGCAACCAGGCTGACCACCAGAATCTCGATTCGTACTGCCGTAATTCAACAGGAGTGGGAAGCGGCTGGGTGAATCGGCAGGAATTCGAGTTTGAAGCCGCCCTATACCCGGATGAGGATCCCGTCAACAGCAGTTACCTGCGCACCGGCCTGGCAGTATTGACCGGGGTAGACAAGATAGGCTACACCGTCACTTTGGGTCCGGAGCTGGAATTACTCGATGAAGAGGCGCCGGAATTCGGTGATGGCGAAGACTATTTCGAAACCGGCATACGAGCCGATTTTGACTATTTGCAGGCGGCTTCCGTTTTCGGTTCTCTTGAACTGAGTTTGGGACATCGAAATCTCAGATTCGAAAACGAACTGCAGACCGATTTCTACTACCACCGACTGACCGGTACAGCAGATATCAGGGTATGGTCAGTTTTGAATTTGAGCCTGCTCGTCAGCACCGAATGGGAATGGCATGATGAACGGGAAAACAACAGTGAATTGTTCTTGATTTCGTCCAGCCTGACATATTCGTTTTGAGCGGGGCGGTTCGTTAATTCATGCCGATTACGAGCCGGACAGCTTATGAATAAATCCACAATTTTGAGGGAGTCGACAGCGTGGAGCGCCTGAGAATATTGTGAATTTGTTCACTATATTCACGATGAGATAGAAGCTGGAGACAATCCATAGAAGCGAGGCATATGTGAAGTCTTTCACATGCCATTAGACGCGAGCCTACCTATCTAAGACCACAGACGTCTGTGCCAAGTTGAACACATGTGAATAGTTTCACATTATTTATTGTCGATCCTCCTGTCTTGAGATTCTTATTCTGCTCTGGCAGATCTTTCGAGAGGCCGGTTAGTCTCTGCCGCCAGCTTTCAGGAAACTTCCCGATTAGTCTCAGGTTCATTCAATGGTGAGTGAGACAAACAAATACTGTTAAACGTAATATTATTACTACTCTCAATAGTATTTCGTATTTTTTGAAGGAATTATCTTGAC
>CAZLBP010000068.1:0-13043 GCA_964557855.1 uncultured Ignavibacteriales bacterium | reverse complement strand
ATCGGGTGGCGCAATCAATCGGAATCAGGTGGCGGGATGGCTCGGAATATGCAACAACTCCCTTGTTCGTAATTAGGGGACGAAGTACAACCGAGAGACAATAATCATCTCTGAAATCGAGACCGCACACTTTGTCGATATAGACTGGCTTTTCGTTGTGTATGCAGATTTCCAGAATGCCAGTTACAGGAACTAATTGCCCTTGTTTAGCAAACAGGAGATTCGGAATCTTGTCCCTCGACTTCCTACCGAACTTGGGATACCGACACGATCCACTTGTATAAACGTATTGCATCCTACCGTCGTCTGTTCTTTTCATTATTGTGGCCCAGAAAGGAGGTGATTTAGGCTCATTTGTCAAGGTCCTTATGATCCTCGCCAGCGCGCTCCTTACTGAAACATGGTACCGACTACAAAGCCAGAATGGGTCGAACCCCGATTCATAAACAAATCCGGAAAATGCCTTTTCGCCCAACATCAACGTCGAGGCAAAGATATCTGCCTGAGTTTCGACTTCGTTTTCGGGGTAGTCTTTGAACCTGGGGTGCTGCAGTTTAAAAATGTGACCGATTACTTCTCTAATCTCATGACCAATTGTGAATGCCCTGCCTACCAATGAATCCACAGGTTTGATTCGAATGGATACGACATCCCCACTAACACAGTTGATCCCTGATGCTCTTCCCAGCGAGGGCTCGTACTCGAAATCCGTTATTCCCAGCTGATGAATAGCGAGGATTTCCAGGTCGGTGACTGTAAGCTCCCCTGCCAAATTGTAATACTCTCTGAGTTTCAACGCCAGGAACTCCGTCTTGCGGACATTCCTCGACCCAAATTTCTTCCAAAACCACCTGCAGAAGGTGTGCAGCGATCGCTTCTTGCCAAGTGAGAGCACGGAGGACATGGTCTATTGCTCACCTCGTTGTGATTTTACCTTCTCGTAGAGTCTAGCGATCACTTTTTTTGTTTCTGGATCAAGTTGACCACGTAGTCGGTGTCCAAATGAGAATTCAGGGTCTCTCCTGGCTTCATCTATCAGCCTATCAATTCGCATTTCTTCCTTTTCTTCTTCAGAGTTATTAAGGTATCCAAACATCTTCATGATGTCCTCAATACTCAGTTCATAAGCAGGTGCAAGCTTCTTTAGGATGTTAGGATGAGGGCTCGGTCGTTTGCCACTCTCAATCTGGGAAATATATGCGTTTGACACTTCAGAACGGTCCTCGATTTGACGAATCGACAATCCTAATTCTCTTCTTCTCTGTCTCAATCGGCTGGATCCGTTGGGCATTATCTATCCTCCTTTTCAGACATCATACAGCGAATTGATAACTTATGCAAGCGAAATTTACGAAACTTATCAGATTCTTCTTGCGCAGCCACTCAACATCTATTATGCTCACTATTGTTATGAATTGCTTACTTTTGTTAGGAGACGCGCAGTGCTAAAAGGAAGGTTAAACGGCGAAGGGATTAGGGCCTATTTGTACCGCAGAAACTTGTCACAGAATTGGCTGGCAAAACGCTTGGGAATATCAAGCGGCTACATGACTCAGTTGCTCAATGGTACCAGAGCACCATCGCCGCGTTTGCGAAACAGAATCCAGGAGCATTTCGCTGACATGGAATTCGATGAGCTATTTGATACCGTCCGATGACTGTTGTTGCGGATAGATCATTCAAAACGGGTCTCAAACTTCTGGCTAGAATCATTGGACGGAAAGTCATGAGAGACTCTGGTCGGTACAGCGGGGAATTGGAGATGGATAAACGTGTCGGATTCCCCAACGAAAAGTCGGTTGCTTCGAAAGAGTCCAGAGATGTCGGTAGTGGAACATGACTGGCCACAATTTCAGAAATCTGATTGATGAAGTAAGAAGCCGGACGGATATCGTTCAGGTGGTCAGTCAACGCGTTGAACTTAACAAGCATAACAAGGGGTTGTGCCCTTTTCATGATGAGAAGACACCGAGCTTCTCAGTCAACCCGGCGGGACAGTACTTTAAGTGCTTTGGCTGCGGTGTAGGTGGTGACGTCATCAAATTCATTCAACTATACAAGAACATCACTTTCAAAGAGGCTCTGACGGAATTAGCGAGGCGGGCTGGAGTGCGGATATCAATCAACGGGAGTCAGCTTTTATGACTGGACAGGGAGATAGCAAAAACACAGGCATTTTCGACGTCGCTGCGGTTTACTATTGTGAGAAGCTGACATCACAGCAAAACGAATATCTAATTGAAGCCCGGGGATTGACGAAGGAATCCATCGGCAGTTTCAAAGTCGGATACTCGCCGGGTGGTGTTTATGGGCACCTGAAGAACAGGGGGTTCAACGACGATGAGATCAAGCGTAGCGGCTTGGTAAAAGACAGCAAACGGGACTTCCTTCACGGTTGCATAACTATTCCGTATCTGCAGGATGGTCGCATAGTAACAATTCGGGGTCGACGCCAAATAAACGACGGCACAAAGACTTATCTATCGTTGCCGGGCAGCAAAATGACTCTGTACAACTCTGACGCACTTCGTTCAGCATCGGGCAGCGTTTTGCTATGTGAAGGCGAATTTGACAGTATGACAGCGGTCCAGAACGGCTTCGCTGCAGTTGGCGTGCCTGGGGCACTCAACTTTAAGCCAGAATGGACGAAATTCTTCAGGCCAGCCCAAATCCCAGTCGTCGTGTTTGACGCGGACGAAGCCGGTCAGCAGGGAATCATCAAGGCTGTCGATTCTCTCGGTCCGCTCATAAAGATCGTGAATTTGCCGGAAGGTCTGGATCTCAATGAGTACTTCAGATCAGGACATACGTCGGCGGAATTCTCCGCACTGACTTCAGAGGCGAGGCTTTGGATTGATCTTGAAATTCAGCGCGTAAGCAGCCTATCCGATCCGATCAGGAGTGAGCATTTGAAGTTACTTATTAAGCGTATTTCCGACTTGGATGATCTTACTCGGGCTCCTTATGAAAAGAAGATCGCGACAACTTTCAAAGCTCGTGTTTCAACGATACGCGATGAAATCAGCCGAACCCGGTCAGGGGCAAATGGCGATCAAAGGCGGGCAACGTCTGATATGCAGATTACTGAGGAGCAAAAGCAGGCTGCCCTGAAACTGCTCTGCGACCCAGACCTGCTTCAACGGTTGATTCGGGACACTGAAGCGATAGGATGTGTTGGCGAGGAGAATAACAAGGTAGTGGTTTACCTGGCACTGACTTCCCGTTTGCTCTCAAACCCGATCAGCCTTCTTGTCAAAGGGGACAGCTCGGGCGGTAAAAGCTTTCTGGTTGAAACACTGTGCAGGCTGTTTCCGGAATCAGAGGTGTTGCAATTTACGACGATAACTGCTAAAGCCCTGTATCATCGCACCGATGACCTGTCCAACAAGGCACTTGTGATTTACGAACGACCGGGTGCAGAAGAGAGTGATTATCCTCTTAGATCACTGCAGTCCGAGAAGAAACTCGTCATTTCGTCGTCAGTAAAGGACTTGGAGACCGGTAGATGGATAACCGAAGATCACGAGATCCTGGGTCCAATAGCCTTGATCGAAACAACGACCCAAATGCAGATACATCCCGAGAATGAAACCCGTTGCTTTCAGATATTCATAGACGATTCGGAAGAACAGACGGCCAAAATCCTGCAGACTCACCGTCTGCAATATAGGCCCGACGCTGGTTCTCGGCTGCCGAATCTTGGGACGTGGATCGCTGCCCAGAAAATGCTCAGACCATTGCGAGTCGCGATTCCATTCGTTGATTTCTTCCCATTTCCTACCAAGCCGTTGAGAGTCAGACGAGATTTTCAACGATTCCTGACTCTGATAGAAGTCTCCGCTTTCTTGCACCAATATCAACGTGAGATCAGGACTTTTGGCAGTGTCGACTGTGTACTAGCTTGTATCGAAGATTATGTAGTTGCATATGAGTTGGCTTCCGTAATCCTACAACAAACGGTCAAGCAGCTGTCACCCAAAGCGGAACAGTTGATTCATGAGATTCACGAGATGTGCGACCACTCAGGGACAAAGGACTTTACACGTCAGAAAGTTGTGCGGCATACGACATGGGATATCAAAACGGTCAAAAAGTATTTAAACGAATGCCTCAAACTGGACATGATTGAAATTATTGGAGGGGGCAACGGAACGGCCTACCAATATAAGCTTGTCAGACTTCCGGATGAACATGACAACCTGTTGATGAAACCGGAAGAATTAGAGAAGCTGATCGAAGCAACCGACCTATCCGAGCAAGGTACACCTATCCAAAACCCTAATGGACAGGTTATCCCACAGCAAGACAATGAGTTGAGTGAGCCTATCCAACCTGTCCCCGGGGAAGCTGACGTGAACATTAACGATAAAGACAACGGCATTGATTCTGTTGGATTGTGATACTACAAAATGGGTGGATTGCTTGGATAGCCGGTCATAACTTTCTATAGTATAATAGCTTAACCTGTCCAAACGGCATTTGGATGGGTTTGGATAGCTTGGAGAACTTGAGTGGCCAATGTCATAGAGTATTTGAAGTCGTTTCGTCAGAGACAGCAGGAGGCCAGATCCCAGGAATCCTCTGTGCCCAACAAGGATCGGGTATTAGCAATGACGGCCCGAGAGTTTCAGGGTGCAGACATGGCCATACTCGTCAGAAGCTATCTCCTTGGGGAGAGTTTCGTAATCATGTCCACCCAAGAAGGCAAGAATGCATTCGATGGAGACTACGTCCATTACCTGCCGGAAGAATTCGCGCTACTTTGTCAGCTTTCCCCTGATGCCATAAAGCGAGTTCATCAAATGAAGAAACTGACAGATGGTCAGATAATTGGATACAAAGGGGTCACACGTGACTAATTCATCGCCAGCAAAAATACAAGCCAACCGAAAGAACGCTCAAAAATCGACTGGGCCAAAGGATACGACCAAGACCCGCTTGAATGCCGTGAAACACGGGCTGCTGAGCAAAGAGGTTCTTCTCCAGTGGGAAAGCGAGACAACCCTGAAGAATCTCGGCAAGCGGCTCCGGGAGGACCTGTTACCACAAGGGGAATTGGAGTGTCTGCTCGTAGACCGGATTGTGGCGGCCATGTGGCGACTCAGGCGGTTGCACAGCATTGAAGTCGAAATGATGGAGGGTGACGTTGGCGATGGGGTAGAATTCGGCCCCAAGCACTCAAGTCGGGGTATCTCGTTAGGAAGAGCTTTCGCAAAGGACCTCGCCCAATATGACACCTATACAAAGCTGTCGCGATACGAAACCAGCATCGAGCGCAGTCTGTACAAGGCACTTCACGAACTACAACGTGTCCAGAGCGCCCGCAAAGGCGAGAATCCAACGATACCAGTGGCTATAGATTTGGATGTTTCGGGCGGTTCGTAATTTGGCTTCGTTTCGCAAAAACTCTGGTCCAGTATGACCAAAGTTCTGAAACCACCTGAATCTTCGTAAGGCAATGTCTATAAGTCTCTTATCTCTTTCGGGTGGTGTACGAAGACGGGTCATTACTGTTCATTATTTAGGTAATCCTCAGTTACTTTTTTTGGTCTGATGCGATGGGTCGAATGCCGTGGTCATACAGGAAAACTGTCGAACAATGTACCGTGCTTAATATCAACAGACTGAAAGCGGGTGGTGCACTTGTAAATTTCAACGGCGGCAGCATCAAATGGAAAAATAGAGTGGGCGAGGAAACCAGTTCCATTGGGTTCTTCGTGTCAATCGACTCTGATATACCTGGCAGAAGTTACATAATTCTGACGTACTCCTGTACCAACCCATTCTCGGGCGAGCAGTCAAATCTGGACTACAAGATTGGTCTGACCACTACGCCTTCGGGTCCTGGCGGCGTCCGCTTCTGGTTCAGGTGCCCGCTTGTTGTCAATGATGTACCGTGCAGGAGGCGAGTCGCGAAACTGTATTTGCCGCCGAATAGCCACTACTTCGGTTGTAGGAAGTGTCATAATCTGACTTACAGGTGCCAGAAAGAGCACGACAAAACCATGGATATGCTGAAGAAGAACCCGGCTCAGCTTATCTCACTGATTGAGGCTGGGGATTCTAAGGCGGCCTGGGTGGTTCTAAAGCAATATTTTCTGGATTGACGAACTTCCGCCGCCTGTTCAATCGAGCCCCAGATACTCATTTCTTGACCTGCTCCTAAAACAACTGCTAATTGTGGTGTGAGTTGGACTCCCGATTGAGCCCATAAAGCCTAGTAGTGCTTGTGTGCCCTTTCGCAGGCAATAGGCACAACACCGTGTAATGTGATTGACAGTGACCAAAGATGTTTCTAAGTAAAGGCAAATTAGTTATCGAGGGGAAGAAGGACGGTATTGTTACAGACTAGTGATTATCGCAACAAGTTTATTGGGCTCTTGAGAGAGCTTTTCCAGTTCGACTGCGCCGATCTGGACTTTGGCATCTACCGTATCATGAACCACAAGCGGGACGTGATCGAGAAGTTCATTTCGAACGATTTGCCCAAGGCAATTACAAAGGAACTGGAAACCGGAGTCTTGGCCGACCAGTCGGAAGCTGCCAAAGAACTAACGGAGGTTGCCGACCGGATCACCGAGTCACTGGGCAAAGATGCCCTTGATGCTGACGGAAATCTGGCAGAAGCCTATCATGGTACTCCACTCGGCAAGAAGTATCTGGACTTGAAGCGAAAGGCTGCCGGTGGTCGAGGTCAGGAAGCTCTTGAGGCGGTTATCTTCAATCATCTATACTCCTTCTTTAGCCGGTACTACCAGGAGGGCGACTTCATATCCAAGCGACGGTATTCCAAGCGGCAGAAGTATGCTATCCCGTACAATGGTGAGGAAGTCTATCTGCACTGGGCAAATCATGATCAGTACTATGTCAAAACCGCGGAGCACTTCAACGATTACAGCTTCAATTCTCAGGGTGTCGCGGTGCATTTCAAGCTCAAAGCGGCAGATGTTGAGCAGAACAATGTCAAAGGTGACAAGCGGTTCTTTATTCCCCTTGTCAAGCAGATAGAATGGCGCGAAAAAGCTAACGAGTTAGTGATTCTGTTCGAGTATCGACCGTTGACAGAGCAGGAAGAAATCACATTCGGGAAAAAGAACCAGCAGGACGCTATAATTGCCGCCGCTGTATCTGACATTCCCAAACGGCTTAAGACAGAAGAGAAGGCTCTTCTGGCTTTGACAAGTGAACGGCGTAAGACTGCCGATGGCGAACCGGTCAGCTATCTTGAACATCACTTACGGCAATACACCCGGCGGAACACGTCCGACTTCTTTATCCACAAGAATCTAAAGGGATTTCTCTCGCGCGAGCTTGACTTCTATCTGAAGAATGAAGTCCTGAATCTGGACGAGATGGAAGTCGCCGGTGAGGATCGGGCTGAAGGCTGGTTCCAGATCATTCGAGTGATCAAGGCCGTGGGCAGTCGGATTATCGATTTTCTTGATCAAATCGAGTCGTTCCAGAAGATGCTCTGGGAAAAGCGTAAATTCATCACAGAGACTCAGTACCTCATCACGGTAGGCAACATTGATGAGAAGTTCTATCCAGACATTGCTTCCTGCGAGGAGCAATGGCAGGAGTGGAAGGAGTTATTTCATATTGATGAAGAAAAAACCGACCTGTTCACGAACGGTAAGAGCAAAAAGGAAAGGCGGATTGCGTTTCTACAAGCGCACCCTACGCTGGTGGTTGATACCAAGCGCTTCGACACTGATGTCAAGAGTGGACTAATGGGCGGTTTTCACGACCTGGGCGAAATGACCAATGGGTTGCTAGTGCATGGCGAAAACTGGTCGGCTCTAAGCCTAATGTTGGAGGCGTATAGAAGTTCCGTCCATTTTATGTACTGCGACCCGCCTTATAATACTGGTAAGGGTGACTTTCTTTATAAGGATGGCTATCAGCATTCATCATGGTTAGCTATGATGACGGACAGGGCCAAGGTCGCGCGGCAAATGATGGCGGATGATGGCTTGTTCACCTCCTCCATAGCGGACCATGAGGTTGATCGCATGAGACTTTGCCTGTCTTCGGTATTCGGTCGAGACAATATGCTGGCCAACTTTATTTGGAATAATGAAGGCAATATTGACAATCAGAGTCGCGTCAAGGAGAATCATGAATACATCTTGGCATTCTGTAAGGACGAAGCCTCGTATCCACATGCCCAGGTAATTGCGCCCGATATCGGTCCAGATAGCAAGCTCTATAACGAAACAATCGAGAACTCTATTACTAAGAACGGACCGGGAAACCCACCAAGTGAGGTCGTCCTACCAAAGGGATTCCCGGCCACTTTCAAAGAAGGTGAGCTTGATAAGCGCCAAGAAGAATGGCCCCACTTGCGGGACCGCATCATTATACGGCAAGCAAAGATAGTTAAGAGTGCTCGCGTGTACAGCGGGTGGAGTTCGCGTTATTTATTGGACAAGTTCATCGAGAACGACTGTAATCCGATACGGGACGCCAAGGGTTTGGAGACGTGGTTCAAACTTACACATACAGGTGCGATCTATTGCTATAAGACGCGCGAAAGCCAGAGTCATGTCCTATCCGTTATTCGCGGAGTGGGTACGGTCAAGAAAATGAGTGGGCAGCTCGCCAATATGGGTTTTTCTTTTTCCTATCCAAAACCGATTAAGCTCATTGAATACGTGTGCCGGTGGACAAACCACGCCAACTCGCTAGTTGTTGATCCATTCTCCGGCTCAGGGACTACCGGACACGCTGTTATCAACTTGAATCGAGAGGACGAGGGCGAGCGCCAATTCATTCTCGTAGAAATGGGTGATTACTTCGATACAGTTCTTCTGCCCCGAATCAAGAAAGTGACTTTTACGCCGGAGTGGAAGGACGGCAAGCCAAAGCGCATGGCAACGCCCGAAGAAGCTGAGAAAAGCCCTCGAATCATCAAGTACATCCGTCTGGAAAGCTACGAGGACGCGCTGAACAATATCCAATTCGAAGATGCCTCAGGTCAAGAGGCGATGAAGTTTGAGGATTACCTGCTCAAATACATGCTCAAGTGGGAAACCAAGCACAGCGAGACTCTGCTAAACGTGGAGAAACTAACCAAGCCGTTCAGCTACAAGCTGAACATTCATCAGGACGGGCAGACACACGAAAAGGCAGTTGATATTCCCGAGACTTTCAACTACCTGCTTGGCCTGCACGTGAAAACACGGAAAGTGTACAACGACGAGGCCCGCAGGTATTTGGTATATCGAGGCAGGATCGACCACCGTCAGGTTGTGATTATCTGGCGCGAAACTGAAGGCTGGAAAAAGGCCGATCTCGAACGCGACAAGAAGTTCGTGGCTGAAGAGAAACTGACCGAGGGTGCCGATGAGGTTTTTGTCAACGGCGACTCCTTTATTGCCAATGCCAAAGCGCTTGAACCGATTTTCAAGGCGCGGATGTTTGCACCGGTGGAGGCTTAATTCATGGCACCGGCAAGAAACGGCAGCCCGGAATATGTAAAGCTCGAGCGACGGTTGATGCTGTTGGCTTGGCTCAACGGCCTGTTTGGGTTCGACAACAATCGCGATCTGCTTGCCGATATGCGCGAGGCCGGTGAGGGATTTGACGCTTCCGGTCGCAGCTTCATCTACCATCGACTGATCGCCCGTGGCGACAAGGTTCAACTTAGCCCGGTCCAGTTGGCCCGTTATGATGACAATATCCGGGATCATCTTACCGCCATGAATGCTCGTCGGCCCGAGCCGATTACTTTGCGCTATTTTCAGTATTTGGCAGTACTCTACGCCGAGATTTTCCTGGACGCCTATTTTAACCGGCGCAGTCGACTTCTGCAGTCACTTAAAACCTTTGTGAATGAGCGCATTGCTTCGAAAGGTCCGGGTGATCCAAGTGATGCAAATTTCACCGAATCGGACCTTAAGAAACTGGCCTTCTGGATGGCAACCGGCAGTGGCAAGACACTCATTATGCATGTCAACTACCGGCAGTTTCTCCACTACAACAACCAGCCGCTGGACAACATTCTGCTGATCACGCCGAATGAGGGGCTGAGTGAGCAGCACATTGAGGAAATGACGGCTTCGAATATTCCCTGTCGCAGATTCGACCTGAATGAGAGCGGTCTTGGACTGGTTGAAAAGGACGCTGTTCGAGTAATTGAGATAACAAAGCTGGTCGAGCAGAAACGAGGAGGTGGCCAGAGTGTGCCGGTTGAGGCCTTTGAAGGAAACAACCTGATTCTTGTGGACGAGGGCCACAAGGGTTCGGGCGGTGAGGCCTGGCGTAAATTCCGAGATGCTCTCGGCCAGACAGGGTTCACGTTCGAGTACAGTGCCACTTTCGGCCAGGCTCTTACTGCTGCACGCAATGACGCCCTGACAGAGGAATACGGCAAGGCAATCGTCTTCGATTACTCCTATCGGTATTTTCACGGTGACGGATACGGCAAAGACTTCCGGATTCTGAACTTGAAGGAAGAGTCGACCGAGGAGAAGACAGAAACCCTGCTTCTTGGGAATCTGCTTTCATTCTACGAGCAGTTGCGAGTATTCCAGACCAATGCGGATGATCTCCGTCCTTACAATCTTGAGAAGCCGCTTTGGGTATTTGTCGGTAGCAGTGTGAATGCAGTCTATACGGAAGATAAGGCAAAGCGAAGCGACGTTTTAACGGTTGCGCGGTTTCTGCATCACCTCCTGGAGAACAAGCGTAGTTGGGCGCCAAAGGCCATTCGCAAACTGCTCGACGGCAAGACCGGGCTGGTGGACCCCGAGGGTCAGGACATATTCGCACAGAAATTCCGATATCTGAAAGATGCCAAGATTGATGCCGAGACAATCTATCGAGATATCCTCGCAAAGGTGCTGCATTCTCCAACCGGCGGTGGCCTACACCTGTGCGGTTTAAGAGGCAGCACCGGCGAGTTGGGCCTCAAGGCCAGCGGCGCTGAAGATTACTTCGGTCTCATCTACATTGGCGACACCAGTACGTTTAAGAAACTGGTGGAAGCTGATGACGCCGGTATAGTCGTCGAAGAGGATGCAATTACCGATTCGCTGTTCGAAGGAATTAACGAACCGGATACGAGCATCGATATTCTCATTGGTGCCAAGAAGTTTATGGAGGGGTGGAACTCCTGGCGTGTGTCGAACATGGGACTGCTCAATATCGGCCGCAAGGAAGGCTCCGAGATCATTCAGTTATTCGGTCGCGGTGTACGGCTTCGTGGTAAAGATTTGAGTTTGAAGCGAAGCTCGGCACTGGATGGCAAGCATCCGGCAAATATCAACCTGCTGGAAACGCTGAATATCTTTGCGGTCCGGGCGAATTATATGTCGCAATTCCGCGAGTATCTGGAAAAAGAAGGCGTCGAAACGCAAGGCGATGTTGAGTTGCCGCTGCTGATTCGCACAAATGATGCTTTTTTGAAACGAGGTTTGATGGTGCCGCGTGTACCGGACAATAGGTCGTTTGCTGATGAAACACAAGTTCTACTCGAAATAGATCCCAAAATCAGTGTGCGGGTCGATATGTCTCTGAAGGTTCAGTCGTTTGAGAGTGGCAGTGATGGATTCAAGGCGACGGCAGTCAAAGCCGGGCGCGAGTCAGTAATCCCTGCTCCGAGTCTCGGTCTTGTGGATTGGGAAAATATCTACCTTGATTTGCTCGAATACAAAGAGCGCAAGGGAATGCGAAACCTTACGATTCGCCCGGAGGTCGTACGGGACATTGTTACGACAACAGAACCGAACCGACTGTATAGTCTGGTCGCCGATGACAATGTCGTGAAGCCCGAATCGTTCGCGGGTTCTGCCTTACTGAATGAAGCGGTGCTGACGATCGCACGTAAGTACACCGACCAATACTACCGGGTTCAACAGGAATGCTGGGACTCTGACAACATGGTGTATATGTCCCTTGATCGGTATGACGCGAACTTCCAAGACTATACTGTCAAAGTCGCAAGAAACGAAGCTCAACTGCTCGAGGCAATTCAGAAGCTTATCGATGAAGGCGACAAAATCTACAAGCAGGATCTGAGTGATCTACCTACCGTTCATTTTGACCGTCACTTGTATCAGCCATTATTGATTGAGCGCGGTGAGAAAGTAAAAAGTGAACCGCCCGGTCTTAAAGACAGTGAGCGGTTGTTTGTGGAAGATTTGAAAGCATATTGTCTTGCGGAAAAAGATAAGTCTCTAGCCGATGTCGAGTTATTCCTGCTGCGCAATCTGAGTCGCGGTAAGGGAATTGGCTTTTTCGAAAAACGCGGTTTCTATCCCGACTTCATTCTTTGGATTAAGCAGGAGAATTCGCAGAGGATCGTATTCATTGAGCCGCATGGCATGCTTCATGCAGAAGCCTACCAGCATGATGACAAAGCGAGGTTGCACGAGCGACTGCCACGGTTGGCAGAGTCCATTTCTAGGCGTTTTTGCCAGAAAGACATTTCGCTGGATTCGTACATAATCTCTGCGACTGCCTTCGACAATTTGCGCAAAAGGTACGACGACGGCAGTTGGGACAGAAAGCGTTTTTCAAAGGCTCACATCTTATTTAGAGATCAAGACTGCAACTTTCATTATATCTCGGTAATATTGAGCAAAGAGTAGAGTTGTCGGCAAGAACCAATATAGCTAACTTCTGCACGCAATTGGAACGAAATCAGTAGCACTCGATTCTTCAATGTCAGAGCGCGTGTACCATACATTTCTCAGCACTTTGATACATCTCAATATAGCATCAAATTCTATTATTGACTTCGCCCTCGGACACTCTTCAGTTTTCCCAACTCTATTTGCCGCTTGACTTCTGACTCCTGCAGAGACTGTTTAGCTCGATCAATGTCTTCTTGACTAAGTTCTAGTGACTCAAGTTCTCCCAATACAATCGAGAGCCAGCCCTCTACGCTCTCAAACGACAGGCAATGCTGGTAAGAATTGTCAAATACATATTGAAGCAGCTCATGGGAGTATATTCCGAGCCATCCCGCCACCTGATTCCGATTGATTGCGCCACCTGATTCCGATTGATTGCGCCACCCCCGGAGCAATAGCTGACGC
>CAZLBP010000067.1:0-13340 GCA_964557855.1 uncultured Ignavibacteriales bacterium | reverse complement strand
TCCAAATCACGCCCGCACAAATCCGAAATCCAGATAGGGTATCCCGACAGACTCCAAGGCATGTCAGAGAAGGATATCGCCGAATTCATGCAGAAATCAGCATTCGAAAAAGGATACGGCATGTCCTGGCAACCATCCACCTGCCCTGCGGTATTTACAGGTCCGGATACGGCTGCGGGTCACTATGGACCGACTGACAAGGCGATAATGCCCGGACATATCATACATATCGACTTTGGTATCAAAGTAGACGGTTATTGTTCCGACCTGCAAAGAGGATTATATGTGTTACGAGAGGGAGAGACGCAGCCACCTGATGACGTTCGGAGGGCTTTTGCCACGATTTTTCAAGCTATCGACAACGCCGCCAGTGCATTGAGACCGGGTCGTATCGGGTATGAGATTGACAAGATTGCCAGGAATGCAATCATCAATGCCGGATACGATGAGTTTGCCTGTGCCCTGGGGCATCAGGTCGGACGATATGCACATGACGGAACAGCTTTACTTGGGCCAAAGTGGGAGAAATATGCGGATAAACCGATGAAGGAGATCGAAGCAGGAATGATATTTACTATCGAACCTCATGTCAAAGTTCCAGGGCACGGTACGGCGAGTATTGAGGAGATGGTAGTTGTTACAAATACCGGTTGCGAGTTCTTGTCTAACCAACAGACAGAAATCTATCTAGTAGACTGGTATTGATTGGAGGTGTTTGCGGGGGCGACTAACTCTGAAGGTAGTTTTTGATGGACTATGATTTGCTCTTTGACAAGGTTGATCTTCCAAAGATCAAGTTGAAAAATCGTCTGGTAATGGCTCCCATGACGACAACCTCGGGTGAAGCTGACGGCTCCTTTTCCGCCCAGGAGGTCACATATCTTTCTCAGCGCGCCGAATCCGGTATAGCCATGATAGTCACGCCGACCTGCTACGTGCATAAGTCCGGACATGCATTCGAGCGACAAGTCGGCTGTCATAATGATCAAATGATACCTTCGTTAAGAAAGTGTGCTCAGGCGATAAACAAACATGGGTCAGCTTCTATCCTGCAAATTCATCATGGAGGTAATGCAGCCAAAGAGTCCTTATCGGGATATCAACCATTAGCACCTTCGGCGGTACGGAATCGCAGGGGAACATCGGAAATGCCCCAAGAGATGACGGACGGTGAAATCACTATGCTGATATCATCATTCGCCGAATCTGCAGACAGAGCCAGGCAGGCCGGATTCACAGGAATTGAAATCCATGGAGCGAACACCTATTTATTGCAGCAGTTTTTTTCGCCTTACACCAACAGACGCACTGATAAATGGGGTGGCGATTTTGAGAATCGAGCGAGGTTTGCTTGTGAAGTGGTTAATGCGACCCGGGCAGAAGTCGGTCAGGATTATCCCATTATCTATCGTATTTCTCCTGAAGAAGAAGATCCTCTCGGATATTCAACATGTGATACGATTAGGTTCCTGGAGTTGTTGGTCGCTCATGGAGTAGACATAATACATGTTTCAAGCTGGAGTTTTCATGATAACCTTCGAAAGGACATCCCGGAAAAAACAAATCCTACTGCCTTTATCAAAGATGCCTTCCCGGAGATACCGGTAATTGGAGTCGGGGGAATAATGACACCGGAACAGGCACTGGATGTCAGAAATCGTGGAATTGACTTTGTGGCGATGGGCAAGGTCCTGCTACTCGAAAAGGACTGGGCTAAAAAGGTCCTAAATGGTGATTCAGACAAAATTCGGACGAAGATTACTTCGGAAGAAGAACGCCAATCACTGGACATTCCTGATCACATGAAAGAGTATTCCAAACATTTCTTCAAAGTCTGAGGTTGTTCCCGTCTGTCCCGGTCATTACAAACGTGAGAAACACTGCCGGCAGACAATGGACATCTGTCGATAGCCGGGTTACCTCGGCACCGGTTAGATTGTTTCGTCACAGCTTCGCCGAAGTAATTGGCATTGATATGGATTGATTGTTCACTGCCGACGGAATCCGGAACCATCCGGCAGCCGATTGTGTTCGCTTCCTGTATGAGTCCTGTTGTATTGTGTATTGGCTTGGTTCTTGGCGCCGCCCTGTGCGCCGAGAATCGATATCAAGGAGACGCCCGAGTGACAGAGATTGCAGACACGACACGTGTACTATTCGGATTCGTCGACTCTTCAGAAGCTGACGAATGGTTGGCCGTCAATGACCATGTGATGGGCGGAGTGTCGAAAGGTAAGGCGTCTCCGACTGCGGATAGCTGCCTGCTCTTCTCCGGTTCAATATCCTTGGAAAACAAGGGCGGCTTTGCATCAATTCGCAGTCAACCGACAGGTTTCGATCTCGGCGGATTTCAAGGCATAAGAATCAGAGTAAAAGGGGATGGCCGGAGATATCAATTCAGATTGCGTCCGGGCCGTGATCTCGGCGGCATTGCTTTTAAACATGAATTCAAGACCATTGAGAACACATGGCTCGAAATAAACCTTCTCTTCACGTCATTTATCCCGACCTTTCGTGGCAGAACAGTGACGGATGTCAAGCCCCTTGATGCGGCTGATATCCGGCAGGTAGGATTTCTACTCGCGGACAAGACGGCCGGCCCTTTCAGTCTTAAGGTAGACAGCATTGTGGCATTCAAATAGTCGTGAATGGTCAGAAAGGATTAGGAGTGGTCAAGGCTCGTAACGTTGGCATTGTATCGATCATTCTGGTGAGCGTGACGCCGGCCAATGTCAACGCGGACTGGTCAGTTGACATTGAAGGTGGCCCCGCATTTTGTGGCTACAATGACGTTCGCATCCCCAGTAATACTGGTACCGACATTTCTCTCTCTGAGGACCTGGAGGCACAGGCGACAGCGTTTTTTCGCCTGCGACTTACCCGAGAGTTAGATGATCGGCATCAACTGTCTTTCCTCTTTGCGCCCCTGCGATTCGAGTCATCAGGCACAGTAGCTCGTGATGTCGATTTCAATGGAGTCCGATTTGCCGGCGGCGTACCGTTGAGTTCGCTTTATCGGTTCGATTCATATCGTTTAACCTATCAATACACCTGGTATCATAGTGAACGTATCAGAGCTGGAATCGGATTCACGGGAAAGGTGCGAGATGCCTCCATCCGCATCAGCAACACCAGTTTGTCTTCAGAGAAAGCAAACACGGGCTTCGTTCCGCTTGTCAACTTTGCCTTCGAATGGCGTTTCGGATCGAAACTGGGACTAGTCGTCGAGGGTGATGCTCTGGCAGCCCCCCAGGGTCGAGCCGAAGATGTTTTGACGGCAGTCTACTACAATTCCACGAATCAACTGCGCTTTCGCCTGGGTTATAGAGTACTGGAAGGCGGGGCCGATAATGAGGAGGTCTATACGTTTGCCCTGGTGCACTATATTTCGGCGGGAATATCCTGGACCTTTGGATAATCCCGTAATCATCTGACCTGACCGGCGATGAGAGACCTTCATAACCATTGCTACTACGCTGCGCGTGAGATTGACGGATGCTTCAACCTGGACACGAAATGATCAGAAATCGGTCATTTGATGTTCTGGGACTGGCATTCTCGATAGTCTTGACCTTCGGCGTCGCAACCTTTGCCGCACAGTTCGAACCGGGTGATTGGTATGTGCACCTTGCCAAGCCGGCCTGGACGCCGCCTGGATGGCTGTTTGGTCCGGTGTGGGGGATGCTATATCTGGCTATGAGTATTTCCGCCTGGTTGGTTTGGCGCCAGCGGCATGCGGCGCGAGTTTCCCTTCCTCTGGGAATTTACTTCACACAACTGGCCATTAACGGAACGTGGTCGTGGTTGTTCTTTGGCCAACAGTGGATAAATCTGGCCCTCGTCAATCTCATTGTTTTGGTGATTCTGGTTGCCGTTACAGTCGCGATGTTTCAGCGGGTCCGAAAGGCGGCGGGACTCATGTTGATCCCCTATTTGCTCTGGATCTCCTTTGCAACGGCACTGAACTTCCAGATCTGGCGAGTGAACTGATATCTCAGTCAGTCAATATTTCTGAACTGGTGCACAGCCGGCGATCCGGTACGTAACCAAGAAGAGTCTTCCATCGGCTCCCAGGACTCGAACCGTATCAATTGAGTACACCGATAAGCCCATTGCGCTGAAAGCTCCATCCACAAGCTGTCCAACGACAGGGAGAAGTTTGGGTACCTGTCAGGTCAAGCTACCGGGATTCTGACTGCCGGTCGGCTCAGTAAGCACTCAGAAAAAAGGCATTTGCCGGCAGACCAATAAGACCGTATATTCTCGTAAGATCTGAACGGACCGTCTGAAATTGCAGATATAGCCGTTGTAGTGAATTATGGAAGACTTCGACGAACCGATAATCAACTCAAATTCAGAAAATACGAGTGCGCCCAAGCGTTTTGTCTCGACAGAAAAGCGCATCCGCAATCTGGCTCACGGACAACTGTTCGGAGTTCTGTGTACCCAGGCTGATCAAATGCCTTATGGATCGGTGGTGGCTTTCGCATTCACTGACGATCTCTCCCGATTCATCTTCGCTACTTCGAGGGCTACGCGCAAGTACAGTCTCCTGACCAAGTGCAGCAACGTGGCCCTGGTTGTAAATAATCAGGCCGATTTCCCGCGAGAAATGATGAAGATTGAGGCTTTCACAGTAACCGGGCGGGCATCGGAGACAACCTCTGACAGTGCCAAGTCAGAGTGGAGGCGACTATTCCTTGGCAAGCACCCTCAACTGAGGGAATTCGTTGAGTCGCCCTCAACAGGGCTCTTTGTAGTCGAAACCGTTCGCTATTTCATTGTCAGCCACTTCCAGGAAGTGCGGGAATGGACGCCCCCCGGACATCAGGAGCCTTAGGGCTCGTCTACTCGATCTAACAGGAATTGGTGATGGCTGTAGCATCTGACATCTTCATTGTGTTGTTGACTGACTTCGAGTGCTGTACCGAAAAGCTGATTGGGGGTAAAGGCGCCAAGTTAGCGCAGCTAACACGGGCCGGTTTTCAGGTCCCGATCGGCTTTTGCGTTACGGTCAATGCCTATCGCCGATTTGTTCACCACAATCAGCTGGTAGGCAAGATCAAGATGGAACTGGGACGCAAGGCATTGGCCGATTTTCGTTGGGAGGAGCTCTGGGACGCGGCCCTCAGGATCCGTTCTTCCTTTCTGTCCGGGGTGCTCCCGGTAGATGTGTCGACGTCTATTAAAGAGGCATACGAAAGAACTCTGGCCGGGAGATCGGTGGTTGTTCGGTCATCGGCGATCGACGAGGATTCCTCTGTATCGTTTGCCGGAATTCATGAATCTATTGTCGACGTTTTTGGTCTTGACAGACTATTTGAATCAATTTGTTCTGTGTGGGCATCACTCTGGTCTGATGCTGCCTTATTGTATCGATCAGAGATGAACCTTGATCCGGCGTCGAGTGCGATGGCGGTAGTCGTGCAAGCGTTGATTCCGGGCGGGCCTTCCGGAGTGGCCTTCGGCCGGGACCCCAGAGACCTGAGCAATGACGTCGCCGTCATTGAGGCGGTACCCGGTCCTAATCGCGAGTTGGTGGATGGAGAAGTCGATCCCGATCGCTGGATAGTGAAGCGTGCGACCGGAGAACTGGTCGAGACCCGCCGCGGTGAGCGAAACAGTATCAACTCCGATGCTCCACTGCTTCGAGAAGCGGACCTGCGGTTGCTGTTGAAGACAGTCCTGGCTGTAGAAAGATTGTTCGGCTGGCCCGCCGATGTCGAATGGACTGGGCAGTCTGATCGCTTGACCCTGCTTCAAGCCAGACCCATTACTTCCGGGAAATCCGCCCACGAAGACGAAGAGCGCCGATGGTACCTGTCCCTCCGCCCATCTCATCACAGACTCAGGAAACTGGCTGACAGAGTAGCCAATCAGCTGATTCCGGAATTGAAAGACCTGGGAGACAGACTCGCTGGGGAGAACATCGAAACCATGACCGACAAGGAAGTGGCGGCCGCTGTGAAGAAACGGTTGGGACTAGTGCAGCACTGGAGAAAGACGTACTACGATGAGTTCATTCCACTAGCCCACGGTGTCAGGCAACTGGGATTTTTTTACAATTCGGTGATACAACCGGCTGACCCCTACGAATTCATGGGACTACTGCAAGGTGAAGAAATGCTGGCTTCAAAGCGCAATCGTTTGCTGATCGAGTTGGCTGAAGCGGTCCGCAACAACGCCGAAATTCGCGGCACGCTCAATAGTCGGTCTGCCGGGTCGAGCGGCCGGGCTAACATGGTGTGGGAGCAGTTGCGGAGCGAACTTGCCGGAACCAGGTCCGGGCGTGAATTCCTGGACAAATTCGAGAGTCTATTGACTGATTTCACAGATCTCTCCTTCGACGGTGATCGTCTTAGCAAGCATCCCGAGGTATACCTGCATGCCATCCTGGAAATGTCACAAGCCCGTCGTCCAGAAGACTCGCCTGACATGAAACATGACGGGGAGAGAAATCTGCGCGAGAGGCTGGAGGAAAAGCTTCTGGGGGCTGTCGGTCAAGACCAGAGGAAGCAAGCCCAAGAGATGATCGAATTAGGTCGTCTTAGCTGGCGCCTGCGCGATGACGACAACATATTGGTTGGCCGTCTTGAGAGTCAGTTGATTCGGGCCCTGCAGGTCGCCGCCGAGCGTCTGATCCAACGTGGTCATATGACCGAATATGAGCGTCTTACCGACAAGGCGTCGCTAGTACTGGCAGACGCTCTGCTGTACTCACCTGATAAACCCATTCACCTCGAGAAGCCAACAGACAAGCATGAAAACATGGAACCGCTGAGCCAGGGAAAACCGCGGCAGCTCGTCGGACAACCGGCCGGCCCCGGATATGCGTTCGGCTCAGCCTGTGTGGTAAACGGAACTACCGACCTCTTGCGAATTCGTCAAGGGCAGGTGCTGGTATGCGATGCGATTCAACCCAACATGACTCATATTGTACCACTGGTTAGCGGCATCGTTGAAAGGCGTGGCGGGATGCTGATACATGGAGCGATAATCGCCCGCGAACTGGGAATTCCATGTGTTAACGGCGTCGCCGACGCCGTCAATCTGATCATGAACGATGAGATGTTGACCGTTGACGGATACCTGGGAATCGTGACGGTCGGTCCGGCGGAGTTTGATCTGGAAGCAGGAAGCCGAGGCAGGGATCACACGTAAGGGAGCGATTCCTGATATATGCTTGAGAAGAGTTTGAGCTTTTCTTGCATCTGTTGTTGGTTCCTTCGAGTCGAGCATGATAGGACCGGTGAGACAGCTGCTTAACCCCTACCCCTTATTCTCTCCATTCAGTTAGTCCTTCTTTGTTGCGAACCTGGACAGGTAGTCGATAATCCCTTCATTTGATTCCTGCATACCCGCCTCCCCTCGCCGCCAATTGGCCGGGCATACTTGACCGCGCTTATCATACAGGCGCAGGGCGTCCAGCATCCTGAGTGCCTCACTAATACTCCGCCCCAGAGGCAGGTCATTTGTGACGGCATGGCGGATGACACCCTCCCGATCCATAAGGAACAAGCCGCGCAGGGCAACTTCATCGTTGAGCAGCACACCGTACTTTCGTGCGATGTTCTTGTCGAGATCAGCTACCAGAGGGTACCCAATCGGGCCGATCCCTCCCTGCTCCAGCGGTGTCTTTCTCCAGGCAAGGTGCGTGTACACCGAATCAACAGAAACGCCGATTACCTCAGCATCTCGTGATCTGAAATCTTCCAGGTGCCTGTCGAATTCCAGTATCTCAGTCGGGCACACGAACGTGAAATCGAGCGGATAGAAGAACAGGACAACATACTTCCCTCGAAACGAGTTGAGCTGGAAGTCATCTTCTATAGAACCGTCGGCTGTAACTGCCTTGGCCTTGAAATCGGGTGCTGTCTGGGTAACTAATGTTAACATATCTCATACTCGCGGGACAGTATTCGGTTTGCGGTTCTCGCAGGGACTTTTTATCCGTTGCCGTAACGTCACGGACTACAAGAGCGTAGAAGGGGCAGCACATAGCCTGCCCCCTCTAAGATAGAAGTTATGCGTTCTGAGGGTCACTGGACTCGTCCACACAGATCATCTTGAGCTGGTCCTCAGTCGGATTATTAAGTCGCTCCAGGGCTTTCAATGGGCACAGGTATGTGTTACCCGAATCAGCCTTGATCCACTTCACGCTCAATTCGCGCTTGTAGACATTTTGTTCGTTTTCCATCGTTTCTTCTCCTTTTGTTTGTTTGAACCTAATGTTGAATGACAGCAGTCTCATCTAAGTTATTCAGTCAGTTTCCGAATCGCGTTCTCCTTCCGATTTCTGGTCCATTTCTGCACGCACCCGGTCCATATCGAGCGACTCAGCCTGCTCGACGATATTGAGCAACTCCTTTTCATCGAGATAGCCGGGTTGTCGGAACAATAGGAACCCTCCCCGATACAGGAGAATCGACGGGATATGTGCGATTTCAAGAATCTCGGTCAGTTCACTTTCAACCGCAGTGTTCAACTTTCCAAACGTGTATTCGGGGAAACGCTCGGCCACGCGCTTGAAGACCGGTGCGAAATCACGGCAGGCCCGGCACCAACTGGCCCAACAGTCGACCAGCACGATACCGCCCTCTTCGATGCTTCTTTTGAGCGATGCCTTGTTGAATTCTACCAGTCTCATTTCATTCGTACAACCTATGTATATTTTTTGTATAATTTTTGTTTACTTTCTCATGTAACAGTACTATCCTCATGAGGTTCCCGAAAACTCCTAATTTCTTCACGAACCTCTTTGACCAGAAACTCCCCAACCGGCTGTGTTCGTTTCTACGCGCCTTACCTGGACCGGCGCGGATCCTTCGTATTATGCATGCTGAGTTGTGGCCTGCCAGCGCCGTTGGATGCCTTTCCAGAGAATCGCCTGATACACGGCAGCTATTCCCACCAATATGTAGACGATTCGGCTCAGGATGCTCATAGCGCCGAAGATAGCTGCCACCAAATCGAACTCAAAAATGCCCACTAATCCCCAGTTCAGACCTCCTACTACGAGCAGGATTGCCGCGATTACATCGATTGTCTTCATCTGTACCTCCATGAATGTCTTAGGTTATTGGTCGTCTGACAATAATAATCCGGCATCGGATTCTTCATTGCTACTCAAGGTTACACTAATGGCCGCAGCTATTCGAAGAAGCAGACTCTCAAAGGCCATGCGTAAATCGGAGAGATCCTCGTCCTGCAATATCGGAACCTTCCATCGATTCGCCCAGGTACCGGCAATTAACAGAGATCGTGAGAAGCTGTCAACTAGTGTCCTGTCCCGGAAGTGATTTTCATAATACGTCGAACACTTTTATCCGGTTGTCTTTTTTAACCAAATCTCTCATATGACCTTGCGGCAATGCTGACTGTGACTATTGCAGGTATAAAGCCAACATTGTGTAAAGCTATTCGCGGGACAGGACACTAGTATGTCGAGGCGCTGCGGATTATTGGTTGCGGCAAAACCATGATAAGCCGGATTAGGGCACGAGACTTCTGCAAAGGCATCCTACTGTCATGCCGGTGCTTGTCCTCCGGCTCGGCCTTTGCTGCGCTCGATGGATTGCAGAGCCAGGTATCTATCGCCGAATTTGCCCATAGCTTCCAACTCGTTGTCGTACTGGTCCATGTGTCGCTCTTCTTCGAGAACAAGATCCTCGAATACTCTTTTGGAGGCCGAGTCGGAGTTTGCAGAGCATTCATTTGCGAATTCGTTGTACATCTTCACACTGTCTTCTTCCATGGCGCGTGCCGTCTTGAGCATGGTCTTGACATCTGTAATTTTCTCTACTTCACGTGTTCCTTTCATTTCCACGTCACCACCAAGAAAGAGGATACGCTCGCCCAGCCGCTCCAAATGGAGCATTTCCTCGATCGCCGTCCTCTTGAACAGATCAGCCAAGAGATCGTAACCTTGATCATCGCAATGGAAATGAAAATACATGTATTGTTGCAGCGTAATCAACTCGTCGGCTACGGCCTTGTTGAGAAGCTCCTGACTTTTTTCATGCATAACGGTCTCCTTTCGGAATTAGCGAATCACATTTCGAATGAGCCAAGTTCAATGTGCATCCGGCATGACCAGTTGGTCATCACAGTGCGCTATCAGTCTAACTCACGTTGCCGGATTAAGCAATGCCCTTTTCGACTATCAGCAGAAGCCTCTCTGGAGGCTGCAGCGTTTCAACTTCACCCGGACAGATGCGCTTGGCAGGTATGGCTACTTCCAAAATTGGAGTCAGTGCGGAATATTACCCTCCCTTTCCGCCAAGGGCGGCTCTTCTATGAGTCGCTAAGCCTCAATATTCCTCCTCAACCAGTGGACCAGCTGGTGTGCGGGCTTCTTGGCGGGAGTGTCCCGGAAGCCGGGTTGGTACTCGACCGGCCACTCTCATCTTTATAGGCCGTCACAGCTCTGCCACGTTCCTGCGGTAGATCGCAGCCTGCTTAAGGATCCGGCTTTTGTCTTCTTCAGCCATTTTGTCCCACACTCTATACATCATACTGACCCTGGGATTCTTCTCCAACCGCAGCCGGTACCGGTCATAGAAATCCCAATGCAAGCTGTTAAAAGGGCAGGCGCGATCGCCGTACTTCTTCTTGCGGTCATAGTGGCATGAGTCGCAATAGTTGCTCTGATTATGGATGTAACCGGCAGTCGAGACGTACGGCTTACTGGCCGTAATCCCACCGTCAGCGTACTGGCTCATGCCGCGTGTGTTGGGCAGCTCGACCCACTCAATAGCATCGATATAGATGCCGAGATACCACTTGTCCACTTCAGCCGGATTGATGCCCGCCAGAAGCGCAAAGTTGCCCGTTACCATCAGCCGCTGAATGTGGTGAGCGTAGGCGTGTTTCAAGGACTGTGCAATTGATGATGCCAGACACTGCATTCGGGTCTGTCCGTTCCAGTAGAAAGCGGGCAGCTTCGATCGATGATCGAAGTAATTCATCGCTGCTAAATCCGGCATGTGTGCCCAGTACACACCGCGAATGTACTCTCGCCAGCCAAGAATCTGTCGGATGAATCCCTCGACCTGGGGAAGGCTGATGGCACCGGGTCGGTTGTGCCAGGCCGTCACGACTCGTTCCATGACCTCCCTGGGGTGCAACTGCTTGCTGTTGAGGGAAAACGACAGGCGGGCATGAAACAAAGACCAGCTCTCGGTTGTCATGGCGTCCTGGTACGTCCCGAAATATTGGAGCAAGTTGTCTGTGAAGTACTGCAGTAGGCTCAAGGATTGCCGCCTTGTAACGGGCCATACCAGTGCCGCCTCCTCGATTCTGCCGATAGTGGCGATAGAAGGACTCCATTCGCCATCTCCGGGCCTTGCCGAAGAACCCGGCTACAGCCTCTCGCTTCGTGAGAAAGTGCTCGCTATCTACCGCGGCCGTCTCGATGGAGAGACGATCCGCGAGATTACGCAGTTGCTGATCAAGGCGGTACTCATCAGGAAGCTGGTATTCAAATCTCTTGATGCCCTTTCCCGCCACCAAAGCGTAGATGTTTTCGTCAAGATATTGGCGGTTCTTTTGATCATCGAGGGTCAGGTAGCATACGTTGTGCCCCTTCGATCGCAGCCAATCGGCAAATAAGCGCATCGCGAGGAAGAATGCACACACTTTCTGGATATGATGCCGTACATAATCTGTCTCCTGACGTAACTCCATGAGCAGGTAAACTACTGATGGGTCCAAGTTGCGGAACCAGGAGTGCCTGTAGTTCAATTGGTCACCGAGAATCAACCTCAGGGTTGTGGGAAATGGTGAAGCCATATGCTGCTCACACTGCCGACTCAAAGCGGTCGCAGAATGGACAGGCCGCCGTCAACGCGCAGGACTTGGCCGCTCACCCATTGCGACTCAACTCCAAGCAGATACAGGGCTGCAGCCGCCATATCATCGGTGGTCCCTACTCGCCTGAGCGGATGCCGCTCAGCAGCGGTGGCGCGACGTTGATCATCGGCCAAAAGTCGCTGCGCCAGTGGTGTGTCGGTTAATGAGGGCGCCACGACGTTCACTCGGATATTCGAATTGGCCCACTCCGATGCGAGCGATATAGCCAGACCTTCGACTGCAGATTTCGCGGATGCTATCGAGGCATGGTATTTCATGCCGACGCCCGTTGCGACTGTACTGAACAGGACCACCGAGGCGTCGCCGAATGCCTTTAAACTCTTCATTGCCGCCTGGAGAACCGTGACCGCGCCGAGAAGGTTCACAGTGAGATCACTTAGAAAGTCCTCCTGTTTGAGCGCCTGAAACGGCTTCAGAGTGATGGTGCCGGGACAGTAAACAAGTCCATGCAGTGTTTCCGGTAGAAACTCAGCGATCTGCTCAGGCGTGCAAGCAGTAATATCCATCTCGCATGTTTTCTCTTGACCGCTTACGCTTTTGTTAAGCGGCTGGCGGGAGACGTTCCAGATATTGGCGCCCCCGGCTGCGAGTTTCTTTCTGATGGTATGACCGATGCCGGTTCGGCCACCGACCACAAAATAATTCCGTTTCTCAAATGACATAGGCAGGATATCTCCCTCCGTTACCGAACAATCTCGAATATAAGCACCAGTGACACACGAGTGCGTGCCGTCCACAGGACAACCCGTATGGCGTTTGATCGCACCAGTTTCGCTATCAGTATTTCGTCATAGCTGGATGTCAGCGTCCGGTGAAACGGCACTTGCATTGTGAATGTAGACAACCAGATTGCAGCCACCAGGGCCGCATTCACCCAGACTAAACTAATAAGCTGGGGCGGCACCGTCATGAACAGCATCACCAAAGCGGCGGTAAGCTCTGCGACCATCAGCGGAGCGACCACATATCCGGTTCTGCGAGCGTGACCTTGATGATAGGCGGCGAAACGACTCCTGCCTACCAGTAGGAACAAGGGATAATGGACGATCTGTACGAACCAGATAATGCCGGTCATGAACAAAGCACTAGCAGCGTTCAGAAGAACGACAAGTAACAACGCACTCATCGTCTTACTTTGAGAGTTCGGGGGTGAAGATCTGACAAGTGCCGACCGAACTACGTGAGGTTACTTCCATACTTTCAGTGTAAGGTTTTCGCTTGTTCCGGGCAACCATTTAGTGATAGCGCCACATTCCGGCACTGCTGTAAATACCAACTCATAGTTGCCCGATACGATCCGCAAACACCAACCACGAATTGGCCCCAATAGGGTGTGGATCTTTGTGCCTCGGCACGAGTATGCGGCTCGGTTCCTGCAATTTGCACATTGAACATCGAGAATCAAGCGTAAAGCTAGCCCCAATACTGTTCATTGAATGTTTGCTGGTTTGTTTGTGGTGTTGTACTCT
>CAZLBP010000066.1:0-15018 GCA_964557855.1 uncultured Ignavibacteriales bacterium | reverse complement strand
TCGAACCAGTGACCTCTCGGATGTGAACCGAACGCTCTAACCAACTGAGCTAATTGCCCAAGTGTTGTTCACTCACTTTGCTTTCTCCAAAATCATGGGCCCTGCAGGGCTCGAACCTGCGACCCGCTGATTATGAGTCAGCTGCTCTAACCAACTGAGCTAAGGGCCCGATTGGGCTTTAGCCCAGTATTGTAACCATTTCGACCAGCATCGTCAAGTCTATTATTCATAACTTTTACACGCGACCAATGTTCCACACACTTCTTAGATACAAAGAGCCGATGAAGTCTTTCCATATTGTTCTCTTCGGACGGTTTTTGCCCTGCATTATACCCATTCCTGATGTCAATCCATGCCGGCAATGTTGATTCCCAAATCGTCGAGGAATTCGCCCCACGATCAAAAACCCGGTGCCAAAGCGGCCGAAATTAGTTACATTGTCGCAAGCTGTTGACAGGTAGTTATATATCAGAGCTGGAGGATCGATGGAAATCGAAGAAGTGCGACGGATGATAGATGACCACAATATCAGAAGTGTCGATATCAAGTACTCGGACCTGGTAGGGAACTGGTACCACCTGACTTTTCCGATTGCCCGACTCGAAAAGGTCCTGGAAGACGGTATCTCGTTTGATGGTTCCAGTGTGCCGGGAATGAGATCGGTCGAATCGGGTGATATGGTCGTAATCCCGGACCTCATGACCGCCATAGTTGACCCCTTCACCGCCCGGCCAACGCTGCGTGTGCTGGGATTCATCTGCGATGCCGACACTCGGGTTGGCGCGGTGAAGGATCCCCGCAGTCTGGCTATGCGCGCCCAGGCTTATATGGAAAAGACAGGTATTGCCGACCAGTCTCTCTGGATTCCGGAGTTCGAGTTCTACTTGTTCAATGAAGCCGAGATATTCAACAGTAAGTTCAGCGCCGGCTATAAGTTTACCTCAGCCGAGAATAAAGAAGACCTTCCGTTCGGCTACCAGGACAAAGATGGTACGGCCGTCGCCAACCGCAAGGGGTACCATATCGATGTACCATTCGACAAGTACGCCGACCTGCGCCAGGAGATGGTCGACCTGATCGAGCAGACCGGCTGTCCCATCCGGTACCATCACCACGAGGTCGGCTTGTCCGGCCAGCAGGAGATCGAAACGGAACTGCTTGACTTCCGCTTGATTGTCGATCGGATGATGTACATTAAAGATATCATTCACAACCAGGCCCTCCGCCGCGGCTTGTCGGCGACGTTCATGCCTAAACCCCTCTACGATGAACCGGGCAGCGGCATGCACTTCCATATACAATTACGAAAACACGGCAAGAATGTCTTCTATGAACCGGGCGGCTATGCCGACCTCTCCGAGACGGCGCTCCGTTTCATCGGGGGTATTTTGTCTCACGGCCGTTCGCTGGCTGCTTTTACCAACCCCAGCACCAATTCGTATAAACGTCTCCTGCCCGGTTTCGAGGCTCCGGTTAAGCTCTTCTTCGGCCTCGCCAACCGCAGCGCCGCCATTCGGATACCCAAGTACGCCGTCAGCGAACAGGCCAAGAGGATCGAGTTTCGCACCGGTGACGGCACCTGCAACTACTATTTCGCCATGAGCGCACTCCTGATGGCCGGATTGGACGGTGTCAAGCACGGCATTCGACCCACTCCCGAAAACGGGATGGGACCGTTCGATGACAACGTCTATGCCTGGAGCGACGAGAGAAAAGATCGCCTCACTTCCGTTCCGGCCAGCCTGGAGGAGGCGCTGGAGGCTTTAGAAGAGGACCACGAGTATTTGCTGGCCGGTGACGTATTCAATGAAAAGCTGATCGAAAGCTGGATCACGGAGAAGACGAAAGAAGTCGTGGCGGTGAGAAACCGTCCCCACCCGTTTGAAATGAACCTGTATTACAGCCTGTGAGCACGCATATCTTCAGCATCCGGAAAAGGCAATTCCGGAATGGCAACCAGCTGCAATTCTTAGTCGCGCAGCTGCACGGCTTGTCCCTGCCGACCCGGTAAGTCGGTGCGGCGCAAGGCCGCCCCGACGTGAGGAGAAAGCGGTTTTGCAGTTGTCCTTGCTTGTTTTCTATTGATCAGACAGCCCCTAAAAGTCAGAACAAGACGACCCCAAGTATAAGCAAACTACAAAGAACAGCCGCTTGTCCGAAAGACAAGCGGCTGTTTTGTTTTATCGACGGAATGATCCGTATGACTTACTTCGTCAGGATCATCTTCTTCGTCAAAGTCACATCACCTGAGCTGAGGCGATAGAGATACAGGCCCGATGAAACCTGATCACCAGCAGCATCGTTACCGTTCCAGGTAACGCTGTAATCACCGGCGCTCAGGTCGGCGTCGACCAGTCGGTTCACTTCCTGACCCAGGATGTTGAACACCGTCAGTTCGACGTGTCCCGAGGTCGGGATACTGAAGCTGATCTCGGTCGCGGGATTGAACGGGTTCGGGTAGTTCTGGCTCAAGCCGTACTCGGTCGGCAGCTGAGCACCCTCACCGGTGTGGAGACGGCTGATACGAATGCGGTCACCGTTCTCGGTCCAGGTGACGTTCGGGCTGACGACCTCACCGTTCACCCGCAGCGTGATTTCCTGGCCGGCTTTCGGATAGGTCGAAGTTATTTCGCCGGTTTCGTTATGTCCATATACCGGCGTGAACTTGAGCATACCGTCAACATAGTGTCCCTGACCACACAGCACGCCCTTGGCCGTGTAGGCCTCTATCAGGCTGTTATCGGCCAGAGGAGCACTGTCCACCGTAATACCGGAGCCATACAAAGAAACCCAGGTCGGTGATGGCGGCACATCGGTGGTGCGATCCGCTGTCGGAGCGAGCCGGGCCACCGGTGGACCGGTCCAGCCCGGATACAGTAGCGGTACGTCCGCGGTGGACTTGATCCAGTAACCGTAGCAGGGTCCCATCTCGGTCAGGGTATTAAACGGCTCTTCACCGGGGATATATGTCAGACCTTCACCGTCATAGCCAAGAGCGACCGCCACGTAATCCAAAACGGATTCCAGCGCTGTTTCGGTCGGCAAGACGACATTCGGCCAGTAGCTGACCAGATTCCAGCCCGAGTAGACGTGGATGTACTCATCGGTCGGGATCGCCCCGCCGCAGATCTCAAGGTCCACTTCACAGTCAAGGAGAACCCAGTAACCGAAGTGGTAGTCGACATAATCCAATGTCGAATACTCGGCCATTTCAGGATCGTAGGTCATGGCGCCTTGATCGAATCCGAGGATAACTTCGACACATTCCGCATCGTCACCCAGCAGCTCCATAAATTCTTCTATGCCGGCTGCATAGTCCCGATTCCACGAGACCAGGTTCCAGCCGGGCACCAGATTACAGAACCGGCAGGTATAGAAATTGCAGAGCTCGAAACCGTCACCGTTGGCCGTCCAAATCACATCCTGATCCGTGAAGACCTCTTCACCGTTTATCGTGAAGGTAATCGTGTCGCCGGGTTCGGCTCCCTGGTCGCCGGGATTGAACGGTTCTTCGGCATATATCGGCATGAAGCCGTACGATCCGTCGGGTCGAACGGTGTCAATACCGCATAATACTCCATCCGGATCATAGGCGCGGATGATGTCGCCCGGCTCCAAGGGCTCGCCGTTCAGGACCGGTATGCCACAGAACACGTTGATCCACTCATTGGTGGGCGTGATATCGTCCTCATCGCCGACCGTAACATCTACGACTATATCACACGTGGTTTCACCACAGTTGTTAATCGCGGTGACAGTAAACGAATACACGCCGCCGGTGTCGGCCTCGAAACACAACGAGCCACCTGCCCAGGTAGATGGAACACCACCGATCGAGATAACCGAATCGGCGCCCGCAATATCCAGCGCCAGGCAAGCGGTGCCGGGACCCGGGATCACCAGCGCCAACGGAGTAACCGGACAGTCGATTTCAGGTGCCTCGAGAACGGTGTTCTCGGTTGAGGCTTTATTGGATGTGTATGTGATGTCGCAACGGCGATCCCATAGAGTGATATAAACCGAATCAGGTGGAGGCGTTCCGTACGGAAGGGCAAACCAGGTCAGGTTAAGATCGGCGGCGCTGCCGAAGGCACAGAACCGCTGGAGTAAGTTGTCCTCTGGATCATAAACATCGACCCAGGTACGAGAAGCACTGTCATTCAGACCGCACGGAGGCAGATCCGGAGCAGGTTCAAAGAGCTCATCAGGGAACTCAAGATAATTAAGCACATTAAGGCGGTATCTGACATACAGACCGGTATCACTGCCGGAATAGAGTTCGGCACACCCGAGTACCACCAGTTCCGGATCCGGCAGATCGGGATAGCACTCCAGGGTATCTTCAAGCGTGTCCTCGACCACGATAGTGAACTGGCAGAAATCAGACAAACCGTCGAGTGTGTCCACTGCAGAGAAGCCGACGGTATAGTCGCCCTCTTGACCTGATACCGGGATCCAGGAGAACATACTGGCAACCGGGTTTCCCGTCATGGGCAGCGGCGGCGTCATGGTGGCTCCGGACGGAAGGCCGGTGACGTCAAGTGTTACCGCATCACTGTTGGGGCCGTTGTCCGCGGCCTCAATGTCGAAGGATACCTCTTCTCCAACCATCGTATAGATCGTATCACCGCAATTCAAATCGGGTGGAGAGACAAACTCGGGCGGAAACCCGGTTACCGTCGTGTCGGCGGAGGATCCCTGGAGTTTAGCGAGTAATACGCCGGAATCGAGAATGTGATCACCGGCGTCACAGACTACAAAGACGAGTGTGTTGTCGGTGCTGCCCGGAGTCACCGTGGCAATGGTCTTCAACTTGGCCGTGCTGCCGTCATATTCCATGCCGTTGCCCGGGGGCACTTGAACCGCGCCACTGGAAAAAAACGGGCCGTTAATCGTAATCGGGAAGCCATCGCTGTCGAAAGCCACCTGCGTGCCGTTCAAGTAGGCGCCAAAGACGTCATTAAAACTTGACCCGACATACTCCGGGTATTCTTCAGAGCCGAACACGAAGTCAAAAGTCACGCTGGAGCAAGCGTCGCAAGCATCAAATACGATCTCCAGTTTAACAGCGTCGTAACTAACGTATCCGGGTATGATGCTGTCACATTCGGGACAGCCCTCGAGTCCAAAATCGGTGGTCGTACCGCCGCTTTCGTCCGGCGGTAGCGCGTTCGTGACGGCACCCGAGGCCAGGATGATGCCGTCCGCCAGGCTGAAAGGACCGTCTACATACAGACCGGAAGCAGAGTCGGCGCCGGTCAGTGTGACGGATTTGATCGTGAGGCCGGAACCCGGCTCGACAAGAGCGTCCAGCAGATTGTTGGGGTCATTTTCGGGGGTGATCGTAAAAGCAGCCGCCTGTGGAGTCAGCTTCTCTTTGTCGGCATTCGTGCGGGCCGGCTTGGAGAAGCCCTGTCGCTCCGCATAACTGGTCTGGAACGTCGCCGAAAGCAACAGCAACTGTACGACAAGGCAGAGAGTCAATTGAACTGTTTTTCGCATTCTAATTCCTCCGATATTTGAAGTATTTTGAGTTTGGACATGTTAGATCAGTACTCTCCAGATTGTGGTTAGTGCGGTTTTGTGTCAGGCTTCGAATACCGCCGCCTGTTGCAGCCTCCTTTCCGAGTCTACTTTCTACTCACTACTCAACGTTTGTGGTTTCTATCCTTATAACTCCAAACTTCTATCGCCACTTTCTTCAGTGCCGTGCAAATACGTTGTGTCTAACTCAACACAGTCTCAATCAGTACCACAAGACCCCGCATTCCTACCCATGGCACACTAATACGAAATCTGCAAAATGTCAATGTTTTTCTGATAACGGCGCGGTGTTTGGTAATGTACTGAACAATGTGTAAAGGGGTGTTTCGCCGGTCGTGGAGAAGTCTGATCCAGTATACAGCGTTGAAGAGCAAAAAAAGACCGCCCGCAAAAAGACCAGCCATTTGCCGAAGCGGCAAATGGCTGTTGTAGGTTCGGTGATCGAGACGAATTACTTCGTCAGGATCATCTTCTTCGTTAATGTCACATCACCCGAGCTCAGGCGATACAAATACAGTCCTGAAGATACCTGATTACCCCAAGCGTCATCGCCGTTCCAGGTAACGCTGTATTCACCGGCGGTAAGCTCGAGATCGACCAGACGGTTCACTTCCTGACCGAGGATATTGAACACTGTCAGCTCGACGTGTCCCGATGTCGGGATACTGAAGGCGATCTCAGTCGACGGGTTGAACGGGTTCGGGTAGTTCTGGCTCAAGCTGTACTCGGTCGGCAGCTGAGCACCCTCACCGGTGCGGAGACGGCTGATACGAATGCGGTCGCCGTTCTCGGTCCAGGTGACGTTCGGGTTGACGATCTCACCGTTGACATGAAGCGTGATGTCGTCACCGGCTTTCGGATAGCTGGAAGTAACCTCACCGGTCTCATTGTGGCCATAAACCGGCGTGAACTTCAGCAGACCATTAACATACCGTCCCTGGCCGCATAACACGCCCTCGGTGGTGTAGGCTTCGATCACGCTGTTTTCAGCCAGCGGGGCGCTGTCAACCGTGATATCGGAGCCGTAGAGTGATACCCACGTCGGTGATGGCGTTACATCGGCAGTGCGATCAGTTGTCGGAGCGAACCGTGCCACCGGCGGACCGGTCCAGCCCGGAAACAGCAGCGGTGCCTCCGTCGTGGACTTGATCCAGTAGCCGTAACAAGGTCCCATCTCGGTCAGCGTGTTGAACGGCTCCTCGCCCGGAATATGCGTTAAACCATCGCCGTCGTAGCCCAATACAACCATTATGTAGTCATATATCGAGGCCAAAGCGGTTTCGACGGGCAGGACTTCGTCCGGCCAGTAGCTAACCAGGTTCCAGCCGGAGTAGACGTGAATATAATCTTCGGACGGTACGGGCCCGCCACAGATTTCCAGTTCAATGGGGCAATCCAGCAAGAACCAGTAACCGAAGTGATAATCGACGTTATGCAGCGTCGAAAAATCAACCAGGTCCGGATCGTAGGTCATTGCACCCTGATCAAAGCCGAGAATCAGTTCTACGCATTCAGCATCTTCACCCAACAGTTCCAAAAACTCCTCAATGGTGGCGGCATATTCACGATTCCAGGAAACCAGGTTCCAGCCTTCCTCCAGTGTACAGAACTGACAGGTCAAGAATCCGCACAGTTCGAAGCTGTCGCCGTTGGCGGTCCAGATCACCGGATAGTCCGTGAAGACTTCTTCACCGTTTATCGTGAAGGTAATCGTGTCACCGGGTTCGGCTCCCTGGTCGCCGGGGTTAAACGGCTCTTCCGCATAAATGGGCATGAAACCGTAAGAACCATCCGGACGAACGGTGTCGATACCGCACAGCACCCCATCCGGATCGTAGGCGCGGATGATGTCGCCCGGTTCCAACGGCTCGCCGTTCAGGACCGGTATGCCACAGAACACGTTGATCCACTCGTTGGTGGGGGTGATGTCGTCACCGCCGTCAGGGACAGTCACCGTGACTATCTGCTCGCCGAATACGGCGCCGTCGCCGAGGAGACAGACCGTGAACTGATATTCACCCGCCGGCGTACCGAACGGGACGATCAGGTCGATATCGAACTGAAGCGTATCCGGGGCCATGACTTCGGCATAATAAGGCGGGTCCACTGAATGCAGCCAGTCTTCGAATCCCGGCGTGCATACGCCGATCGTGAGGGTATCGAAGAACGTGGCCTCGCCTTCAATCAGCTCAAGAATGGCGGCCGGAATATCCTCAGCATCGGCCAAGCTGTATGCGTGACCGCCGGTCAACGACGCCCAGTATTGCCAGTAATGAATGGTCGTTGCGTCGCTGTGAACGGCGAGCAAAGTCACATTGCTGTCTGCCATTTCCATCAGTACGTCTTGATGGTCGAGGTCATCGGGCGTGCCGGCTATTCCGTCCCGGCCGGGATCGATTCCGGTCGTGAACACGCCTACCTCGCCGGGGACATTTTCATTGATGTTACAATCGTGAGGCACAGCGTCACCGAAATTTATGACGATCTTCTTGGCACCGACCCGAAAGCCGACTGCGGGATCGGCATAGCTTTCATAGAAGGCGCGCGTGTAATCCTGGGGCCAATCCCAGCCGCTGCCGAGCGACAGCGATGTAATGGCTGTGGATACAAGCGATTTGTTGTCGGTGAGCGTCTGGTCGAGGGAGTACGGATAGTCCCCGAAGCCGGCATCGCCATATTGTGAGAAGTAGTCACAGAAATCGTAAGTGGTGGTATAATCCATATAGGACATAACACCGTATTGAGCATCATCGACCAGAGCATCGATGCTGTTCATAATGTTGATTGCTTCGGCCTTGGCGATGTCGATTTCATCGCCCATACTACCGGTCAGGTCGAAGGAAAAAAGGACATCGCCCGTTGGAATGGTGCCGGTCAGTGTGGCCGTTTTGGTTTCACTGTACACCTCGCCCGGTTCCAGTGTCACCTCAACGCTTTCCGGAGTCAGCTGCGCCCAGGCGACTCCGGCGGTCAGAACGACCAGCAGGCAAGGCATAATCGTCAGTACCTTTTTCATCATCTTTCACCCTTTCAATTTCGTTTGATCTATATCGTAATTAGTTGCTAAGGACCCGCCAGGCATCATGCTTTGGGATAAGTTCTTTCAGACACACCTTCGGTTGAAGTAGAATCTGTCAACCGGCGGTAGTGCACTACTTCTTGTCCCGGTTGACCACCCCCTCTCGAAACATGAATTGTAGTTCAATTCTATTCATTTTGCGTTAGTATTTTCCTGTTGCTTTCCGACTCGATTTGAACTCGCTGTTCCCGATCACATAGGTATGTAATGTTCCTGCGCGATTCCAACTACCAAACAATAAGTGTCTCCAGCCGTGAAGTCAATCGAAAAAACGCCCATACTCAAAGAGATAGGATTATTATAGATGAATTATATCCCTTTTTGCCGGAGCGTTTGGAGCCGTTTGGGACTGTCTCCGACGATTTGGTAAGCCGTTGCGGCGCAAAGCCGCACCCTATGCGAAGAGAACCCACATGCCAAGCCTAAATGTCGCTGTACCTCTTATGAGGCAACGCCGTTCTGTCGCGCGTATCGTTCCGACCCAACTGTCCTTCCTATTGAGCAGGTAAGTGGTCCGGGTCACTGCGATCGATCATCTCGAGGTAGCTGATACCGCGCGAGCCATAATATGCCTCGGGAGCGGCGTATGCTTTATCTCTCAAGGCCGTATCCAGCCGAACAAACGAATAGCCCAACTCTTTGAATTCTTCGAGGAGACGCGGTAAAGCCAGCGAGTTCAGCCGATTGGCGCGCAACTGCAGGATGTGAATACAGTTACGACTGAACAGCTTCCTCGACAACAACTCCGCCAGCCTCAACTGCTCGTGAACGTGCCTCACGTATTCGTCAAGCAACTGATTTACGGATCCCGAGTCCGGAGAATGTCCCAACTTCTGCAGTGTCAGATCATACAGGTAGTCCTCAACCACAACTGACACATGGGCAGTCAGGAAGTTGTTGTCCTCCAGATATGCTCGGACGAGCCGCTTGGTATCAACCGTGGTTCCGTAGTGCAAAAAGGGATATCGAAAATACCTTCTCTCCTGACCAAACCCGGACAACATGGTCTCGATCGCCTCTTTTCCTGCGGCAATGTCCTTGAGGAACTGCTCGATACCAATTTCGTGAAGATCGGCATGCGAGTAGGTTAGATTTCCCAATACGTGCCCCTCGTTAAGCCATTCTCCCAGAAGATCATAAGAATTGTCAATACGCTTGCCGACTACGAATCCGGCCGCTTTAATCTCATGTTCCTTCAACACCTGAAGAATCGGTCCAAGGACGTCTTCCGGAACGGTATCTTCGAATGATTCCGCGAAAGGCAATTCATCGAATGTGATGCACATCCGCTTTTTCCCGGTGGGCTCTTGCTCCTTCTTGCGGTCCTCGGTCTGGACAACAGATATCGGCAGCACGGCTAGCAATAGCAACACCGCACTCAGTTTCAAGCGCTTGAGGACTCCTGGTTCTCTCACTCCGGACAGGTTGCCGATCATTTTTCCAGGACCTGGGTTGATTTCAGGAACCGCACGAAAACCAACGGTTCGCTGTATAATACGATTCTCACTTCGTGTACTTGAATATACTATTCTCAAATGGGAAGCAATTAAAAAAGCCGACCGAGGTTTGACCGCCCTGCCCCGGCATTTCGTCGACCGTTCTTACTTTGTGATTGATAACGGCTTAAGTCTAAACGGCGATAGTATAAGGGATTTTTGAGAAGAATTTGCTTTTTGGCTGTAAAATGATTATATTGTTCTGCTACGCAGGACAGGAACTTACCCTCAAGGGTAGAGGGAAGACGAAAAGAATAGGAATGGATTTGAGTCGATGAACAAGAAAGTGATTATCGCGGCAAACAACATGATCTTCACGTCGAAGATTATGACGGTTCTGGATCGCTGGGAAGCTGAAGGAATCAAAGCTATCAGGTCGGATGAGATATTCAATAAGGCGCACGATCTGAAGCCTGATCTGATCATTATCGATTTGAATCTCAACGGTATAGAAGCACCGGCACTTATCAATAAACTGCGCTCCTATCGCGTCACCAAAGAGATTCCGATCGTATGCTATTCGCCGCACGTTCTGAAGGACCAGATGAAAGCCGCCAAAATCGCCGGCGCCACCGAGGTCCTTCCGAATTCAAAGATGACTTCTCGAATGCCGCAAATACTCGGCAAATACGTTGAAAATTAACGACATATCGAAATTGGAAACAAGCCGGGATAACCCGGCTTTTTCTTTTTTCACTCGAAGTAACGGATGGAGATCGGATATCGAATACAGATAGCATGAGAATAGTCGAATTCCATATCGAAGTCGAACACCCTGAGAAATCTCTCGAATTCTATAAAGACCTCATTCCGCACGAAAAAGTCACGCACTGGAACGATAAGTCTGCAATTGCGCTCGTCTTGAAGGACGGGTCGGCGTTCGGCATATGGAAGAAAGGAAAGCTGGGCTTGTTCGACGGTCGCGGCGGTGAGCACGTACACTTTGCCTTTCAGATCAAGCCGGACGAATACGATCTGTACAAGCAGAAGCTTCTTGATCGCGGCCTCACACCCGAAGAATATACATGGCCGAGTGGCCACCGTTCACTTTACTTCTTCGATCCCGATGGTCACCAGGGGGAGTTTATTACCTCGGACTGGTTGCGGTTGTTTGAGAAACCGGAAGAAACGTGACGGTTTTGGCCGGCCGGGTTCGATCACATTCTGTAACTCAAGATGAGTGAGCAATACGGGTAAGCACCAGTGAACAGAACGACCGGGCTCATTGTACTTGCGCTTATCCTTTTTCTTGCTGCAATTCGACTCATCAATTTGAGCAATGATCCCCCTTTGTTTTTCGCCGGTTATGGTCAGTCACAGTTAACCGACCCCTATTACTATACGCAGTTTGCCCGGAACGAAGTTCTGTTTGGCGATTGGGATCCATTCGACAATGATATCTGGAATGTGGTCAGATTCTCGCTTGTTTCAGGATGCTCCTACCTTGTTTTCTATCTGGGGGGAGTAAGCAGAACGGCAGCCAACATGAGCGGACTTTTGCTTCAGTTGGGAGGGCTTTGTCGCTCTGATGCCGTTCGAGTACCGCCCGCTTCGGTATTTTCTGTTCTGTCTGTTGCCGATGGCGGCCATCAGCGGCTGGTTTGTCCTGCACTCATGGCGTGGAGAACTGATCTTGAAATCCAGTTTCACCGGACTGGTCTGCCTCCCATTTGTGATACTTTATCTCATGTGGCAATACCTGCAACGATTTTCTCCAAGGCCGGCCGATATCCTCGTGACGACGGTCATCACTGTTCTTCTGGCGTCGGCTGCTGCTTTTTTTGTCTATTTCCTGTTGAGAGACAGAATCATCCGTTTGCCGCGTGTGGTTTCTGTCCCGGTCATACTGGGGCTGCTTATCTGGTATGCACTGAGTAATGCCTATGATGTCAAGGCGACTTTGTACGGTCCCGGCAGGCATCTGGCCAGGTTCAACCGTGAGCTACCCACTTTGGTCGGCGCCGACGCGATTATCAGCGGCGCCTACGGTCCGGCATTGACAATCGACAACAGCTTACCCGGTGTCTACAATTATTTTGGCGCCTCCCGGACGACCGGCGCATTTTTTGAAGCATATCCGGTTACTCATGTTCTGGCGACCTCGATCGGCTTGAGACAGTTGCAGCAGCATACACCGCGGCTGGAATCGGCTGAATTGACAGCCCAGTTCTATATACGGGATATCACCATTAGACTCTACCGAGTGGCCGGTGATGATACGCCCAACTACGCGTGGTCACCGTACGAACGAGCGTGGGAACATCTGCGTCGCAACCAGCCTGATTCGGCGATGATGATAGCCGAATCTCAGAACTGGCTTAACGGGCAATGTGAAAACTGTGTGAGCCTTGGCGTGAAGGCGCTCTTCAATGCCGGCCAGACAGATCGGGCGGCCCAGGTCGCAAAGGGATTCGCTAACCGTTTCCCGGACGATTATTCGATTCAGTTGACCGCGGCCGGACTGTTTGGAGAGATGTATACGATAAACGGCGACCCCGAAGCACTGCGGCTTACAGATACGTATCTGAAGCGCGCCAAATCGTTGAATCCCCACGTTTCGCTCATGGTAAGTGACCTGGCCAGATCGGCCCCGAACAGTGGCGGGGCGCAGTGGTGATAAAACGATCATTTATGAAAATCACTTGTCGCATTTCCAGATCACGGCGTTTCGCACCAGGGACACATCGGGCGAGGACCTGCCTCGAAAAGGAAATCCACAAAATAGGTCAGGTCCGATATATCCACCTGTGTGGCGACACAGGTACCATCGGCATTTCTGGACCCGTCAACATTTGCTCGTTCAGGGTATGGTACACTTATCCCGTTAAAAAGAAAATCCACGAGGGCAGTCAGATCAGAGATATCCGGACCATCGTCTTCTCCATTGACGTCACCGCAGATGTAGTCGTGGCCGATACGCATTGCGAAGACATCAGACGTATCTATATCTTGCTCGACCCAGGTAAAGGAGGTCCCGCATATAACAAAACCGCTGTCGTCAGGATCGGATGCATCAACCGGCTGAATCCAGTAGCCATAGTCGGCTCGGTTGCCGCCGAATTCTCTGTGCCACAAGAGATTTCCGTTTGCGTCCACGGCCGCCACGTACATATCCAGGAATGTCAGTGCCGGATCAACTTCATTTTGAGATGTGCCAACCAGAACATAAGAGCCGTTCGGCTGCTGGATTACTGACTGGGCATAGGTCCGATGATATACTTCGGACAGGCCCGAATCATGCTCCCAGACCACGTTACCGTCAAAATCGGTCTTGACCAGCCATGCCTCCAGTTTGGTGAGACCGGAATCGATTCGAGTTGCTGCACCACAGATAACATAGCCATCAGAAACCACTTTAAGGTCTTCGCCAAAATCCCCGCCTGAACCACCATGAACCTTTACCCACTCTTCATTCAGATTGTCATCAAGCTTAACCAATACCATGTCATACATGTCATTTGAACGTCGCAGGTACCCCGTTGCAATAAGGCCGCCGTTGATATGGTCGACTTTCACCGAGCGTCCCACATCGACACTACCGCTGTCCAGCTCGTATTCGTGAGTTACCCAGCCGGTGTCGTCGGTGAGCGCCACGTACAAGTCGGAGGCGGTTCCGGCCGTGTCGCAGCGAAATCCCGCGAGCACAAATCTGTCAGTGCCTAATCTCTGAACCGCAAATGCTCCTTGCTCGTAAGGAAAACTGCCGATCGTTTGTGACCAGACCGGGCTGAGATTCTCATCGAGGCGCATCAGAAGTATCTGATCGTATCCGTTGGCGTTCGTTCGACCGGCGAAAATGAACCCGGTTTCGTTGTCGATCGGGTGAAGTTCGTACCCGGCGTAGGTTGTTAGCGGATCAGCATCACCATAAAAGGAATTAGACAACAAATTCCCACTGTTGTCGAGCTTCGCAAAGTAGGCAAATGTACCCGAGCTGTCGCCACCACTCGTCGACAGTCCTGTTAACACACAGCTCTCGTCTGCCAACACGTGAATGTGAAACGCCTCATCCCATCCGCGATTCGAAGCAGAGAGATTGTCGTAAGACTGTATCCATTTAATGTTCTGAGCCGTCGCTGTTGCCGCCAAGGGGCCACATACTGCAATTGAATACACCCAGTATCTCAGTTTCCACATATTGCACCATCCGTCACTATACTATGAATATCTCTGGATGTTAATATCCTCTCTCGCCGCAGACGGGCTCGCCGTCGGCAACGAGGTGGGAGTCTATCTGATTGTAGCCGGCAATGCTCGAAAGAAACCCTACCGAGGTTCCGGGAACCATCTGATCGTAACAGAAGAGACTGGCTCCTCCGTTCATCGGCGGACCCGGATAGTCTCTGTCCAGCACCCCAGCCTGATATCCCCAGCTTAATGTGAAGAAGTAGTCATAAATATTGACAACTCCATCATCGTTAGCATCCCCCGCCAGCTGACAGCAGCCTGTATCCACGTTGCTTACGTCATCCGTCGTCTGGCCTCCGGCGGACAAAAGGAATACTAGTCCGAGAATCAGGGAAAGACCTGTTCTTCTCCACATGCGTTTCCTCCTTTTTATTGTATACTGTGTCGTTTTCTGTCAGGCTATATCGCACTAACTTCCGAGCCATAGAGCGTACTGGAAAAGTGTCTCATATGCAATTAACTAAAATAGACGAGATATGTCCACGAATTTCACGTGCAGGGAGCGGACTGCCGTCATGGTCCCGAACCAAGATTCTGCCTCTCTTGGCGTTTTCCGGTAAAGGACTCTACGAACGGTGGCTGAAATGCATCTGGACCCCAGTTTTTCTCTTCATGGCGATGAATTCGAGCAAGAAAAAAACCCGCCTCAGGGGCGGGTCAGGGTGTTGACAAAGTAGTCGGCACCTTTTTTTTTTATTTTGCCATTTTGAT
>CAZLBP010000065.1:0-15420 GCA_964557855.1 uncultured Ignavibacteriales bacterium | reverse complement strand
TGAGATCCAGGGATTTAGAAACTAAATCGACGACCTCGCTCTTGGAGGCTGCTAGCTGCCAGATGCTGTCAAGTGTATCCAGACCCAGCATCTTTTCGACCAAAGGGAAGAGAAGCGATTCCTTAATGCCAGCCGCCGTTGCATTCTGATTGTGTGATGTCAACAGAAACGGGGAGGGGTAGCAGCGAGAGATCGTATTTTTTTGTGAATCCTCAGGATGATTCAGCATTTCCACATCGATACAGGCGTTTGTTCGTGCCAATAGATCCAGTCTACAGAACACATAACGCACGAAGTTAATGTTACAACAGTGTTTAGACGATATTCAATTTCAATGGGTTTTATGTTAACAATGCATAAGGCGTTAAATCAGCGGATTCGTCCTTGAGAAAAACTCTGTTTTTGTCTTCATACGCTAGTCCATTGAGGGAAAGGCCACACTGAATATAGGTATACTCCCTTATCTGTTGTTGCCGACTTTTACTTCGTGAGTGCTGTTCTATGCGCGAGGCGGTCTTTTAACGCGTTGGTATATAATTACTTAGTGAGTTCTTCGGGAAGTTTTGCCGGTAGCATTCTCGCGGCACACTGTCTGCACCTCCATTGTATGGGAAAAAACTTAAAGTTTGTGTGTCCGCCCGCCCGATAATAAAGGAAAGTGGCTGTTGTTGCCGCCGGACGGAGGCACACGTACGGAGGTAAGGACGATGGCTTCACCGAAAAGAAAGAGTACTCGAATTGGGTTGCCGAAAAAGACATATTGGCACCTCTACAGTTTGCAGACGCTGCAATCGGAAAAGCTGGCCGATATAGTTAATAAGGTGCTCAAGAAGGAGTATGTGCTGATTAAGTAAGTAAGAAAGCCGTAGACGATTTAAGGCTTGACAAAAAGCAGTTTTGGGGATATCCTGAGCCGTACATTGACTGCGAATCCACGGCTCAGCGGTGTGCCTGACACTTTGGGTAGCATGGGTAACTGAGCTATGTGGAATAAGAAACTGACATTAATGTTGATACCTGGCTCAAGAGAGGTCATGAGACAAGTTCGTTTGCCCATTGCTTTCATTTACGGTTCCGTCATCGCGATCCTGATACTGCTTTTCGGAAGTATGTTCTTTTCGGCCCAGTTCTTTTCGAACAAAGTGACCGAAAAGGAACTTGAAGTCCTGAAATCGGAAAACCAGGCTTTGACCGAGAAATACGAACAGATGCGATGGCAGCTGGCGGAAGTCGAGGATCGCTTTGGTCGACTTGTCCAAAAGGAGATCTACATCCGCACGCTTTTTGACCTGCCGGAGGTCGACCACGGAGAGCGTCAGTTGGGTACCGGGGGGCCTGATCAATTGGTCCTGCAACCGCAGTCGGAGATTCATCAGTTTGCCCTCGAGACCGAATCCGAAGTTGATCGGCTGTTGCTGTTGTCCGAGTATGAAATGCAGAAGTTTTCTGAAGTTGAATCGGCTTTGCTGGATCTGAAGGCGCAGCTGGAGCATACGCCATCGATCTGGCCCACCTCCGGTTGGATTTCTCGCGGGTATGGTATGAAGTATGATCCTTTTACCGGTATGAAACAAATGCACAGCGGCATCGATATCGCCAACCACACCGGGACGCCGGTCATTGCTCCGGCGGCCGGACGGATTACGAGCGTCGGTCGGAACGGCGGTATGGGTAAGACGATCGTCATAGATCACGGTTACGGTTTCGTCACCCGGTATGGCCATCTGTCAGATTACAAAGTCAAACGGGGCCAACAGATCAAACGAGGAGATGTGATCGGGCTGGTCGGTTCGACCGGGTATTCGACAGGTCCACATCTTCATTACGAAGTCATTCAAAACGGGAAGTCAGTTAATCCCCGAAAGCACATCCTCAACGACAAGTCGCTATAATAAAATCACTTATCAGACACTCCTAATCTCTCCTTTGTCGTTTACATTCATCCGCTAAAGGATATATTCTTCTGAATCTCTTCTCTGGCAAAGGAAGTATTGTTCATTGATATTGTTTCTTTATGCATTACTATGTCTGATCTGGGGGTCAACCTGGATTGGAATCAAAATCGGGCTCAACGATGCCCCTCCGCTATATGCTATCAGTATCAGATTTCTTCTGGCAGTGACAATCCTGTACTCGATTGCCCGATTCAGGCGGTACCGTTTTCCGGTGCGGCTGTCGGATTTCGTTTACCTCGGTTATCCGGGCCTATACATTTACGGCGTCAGCTACGCGTTGATATATTTCGCGGAACTCTACATATCGTCGGCGCTAACTGCCATCCTGATGTCATCGCTACCGCTTTTTGTGGCTGTATTGTCTATTTGGATTCTTAGAGAGGAAAGGCTCTCTCTGCCCGGTTGGATTGGCATCTTCATAGGATTCGGAGGCGTTGTGGTCATTTTCTATGATTCTCTGCGCGTTTCGGAAGATGTGTTTTTTGGTTCTGTTCTAGCACTAACCGGTTCATTGGCAGCGGCTTACGGAAGCATCCTGCATAAGAGGCGCTCTTCTCAGCAGAATATCGTGATAGCGGTTCTGGTTCAGATGGCTTTCGGTCTGGCGCCTTTGATTGCGGCTGCCTTGATATTCGAAAGTCCTCGAGATTTCTCGATTACGGTCGAGTCAGTGGGTTCGATTGTGTATTTGGCGATATTTGGTACAGTCGTGGCTTTTCTAAGCTATTACTGGCTCCTGGCCAGGGTCCGAGTAGTGGCCGTGTCGCTGACCGCGTTTATAACGCCGATTGTAGCGATTATGATCGGGGTGACTGGATTCGGTGAAAATTTGATGTTACTCGTTGCGGTTGGGACAGTTATGATACTCTCATCGGTGCTGTTGGTAGTTAGAGCCAAAGCCAGAAAAGTTTGAATTAACTCCGGTTTTCTTCGTATCATAAATAGACAACAGGTAAATCACCGGTAGTATTGAGTTTTGGCACGTGAATTTGGTAACGAATTTTGCGCTTGATGGTGCTTGCCAAAACCGGGGTTATTTGCTATATTGTAGTGCTAGTTGAGAATTCGCATTGACTCGGTTCTGGCTGAATGCGGGCAAATAGAACCGAGCTTCCCCAGTGGCTTAACTACTCCAGAATGGATTCTCATTGGACCTCGCGTGAGTCCGGCCAAGCTATGCCGAGCCGAGACTCGGTATGCGATTAACTGAAAGGAGCCCTGTTATGAGCACGACTCGAAGCGAAGCGACAGGACAGAAGGAAAGGAAACGGGCGAGGTATATCCTGAATGTCAATAAAGTACAGCAGCTGTCAGAGCAGGAAAAGGACCGCCTGAAGGAAGTATCCAAGAGATATGCTTTCCGCGCAAGCGACTACTACCTGAATCTGATTGACTGGGACGATCCCAACGACCCGATCCGTCGGCTGGTGATTCCGCACGAGAACGAAATGCTGGAATGGGGTAAGCTGGACGCCTCAAACGAGGGCAGGATCACAGTGCGCAAGGGCGTGCAGCACAAATACGGTTCAACCGTGCTTTTGCTTGTTAACGAGGTGTGTGGTTCATTTTGCCGGTATTGCTTCCGCAAACGCCTGTTCATGAACGGCAACGATGAAGTCACGTATGATCTGGAGCCCGGTTATCAGTATATCGAAGAGCACCCCGAAGTGAATAACGTACTCTTGACAGGCGGTGATCCGATGATTTTGAAGACACCCAAACTCGTTGAGATTTTCGAACGGTTAAGGGAGATCGAGCACATACGCATAATTCGGATCGGCTCCAAGATGCCGGCGTTTAATCCGTTCCGGTTTCTCAATGATGATTCCTTGATGGATGCGTTCCGGGAGTACTCGCAGCCGGATCGCCGAATATATCTAATGTGCCATTTCGATCATCCTCGCGAGTTGACGCGTGAATCGCGCGAGGCTATCAGGCGGGTTATTGATGCGGGAGTCATTTGTGTCAATCAGAACCCGATTATCCGCGGCATCTCCGATGATCCGATGGTTATGGCGGAGCTGTGGAACGAGCTGTCATACATGGGCGTGGCTCAGTACTATGTATTCCAGGGCAGGCCGACGTCCGGCAACGAACCGTACGAGGTGCCTATTGTTGAAAGCTATCGTAAGATCGAAACTGCCAAGAAGCACTGCTCCGGGCTGGCCAAGCGAGTGAAGTACGCCATGTCCCATGAGTCGGGCAAGATCGAAATCGTCGGTGTCGACCAGAGGCATATCTACCTGAAGTATCACCGCGCCAAACACAAGCATGACGAGCAGCGGATGGTGGTGTGTCATCGGGATGACGAGGCCTACTGGCTCGACCAGCTTCGGCCCGCACGCGGGTTCGAGAACGAGTTCTATGTTGCTTCTCGGCCGGATTACAGATACTGTTAGCAGTTTTTGACTCTTGAGATAAAGGCCGGTTTCACATGAAACCGGCTTTTTTCTTGAAAATCCAGATAGATCTTCAAGCGCAATTGACATTCGCAGTCTAGGGGCGTTATTTAGGCGATATGCCTGACAAGAACATCAAGCGCCCGATCACGTATGCCGATGCCGGAGTCGATATAGCGGCCGGTGACGCGGCTGTGGAGCGTATAAAGAAGCTGGCCAGGGCCACGTTCAATTCCCAGGTGCTGACCGATATCGGCGCCTTCGGCGGGTTCTTCAAGCTCGACCTCGCAGGAATCGAGAGCCCGGTGTTCATTTCTTCTTCGGATGGTGTCGGGACGAAGCTTAAGCTGGCCTTTATGACGGATAAACATGACACTATCGGCGAAGATATTGTAAACCACTGTGTCAATGATATTCTGGTTCACGGGGCACGGCCGCTCTTCTTTCTCGATTACATTGCTACGGGCAAGCTAAGGCCGGAAGTGATCGCCGAGATTGTCTCTGGGATAAGCAGGGGCTGTCAGAACGTGGGTATGGCCTTGCTGGGCGGAGAAACAGCCGAAATGCCGGATTTCTACCGTCCGGGAGAATATGATCTGGCGGGCTTCATAGTCGGTCTGGTGGACGAGAAGAAGATAATCAACGGCAGCACTATTCGATCGGGTGACGTTTGCTTGGGGCTGCCGTCGAACGGGTTGCACACCAACGGCTACACGCTGGCCCGGAAAGTGGCTTTCGAAATTGCCGGACACAAGCCTGAGGATCATATCAAGGAACTCAACAACACGGTAGCAGGGGCTCTGATGGAAGTTCACCGCTGTTATGCTCCGGTCGTGCTCCCGATGCTGGAAACATACGACATACATGGTATGGCGCACGTTACCGGAGGCGGTATTGTCGGCAATCTGAGACGGATTCTGCCCGGTAATTGCGATGCCAGGATCAAGAAAGACACGTGGTCCATACCGCCGATCTTCGAGTTCCTCCGCCGAGAGGGAGATATTGATCCCGACGATATCTATGCGGCCTTCAATATGGGAATTGGATACATATTGGTGGTTAGTTCGGATGAGGCGGACGGGATAACAGAAGAATTTGAAAAGCACGAGGAGCAGGTGTATCGGATAGGGGAAATTGAAGATGGGGCGGGGAAGGTGAGGCTTGTTTGATTCTTGAGATCTCAGGCAGTTGACACGAATCAATTCGAAAGGGAGTTAGCAATCATATGCTAAAGAAAGTGATATTCGTTGTTTGTGACGGGCTGGGGGACCGGCCGGTAAAGGAACTAAAGAACCGGACGCCGCTGGGAGCGGCCAAGACACCCAATCTGGATAAACTGGCATCGGAAGGCGAGTGCGGTATGATGCACACCCTTGGGCGGGGGCGGACACCGGGTTCCGATGTGGCGCATCTCGAGATATTCGGGTATCCCATCGAGACGAGCTATTCCGGACGGGGGCCGATTGAGGTTGCCGGACTGGGAATGGAGCTCAAGGCGGGAGACGTGGCCCTGCGTGGTAATTTCGGTACGGTTGATGACAAGTTCAATATCAAGGACCGTCGGGCCGGACGCATACTGGAAGTGGAGCCTCTGACGAAGGCGCTGGACGGTATGGAAGTGGAAGGAGTCAGGTTCATTGTCAAACCGGGTACTGCCCACCGGGCGGGAATAATTATGCGCGGTGAGGGGTTGTCGGATGCAATTATTGACGCTGACCCGCATAAGCCGGATGTACCGGTGCGAACTGTGGAAGCAACCGATGATTCACAGGAAGCGAAACACACGGCGGACATACTCAACAAAGGTCTGCGCCAGGCCCATGACAAACTTAAGGACCATCCGTTCAATAAGGAGCGGGAGAAAGAAGGTAAACTTCCGGCCAATTTCCTGTTGGTGCGCGGCGCCGGGCAGTACAAGGAAGTTCCGAGTTTTGAGAAGAAGTATGGGCTCAAGCCGGCCTGCATCGCGGGCGGCGGGTTGTACAAGGGAGTTGGTGCCTATTTGGGGATGGACATTCTCGAGGTGGAAGGAGCAACCGGTTTGCCTGACGCCAATGTCGAGAACAAATTTCAGGCAGCCGTCGATAATCTGGGCAAATACGATTTCGTGTTCGTGCACGTCAAAGCGGCCGACTCTCTGGGCGAGGACGGTAATCACGAGGGGAAACGTGATTTCATCGAGAAGATAGACAAGGCAGCACGCTTGTTAACCAAGCTGCCGGACGACGTTCTGTTGGTCTTCACCGCGGACCACACCACTCCCTGTGAGATGAAGGCTCATTCGGCCGATCCGGTGCCGGTCATGTTTTGGGGCGGGCATGGAGCGAGTATTCGGGTCGACAGCGTCAAGGAATTCAACGAGCGTTCCTGCGCTCGGGGCGGTTATGGTTTGGCGGTCGGCCGGGATCTGATGCTGCAGGTGATTAACCTGTTGGGGAAGGGGCATTTGGAGGGGGCGTAAGAACGCACCCCGCAGGAAGCGGCGGGCGGCCCATTGGAGAGAGCGGCGGACAGGTCACGATCTGTCCCTGCGGAAGAATGAACCCTGGTCTTCGGGAGTGTTGAAAAAGTATCATTTGTGTGTCGCGGCAGGTCCTGCGAATCCACTACAGTGGATCCGTGTGACTTGCCGCCCTTACTTACCCACGAGTTACGTTTCAGGTCACAATCTCGCTGACGCGGGCTCAGGATTGGACGCAACCATCTCCGGAGTTTTTCAACAAGCCTCTGCGCCGGGGTGACAATCCCACCGGAGCAACTACTTGACCGTTTTGCTGTCGGGACTCGGGGGAGGTTTCCGGCTGCCTCGGTTCAGCCGCCAGTGAATAAGAAAACCGATAGCGATGCCGATAACCACCAGGGCCGGAATCAGCACTACTTGTGACATACTCATCTTCCAGAACAGGAATCGCACCGTGACCACCTGCGTGTTCTGCGCGATGAATATGAGCAGCAGGGCCAGGATAACGAGAAGAATTACTTTTTTGGCTACCATAGCGTAGTTTACCACTATCTCATTGAGTTAGCTAAGAGCTCACATCAAACCTCAAGGGCGAGACAATATGTCTCGCCCTGTGAGATTATCGGTTGAAATTGTCTATTCGACTGTCTCGATTTCGACCCGTCGGTTCTTGGCTCGACCTTCCGGTGTATCATTGTCACCGACGAAGAAGCGCGGGTCTTCGCCGTGGCCGACTGTTGACATTCTGCCCATGGACACGCCTTTGTCGCGGAGATACATCATCACCGCTTCGGCACGGTTCTTCGACAGAGTCAGGTTGAAAGCTTCCGAACCCTGGGAATCGGTGTAGCCGCTTATTCTGATCTTGGTTTCAGGATAGGCTTTCATGGACTCGGCCACGCCATCGAGTACCTTCATGGCCGCCGGCGTCAGCTCAAAAGAACCGGACGAGTACTGGACGTTATCGCTGAGCACGATTTTCGTCGTAATGCGCTTGGCCACGGGACAACCGGTTTCATCGACCGCCACGTCTCTCGGGGTCCCCAGACACTGGTCCACGCTGTCCGGCACGCCGTCAAAGTCGGCGTCGTACGGGCAACCGGTATCATCGACGTCGGTACCGGCCGGAGTGTTAGGGCATTGGTCGAGGTAATCCGCCACACCGTCACCATCGCTGTCCAGCGGACAACCCTTGGCATCGACCGGAGCACCGGCCGGAGTGCCGGGGCATTCGTCCTGGTAATCCGGGACGCCGTCTTTGTCCTCATCGAGCGGACAGCCAAACTGGTCTACGGTAACTCCGGCAGGTGTACCGGGACATTTGTCCAGACCATCGAAAACACCGTCCTCGTCCGTATCGATGGGGCAGCCGCTGCCGTCGACTCTGGCGCCGGCCGGCGTATTCGGGCACAAGTCCAAACCATCATAAACACCATCGCCGTCGCTGTCCAGCGGGCAGCCGACTTTGTCGACCCTCGCGCCACGCGGCGTGTTGGGACACTGGTCCTTGTCATCGCCGACACCGTCCTTGTCCGTGTCTGGACCGCCCCCCAGGTAGTAAGTAAATCCAATTGCCGGCTCGAGATAGCCTCGGAACGGACGGGTGCTGCCTTCCGACCAGTCACCCGGGCCATACACGCCTGCGTCGAGATTGGAATTGAGATTGGCGACGACGTAGGTGAAGCGAAGCTGGCCGTCAAACGTCATATTGTCGTTGATCCAGTAACTCAGACCGCCGCCGAGCTTTATGTTGAGGTCCGTTTTCTGGTAGACGAAATCACCGGACTGGAAGACGCGTCGATTCAGGAGCCAGTAGTCGACCCCGAACCCGGCCAGAACGAAAGGTTGTGTCCTTTCTTCCTCGCGGAAGTAGTAGCTGCCGGTTAAGCCAAACAGGCCTCCCTCAATGCGCGTGAAGGCATCGCCTGACCCGGCAAAGGCAAAGGAACGGTCGCTGGTGGCAGTCGAATCATCAAATGATGATGCGTAGGAGCCAAAGAGGCTGGCCACCCATTTTTCGCTAAGGCCGTACCTGAGCTCCAGGGTACCGTTCCAACCCAGGGCATACGGTTCATATGATTCGCCGAAGAGTTCAAAATCGGAACCCTCAAACAGCGGGGCGATGAACGGCCCGCGAATACCGATTCCGAATTTCCCTTTCCATTGAGTGCCGCTACCGAATGCGGCAGTTGCCAACATCAGTGCTGTCAGAACAATCACGATAGCTTTCAATTTCATACTGCTCTCCTGATTTGGTATCTGTATCTGTAAATAATATCTTTCTCCACTCGCTCGATAATTGACTGTTACCAGTCTATGGCTACTCTACATCGTCAGACAATACACGATCCGGTTGCGTACGGCAAGTTTTTATTATCATAAACAATCGGTCTGATCCGCTGTCTAAAAGGCTGTTAATCATAGTATTTATGTTGATTTTGTATTGGGCCTCATTTTACTTCTAACTGGTAGTTGACCGGTCAATCCGGCAGTTCCTTCCGTGTTTTGCGGATAATTGTCGGTTAATAGAAGTTTCAAAAAGAACACGAGCCGGGCAACAGGGATGAATGCGCGGGGGAATGTTCGGTAAACGGTTCTGTCGGCGGTCCACGATGATTTCAGGCGACGATATAGCCCAGACTCGTTTCGCGGAAAGATATCAGATTCGGCGCAGTTTAAGCCGGAGTGATACATCGGAAGTCTTCCTGGCTTTCGATAAACAGCTCAAACAGGGCGTTGTACTGAAGCGGATATTCAACTCCGCCAATACGGAGGATTTCCTCAGGCAGTGTCAGGAGCGGCTGGAGATTCACTCACGGCTCGGCAGCCGGCACGTTATCGCTTTGTATGACAGCTTTGCTGAAGGCGACAGCTATTACCTGGCGCTGGAGTTGATGGACAACTCGGTCGGGCAGTACTCCGAGCCGCTGGAAGTGAATCGTGTCACGCGATGGGCGGAAAATTGCCTCACCGGACTGGGAGAGATTCACGCTCATGATATTCTGCACCTGGATATCAAGCCGTCCAACATCTTCATCGACTGGGACGGCAACGCAAGGCTCGGGGACTTTGGCATTGCGCACAACGGGGTCAGCTCGAATCTGGCGGCCTGGAGTTCGCAGTATATCCCACCCGAAGTAATCCTCGGCGATATCGAGAATACGGGGCCGTGCAGCGATTTGTATTCTCTGGGGATGGTCATGTATCAGATGCTTCTGGGGGATCAGGGTATTCGTACGGCGTTTCTCGAGGTGTTCGAGGTCGACAATTCACCCAAGATCGTCAACAATCGCTGGCTGCTCTGGCACTGCAGTCCGGATCGGGCCGCGCCGCGGCTGAGTGAATATCGGGACGGTGTGAGCGATGCTCTTTCCGATTGGTTATCTCAGATGGTGGCCAAAAAACCGCAGCAGCGTTTCCCCACCGCATCGGATGCGCTGGCAGCCCTTGAAGAAACGTCGAAATCCGATTCGCTGATCAACATTGAGCCGGCGCCGTCGGCATTGATTATCAGAGGCAAAAAGAAAGTCGAGCGTACGAATGAAGCGGCGGAAGCGACGACGGTAGTACGCGTTGAAAGTAACGCCAGGCAAGTGCCGGTAGAGCCTGAAACGACAGTCGCCGAAGAAGAACTTCCGACCGAAACGGAAGCGGCAGAGTCAACAGAGACCACGGAAGAAACTCTGGAGGAAACGGAAACCCATGAAGAACCCGATGAGCCGGTCCGGTTGGAAGACAAGGTCGGCCCGGATCGGATTGATGAAAGTGAGGAGCAGAAAGATCTTGCAGCCAGCGAGCCATCGGCCGGAATAGAAGACGGTCAAGAGGATGTTGCAGAAAACGGCTTGCCCGAAAGCGAATCGGCTGAAAAGAAGCCGGTCAATAGTATGAGCCCGTCGCCGATGATGTTCATCGAGAGCATTCTAAAAACGGAGCCGGGGGAAGAGGATTCTCCGGAAACCGACGAGGAGGAGGAAGATGTTCCTGATGAGTCGGATTCAGTCGGTGACTCTAATGAGACGGACATCGAGGACAGTGTAGGAGATGTTGCGCTTGAAGCGCCGCAGAGTGTTTCGAATGAAGAAGAGCAGAAGGATACAGTTGTGGAGCCTCCTCCCGAGAAGCCGCCGGCTCCACCTGCGTCGGAACCAATAGACAAATGTCAACCGCCTCCAAACGGAAACGGGCGGAAGAAGAAATCCGTGCTGATCAAATTCGGCGCGGGATTGGGAATTCTTCTCGTTGTGTTCATCATTCTCTGGATAACCAATCCATTTGAATTAATGTTGGGGCATGCCGGTGCCGAGAAGGGCGAAAGTGAGAATGCGGAGAGCGCCGAAGTAACGAAAGCTGACAACGTGGGCAATGAGACCCAGTTCGCATTGACTCAAGAAGACCTTACAGGTCACGATAATGCCGGACAGCAGGTGGAGATAACAACGGAGCCGGCTGAGCCGGGAGCAGAGGACAGAATTGATATACCACAAACGGTCACCAATTCAGTTGGCATGCAGATGCGGTTAATGGAGCCGGGGACGTTCAAGATGGGCTCGTACCGGGGCGCCGGCGATGAGGGGCCGGTGCATGAGGTGACGATTACCAAGCCGTACTATATCGCCGTCTACGAAGTGACTCAGGCGCAATTTGAGCGCGTGATGGGCTGGAATCCAGCGCATTTCAGAGGGGACATCCGGCCGGTGGAGAATGTTTCCTGGCAGGATGCCCATGCGTTTTGCCGCGAGCTTTCGCGCCTTGAGGGCGTGACGTACCGTCTGCCGACCGAGGCGGAGTGGGAGTTCGCGGCGCGGGGCGGCTCGGCCTCGTGGGGGTACCCGTACAGCGGCGCGATCAACTATGATGACGTGGCGTGGCACGAGGGCAACTCGGGCGGGTTCCCGCACTATGTGGGCAGCAAGCAGCCCAACGAACTGGGACTGTATGACATGAGCGGCAATGTCTGGGAGTGGTGCTTGAGCTGGTACGGGGGATACCCGAGTTCGGTGAAGGTGGATCCGATCGGGCCGTATCGCGGAGAGTATCGGGTACTGCGCGGGGGATCATGGGTCAGCGACGCCACGGATACGAAGTCGACGGGTCGCTTCTTTGCGAAGCCTTCGGCGAAGTTGAATTGTTACGGATTCCGGGTCGTGCGGGAATTGTAGGTCGAAATCCCCGGAGGGGTTTCGACGCTGGGTGGCGCACCCCTTCGGGTGCGTTTACAATTCAATAGGAGGGCGTCAAGCCCCAAGAGGGCTTGACCTACGGTACTGATTAGATTGGAACACAGCAAGACGAAGCCCAGGACAATCTCCTTACCCTTGTGCTCGTTATACCTTCGTAAGTGGCTTGAGACTCACCCCGCGAAGGGTGACCCAATGGCACAGCTTTTTCCGATGAGTTATGGAAGTGTGAGGATGTTGATTAAAAGGCTTGGCTTGAAAGTTCAAAATTCGCGAGTCACTCCTCATATTTTGAGACACAGCTCAGCAACGTACTATGCCAACAGGATTAAGAACAGATACAAGCTCTGCTACAGGTATGGTTGGGCTATGTCCAGCAATATGGTTGATAGGTATTTAGATAGGGAGGGAATTCTGGAGGAAGAAACTCCTGATTTGATAAAGGCAGACGAAGTTTTAAAGGCGAGCAAGTTGAATCGGGAGTTGGGTGAAGAATTGGCATTGGTTAAGGATTCTCATTTTCAGCTTGAAAAAGAACTTCAGGATTTGAAGAGAAAGCTAAACGAAGTCCAAGCTGGAAAAGGATTCATATCGTTGCTTATGAATCTGACTAAACAGCAGGATAGAGAATCGGCTGTTTTGGGAAAGTTGATTGGGCAGGGATTCGATGCGATCCTGCCTTTTGAAAGAAAGCTGTAGCGACGCTTTTTGGTGTGACAGAATGTGTCACAGTATTGGTTTTGGACGAGACCAAAAAAGAAGATTGCCAGCCTTCGGCTGGGATATGAATACTTCCCGGCGCTTCGCGCCGGGGTTATGTTACGGATTCCAAGGAATCTACGGTTTCTGGGATTAAGTTGTTGCTCCGCAACACGGAATGGTTGTTGTAGGAGGATAATAGGGCGTGGAATTGGAAGTGGAAAACGTGAGCTGCTGCTCTGGGAATGAAAATCGATAAATGATGTCAATATCTGTGGTGTCTGAAATGCACTATTTCAGATAGGGCTGGGAACTCTGGTTGAATTAAGGAATAAACCTGATGCTGCGTTGCGTCATCAGCCCTGTAAGGACTAGATCGCTTTCTTCAATTGTCAGCAGTCTTGCCAAGTCCGTTTTCCCAATAGATGCTTCTCACAACGCAAGTTTTCTTGAATATCCCTTTGCACGTTTTCTTTCCGGTACCGTCATTTGATGTAGAAAGCAAATTACAATTCTACGATTGAGGAGCTTCTCGAATCAGAGTTGACTTTTGAAGAAGCTGTATTATCAACGAGGTGATTGTTTTTTTGCTATTGAAAACTGGACATTTATTTGCTGGCTCTTCCCACTTATTCTAAACTCCAGCGAGGAAGAAGAAGTTCATGAATGTAAATCATTGACAACATAGAATTGAGGTGCTATACTAGTGTCCTGTCCCGGAAGTGATTTTCATAATACGTCGAACACTTTTATCCGGTTGTCTTTTTTAACCAAATCTCTCATATGACCTTGCGGCAATGCTGACTGTGACTATTGCAGGTATAAAGCCAACATTGTGTAAAGCTATTCGCGGGACAGGACACTAGTAATTACTAAGAACCTATATTTTGAGGGTCAATGAGGTAAGGTCATGCAAGGCACATTGCGCAATCTGAGGATGGCATCTTATACTGTATCAATTCTCTTTGTACTTGCTGCTAGCTTTACACTATCAGCCCCATCACATAGGCTCGCCATCGCAGAGTTAACTGATCAGGATGATATTGTCCTTGCTCTAAAGGCACTATCGAATGCTATAAACGCTCCTACAGACTTCAACATGGAGATTCTCTCTTCTGCTCTGCCTGAGGAATCAAGAGAAGAAACCATAGATCAGATCAAACGCGCTTTTTCAAGTAAATCCCGCGTATCAGGCAAATCACCTGGATGGTTTTCCAATATATTGCTGGTCCCTCAGCAGCGCTCTTCAATGAGAGACGGAGTAGTACTTGTAACATGTGAGCTGGGTATCCTGTCGCACGGAATCCATGCGCAAGATTCCGTCCGGATTACCTTGAAGAAAAGGGGCAACCAGTTCGAAATCACTGATGCTGAAAATATCACACAGATCGTATTGGCGAAAATAGCAAGAGTAGAAATGGATGCTGTTTCGTCCGGGCGTTTTCGTCCAGGATCGAAAAGCAAAGCTGCTTTCTCGAAAGCTCCACCGCAAAGCAACAACTTGCTCATTCCTTCAGCATTTTATGAAAGCTACCACAGGTTTGGCAGGGTCGCCAGTTTGGCAGAGAATTCCGGCAATGCGCTGTTTAGTGAACCATATGGGATTATGTCGGTTTACTGGGATGATCCTTTTGACGCTTTTGATCGTGAATTCCTGATGATATCGGATCCAGGATGGAACCGTCTAATCGCCAGTGCAAGTGACATGTGGCTTCAGTCCTTCGGATCATACGGATCTGGAAACGGAAATGTCAACCGACCGCTAGGAATAGCCTGGATAAACGACAATGGCGGCATGTGGGCAATTGCAGATGCCTTCAATAATCGGGCTCTGGTGTATGGCATGGACTGGAATACAGGTGATACCTCCTTTCAGTTTTCATTAGAGGACAATATGAGTTACGTATCGGATGTCGCCGCGGCTCGAGTCGTATTCTCGTCAAACCCGTTGTCCGATTCCACACAAATAGTAGTTCTTGATCGCGGCAATGCCAGAGCAGTCCTGTTCAACAAGTTCGGGAATCCGGTTAGCTCATATCCTATCCCTGGTCAAATGCAGCTTCAGTTTCCGGTATCGGTTTGCTTTGGCAGGAACTGGAAGACCGGACATCCGATCAGCCATATTTACATTGCGGATGCCGGCCTGAATGCAGTAATTCGATATGGGTTATTTTACCCCTACACGTATAGCCATACGCCTGCCGGTATGTTTCCATCGAATGCAGATTTAGTTTCTATTGATGCCGACTATTTCGGCAATATCTATGTTTTGGATAACAATAATTCAACGCTCTATATCCTAACTCCGAGCCTGGACAGAGTAATCGCAACTTATGGATCAACCGGCACCGGAGACAACCAATTCTACTTCCCCAATTCATTCGCGTTTGCCGAAGGCTGGAGGGATGATGCAGCCGAGCGTAATACTCCCATTCGGCTGGGCAATGCTTTTGCATCAGAACCATTTACAGACTACACGGGCATCAGAAGTTATGTTCTTCATGGTGATGCCATCGAGCATAGCTTGGAATACGAACCAATGTGGCGACCTGGGAGCAATGACTACTTCCGAACCAATTGGTATACTACGGCTGCCTGCCGCTGCACAGTAAAGGTCTTTCATCAGTTTTCTCCTGTTGATCCGATTGAGATAATGTATTACCCGGTTCTGCGAGCTCATGTCAAGAGTTGTGTAAATTGTTTTTTCAAGCAGCGTCCTTTTCGGT
>CAZLBP010000064.1:0-16786 GCA_964557855.1 uncultured Ignavibacteriales bacterium | reverse complement strand
CTAGTGTGGAATCGACGACTGGAAGCTACTCAGCGATGTGGCTTCCACATCAGACTACCGAGGCAGGCCTTTACTGTTCCAGCGCTGGATAGTCCCCCGGCAGCAACATCGGCAGCGGTTTGCCGGGGTTATCGGACACCATCTTAATGTATTGATATACCGGGTTCTGTTTCACATCGCTCTGAATGGGTGAGAGTCTTTCGCCGAAATTAAAGAGGCCTATTGATTTGGGTATCTCGACCAGTTCGATTTCCTGGTCAGGATTAATCCCGGCCGCACTCCTGGCAATCTCGAGCGCCGCCATCATCCCGCCTATCTCATCCACCAACCCGATCTCTTGGCCACGCGTGCCGGCATACCAGTGACCCTCGGCGATTTTCCGCACGGAGTCGACCGGCAAATCACGACCGGCTGCGACCTTGTGCACGAAGCCGTCATAAAACCCTCTGATAGTGTTTTCTATGATGGAGCGTTCCGCATCGGTCAGGTTACGAGCCGGGACGGTCATGCCGATGAAAGGCAATGTGACACCGAAGCCTACCTCGGCATGTTCGCCGCGTTTGACATAGTCCGATGTCATGCCGAGCTTGTAGCTGAAGCTCTTGTCATAGAGCCAGCCGCCGATTACACCGATAGAGCCGGTAATGCTGTTGGGCGCGGCGACAATCGTGTCGCCATACATTGAGATCCAATATCCGCCCGAGGCGGCCACCTGTCCCTGGCTGACAATGACGGGTTTCTTCTCAGCACATTTCTTCAGAGCCTGAGCGACCAGATCGCTGGCGGTGCCGTCGCCGCCGGGAGAATCGACCCGGAACAGGACGGCCTTAACGGAGTTGTCCTTTTCGAGCCGCAGAAACACTTTTTCCAGCCGGCGGCCTTTGATGCCGCTGTCCATGGCGCATTCACCAATGCCGTAGACCACCGCTACCTTCGGCAACGGCCCCCAGTTTCGCTGCGGCAAGGCATTGGCGAACAGATCATCTCTATCCAGACCCGCCAGTTTCCGGCCGAGCAGTTCTTTGATGATCGCATCCTTGTCGGACCAGCGAGCCAGGGTGTCGACCAGCCCGGCCCGGACGGCATCGGATGGGGAAAAGAGCATCTTATTGTCGATATATTCATCATATTTATCCTGCGACAACCCCCGGCTCTGGCATACTTCCGCGCGTACCAGCTCGTAGATGGCATCGACGTAGTCTTGTCGCTGTTCTTCATCGGCGTCCGACATGCTGTCGCGACTGAGGACTTCTACGGCGGACTTGTACTCGTAGAAGCGCCATTCATCAAATCCCAGACCCAGCTTGGCAAGGGCTCCTTTGAAGTATGTCCGGCCGCGAACGTACCCCGGCAGTACCATCAGGCCTTCCGGATCCATGATGACGTAGTCCGCCACACTGGCCAGATGGTACTCGCTCATTTCCGCCATATCGAAGAAGACAAAAACGGTTATGCCGGACTCTCGGGCCTGCCGAAGTTCTTCTCTTATCTCCCAGATATGTTCCGGCAATGCCTGCATTCCCGAGAGGTTCATGACGATGGCAGCCACGCGCGGGTCTTTGACCGCGGCTTTTATGTCGAGCAAAACATCGGCCAGGCGATGCGTGTCATCGTCAAACAAGATGAACTTATTGTATCTGACCTCGCCTTTCAGAGGTATGGGCAGGAACTTCTTGTCTTTCTGCACCAGTTTGGGCATGAAGCTGTGACGGCGGCCTCCGGCGCGGATGGAATAGCTGTAGCGGGAGACGTCTTGCTCGGAATCGAAATACGATTGTCCGCCTATGCCGCCCGTGCCCAGCTCGAAATTCAGTCCGACCGTAAACGATTCGTTTTCGAAGTAGCGTCCGGTCAGGCTGATGCCGGGAACCGGTTCGATGGCGGCCCCGGCGCTCCATAAGGCATCTTCGAGCTTCACGCCTTTTTCTATCGCACCATCACCGAATAATGTTACCAGCGGTGTGCCCAGCGGTCGGATCCCGAGTTCGGCCACGGCTTCGTTCCATTTGCTGTCAAGAGAGAGTGTGCCGATCAACCCGAGTAACAGGTAGCGGTTGAAGCGGTGGATACTGCTGAATGAAAGGAGTTTTTCCCGTCCGATTTCGTCATCATCACCCGTCGACCAGCGGTAGGCGATTCCACTTGAAACCATACCGTTGCCGAAACCGAGTGCAAATTGATAATCGGTCACGCCGTATGGGCCGAATTCCTGATGCAATGCCCCGATTCCCACATGGGGGGCAGCGGCAAAGGCTCCCCAGTTCTCAAGCGACCAGCCGTCAGTACCTTCCGTGCTCCAGTGAAATCGGATGTCGCCTGATTCGATATGGGCCAGATTGGCGGGATTGGCAAAGCCCAGCAGGCCTTCCTGGAAGACACTGGATGATGTCATAAGAAAGTCGTTGCGGATGTAATATCCTTGCGAACTACTATCCGCGTGGGCAATGGCAAAGAGACCAAGGATCAGGAGAGACAGGATGATGCGCTTCATTGTCGATTCCTCCAACAGTTTGTCCAAGTATTCGCTATAAGATAGACTGTTTGCATTCGGCTTTCAATAAATAATGCATAGTGCCCATACGGTAGCTGGTTGGCACTAAACGGAGAAAAGACGAAATGATATCGTCACTTCTCTTGAAGTTGTTTTATGGGAAGATTTCACGTACATGTCATTGTGCGCCTCGGAATACCGAATGTTGAAGTGATAGGCCAAGAACCTTTCCAGAGTACCGGGATTACTCTGGCCGTTCTTTGCGGCAATATAGAACGTTTTGGCTATACCACGAGAGCTTATGGTGAAGCCCCATGTATTCGCATCCTGAGCATCAACATATCCTGCTCGCACATACAATGCTACAGCCAATCCGACTTCCAGTCCGAGTTTGTGTCGCAGGGAATAGTAATCTTGCTTATCATACTCATATGCCGGAGTAATCTGTATAACTTGCCATTGATGATCCGGCTCCCAGTAGTTAACTCCTATCAACAATGACAGCCCTATGTGAAAGATATCCTGTGTGTTCAGGTCGGTATCGAAATTCGTATACGAAACGCCAAAAGAAGGAGTGAGGATCGGCTGATATCGTTTGCCGGATGCGGATGCCAAAGGGCTACCGAGCGGTTTTTGCAGGAGGACGCCAATGTCATACTTCCAGGCACTCCTACTTTCATGGCTTTCGATGTCATCAGTATATTTCCTGACCGCAAATCCGACCCCGGCATACAATACTCCTCGATAACCTACACCAGAACACCAGCTTTGATATGTGCTCGCTATCGCGAACTGCTCGGATTCCAATCGGTGACGGAAATAGCCGACACCAAAGGCGAAATTGGACAATCCTAGTAATCGTTCAGCTCTTATGCCCAAATGACCAGTCAGGAGATTTATGTTGTCGAGGTAGCCAGGCTCAGGATTCTGAATAAAGGGCGAGATACTTATGCACTCTTCAAATGCATATAGACCCAGAGCTCCCGGATTGAAGTAAAAAGAGGCATCGTCAAGGAGCGCAACTCCTGCCTGACCCATGCCCTCAGCACGGACCGCAATAGACTGAAAGAAATAAATAGGAGTCGTACCAACTTTGGCCTGCCCAAAACCCATCGTGGGTATTAGTACTGCAATCAGTAATTGAAACGCCATTCTCACTGACTCACCTCACTGGCTGATTTTGAAGTACTCGGAATCTAATGAACGGCTTTTCCAGGAGCAAGGCATTTGAGAGTCACTCGCACACTTTTGCTCAGGACTGAACGACAATTGGCGCCACACGGGAACTGTCTCGTTTTCTCATAATCCCTTATGGGACAGCCAATTTGTCTTGGAAAAGTGAAAAGAAGTTGCGAAGTGCGGCTTGAACCGTTATGGTGAGTGAGGATATATGAGACAAAGAACGAGAAGACCACAATTTGACCTGCTCGATTCGGAGCAGGTGTGTAGCAAAATGTAAACAAAGAGGAAAGGTGTAATCAAATTCACTAATTGATTCCCGTCAGTCAAGTAACATGACATTACCAAAAAACCAATCTACAATTAGCATCCTGACCGTTGTGGGCGTCGTGCTCGGAGGCGTATTGGGCTACTTCGTACCGGCCATCATGTCTTCGATCAGCATAGTGGGGCAGCTGTTTCTCAATGCACTGCAGATCGTCTTTATCCCGCTGGTCGTTTCAGCGGTCATTATCGGTGTCTCATCGCTGGGTGCGTTCCGCAAACTGGGTCGGGTGCTGGCTTCAGTCCTGACCTACTTCATAGGTACGACAGCAGCCGCCGTCGTTATCGGCATCATTCTGACGGTCCTAATCAGACCGGGAGCGGCGATCAATCGTGCAGAGGCGTTCGTACCCGAGATGGTCACCCGTGCACGTGCGACCGGTATCGACCAAATCTACGAGGGTTTCATTCCATCGAACCTGTTTCAAGCAGTCTCCGAAGGTCAGTTCATCGGGCTGATCGTGTTTGCCATAGTATTCGGGGCCGTTTTGGCCACGATGGGCAAACAGGCCGGGGTTGTCGAGGGGTTTTTCAGAGGCGTCTTTAGTATCAGCATGAAAATCGTGTCCTTTCTCATCTATGTGGCGCCGATCGGTTTGTTTGTACTGGTCGGTTCGGCAGTCGCCGGCAACCCACAATCGGTCGTGACTCTGGCGGATAACTTCGGCCTCCTGGCCGTCACCGTTTTAGTGGGTTTTCTAATCCACGGTCTGTTACTTTTGCCGCTTATTCTAAGAGTCATGGGACACACACCACCCGGCGCATATTTCCATAACCTGGTACCGGCTCTCTCGACGGCATTCGGGACGGCGTCATCGGCGGCAGCCCTGCCGATAACATACACCGGAGTTGTCGAAAAGAGTGAAGTGGATCGCCGTGCCGGGACTCTGGTCTTGCCGCTCGGAGCGGCCATGAATCTCAACGGCACCGCTATGTACCTGGTAATTGCTTCTCTGTTCATTGCCCAGGTTTTTGGCGTTTCGCTCTCGGTATTCCAGGTGGTTGGAGTCGCCGTGCTGGCGGTGATCGTCTCCCTGGGAGCGGGAGGTGTGCCCGGCACGACGCTGTTTATGCTGGCCATCCTTCTCAGTTCGGCTCGGTTTCCTAATGAAGTATTCGCAGGCATCGGTTTGCTCGTGGCAGTGGACTGGCTTTTCGACCGGGCTCGGGCCGTGCTCAATGTCTGGAGCGACGCGGTTGGCGCGGCGGTAGTTGCGGAGACGTTCGAATTTAAGACAGCACGAGTCCGTGGGGCCAGAAGCACCGCGGAAACTGTGCAGGAGGCCAGAAAAGGCCGCCCTTCTCGAGAGTATCCCCGCAAGCGCGGGGCCGACCCCGATCGAGACTCCGGCAGCCGACGAAGTGACACTCGCCGGGATGATAAATCGCGGCGCCGCGATCAAAGACGTGAAGGCAGAAGTATCGATAAGCCGTCGAAGAGGCCATCGCCGCCCAAAGAGCGAGCCGGGTCGCGCTCGAAGGAGGAACCGGCAGGAGCCGACCGAGTCAGCCGTGGTCGAGCTGCTCCCGACAAGAGCGAAAAACCTACCCGTCAGTCGATACCGATTCCGCCTCTCCCTCAATCTGCCAGGGATGAGAAGGCTGCTCCGACCAGACCCGAAAAAGAGAAGGAACGCGCTACGGCCGAGGAGTCAGCAACATCGGCAGGGCAAGAGTCGATTCAGGAGGAGCGTTCCAGAATCGCGACGGAGTTCGCGGTGAAGCGGCAAGCGGAAGAGCGGCAGTTGAGCGATACTGAAATAGAGGAACCGACGGAGCCGGCCGAGGCAGAAGAAACGGAAGACACAGAAGATACTTTCGATGAATCGCTGAAGCCGGGTCAGGTCGAAGCTCCGGATCTTCGCGAGACAAATGAGCAGCCCGAGGAGGCTGACGAGGAGCGCGAGACTGAGTTGGAGTATGGGCGTCGTCTGAACAGGCGGAAAACGGCCAGGCCCGAAAGCGACGAATCGGAGCCGGCTGAAACGGAAGAGGCCGATCTTCCGAAACCGGTTGACAGTTATTCGGCGGAGGAGATGTCATTCGGTCGGAAGCGTCGCAAGAGGACTCGGTAACCACATATCGGGCAAGAGGAAACGACTATTACAGCGTGCTTCGTAGCGGTCGACTCAGAAGTCCGGATGGTCGATAGACAGGAACTTTCCGTCTGCAAAATCGCTATACTTGTGGAAAAAACTTGACCCGGGATTCGGGTACTGTGTAGACTTTTTTGTGAGGATTCAGGAAAGATGAATACGATCAAGATCACATTTCTGATGGTGGCCCTCATCCTGTTGTTCATGTGGGTCGGTCACTTAGTCGGTGGTCAAAATGGAATGATCATGGCGTTTGTGCTCGCCGTCGGCATGAACTTCTTCAGCTATTGGTTTTCCGACAAGATTGTCCTCAAAATGTATCGGGCCAGAGAGATTTCCGAACATGACCACCAGCGCCTCTACCGGACAGCCAAACGAGTTGCCACGACGTTTATGGTACCGATGCCAAAGGTATTCATAGTGCCTTCGAAAGCCCCCAACGCGTTTGCCACCGGTCGCAATGTGGACCATGCGGCCGTCGCCGCCACCGAGGGATTGCTGGAGTTGCTTAACGACGACGAGCTGGAGGGGGTTATTGCGCATGAGTTCGCCCACATCAAGAACAAGGATATGCTTATCGGCACGATAGCCGCGACCTTTGCGGGGGCGATCAGTATGCTGGCTATGATGGCGCGCTGGGGAGCTATTTTCGGCGGATTCGATCGGAACGGCGGTCGCGGCGGTGGTATCGGATTGCTGGTAGCGGCAATTGTGGCGCCGTTGGCGGCCATTATCATACAGATGGCCATTTCGCGTCAGCGCGAATACAAAGCGGACGCGGTCGGCGGCCAGACGACCGGCAAGTATTCGGCGTTGGCGTCGGCGCTCAACAAGTTGCATAGTGCTCCGGTTCGTATGAAACTGGACGCCAAGCCGGCCACGGCTCATTTGATGATCGCCAAGCCTCTGTCGGGCAAAGGCTTGTCGGCACTCTTCTCGACCCATCCGCCGGTCGAGGAGCGCGTTAAAAGGCTTCGCGCGCTGGAGCAAGGCGCTTCATATCAGTAAGATGGAGAACGGTTCTTACAGCGACCAACCGGACGACCCCTTACCTGCATCCGGAGTGATACGCTAACATGGATGCTGACCTGATCATGCACGTGTTGGCGATTTTCGTGCTCATATTGGCGAACGGTTTCTTTGCACTTTCCGAGTTTTCCGTTATCGCCTCCCGCCAAAGTAAACTGCAACGCAAAATCGCGCAGGGGAAACGGGGCGCCAGACGGGCCGAAAAACTGCGGAGCAATCCGGACCGGTTTCTGGCAACGATACAGGTCGGCATCACGCTGGTGGGGACACTGGCCGGAGTTTTCGGTGGCGCCACGCTGGTGAAGCCTATGGAGCGAGTCCTGGCCTCGGTTCCGATATCTTTTGTCGCCGGCGCCGCCACGTCACTGGCGGTGGCAATTGTTGCCGTAGCCATCACCATTACGGCCGTAGTACTGGGAGAGCTGGTGCCGAAGTATATCGCTCTCTCGCATCCGGAACGCTTCGCGCGATTCGTAGCTCCCCCGATCGGCCTCTTCACGAGATTGACCGGCTTCATTGCCAGCGCCTTGAGCGGCTCGGCCAACCTGATCGTGCGGATGCTCGGCGTGCGCGCGGACAAAACGGCGCAGCTCATCAGCGAAGAAGAGATAAATCTCATGATATTCGAGGGCAAACAGAAGGGCGTGTTCGACGAAACGGAAGAGAGACTAATCAAATCCGTTTTCGATTTCGCCGATTCGACGGTACGGCGCGCTATGACGCCCCGCCCCGACGTTATCGCCATTCCGTTTTCGACTCCGCCGGACAACGTCATCGAGCTGGTCATCAAGCACGGCCACAGCAAGTACCCGGTTTACGACAATAATATCGATAATATCGTCGGCATATTGTATACACGGGACCTGGTCCACCACAAGCTCAACCCGGAACTAATCACGCTGGCCGATCTGGTACGCACGCCTTCGTTCGTGCCCGATTCGCTGCCGCTGTCTCGATTGCTCAGGGATTTCCAGCGCAAGAAGAACCAGTTCGCGATCGTACTGGATGAATTCGGCGGTACGGCCGGTATTGTTACTCTGGAGGACATCCTCGAGGAGCTGGTGGGCGAGATCCAGGATGAGGACGATGACCGGGCTCACCCGCTCATCAAGCATTCCGATACCATCGCCTACGCCGACGGGACGGTCTGGCCCGGCGCGGTTAACGAGCTCATGAACAGCAACCTGCCGGAAGATAATGTGGACACGCTGGCCGGTCTTGTCATCGATACACTGGGACATTTGCCGAAAAAGGGGGAAACGATCCGGATCGACAGTATGAATATTACCGTTCTGACGGTGGAGCACAATCGACTGTCCCGACTGAAACTGGAAAAGATGGGCACCGTCCCCACCGAGAATCCGTAACCCGAAATGAACAGGCGGCATGATTAAAATACTGACCGCTCCGTTACGGTGGGCGCGCTCACTGTATGACTGGGTGCTCGGCTGGGGGGATTCCAAACATGGACAAACGGCTCTGTTTTTCCTGTCTATGGCTGAGGCTTCGTTCTTTCCCATACCACCCGACGCCTTACTGATTGCGCTCTGTATGGGCGCCTATCGACGTTGGTTTCGCTTCGCACTGGTCTGTTCCGCAGGTTCGGTGGTAGGCGGCGTGCTGGGGTACCTGATCGGGCTGACTGCATTTGAGCTGATCGGCAGCAAGATCATCGCCGCCACGGCGTCATTGTCCGACACCAATCCCGAGGAGCTTTTGCAGCAGGCCCAATACTGGTTCAATGAGAAGGAGCTGTGGGGGATGAAAGTGGGCGCCTGGGCGGTCGGTATTGCCGGTTTTACGCCCATTCCTTACAAAGTGTTCACGATTGCGTCCGGTTTTTTTGAGATGCCCATTGCCGTGTTCATTATTGCCTCGACGGTGAGCCGGTCTCTGCGATTCTTCATGGTAGCGGGAATTATCGGCCTTCTGTACCGGCGGTACGGCGGCAAAATAACGATATTCATCGACAAGTACTTCAACTGGCTGGCGATGGCGTTTGTGTTGCTCTTGCTGTTGGGATTCTGGGCGGTCAGCAGGTTCTGATTTCCTATTCGAGCTCCAGGCGGACAATATGGGAACCATGGACCAGGCACCGGATTGTAGGATGTAGTGGAGGATTGACCGCTATATGGCACATGTACACGTAGACTCGAAGAGCGTTACCGGGCGGAAGCTGGTTTGGGCTATACTGCTCAACAGCATAATCACCGTGGCCGAGGTCATCGGGGGGCTGCTGACCGGCTACCTGGCTCTTCTGGCCGATGCAGTTCATAATCTGTCCGATGTCGCCTCCCTGGGTTTGGCCTGGCTGGGCGTCAAGGGGTCGCAAATGCCGGCCACCAAGAAATCGACCTACGGTTACAAGCGCGTGGAGGTAATTACGGCTTTCATTTCGGCGGTGTCGCTGGTTGTAATTGCGATCTTCATTTTGATCGAAGCCTATGACCGGTTCGGGAACCCGCAACCGGTGACTTCGCCGGGGATATTCTTCACGGTGGCGTTCATAGGACTGGCGGGCAACGTGGCATCCATATGGCTGTTGCATACCGAAAAGGGGAAGTCACTGAACATGAAAACGGCCTTTCTGCACATGTTCTATGACGCCCTGTCTTCGATCATGGTCATCCTCGGCGGTCTGGTGATGGTTCTGACCGGTTGGTACATGGTCGACGTGATCCTTTCCTCTATCATTGCGGTGATGATCTTCTGGTCGTCATACGACGTCATACGGGAATCGGTGGGGATATTTCTCGAAGCCGTGCCGCGCGGAATCGATTTCGATAATGTGCATCGGGCCATACAAGCGACTCCCAGAGTCCGCGATGTTCATGATCTACATATCTGGTCCTTGTCTTCACACGAGGTGGCGCTTTCGTGTCACGTGAAAGTTAATACCGAAGATTTCCAGAAGGGACCTGACATTGTGACACAAATCAACGCCATGCTGTGTGAGAGATTCGAGATCGGTCACGTGACGGTGCAGCTCGAAAAAGATGCTTGCCCGCAGGGGGAAGTACTCTGCAACTTCAAGGAAACCGAGCCCAAGGATCATGACAGGTAAAGTAGTCGAACTGGAAATCACGGATCTCGCTTTCAACGGCAAATCGGTCGCGCACCTGGACGGGAAAGTAGTCTTCCTCAACGGCGGCCTTCCGGGGGAAAAGGTCCTGGCTGAGATCGTGCGCAACAAGCCACGGTACAATGAAGGACGAGTCAGGGAGATCATCGAGAAGTCCGATCAGCGGCATCCGGCCCTCTGTTCGCATTTCGGGCTGTGCGGCGGGTGTACGTGGCAGGACCTCATTTACAAGCACCAGCTGGAGTACAAACGCAAGCAGGTCGAGGAATGTCTCAAGCGCATCGGCAAACTGGAGCACGTCAAGCTGCACGACGTGGTCGGGGCGGCTGAGCTGTTCAACTACCGCAATAAGATGGAGTTTTCGTTTCATGTCGACGAGGAGAACGGCTTCACGCTCGGTCTGCACCACCGGGGGCGGTTCGACAAGGTGTTCGACCTGGAGACCTGTCATTTGCAGCATCCGACCGCCAACCGCATAGTCCACTGGGTGCGGGATTTCGTGAAAGCGGAAGACATCCCTGTTTACGACGTGACCAACCACACCGGTTACATGCGATTCCTGGTTCTGCGCGTGGCCAAGCGAACCGGGCAGGTAATGGTTAACATTGTCACCAATTACGGTATCCACCCGTCGTTCCAGAAGCTCAGCCAGGGAATGCGCCGCGAGTTCCCGGAAGTATCTACTCTGGTGCACAACCAGAACGGCCAGAAATCGAACATTGCGGTGGGTGAGAAGGAGCGGGTCTTGTACGGTCGGGGCTTCATTGAGGAGAAGCTGTTTGGTTGCCGTTTTCGGATTCGGGCCAACTCGTTTTTCCAGACCAACAGCCTGCAAACCGAGGCGCTGTACCGGGTCGGTTTCGACCTGCTCAATCCGCAGCCGACGGACCGAGTGCTGGATCTCTATTGCGGTACCGGCTCGATCGGGATTCTTGTTTCCCGCTATGTGCAGGAAGTGATTGGAGTCGAGCTGGTCGAGGATGCGGTTTTGGCGGCGCGTGAAAACGCTGAGATTAACGGTATCGAGAACATCTCGTTCTATCACGGTCCTGTGCGGGATTTTCTCAAGACCAGTTTAGCCACCGAAGCTCCCTTTGACGCTATCATAGTCGATCCGCCACGGGCAGGGCTGCATCCCAAAGCGTTGAAACGTCTACTGGCACTGAACCCGCCGAAGATCCTGTATATATCGTGTAATCCCTCTACCTTTGCCCGTGATGCGGCGAAGTTCGTGGAGGCGGGCTATCATCTGCCGGAGGTCAAGCCGGTGGACATGTTCCCGCACACGATGCATATCGAGTTGGTGGGGGTGTTGGTGCGGGGGTGAGGGCTTTGTGTGGCCGCGATCTGCGGTCGCGGTCGAGGAGTCGGAACCGCAGGGATTCAGGGTCAGGCAGACCACACCCCTTGTGAAATGGGTTCGTTTCGCAATTTGTTGTTAGAGGGGCAGATGTGCCAAATCTGCAGCACACACCGGCCAAGCTGTAAGGCCTTCCGTCCAATAGGACAAAAGGAGTCGGAACGGCAGGGGTTCCGACCTACAGGAAAACGAACTTTGTTCAAGTGTAGTTCGCAAGGGGCGGTCGGTGGCTGTCCGGGCAATGAATCAACTGTCGAAATCCGAAGCGGGATTTCGACCTACGTTCTAATGGACCCGGACCAAAAAGGTCAGGGACACATCAGTACTGGGAACCACCTCAAACGAGTTTGGAGTGGCCACCCGGCATACCTGAATGTACTCACGCAACCGACGATACTGTCAAACGTACAACCCCTAAACAAAAGACACCCGGATCAGCCTTGTTTCGGTGCTACCGGGCGGATAACAGGACTTGCCCGTCTTGTCGATACTGACTACATTGGCGTCTTGAAACCGAAGGAGATTACATGAGCCGACACCTTATACCTACAGGCATCATCTTCTGCCTGACCCTTGCCCTTGCAACCAGCGGGCATACCGCCCCCCAGTCCAAATTCGAGTCACTTTGTGCGGAGATTCTGGAATCGCTGCAGTCGTTTTATCCGGTACGGGCGACGGAGATGGGGATTCATGCTTTTGATCATCGGTTTACGGATTATTCTTCAAATTCGGTTAAGGCTATGATCAAGGAGCTGACGGAATTCGAAAAGCAGCTTTATAAATACAAGGGTGCTCAGCTTTCGGATTACGAACGCCTCAATTATGAGTTGATCAAATCCAATGTCGATATAGCTTTGCATGATCTTAAGCGTATTGCCTGGCACAAAAAGCTGCCGCAGATTTATGTGGATGAAGTAATTAACGGTGTCTATTATCTGCTGCTGTCAAATCACGCGCCGTTATCCGAGCGGGTGGTTTTGATCACCGCCCGCATGAAGGCGGCCCCGGCCTTTTTGGAGACCGCCAGGACAAAACTCAAGAAACCGCCTCCGATCTATGTTGAGGCAGCAACGGTTTCGCTGGAATCGGGTATTCAATTCTACAAGGAAGTTGCGGCGGAGCTGATGAATAAGTTTCCGGAACGGGCTGATGACATCCTGCGCGTCTCCACAGCCGCCCGGGAGGCTATGAATGAATTCCTTATCTGGCTTACGAGCGTCGAGACGGGCGAAGAGACGGACTTTGCAATCGGCAAGGACAATTTCGACTATAAGCTCCGACACGAGTATTTCCTGCCATTTGATACCGATTCTCTGCTGGCGCTTGGGGAGTTGTGGCTCGCTGAAGCTCAGCAGGCGTACGCTGAGTACGAAGAGTATATGGAGTACAATCATCAGGCCGGGCAGGATTCGGTGTTCGTACCCGCGTCGTTCACGCGTGATGACATTCTCGAATACTACAGCTGGGAAACGGAGCAGGTGAGGATATTCCTCAATGAAAACGATATCATCAGCATCCCGGGAGACATTGCGCCGGTGACGGTCGTGGAAACACCGCCGTTCCTTCGGTCGCGCATAGGCGGTATCGCTTACCATCCGGCGCCGCCGTTCGATTCGGTGCAGCAGGCGTATTTCTATGTGCGCCCGGTTCCGAAGGACATGGAACGAAAGCAGCTGGAGGCACAGTACCGGTACGTGCACCGTCGGGGATTCAAGGGATCGGTGGTGCACGAAGCCTACCCGGGGCATCATCTGCAGCTTCAGCTGGCGGCGCAGCACCCGGACCCGGTCCGCAAGTGGCAGATGAACCTGATGATGATCGAGGGCTGGGCGCTGTACTGCGAAGAAATGATGTATGAGCAGGGGCTCTACGGCGAAGAAGACCCGTCCATGTGGCTGGCCATACTGGGGGGAATCCGTTTTCGGGCGGCGCGCATTGTGGCCGATGTGAAACTGCACACGGGGCAGTTGACGTACGAGGAGTGCGTGGACTGGATGATCGAAAACCTCGACATTGCGACGGAATCCGGCAAAGAGTATATCAGGACAGAGGTGCGCCGGTACACCTATATGCCGACCTATCAGATGTCGTATTTGGTCGGGAAGCGGGAGATTATGTCGCTGTTGGAAGCCGTGCGGGAGCGCGAGGGAGATGCGTTTTCGCTTCGGGAGTTTCACGACAGATTGCTGGCCCAGGGGTCTGTACCGCCGGCCCTGATGTGGGAGCAGTTCGGGATTGAAGCCGGTAGCGGTCAGCCGTAAACCGATTTGACGGTTTGGAAATCCAGTCAGGGCGACTTATATTACAGCCAGCCGGTATAGCCGGCCGTCGGCATTACCGGCTTCCGGAGCTCACTATGGCTTTGTCGAAACGACTTCCTTCGTGCTAGACGAAGAGGATAAGGAATCTGATGTTGTACGTCGGGCTTTTCATCATACTTGTCATAATAACAATCCTCTTACTCAACCTCCGCATCCGTTTCACCTGGAGTGAAGACCGGCGCTGGTTGTTTGCCGGGCTGGGGCGGAGCGGGATCGCTATCGATTTGAAGTCCGATACGAAAGAACTAAGATTGGCCGGATTGCGAGTCAAGCGCTTAAAACCGAAGGAGGAAGAGGAAAAGCCTGAGCCCCCCAAACCCCGGAAGGTCAGGGAGAAAGAGAAGAGGGAAGAGAAAAAGGCCGAGCGGAAACGTCCCTGGGATCTGTTAAAGGAGATCATCCCGGCAACTGCGGCGGCATTCAGGCATTTTCTTTTGAAACTGTTGAAAGCAATTGTGGTGGAGGAACTGCAGGCGGAGATCCGGGCCGGATTCGACACGCCCGACAAGACAGGGATGGCCTACGGTTATTATCAGGCGGTGCTGGGGATATTCCCTTCAGTAGTCGGGCGGGTCACGTTTTGGCCGGATTGGACCGGGTTGTCGTTTTCCGGATCGGCGCGGGTTTCGGTGGCGCTGCCGTTGTACAAGTTCGTGTGGCGGACAATGGTACTGGTCTGGCAGCTGCCGTTAAAAAGTATCTACAGATTTGCGATAGGAACCAAGAAAGGAGAACAGGATGTCAAATAACGTAGTGGAGATTCTCAAAGGGGTCGTAGGAGAACTGCGCGAGATCGCCAAGTCGGAGACGGTTATCGGCGAACCGGTGACCGTGGGCGACCGTACGGTTATTCCGGTGGTGAAGATATCGGTCGGATTCGGCGCCGGCGGCGGCCAGGGGGAAGACGAAAAATCGCGTTCCGGGTTTGGCGGCGGCGGGGGCGGCGGCGCCAAAATAGAACCGGCGGCCTTTATTATCATCGAGGCGGACAAAATCAAACTACTGCCGGCCGGTCGGGGCAAGTGGGAGTCGCTCATCGAGGCGGTCCCGGGCTTCGCCAAGAAGTTGTCGCAACTGAAAGATAAGTTCAAGTCGGACAAAGATGACAAGGATTCCGATGAGGAGAAGGGGGATGGGGAATCGGGTAAGAGGGAGAAGGAAGAATCAAAGGAGAAAGAGTAAGAGTAGGTCAGGTACTTTAGGGACCTGACCTCCAGAGTCAGGACGGCAAGGGTCCTGACCTGCAATCACTATTCATTTGTCTGTCATTTCTGCGAAGGCAGGAATCCAGTGCGTTCCCAAGTGCAACTTGGGAACGAGGAATAGTCCCCACCTCAAGGGGTGCGCCACCCGAAGATGATGGTTTCTGAACACTATCAAATGGGGTTTACGAGGAGTGAAGAACCTTTACACAACATTTAGGGGGTTGTCTGCTCAACTGAAGTCTGCTGCTCAGAAGGAGCATTTTCTAAGCACATTAGTACTTGGATACGGTATAGTGTTTTTTGTATGTGCGAGCATGTTCTTGGGGTTGAGCCAGAGGTTCATTATAGACGGTGCCAAACCCGCTTATCCGTTCTCGCATTCAATCAAGCACTAAAGAGGCATGATTCTTCGTCTCCGATGCCTGGCGATCGCTGTGACCAAATCGTGCCCAAAACAGTAACACGTTATTCTGTGCTATTGGGGGATATAGGCTTACAAAGGCAGGGGTGGGGGGTACAATACCCTCGTCCGACTTGTAATCTATTGTATTGCAATGATTTATATTGGTGGAGGTGGGGGGAATCGAACCCCAAAAACATGATACAGGTCAACCACTTACAATGTCACGTGACAAAATCGTGACGACTTTTTTCCAACACTAAATGAATATATCTCATTCCTAGATTCACATAATAACAATCCTCCTTTTTAAATGTAAATAGACACTTTTTTCCTCTCGAATAGATATAGTTTTTCATTCCAATAGAATTGCGGAAGGATTCTGAATTTGCTTTCAGTGAAATCACCATTTAATTTAAGTGATTTATCAGGCTGAATAATGGCTTGTTAGCTAGTTCACCAATTCCTTTGAATCTTTACGAAAGCGCAAAAACCTTTCTTATTCGACTCCATTGCAATTGTTCCTGAATAATTTAATCCGAATCGAAGGTTATTTCCCAATTAGGGTAGTGAGATTGAAACTTGCTGAAATCTGTTATATAACATCTATGGTCACCAACCCTAGCTTTCGGATAGTTGTGAGTTACAAATGCTTGTCCCAAGTTCTAATCTACTAGTTCAATGCTCTCTAATAAGGAAATGCTATTTTTCCGACCTCCACCAAGATTATAAACTTGTTCGATTCTCGGTTTTCTTATAAATTTATCAATTGCACACACCAAATCATGACAGTGAATAACAAATCAGCACAAATAAACCTATATGATCATGCTCGCAAATATGGTAAATATAATCGAGCAGAGGACGCATCAGGGCAAACGGTGTCAAGGCAGAACCCCAATGGAGACTTTCACTGAAGGCTTGAAGTTAGCAAAAAAAGTAAAATTGAACCAAGAAAATGACAGCTTAATAAAATCGCTCAGAGGAAGATGACTGTTAAATCAAGTATCATACAGAGCAGTTTAGAGACATCATAATAGCGACTAACCCTCAAAAGATTGTACATATGTCAATTCATCTCTAATTGTTTTATAGACATCCGCTGAAATGATTCCCTCCAATATTTTTGGTACATCAATATTCATTTCTAATATCTCAGTTATTGCTTCTCTATTAACAGCATAGTGTGTTGGGAAATGAATTTCTGACTTAGAATATCCGCTAACGTGCATATGTTGTAATCTAGAGTTAATTTCAAAAGGTGTGGAAATTGATAAAAAAGTAGCGTAACCTTCCGGT
>CAZLBP010000063.1:0-17033 GCA_964557855.1 uncultured Ignavibacteriales bacterium | reverse complement strand
TGGAGGCGGCCTGTTTCCGTCTTCGTCCGGTGCGTCAGTTGTGTCAACGCTACGCTCAGGACCAGCAGGAGATCTCGTTCGCGGACGAGCATCCCATCATACGACCGTTGGCAGAATATCAGAGCCTCTTGTCCGGGCCATCGTCACCGGTTCGAACCGAGGACAAGCAAACCACTCATGATCAGGAGAGATCGCGATGAATATCCAACTGATGTCCAACCTGAAGAAGTTACGGCTGTCGGGACTGGCTTCCACTCTCGAGGTTCGTCTACAGGAGGCGGCCGGCAATCAACTCAACCATCAGGAGTTTTTGGAGCTGATCGGCTCTGACCGGGCTCAGCCGGAGTCGGCCGCCTGGTGGACGGACTTTCTGCAGCGTCTGTCGGCTCGGGGATTGAAGGGAAACCAGCTGCAGTTGATCACCATGGATGGCGGCCAGGGACTGTGGGCGGCCGTGAGAGAAGTCTACCCGATGGTGCCGCATCAGCTCTGCTGGGTGCACAAGATGCGTAATGTGGCTAAGTAAAGTCCCAAAAGACACCGTCAGGAGTGCGTCAACGAAGCAGCTCAGATCATGTACGCTCCCTCAGCCGGTGTCGCGGCCAACCGATTCCGAGCCTGGAAACGACGCTGGCAGCCGCTTATTCCGAAAGCGGTCACCTGCCTTGAGAGAGACTCTCACATATTGGGTCCTATCTTCGACTTCCTTGAACCGATGAGGAGGATAATCCGCACCATCAACGTTATCGAGCGCTCCCTGTAAAGAGAATTTCTACTTGACATCTGTCCCCACAGACGTATAATTTCAGAGTGTGGACTCCTAAATCTGGAAATACCAGCTTGACGCGAACATTAGTTGAGAGTTCGAAACGGACGGCAACGAGATACCCGCGGGTTGCCTATTGCAAATCATGTCGTAATTGGTAGGCCAGTACCTCGCGTCAATGGTAAGTCAGCGAGCCAAACTTCAACGGATAAAGAATTGGAGGTTGGCTGCATCGGAATACTCTAGCGCAAGTACGATAAAAAGGAGAATGACTTTACTAAGGCTGTTTCGAAGCTCGAAAGGAATGATGACATTTCAAGAATAAAGTTCTTCTACTGGCATCTGAAGTGCCTATTTATCGTGCCGAGTCTGTTCGTGCTAAGCCATGCGGACGACAGTGGTGTAGCTTTCGTTGATATAACTGAACGGACTGGGATTATCCATAGCCATCGTAAGCCGAACCTGGATCCGAAGGTTGCGAATATTATGCCGTGGCTGTCTTCGGTCGGTGCGGCAGTAGCAGCGGCTGATTATGATGGGGATGGTTGGGTGGACCTATACTTTACACAATCGTGTCTCGGCGAGCCGAACCTTCTGTACCACAACAATGGCGATTTTACTTTCACGGAGGTAGCTGCCAGTGCTAATGTAGCTCGTTTGAATGACCAGAATGGCGTTTCTATGGACGCGGTTTTTGGAGATTACGATAACGACGGGGATCAGGACTTGTACGTTGTTAAATGGGGCTGCAACTATTTGTTCAGAAACGAAGGGGACGGAGAGTACCGTGACGTCACGGTGAAATCCGGAGCAGGCGATTGCGGTAACGGTAATGCAGCCATATTCCTGGATTTTGACAGGGACGGTAATCTGGATATATATATAGGCAATTATTTCGACTACATCGACTTGTGGAATCTGCAATCCACACGATTCATGCATGACGGATTCGAGCGGTCACGAAACGGTGGCCGGAATGTGCTGTTTCGTAACAATGGTGATGGCACGTTTACTGATGTGGCTCAAGAATTCGGTGTCGATGATACGGGCTGGACCCTTGATGTCGGCGCAGCCGATATCGATAATGACGGCGATTTGGACCTGCTGTCGGCAAATGATTTCGGCCCTGATAAGTTGTTTCTGAACAGAGGTGCTGTAGGATTCACTGACGTCTCCGACCGGGCTATCGGAGTCGATACGCGCAAGGGAATGAATGCCGAGTTCGGGGATTATAACAATGATGGCTATATCGACATATACGTGACCAACATCATGACGGAAGAATATCTTAAGGAAGGGAACTGCCTGCATGAGAATCTGGGGGATGGTACATTTGTTGATGTCGCGGTGGAAACCGGATGCGCTGATGGGGGATGGGGCTGGTGTGCCAAGTTTCTCGATTTCGACAACGATGCTGACGTCGATTTGTTTTCGGTGAACGGCTTCGTCTCAGCCGGTGAAGAAAGCTACTGGCTTGATCTTGCGACATGGGCCACCGATATCGCGGCTGATCCCGCCGAAGCTACGCGGTGGCCCCAAATGGGGGACAAATCGTTATCCGGCTATGAAGCCAATCGCTTATTCCGCAATGATCGCGGCGACGGATTTGCTGAAATTGCCGCAGAATTAGGTATGCATGACATGCGCGATGGTCGCGGAATTGCAGTTGCAGATTACGATAATGACGGAGATCTGGATGTGATTGTGGCCAATCAAGGCGCGCCACCGATTGTCTATCGTAATGATGTCGGCAGTAGCGCAAATTGGCTTCAGCTCGAGTTGCGGGGGGCTGCATCTAATCGCGACGCCATCGGGGCTCGAGTCGAGGTTTTTTCGGAAAAAGGATTTCAGATGCGGGAGGTCGATCCGGGAAACGGATTTGCCTCACAGAGCAGCCGTCGTCTTCATTTCGGTCTGGATCGGGACGTTCGGGCAGATTCAATCAAGGTGCGCTGGCCGAGTGGGAAGAAGCTGCAACTGGAGTCGGTTCGGTCGAACCAGTTGCTCTTTGTCCGGGAGCCCGCCGAGTTGGATGACAACTGATTTACTTGCCATCTTTAGGATAACGAAGGCAGCACTATGAAACCAACCCTGCAAAGAGTTCTAAAGGTCACTATGTGTAACCGTTTTTCCATGTTACTTTGTGCCGTACTAATAGGCGCAGTCGCAATCCTCTGGTCCTCAATCGACCTTCAAGCTCAACGGGCAAGAGTCGACAAGGAAACTTTAGAAGTGCAGGAATTGAGGGATTTACTGTCAGAGTTTCCAGACGATGCGTATGCTCATTATCAGCTGGGAGTTCAACTGGCTCGTCAGGACAGACGCGATGAGGCGCTCTCGCATTTTGAACGCGCCATATCTTTGGATCCGGAATCAAAGATGTACGGCAACCGATATCGAATGACCTGTATTTGGTTTAAAGAATGTGATCGATCGATTGAGTATTTTGAGAAGCTCGTGGAGGAAACCAACAACTCTCCGTCTCTTAGACTTCAACTAGCGTTGGCCTACGTTGACAAAATGCCTTCCGCATCTTTGGGTATTGTCAGCCAGGGTCTGTTGTCAAATAAATCGATCAAACAGCTGACCAAGGTTATCGAGAGCGATTCCTCGAATTGGGCAGCGTGGTATGCCAGAGCCATGAATCACCTCCACTGGCCACGAGCAATGGGTCACGGAGACGATGCCATTGCCGACTTCCAACAGGCGCTCAAGATCCAGGAGAACCCAGAAAGTCAGACACCCAAGGAGTATTTTGCCTTTGTATATATCGGGCTAGGTGATGCTCTTGTCAAAGAAAAGCGCCACGACGAAGCTCGTAAAATCTGGCGTAACGGTTTTACTCTCTTTCCACGCAATGCCCGCCTTGCGAAACGACTGTCCTTGACTGATGACAAAGAACTGGAAGAGTTTTTGGAAGAAGCGTGCTCGCTATCTAAGCAGATCGACACCGATCTAAGCGTTTTGTGGTCAGAATAGGTAGATCAATCCCTCTAACGAAGCGTCCTAACTGTTTCAATTGCACTTCGGGTGAGATAATTGGACAATTCACGGAAGATACTGCCAGCATTGATTTCAAGCGAGTCAGTGTATGGATAGCTCGATAGAGCGCGGAAAGGAAGCGGTTCAACTGTTTGAGAAAAGGCCGTGTTTGGATCTCCGTCTTTGATCCAACCAAACACATAGAACAAAAAGTCGCGAGACCAGTCCTCGGGCGGCGGTTTCAAACCCGCCGCATCGAACTCCAGTGCAATCTCTTCGCCGGGACCAAATACGACGTATCTGTCGTCAACGCTTACTAGTAAGTCATCGACTTTTCCATACCTCGTGTAAGGACCCGCGTGCTGGCGCCAGGCTCCATACCGACTGACGGAGTGATAGTCAAAGTTCTCCCGACCGACTGAATCACGTTTCATGTCAGAAAAGCCACGAAAATGGAGATGCGAATTGACCAGCTTCGCCTCTTGTTGTCTCAAGGTCGCCTGCATTTCATTCACTGTAAAAAAGACTTCGTCCCAGTAGACCACCATATTCGTGCTAATCCGCACTCGGAAATCATTCGTTGGGAATTTCCCGCTCAAGTCAACCGTCAGAGTAGAGTTTTTGCCATTCGGCAGCCCGATGTCTTTGTAGATAATGTTCCATGTTGCTTGTTTGTCAGGGACACTCAACGAAACCGTTTCAAATGTCTGCTGCTCGTTTTGCGACACCGCCACATTAACACTGGCGCTTGACCAGTATATCCACCCTGTGAGAAAGAGCATGATGCGATCAGAACCAGATAGATCCCCGAGGCTTATCTCCAACCAATGTGGCTCCACTAAGCCATCATAGCCGGTGTATTCAAAATCCGCCGGATATCTGAAGTCTTCTCGCGCTATCAAACTCAGTACGTCACGACCGTTGTGGTCAAAAGCCGAAACGGGGTAGAGTTTGGATCGGACTGTGTGTATGCCGGCTTCGGCGAAAGGCGGCTCAGAGAATCGTTCATTGGGGTAAATATCTATATCGCTCGGATGGTCTATTACGTATAGACGAACTTGATCAAGATACGTAACCTCTTTCAATTCTTCGGCCAGACGCAGCATGTACTTGCCATCACTCGGCTCAAGTAACGGTCCGTCGATTTTTACGAATTCATCCGGATCGGGAGTATGATACAAACCTTCCCCCAAAGGCACCCCCATCGCCGCCACGCCGAGAATATCATTAACGTATATAAACTTGTCGCCAGTAAATGTGTAAAGAAATGGACATGAAGCATCCGAACGGACTATCTCTTCAATCCGGTAGGTCGAATCTGCCTTAAGTCCAACCTCATTCTGCACGATACCGTTTGGCCAGGTAATTCGGAGCACGTCGATACGGTCAATCGAACCTAAACCGAAATGCACGGGCCACTTCACGCACTCACGCCTTTGATAGTATGGTCCGGCTTTGAGCTCAATTTTGGCGCCGACACCGAAACGAGGTACACGCACACCGAGTGGTTCAACCTTAATCCAGTGCGTAGATTCACCGCCACGATTTTCCAGAACAAAGGGTGCGCCCTCGGCCCGGATGCCTAAAATGTCAAGATCGCCGTCGCGATCGATATCAGCGGTCTCTAAATCTACTAGCGGCGACTGACTTTGACCTTCGGCGAGCAACGTATTTGAGAAAACTGAAAAACGGGCTGATCCATTATTCGCAAAAAGGCCTAATCGACCGTCCTCAAGTGCCAGCAGCACATCGAGCAGACCGTCGTTATCGAAGTCAAACAGCTCGAGCGCACTGGGACGGCCGTCTCCCTTCCATCGTTGTAGTGCAGGTAAATCGAGTGGAGTAAATGTTCCGGTCCCATCATTTTTGAATAAGACCATGTCACTCTTACCGGCCAGGAGAACATCCAGATGGCCATCGTTGTCCAGATCTCCGCTAACACCGGCAGTTGCAGCCGTGAATTCGAACGGGTTGGTCGCCCTTAGTCGGCCACGCCTTTCGTTGAGATAGAGTTGTGTCGGGAAATCCTCATTGACCAGCAAGACGTCGGTGTCTTCATCGTTATCAAAGTCACCGAATTCCGCATTCACGGTCTTGGAAAATCTGCGATCTTCGTCCCAAAGTGAGTCCGGTACGGCTCTGAAGTTTGCATCGCCATGATTGCGATACAGATAATTTCTCCAGTCTGGCCTCTGATCTCGAGTGCGCACTGAATCTGAAGTAGTCGCCGGCGACGTCGTGACATAGTTGAGTAAAAGGAGATCAAGGTCGCCGTCATGATCATAATCAAAAAGCACTCCTCCACTCAGTAAAGCCGCCAGTGAATCGCCAATGTCACTAGTGGTCAATCCGACTTCAGAAAAACTCCCGGAGCTGTCGCCGATAGCGAGACGAACACCTGTATTCGTGATTAGACAGGCATCCGGTACGCCGTCATTATTAACGTCACCAGTAACTGCATTCAGAATTTGTGCTGTGTCAAATTGATAAGAATTGTCATGTGAGTCAACGAATCGGCCGTTTCCGGTATTATGGTATAGCTGACTTGACCACCTAGCGGGCTCCGGATTGAATCGAATCAAGAGTATATCCTGATGTCCGTCGAGGTTGAAGTCTTCAAGCCGTATGGCACCGCCCCTTAGAGGCAACAACGGCCCTTGTCTGACTAAACCAACCTGTTCTGTCACGTCGACAAAATGTATGGAGTCTCTGTTTGTCGTCGCATTGCTGAAAAATGATTGTACCGGAACAGTAACTAGCGTGAGATACTGACCGGCTTCAAAAGCGTCCTCTGTACGCTGTTTATCTGGAATTTCTCTCTGCATTTTTTCGAAGGTGAGCAACTCTCTTCTGGCTTCATCTCGACGTCCAGCGGCTTTCGCATAGGAGAAAAGGTAGTAATGGGCACTCGGATGTGAAGGGTTGTGTCTCACCGCCGCTTGAAAAGCCGATCGGGCTCTCTTGTCCATGCCGAGTTTTCTACACATTAATCCGAGCTGGTAGTGAGTCGTCGCATCTCCAGGATCATATGTCAATAGTTTTTCGAAGGCTTCTTTAGCTTGTTCATGGTTATTTAATTTCTTGTAAATCAGTCCCAGGGTGTAATAAATTTGCAACATTCTGGGGTCGAGCTGTTGAGCACGTCTCAACACCACTGTGGCACTGTCGTTGTCGCCCATCTTGAAGTATGCTAATCCTAAGTTCACCAGATCCCCGGCAGACTTCGGTGCTAGCTGTGTGCAGCGCCGAAAGTGATCAATTGCTGATTGATAATCCTCGTTTTCAAAGTAGGCTGAGCCGCGGTTACGGTGGGCGCTGAGATCGGGTTCATTAGGTGCCATCCCGGCCGCGCCCACTGCCAACACTGTCAGGATGGACAGGATGGGCATTAAAGGAATCAAATTCAGAGAAGGCGAACCGTACCACAAGCGACATCGATTAATTGGTCTATTCTTTAGTGACATCATCACTTGTTTGCCCTTTCTTTTGCAATATAACATACAGCACGCTTGGCTGTTGCTCGCCGCTTAAAATCCCGCCTCGCCCCACACCAAGGAGTGATTCACTATCAGGATACATTCCGCTATACATGAATGAATATGATTTGCCGGGCAAATAGTGCACGTATTCGCATTCAAGGGCTGTACCGTTTCGGTTCAGTAGTACGGCATCAGGTTCAAACCGACCGACTTCAAAACCCCCGTTGCACACGTAGAGATCCGTTAGTCCATCGTTGTTCCAGTCACACGAGCTGACATCGAGCATACCGAAACATTTGTCGAGCGCATCTCCGGCCACAACTTGCCGGAATACGCCGTTCCCAATGTTGATATACAGTCGCGGCCGATGTTTCTGAGAGTTCTCGCCGATGTCTAAAAGCGATTGGAGGGCATTTTCATATGGTGCACACACACCGACGAAGAGATCGAGTTGCGAATCGTTGTTAAAGTCAAAAAACACGGCCGATATGTCCGATTGGCTGCTTTCAATTCCACGTGCTTTCTGTATGTCGTGCCATTGACCGCATTCGTCTATCTGAAGAAGAGAACTCACACCTCGCCAACATACTACGTACAGTTCACTTTGCGAGTCATGATCTATGTCACCAACGGCACAGTCAACCGGTATACCGCCTTCTGTTGAGAGGGGGATGTTGTTGCTCACCACCCACGTTCCGTTATTGAATGTCAGATGGCGTATCCGCGGATTGCCTGTCGAGTCCATACCGTAGTCTATTATATCAGTCTTCTCGTCATTATTCAAGTCGGTAATGACTAATCCAGTTACCCAGCCATTGAGAGGGATTTCCCAAACTTCGGATAGCTGAAATGTTCCGTTAACGTTCTCCCAGGTCTGACAGCCGCCTCGCTGCCACCAGCCTGAATTGAGTATAACGATATCTTCATCCTGATCGTTGTCCAAGTCATATGTGTAGACCTTCCACCCCCGTGGAGCATTCCCGAGGCCTGCTATTGCGGTGGCATCTTGAAAGGATCGATTCCCTTCATTGTTCCAGAGGGTCAACTGACTGTGTGGCGAGACCTGAAACAGATCCGGATCACCATCCCGGTCATAATCAGACCAGACTAACGAAGTAGCTAAGAAGCCAGCAGTTGAGCTAGGTGCAATTTGGGTGATATTGAGTCTCTGCACACAATTCGGTAACTTAATCTGTGTATATTTATCCACATAATCGGGATAACCTGTTCCCAGATAGGATGTTACCGCCAGCCCAAAAAGCGCGGAAATATTTTTCGGCGATATTGCCGTTTGACCCTTCAGAGATTGTTTTGTATCTCCTTCACCGGGAACCGCGGACACTGGTGCCTGTGTGCCGATCTCGAGTGCTTGGTAGTAGTGGTGTGCGGCCCGCTCATACAAGCCTTCAAGCAGAAAAGAATAACCTAACAGCCGGTGAGCCTCCAGAAAGTTGGGATTGATTCTCAAGGCGTTAAAGAGTCTGTGGCGGGATCCTTCAAAATCACCCTCACACAGAAGTAAACGCCCCAACAAATAGTATGGTCCGGATTCCTCACTGTTGATCTCTAATGCGGCACGGAAATGGTCCTCCGCCCTGCCCGCATCGATTTCGCCACCGGGTTGGAACGTACTGAGGATATGCCCCAAGCGCTGGTGGGCACGGCTGGACATGGGATTTACTTGGAGCAACCGCTCGAATACGGCACGGGCGCCTCGATCGTCACCGGCATCGCTCAGGAGATTCCCTTGCCAGTATAATGAAGATTGGTGAGACGAGTCAATTTTGAGCGCTTTTTCGTATGCTCCAATAGCCTCACTTACGAGACCACTGATACGTAAGCTCTCCGCGCGGTTAAATGTTGACCAGAAGCGGCTGAGTTTCTCTTTACGTTCGTCCGTCATCTGCCCCATTTCGTGATCGTAGCTTGGCGATGGGATCTGTCTTTGGTGACGCATGATCGTAATGGCGACAAAGATGAGAGCCATTAAGAGAAGTACATATGTTGCGACTTTCCTCATCCCGGCCGACTACGGCCCCTCTCTCACCGGCACCGTCTGGTTACTTGCGACATTGATCAGAGTGGATTTTTGACCGTTAGGCCACGTGACTTCCAGAGTATCGACTTGTTCGGCTGCAGCCAGGCCGAATTCGATCTCGCAACTATTCTGCGAGAGATATGAATTACCTACACCCACTTCTCGTATTTGGCTTCTCCCCTCAATGACCGCGCGAACCCTGGCTCCTACACCCTGAGTATTAGGTGATTCACCGACGGTATGAACCTTTAACCAGTTGTTCCGGTTGCCTCCGTCATTCCGCAGGAGTTTGCCCCGTCCGCCATGCACGAGAATGAAGATATCGACGTCGCCATCATTATCATAATCGGCCAGCGCTGCTCCTCTGCCCACTACCTTCACTTCAAATGGCGCCCCAGCAGTACTCGCGACGTTGTAGAATCCGGATTCGCCCCGGTTCCAGAACAACATCGGCTGCTGCGGAATGAGCTTGTGCTTGGCTTCGGAATCTTCAAACGTACTTCCATTGATAACGAGCAAATCCAATTTGCCGTCGTTGTCAAAGTCGAAAAATTCGGTTCCCCAGCCAATGTAGTTGAGTGATATCTCTCCCAAACCTACGGCATCAGCAACGTCTCGAAATCTTAGTGAATCAATGTCAACATCCGCAAACTCAACTGCCAGATTACTGTACAGTGCGTTCTCCTGGGCAGTCCAATGCGTGACGAAAAAGTCTAGATCTTGATCATTGTCATAATCGCCCACTGCCAGTCCCATGGCCCCGCGATAGTCAGCGGCCCAGGAACTGGCGCTGATATCCACAAACTTTCCGTTACCAATATTCTGGTACATGGCATTGGCGGATACATCGTTGGCAACATAGATATCGGGCCACCGATCATTGTTAAAGTCACAGAACGTGACGGACAGACTTCGACCAGTTGGATTACCAACATCGAGTGTTCGAGCCACATCAGTGAAGGTGCCGTTACCGTCGTTACGATACAGGCGATTGGACTGAGGGCTATACGCAGAGGGATTGAGTGTAATTGGTACAACCATATCGTATTGTTGTGAACTTTCCGTTACGTCATCTCGATTCATGAACCTGAAGTCCACGTAGTTGGCGACGTACAGGTCCAAGTCTCCATCACAATCATAGTCTGACCAAGCCGCACCGCTAGAGAAGCTACTATCACCGACGCCGGCACTGAATGTGACGTCTTGAAAGGTGCCGTCCCCTCTGTTTTTATACAAGATGTTTGGTCCATAACAGGTTACGTAGAGGTCAAGATCTCCGTCGCCGTCATAATCCGCCCATTGTGCTCCCATACCGTATACACGGGAGTCAACCCCGGCTTGCGCTCCGACGTCTTCAAAGGTCCCGTTGCCGCGGTTGCGAAACAGGGCATTTCCCGAGGCAAGGGCCCTCGGTTGCTTCTCTGACACAATCGATCCCGCGATATTGACAACAAACAAATCCAGGTCTCCGTCATTGTCATAATCCCCCCAGGCCGCCCCTGAACCCATATCCTCAGGGAGTAGACTGGACCGCTTAGTACTGAAATGTTGAAAGAATACTCCCGCCTCTGTGGATACATCGACAAATCTAACAGTTGGGTGGTCGGCTGGTAGCTCTCTTTTCAACGTCTGGGTAATTCCGGCCGAGGATTGTTGGTCGAATTGACCCGGATTGCTACGTTGCATTACCAGCGCTGCCAGAGCAACTGCCACTGTGACACAAATTACTCCAGTTGCGTAAACATGGCGCCTGCGGCGAGTCATACCAACATCACCTCGGCCGCATTAATTCCCTTGATAACCTGATGCACCTTCAACCCCGCATGTTGGATCGTTGAAACGGCATGGCGGATGACATATGTCTCTAGCGCGTGCCACTTACTACCCTGTCATCTTCGCGCCGAGACTTAACCCAGACGGTAACGGTGTCGCTGGCTACTTCCGTTATCGGGGCTGTAAGGTTCGCTTCTTCACCGAATAAGAAGTTGACAAGAAACTGATTTATTTTTCGATACATCAGTTTGGCTGTAATGTGTAAGCCTCCAGCGTACTCATACGGCACGGTGAATCGGAAGTCGAACTCTGAATTCGTCATCTCGTTCGGAGGACGAAGGACCGCCGGGCAGAAGAACTGATACTCGGCCATGTCACTGAAGCCAGGGAAAAGAGCCCTCTTAAATCGCGCCCCGATCATGTCCCAGAGGTTGTGACGATCGATTAGATTGCCATATTGATCAATACCTTCGGCTTTGAATATGAAGCTACCCTCTTGAATAAAGTGGCGATCATCAACTCCTCCTGAACGGAAAACAACATTGCCGTGTTGATCTTGTACTAAGACGTCGACCCATGCCTGAATCATATCTAGCGGACCGGTTGGGAAATCATGACCGGCTTTGTTGTTAAGCATAGTAATAGTTACACCTACTGTATCGCCGGACCGGACATCGTTAGGGGCACTTATCTCCACAGGTATGACCGGCCCCTCGGTCCACTTGTCGGCAATTTCTGGAACCGCAATCTCCCCGCGAATCCACTGTTCGGTCAGCTCGACATGCTGTTCAGCATTGGGCAAATCATGTAGCTTCGGTATGAACTGATTGGCGCCCAGAAATCGGTGGCTCCGGTGGTTTCCGTCATCGTCACTTCGATTGTAATCGACATGATCGCCTGCGGCCGGATCTGTCGATACATACAATTGCATATGACACTCGCGGCATGTGATTGATTGTTGAGGGTTGCATTCTTGATGCCAGCGGCTGCTCTTCCAGTTATCATACTGGTTCTGCAACTGCACCCAGCCGACTTTGTTAATCTCCTTGTCAATGAACTGCTTGTGACAAGCGCCGCAGAATTCCGGGGTTTTGTACAGGTCGCGCGTGAAAGTCGTCACGTGATGGCGGGGATAGGCCCGGATCAGAAAGTCGCTAAGAAAACCAGCCGCTGCCCCTTCCTCTAGTTCAAAGATGTACCTGTCGGGTTGCGTGATTACGTAGTCGGCATTGCCTTTGACATCAGTCGTCGTAATAGAATGGCAAACGATGCAAGAAACTCCTTCATCGGCCCCGTAAGATGACAGGTCTTCGTCATAGATATTCTTACTACCGGAAAACAGGGCAATCGGGTCATGACAGCCCGCACAATACCTGGTCGACTCGGAACCGTTGCTTGTGGCCATGGTGTTCTGTATCGCTTGGAACGCAATATCCATTGATGCATATCGGTGAGCGCTTGGTAACCACTCCTCGAGTATCTGCCTGTGACAACCACCTTTGCCACAAGTGGCGGATTCGGCCAGTGACCGAGGGTCAAAAGCTCCTCCGGTCGATGTTTCGGCGAGGCTGGGTCGAAAGGGCTTGTCACCGTACTTCCAGCTGTAATCCTGTGGAAGCTCATTATGAAACGTCACCGGTATATAAGCGTAGGAGGCCATGACGACCATAATGACTGATGCCACGAAGAAAGTTGCTGTGGCGGTAGCAAATCTACGCATAGCTCGCCTTAGCTCTTGTGCCCCTGCTGACAACGATCTGCGCCGCACATATTTAAATGCCAGCACCACGATATGTGATAAAACCATTGGGATAGAAACTAGTCCAGACACCGTATGAATCAAGTCCCAAGTGTAGTCAAGGCGGGTGTCAAAGATCGGCTGCCATGTTACTACCAGCCCCGAGATTACGCAGACTGCCAATGTGATAAACGAACAATAGCCCAACAACTTGGCGGTCGTCAGGTTAAACCTCCGGGAGTATAAGTAATGGCGGAATTGGTAATAAGTGAATGGCACAACAAATACGAGCCCTAGCGCTGTGTGAAAAAGTACCATGAACTGGTTTATGATGCTAAAGGGCGCCAAGTAAACCAAAGCACCGCTAGCGCTTAAGAACAAGAACAGGCCAGCTATTCCCGCCACCAAATGGGATTTCCATTCCCGGGTCTTTTTTTCTATCGCATCCGCTTGCCCGCTATTCACTCTGCCTCTCTCCATTTGATTTCTTTCCCTCCGAATATGAACCAACGCATCTTAACCGCTTCGCGCCAAACTGCGTGGTACTTGCGGTCGTGAAAAACTCAAACCGTCCGGTGTACCGTGAGACTGTTTCAAGACTACGGCAGATGTGACTCTGCTGCCGCTGTTCACATAACTAATTCATCCTTTTTTAGAACCTTCCCGTGCCCAAATTATACAATACGGACCTATCTAGTGCAAGTATTTTCGTGAAATTATCTCTTGATTTTTGGAAAAATTATTGAATATTGACATGTGATTATTGATATTGACCTGCTGGCCGCTATGCTCCCCACCGGCTGGCACTCAAGCTCGAACAGGGTGTGAGCTTGTAATGCTGACCCCGGAAGCACTGAGTGAGATTGATGGCTGAATTGAGCGTCTTGGCCTGCAGCGGGCGATAAATCTGGAGCCATTCGATCGTGCTACCAAAGTTATGGCAGGTTATGAAAGCCCTTTGCTCTGGAGCAATTTACCGACGCTGAGAAGGGACGGCGAAATACCAGTTTGGCCGTAAACAGGCCGGGTATTGGGAATGAATTATATGCAAAATGAGAAACGAGTTGGCCGGATGGAGCCGCACCTAGGGTTCAGATTCCTGATCCCTGCTAAAGTAGTCCACAACTTCAGCGGTGTTGGTCGCACCAGAGTTAAGGACGGTACCAATTGACTTGGCTGGCTGCAACACGGCACTGGCTTTCGCAGTCAGGTACCAGAACGATCGGTATCAGATTCGCCGTTAGCATTGCAGCGGCGATCTGCCTGGGAGGCTTTGCGTCGGCTATTCCAGTTATCAGTGAGCTAATTCGATCCAGTCAGTCCCCCGATTCAGTGCTACACCAGCAGTTGTTAAGCTCACATGCCCTAATAATGATCTTCTCCGTGATTATCCCTCTTTTTCCAGTTACGTTCGGCATCTTGCGCATGCCGGACCTGATCCATGTATCCGGTCATGCCTTTCCAGAATTGAACCGAGCGGCGTGGATGGTCTATTCGGTTTCCCTCCTCAGTTGGGTTCTGCTTCTTGTACTGAGTGCCGGCCCGGAAACATGGCGCCCCTGGATGTTTCAGATTTCCAATGAAACAAACTCATTTCAATTCGTGAATATCATACTTGTACTGAGCACGGTCTCAGCGATACTCATCGCCATCAATGTTCTTGTCACTGTTTATCGATCACACTTGCTGACACAAAGGAAAAAGGATGTTCCAGTTTTCGTGTGGGCGCTGGTGGCATGGAGCGGTATACAGGTACTTGCTGGACCTGTCTTTATTCTGACTATTGGTCTCCAAGTGCTTGAGCAATTCATGCATGTGGGTTTGCTTGATCCGTATATGGGGGGAGATCCGGTTTTGCACGAGCACCTGTTCTGGTTCTATGTCCATCCATCGTTGCTTTCGGTTCTGCCTGTGGCGGCAGGAACAGTGATCACTGCAGTGTCCGAGTCCGATACTAAGATCCCTGGACAACGGTTTACCATATACTCGATCGTCATTTACACGGTTCTCATCGTTCTGAGTTGGGGGAGTCATATGATCACAAGCGGCCAAGCCGAATTCGCTTCAATGGTTTTCTCCTTTTTCGCTTTGTTGGCGCTGGTGCCTCTGACGCAGATTGCAGTTACGGCGGTTAGGTCGTTACTTCTGGCGAAATCATTCTCGGGAACGCCGGTATTATTTGGAATCATCTGTGTTATATGTATGACTCTGGGGATTGCAACAGCAATTGCCTTGGTAGCTCTGCCGATCAACGCGTTCCTGCACGGGACTGCCTTCGTCAAGGGCCATGTCCACCTCTTTGCCCTGGGCTGTCTGCTGGCGGCCTTCTTTGGTGGGCTCCACGCCTGGTGGTCGCACATATTCGTTACTGCTTACCCGAAGATCCTCGCCAGAATCGCATGTGTCCTCTTTACCCTGGGATCGGGTCTTGCATTCCTTACGCAGTTTGTACTTGGCTTGAGCGGCAGATCGGGAGTCATATTACGTACCCAGCCGGAATTGTCAACCGCCGCGTACGTTTTCGCTCTGGGTACAGCTGCAATCATTATGAGTATTACTATCATACTTGGATATTCAGTCTCCTGCTCATTTCATAAGGAAAGAAAATGACTATATCAATCTGCATGGAGAACTGCAAGCGGCTGATCAACCTGGATCGCCGGGCTCACGCAAAAGACTCGCAAGGTCCGGACGGGAAATCATTTTTGCCGCCGCTGGCTGTCTGCCGCAACAGGGCGGATTTATCATGTTGGCCAAAACGGTCACGTCGTGAGGATGCCGAGTTGCTGGCCAATAACGTATTAACACGTCGTAAGAGGACTTCGTCATGATTTCGAACACGGGGATTTATGCCACAAAAGCCGTGGTGATATTGGCTGAATGGGAGCCGGGCGTATTCTTCGGCGCACCACAGATAGCGGGCAAGATAGGAGCTCCCAGAAACTACCTTGGCAAACTGCTCAAACAGATGGCCGAAGCGGGCCTGCTGGAATCGCAAAAAGGGTTCGGCGGCGGGTTCCGGCTAGCCAAACCGGCCGCGAAGATTAGACTGTTTGACATTATTGAACCCATCGAGCATGTAAACAGGTTGAAGGGCTGTTTCCTGGGCCGGGCGAGATGTTCAGACAAAAGACCCTGCGCCGTGCATAAAAAGTGGGCAAAGATTCGCGACCAGTATTTGAGGTTTTTGAAGGAAACAAAGATTTCAGATATTACGTGAAAGCGCTATCGTATTAGCGGGGCCACCATTATTGGGCTGTCACCCAGCTTCGATACACACTAGCTGAGAGAGGACGAATACCCGTGGATACATTTGATGTTTTGGTCCGAGAACATGAAGTTATAACTCTGGTTCTTGATTGCTTCGAGGTTCTGAGCAACCAGGTACGTAAGCTAAGTATGCTGGATATTCGCATGGCTGAACGAATCATCGAGTTCACTCGGGGTTACACTGACAGCTGTCACCACTTGAAGGAAGAACTCTACCTATTTCCGCTATTGCTAGGAGCGTGTCGGGATACTCTGTTTGGATTCCGAATATTTGCGGTTTAGATTTGGGATTTTGACTGGATTGTGGGATTTTTCGTCAGGAAGGGGGTTTTCAGCTTGATTGCATCCCGGATAAAGCGCACCTGTCAGCTTTTCATGCCGTCGCAGGCCTGAAACCACTCCGAAACAGCTTCAGCAGGTTGTGAGTCAGACATATCAGGTCCCACTCGGCTCCAACCTTCTCCAAACCGCGAAACAAAAACTGCCTGAACCTGCGAGCATGCTTGATCTGCCCGAATACAGGTTCAACTACCTGCTTACGTTTCGAATAGGTGCACCGACCTTTGATCGTTCTCAACTTCCTCGACATCCGTTCCTTAACTGTCGCACTCCCCGGAATACGCCCGCGTGGAGCAGCAAGTGGTTTCTCTCCGTGATTTTGTCTCCCTGTCGCTATGTATCCATCTATGCCTTCCTCCTCAAGAATGATTACGTTCTCCTCACTGAAATAACCCGAATCGGCGCTCAATTTCCTCGGCTGCCTCCCTCCCATGTTCTCCCTGAGCTTCTCAACAACCGGCGCCACCTGCCTTTTGTCATTCGCCTGCTGTGTTACATTCGCAGCTACTATCACCTGAGCCTTGTCATCAACCGCCGCCTGACAGTTGTAACTCTGCTCGAATGATTTGGTCGCTCCATCCAGCATGATACGTGAGTCCGGATCGGTGAAGTTGCGCTGAGCCTTGCTGTCAGGCTTCACCGAATCCA
>CAZLBP010000062.1:0-17147 GCA_964557855.1 uncultured Ignavibacteriales bacterium | reverse complement strand
TAATTTGGTGGCGGGGGAGGGATTTGAACCCTCGACCTTCGGGTTATGAGCCCGACGAGCTACCAGACTGCTCCACCCCGCGATCGTGAACCTAGGAAACAAACTAATTGCTGTCTTGTCAAGCCCCTTTCCGGGATTCACTAATTTTGCCGAAGGGTTGACTGTTCAGTGGTTTGGACAAGAAAGCCCGACACACTGCTCCTCTGAAGGCGGGTTTGGACTTGTGCCACGAGTATCTGCCCGCCAAAAGTCGTTCCGTTACCCCTTACCCGGACATCCCAGCGACAGAATACCCTCACCTTCGGACGAATATTCGCCTCCACGATACATGCGTATCGTGTGATAATCTACCGTCTCGGCTCCCAGTTCAGTCAAGATATGATTGCGGTCCGGTTCAACCATCGGGCAGCGTAAATAGAGTGGTTTTTCCGATCTTTCGAAGGCTGCGGAGGTCAAGGCCCGAACAATCCTCAGCCGATTTTCCTTGCTCGCATCGAACACCAGTGGACTCACCTGTCGGTCCTTGGCTGTTTCGGTCAGGAAAAGAGACCCGACCAGTCTGCCGCCTTCTCTGGCAGTGAAGCCGGCAAAATTGCGATTTGACGCGACAATCTCGAAAAGCTTTCTTCTGTCTTGGTGAAAATAACGTCTGTCAAGTGCAACAATGTCGTCCATGTCCCTTCTTGAAATCGGAGTGACCGCAGTCTCACTATCGTTTGTTGAGTCTGCCTTCGCAATTCGGTAGTGCTGTGTGACAAACTGTTCCGCAAATCCCAGCCTCTTATAGAGCGCAACAGCCTCTACCACTGCTTCCAACACGTAGGTGCCGATGCCGCAACTCTCAATATATTCGACCGCCTTACGCATGAGTCGACCTCCGAACCCTTGAAAACGAAACTCTTCCGCGACATACAACCAGCCGAGCCATCCGACCGATTGGTAACAGGTCGTAGTGACCATCCCCACCGGCCGGTCTTTGTGATGCAGGCAGAAGCAACCATCAGGATCGTAGGTGACAATGTCCTGTATGTGAGGCACAAACCACCCCGGATCCAGACCCGGTTCTTCCGTGACTCGAAACTCCAGGCTGCCGGGTGTAAGAGGTTGAAACACTACTTCTCGGAGGCAGGCAGGTCCGGTTGCGGCGCCGATTTCTCGCCTCCGCTTGATTTCCGGAGCATGGAATAGATCAACGCCGGCGGCGTGACGAGGGTCGTGACAATCACCATAATAACAACCGCGGAATAGGTACTGGTACTGATCACCGCTTCCCCGTTCAGCATCAGGTTCGCTCCAATACCGGCGAATATAAGACCCACTTCGCCACGAGGGATCATCCCCAGCCCGATCGCCATTCTGTTGGTCGTTTTGTCAAAAATAGCGAGCGAGCACGCCTGTTTACCGATAATCGCCGCCACCGTGAGCACAGCCGCAAATCCCAGGATCTGAACTTCACCGAATGTGGTCAGATCGACGAGCATACCCATGCGGACAAAGAAAATTGGGACCAGAAATGTGGCGATAGGGCCAATAAGATCGGTAATATGGTGTTCGCCGCGATCGTGAAACCCCTTGAAATGTACTTCCTCCAGAATCAAACCCGCGGCAAAGGCTCCCACAATCGGCGCCAGGCCGATTTTGCCGGCCAGATAGGCCAGCAGAAAACAGACGAGAAGGGAAAACGAAAGCAGCACGCCGCCGACCCTGAGCCTGAAACCAAATTTGAAAAAGGCCGGTAAAATCCAGGAGCCGACTATAATGGCGCCGAAGACGAAGGCGACCGCTTTAAAGACTATCCAGAAAACGGTGGCGGACGAAACCCCGGATTCGGCGCCCTGAGCCACAGCCGAAATGACTCCCGTCACCACCGCCAGAATCACCAGACCGAGAATATCGTCAATAACAGCCGCACCCAGAATGATCTTGGCTTCGCGGGTATCTATCTTCCCGATGTCTTTCAGGACGCGGGCGGTTATTCCCACCGAAGTCGCCGTCAGGGTGGCTCCGATAAATATGTGAACGTATATGGAAGCCTCCGGAAGAAACAACACCGACGTCCCCCAACCAAGAAAGAATGGAGCTACAACGCCGAATATCGCGACCATAAACGAGGTCACCCCGACTTTCATCATCTCTTTCACCGTGGATTCCAGCCCCACTTCAAAGAGAAGTATGATAACGCCGATTTCGGCCAGGATTTCCAGAGTCAGATTGTGTTTGAACGGTTCAAAAAAATCTATGCCGAACAGATGCAGATTGCCGATTATCATGCCCATGACGAGCTCCCCCAATACGGCCGGCGCCTTGACCCGTTCGAACAAATCGCCCCCTAACTTGGCTGCCAGGAGAATAACAATCAGTTCCAAGAGCACATAAAGAACGGGTCCGCCATGACCGTTGCTGCCTCCGGACTCACTGCCGCCATCCTCGGCGGCGAAAGCCACACTGTACAATACGTAGACCCCAAGTACAATAAGCAACCACGTTACGCGCTTCGTTGTCAAAAAACGCATAAATCCTCCGAGTTCATGAGAGCCTGACTCCAGTATTCAAACCAAGTTGCCACGAAGGTATCGCAAGCCTGCATTTGGAACAAGCGATATTTCCGGCTGAATACTAACCGACAATCTCTTTGATTCCAGCCACTGAGCTAAACTGCAGTCTGTACGCCTGTCTTCAGCTTTCCCGGATTATGACGAAATAAGATATACATGAGTACAGGTGAGAACGCTTATTATAGGCCTCAACCAGGTATAAATGGATGATTAGTCTATGTTTATCTTTATTGGCGCATTTATCGTAATAGGAGGCGTACTTGGTGGGTACATGTGGCACGGTGGTGAGATCCTTGCCCTGAACCAGCCATCTGAAGTTCTTATCATTGGTGGGGCGGCCCTCGGATCCCTTCTCATCGCCACCCCCCTCCCCGTCATTAAGGATATCCTTAAGCAGATCAAGGGTGTCTTCGGCGGTGGGCTAAAGAAGCAGGACTATCTCGATCTGTTGGTCATGATGTTCGAGGTATTCAATATCGCCCGAAAGGACGGTCTTATTGGCTTGGAAAACCACGTCGAACGGCCGGAAGAAAGCGAGATCTTCAGGCGCTACCCCAAGTTCCTCAAGGACAAACATGCCGTGGCCTTTTTTGCCGACACGATGCGTGTCATTATCTCCGGGGCAGTCCAGCCGCATGACCTGGAGGACATGATGGAAAACGACATTGAGATTTTGCATGAAGAGGAAATGCGGCCGTCGGATGCCCTCAGTTCCATGGCCGATGCTTTGCCGGGTCTCGGTATCGTGGCCGCCGTTCTGGGCGTCGTCATCACCATGGCTTCTATCGACGGGCCTCCGGAGGTGATCGGCCACAAAGTCGCCGCAGCACTGGTTGGTACCTTTTTGGGGATATTGAGCTCCTACGGTTTTGTGGGACCTCTCGCCGCCAGTCTCAAACACCGGTTAAACGACAGCAAACAGTATCTCTTGTGTATGAAACACGCTCTGCTCTCCTTCCACAAGGGAGTGGCCGGCGTGATAGCCGTTGAGTTCGCTCGTCGAACTCTCTATGCCGAGGTGCGCCCCGGCTTCATCGAACTGGAAGAAGCATGTAATGCGGTGAAGAGAAAGTAAGCCCGTCATGACCGACGATAAGCAGCAACCGATAATCATCAAGAGAAAGAAGAGCGGTCACGGCGGTCACCACGGCGGCGCCTGGAAGGTGGCGTTTGCCGACTTCATGACCGCTATGATGGCTTTTTTCCTTGTCCTCTGGCTCGTCGGCCAGAAAGACGAAATCAAAGAAGCCGTGGCCGGGTACTTCCGTGATCCGGGTCGGTTCACCGTCGAGGGCTCAGCCGGCGTGTTGGATGGTTCTCAATCGGTTATTCCGGCCGATGACCCGTCGGTAGGGCCCCGGAAAAGCAAGACCGAGGTTTCTCCAAAAGGACCCTCGGATTTCGAGAAGAAACAACTGCGGGCGGCCGCCAAGGGTATCATCGGCGAACTCAAGAAACACCAGGCATTTGATCGCCTCCGGAAGAACGTGAAGATGCAATTAACGTCGGAAGGCCTGCGGATCATCCTGAATGAATCCGAGGGCAGCCCGGCCTTCTTTGAGCCCGGTTCGTCAAAACTGCTGCAAAAAAGCGCCGTCATCCTTATGACTATCGCCCGCGAGTTAGGCAAATTACAGAACAAACTTGTAGTTGAAGGACACACCGACGCCGCTTCCGTCGGTGACTATGAGTACACCAACTGGGAACTCTCCGCCGACCGCGCCAACGCGGCCCGCCAATTACTGGAAGTCTCGGGCCTCAGGGAAAATCAGATTCGTGAAGTTCGTGGATTTGCTGACCAGTTCCCTATGATTGAAAGCGATCCGCTTGACCCCAGAAACCGAAGGGTCACCATTGTTGTTCTATACGATTCGAGAACGCATCTGTATGACCATCTCGAAGTAGGATCTGATCTGGTTGAAGAGGCGTTCTCGGGTTAGGTCAACGACAATTCGGGATATGCGACACAGGAAGTAGTCCACTGGCGGTAACTGGATAGTTTGCCTATATTGTCCGTATAACAGAAGAGTTCATACCCCGGTCAGTTTGCTGGCCCCGGGGGTTTTTGCGTTTGTTTGGTATGCTGTAAGCACTTGGTGCGAATACGAGCGAATACGATAGGAAACACATTGGACAGCAGACACACGTTGGATACCGGGCAGTCAATCCACTCTCATATGTCCCCTCGAGCGTCTACTTCTCCTTCCCGGCTCGGTGAGATATGTCGGCGCTGGCTGCAATACAAGCCACTCATAGACCTCTGCGACAGGCTGGATGGGACCTCAGAATCACGGGTCACCATTACCGGATTATCCGGCTCCAGCATGGCTTTCGCCATCAAGTCTGTTTCTGAGCTAAAGGAGCTTCCCTTGATAGTGATTACGCAGCGATCAGAAGAAGCAGCGGATCTGTACGATGACCTCTCGTTTTTGATGGGCGCCGACAAAGTCGGGCACTTCCCGTCCCGGCAGATTCTTCCCTATGATTTCCGTGCACCGCAAGGTGAAATCATGGGACGCCGCATCTCCGCGCTGTCCGGTCTGCTTGAGAACAATATCCGGGTAATGGTTTGTCCCGTTCGAGCCGTAATAGAACCAACCATCAGCCGGAACTTCCTTGAAGACAGCAGGCTGATCCTTGAAACCGGCCGTGACATTGATCTGGATGACCTGACCGACAGACTCATCCGCCTGGGTTTTCGCCGAGTCCCGGTTGTCGAAGAGGTGGGTGATTTTGCCGTACGCGGGGGTCTGATTGACTTCTTCTCTCCGGGTTCGCCGGCTCCGGTCCGGGTCGAGTTGTTTGGCGATGAGATCGATACCATCCGTGAATTCGATGTCGGCAACCAACGGACTATCAGGGGCATCGACCGCGTTAACCTGTTGCCGAAGCGCGAAGTACCCATTACACAGGAGAGTCTCGAAGGTCATTTATCAAGCCTGCCCGATGCCGAAGCCGACTACATCCGCATCCGTTACCTCAATGACCCGGAACTACCGGGCCTGGAGTGGCTGGCCACCATGTTCGGTGTGGCGCAAGGATCGCTTGTTGACTACATAAATGACGACGCTATAGTCATTTTTGACGGGGAAGGCAACCTCCGGGCCGAGGTCGACTCTATCATTCGCGAGGGTCATAACCTGCACGACAGGCTCAGAAACAAACTCCCCAGCCTGCCGCGACCGGAAGCGTATTTCTATGATCCGGAAGCCGCCTTTTCGTCTCTGCGATCCCAAAGCGTGGTAGACCGTGTCCCGTTCAAGGGAGGGCGGCCGGACATTATCGATTTCGCCTGTCATCCGCATCCGTCGCTGGGTTCGCGGCTGGACATGTTGATCGATACCATCAGGGACTGGGAGACGGTCGGCGTTGCCTATTTCATAGCGACCGACACCCGCGGCCAGGTGGAGCGACTCAGCGATCTAATCGCCGAGCGGGTCGGAGACGGTGCGAGCCCACACTTTGAAGTCGCGGACTTGAAGGGAGGTTTTGTCTGTGAGGCGGGCCGGTTTGCCCTTCTCACCGATCACGAGATCTTCAGCCGGTATCACCGTCGCGTCCGAAAGAAGAAGTTTAAAGAAGGGGTGGCCATCTCGGACTATTCGAGTCTGGATAAAGGGGAGTATGTGGTCCATACTGATCACGGTATTGCCAAATACCTGGGTTTGGAGACAATTACCGTCGATAGCAAAAACCGCGACTGTTTGCTTCTGGAATATGCCGACAAGGATCGACTCTATGTGCCTATTCACGAGTTCAATCGCGTTTCGAAATACGCCGGCAAGGATACCGCGCCTGCCGTAACCCGCCTGGGTGGTCCCGGCTGGGAGAAGCTGAAAAAGAAGACAAGGAAAGCTGTCGAAAACATGGCCGCTGACCTTGTCCGTCTTTATGCCGAACGCAAGAATCGCACCGGGTTCTCTTTCGGGGAGGATACCGTCTGGCTGAAACAACTGGAGACATCGTTCCCGTACGAGGAAACACCGGACCAGGAGAAGGCCATTGTCGATGTCAAGCGGGATATGGCCAACGAACGCCCCATGGATCGTTTGGTATGCGGTGACGTTGGATACGGCAAGACCGAGGTCGCCATACGGGCGGCGTTCAAGGCAGTTGAACAGGGTAAGCAGGTGGCTATTTTGGTTCCGACCACGATCCTCGCTCAGCAGCACTTCCAGACGTTTTCGGAGCGGTTAGCCGACTTCCCCGTGCGCATCGCAATGCTCTCCCGATTTCGTTCCCGCAAAGAACAACTGGCGACGGTCGAAGATCTGGCCGCAGGCAAAGTTGACCTGGTCATCGGCACGCACCGCCTGTTTTCCAAAGACGTCGTCTTCAAAGATCTGGGCCTGCTGATTGTAGATGAAGAGCACCGTTTTGGAGTGCGCCACAAAGAAAAACTGCGCCGGATTCGAGCGACGGTTGACACCATCTCCATGTCCGCCACGCCGATTCCACGCACGCTCCAGATGTCTCTCATCAACGTCCGCGACATGAGTCTCATCACAACCTCACCCAAGGACCGACTGCCCATCATCACCGAAATCGTGGAGTTTGACCCGGCTATAATCGCCACCGCCATTCTGCGCGAAATCGACCGTGGCGGCCAGATCTTCTTCGTTCATAACAGGGTACAGACGATCGAGGCCATGCATCGTTACCTGACCAAAATCGTGCCGCAGGCAAAGATCGCCGTCGCCCACGGCCAGATGCACGAGAAATCACTCGAAGGCATCATGCTGTCCTTCCTGGCCAAACAGCACAACGTGCTGCTGTGCACATCGATAATCGAATCCGGTTTGGACATACCTTCAGCCAACACTATTATCATCAACCGCGCCGACAAGTTCGGTCTGGCGCAACTGTACCAGATGCGGGGGAGAGTCGGCCGCAGCGCCACCCGGGCGTATGCTTACCTGCTCTGCCCGCCGATAAAACGGCTGCGCCCCGACGCCATCAAGCGTCTCCGTGCGCTGGAAGCCCACTCCGATCTCGGCAGCGGCTTCGCCCTGGCCATGCGGGACCTCGAAATTCGCGGTGCCGGAACCCTGCTTGGCACCCGCCAGGCCGGGTTCATCGAGGAGATCGGTTTCGACATGTACAACAAGCTGTTGGAAGAGGCGGTGGCCGAAGCCAAGGGCGTCGAAATCCAAAGACTGCCGGAAACGAAACTCGAGCTCGACGTGGAAACGCATCTCAGCGACAGCTATGTCACCAACCGCGAGCAAAAAGTGGATTTGTACAGGCGTATTGCCGATTGCCGGAATATCGATGAAGTCGAGAAAATCCGGGACGAGATTACGGATCGTTTCGGCAAAATGCCGCATTCGTCCGCCAACCTGCTCGATGCCGCCGGTTTGAAGACTCTGGCGGTCGCGCACGGCTTCGAAAAGGTCAAACTGCGGGACAGCCGGGTGAACCTGTTCATGGAGGAAGGGAAACAGCTCACGCGAGAATTCGTAGAGTCACTCGGCAAAGCTACGGACTGCCCGATGGAATTGTCACTCACCGGCCGCGCACAGGTGATTTTGGATTTGACGAACATTGTTGATACTGACCGCCTGCAGTATTTGTACGCGATTCTGAAAAAGACGAACATGTCCTCAAATCAGTGAAAACTACTGATTGTCTATCCGCATAGCCACGAGAAAACATCCCAATTTACTATTGACTTGCCAATATCGGACGATAATATTGAGAAACAGAACAGGTCTGCCACGGTGACCTTCTTCAAGTTGTGATCTCCCCGTCATTTCTTGTGGGACAGTTAATCTGGTGGGCGAATCTTTGGAATTGAAGATTGGCGATTTGATTGCCGTGCCTATGCGTAAACGGCAAGAACGGAGGAAAATGAACATGCCGAAAGTGAAAGAAGGCGATACTGTCAAGGTCCATTATACCGGCAAGTTAAACGACGGTACCCGGTTCGATACGTCCAGCGGACGCGATCCGCTGAGCTTCACGGTCGGGCAGGGTCAGGTCATTCCCGGTTTCGAACAGGGGGTAGTTGGTATGGAAGTCGGCGAATCCAAGACGATCACGATCCCGACCGATCAAGCTTACGGCCCGAAGCGCGATGAACTGGTCGCGGAAGTGGATAAGGCCCGTTTGGCCGACGATGTCAAGCCTGAAGTCGGCACGCGGCTTCAGATGAAACGGACCGACGGTCAGATGCTGGAAGTGGTCATTACCGATGTCGAAGAAGACAAGATCACGATCGACGCTAACCATCCGCTGGCCGGCCAGGATTTGACGTTTGATATCGAAGTGGTGGGAGTGGGCTAGTCAAGTAGTTCTGATTAGTTCGAACACTGTCGAAGACAATGAAAGGCAGGACCTCTTGAGGTTCTGCCTTTTATTCTCAGCGAATCCCAATCTTGACATCGCCTAATATATGATAACTCGATCTTGTCGTGCTTTTTAAGATTGTGCGCCTTCAGCATCACACATTTCTCTATACGTAAGTATGTCGTCTTTCACTTTACTCTCCCCACCTCCCCAACTCCGGCACCGTCCCGCTCTCGACATCAATCCCCACCCCGTAGTTGTCATGCCCGAATAGAGTATCAGCCCGATTCGGCTGCAGCCAGAGCGAATTGTTGACTGCAACACTGTCGGCAAACTCACCTTCATCATTAAGCCGGTAATACCGGTCATCGCCGCCGATGTCAATGAAACCGCCAAACGACTTGGAATAGCTGTAATAAGCCGACAGTTGTCCGGGTTTGTCGTAACCTTCCCGGAATGTAGCCTCACCAAAACCAGGGGTGTTCTCTCCCAGGTAGTACTGGTCGTTGCCGCCGATGTCTACTAAGAACGCATTGGACCGTATCTGCGCCAATCCCATCGAGATCTTGCTCGCCCGATAGAGATCGTCGCCGCCCTTATTGATCAGAAACGCGTTGGTGTAGTCCCAGCCGAAGCCCAGCGCCGCCCCAGCCGTTTCGTAGAGTTCATGTCTGTCATTCCCGCCTTCATCGATCAGAATACCGTTGCAGTAATGCGCGCCGGAGCCTTGCGTGAAATAACACGACTCGTACGTGTCGTTCCCGTCGCGATCGATCGCAATGCCGGTCCCGAACCAGTAGCCGACCCCAAGCGTCCAGTTGCCGGAATAATACCGGTCATCACCATGCGTATCGATGATTGCCCCCAGACCGCCGGCCCAGGCATGACCGTCGGACCCATCCCCGCGCCGCCCGAATCCCGCCCCTTGGGCAACGTTACTGTTTATCTTGTGTTCGCTATGGTAGTCGCCGCGATCGTATACGTCGGCGTACGGTTCCGCGACATATTCATCATTCCCTGAATACGAAGCACACACTCCGATCCCGCCCCCGATACCGCCAAGGCCTTGGCCATCACCGTACAGGTAATACCTGTCATCGCCGGTCCCGTCCAGACACAATCCCATGCCGAAATACCCGCAGCCCTGGGCGGAGAGCTCGGCCGTGTACTCATCATTCCCGCGTCGATCAGAGACAATGCCGACGCCGAACAGCCCGGCGCCCTGGGCATAGATGGAACCGTTGTAGTGATCATCGCCGTCAGAATCGAGAACCAGACCTAAACCCATCAGACCCACACCGGCTGATGGGGGATAGCTGTTCCGTTCGTAGCCATAGTAATCGTTACCCCCCAGGTCAATAACAACGGAAACCGGATTCGACAGTGACGCCGTTGCTCCTGGTGTCCCTTGGTATATCATATTCCGCCCGAAATCGATAATGAGCAGTGAATTGGTAGCATCGAACTCCGTCCAATTTGGAATCGAAGCCCGCAGCCGACTGAACATCTTTGGCGGAGGAATAGGTTCGGTTCTGTTGACTCCTGAAAATATGGCGATTTTCCCGAATGGAGTATTAAACTCCGTTTCGAAGTCCTCAGGAATCTGTCGGGCGTAGCGAATAAGCTTTCTCTCGGCCCGTTCCGCTGCAGACGCCATCTTCAGACCGGCATAGTGTAGCGAGGACCAGTCGATTGTCGCGGCGATATCGTCCAACTCCGGATAGTAAACCATCCCGTCCCCCTGCGTGTTGGCGAGGTCGCGGATATTGAAGGCACGCTCCATGTCTTCCCGATCGCAGTTGCGGAACGCCAGGTCGCGCCACCTGATGGCGTCGGTTAGATTGACGATCAATTCAGCCACAATGGTCTGAACTGTGTCCGGGAGGGCGACCGTCTTGTCCCGAACCGTCTGCTTGATATCCGGCGACTCCGAGCGACTGCCAAACGTGTAGAATTCGACCTGCCTGTCAGCCTGTGCATACAAACCCTCCACCGCAGCCACCACTGGCTCGTCGACCTCGGGCGCCGGCCGCAGGTTCGCCGAGTAAGACCGAAATCCGCCCAACTTCTTATCCACGCCCAGACTGTAAACCAGCTTGTAAAGGCCGTCGTCGGCCGTGTCTGCATAAGTCTGGTCCAGGTAGGTTTCGACAGTGTTGGACATTAGCATGGAATAATCATACAGCTTCAACGGTTCGGCGAACAGTGCGTCAAACGAGGTCAGCCGGTGGGGGATATCAAGAGGAAATCGGCTCCAATAACCGGCCGGCCTGTATCCCAGGTCTTCGCGAGTAAATCCAACCTCACCCAGGACTTTAGCCAGGACATCCACCGAATCTTGTGACCGGACGCTCGACATGCAGACAATGCACATGAGAACGGCCATGATTATCTTTTTCACGGTAAACCTCGCTTTCGCTGTTTCCTTTCGGGCCGTAATGTGTTACATATTGAGGCCTGAACCGGCAATATACGAGTCTGTGAGGAGATTGAAAATGAAAGTTGCACTGAGGATTACGTCCGTGAGTTTGATCGGAGTATTATTAGGATTTGGCTGTGTCAAGAAGGTCGAAGATAAGAAGACCGATGTGGCCAGGAATAAGGAGACGTTCAGGCACGCCACCCTGTTCGAAGGGGAAAAGCATCTGGCCAGCGTTCGCCAGTTGACCTTTGGCGGCCAGAACGCCGAGGCGTATTTTTCGTACGACGGTGACGAGCTGATATTCCAGGCCACCCGCGGCGATCTGGACTGTGACGCGATTTTTCGAATGTTTGCCGACGGTTCCAATTTACGCATGGTATCGACCGGCCTGGGCGCTACCACCTGCGCCTTTATCGCCCCCGACGACAGCGCCATTATCTATGCTTCCACGCACCTGGGCGGCTACGATTGTCCCTCCAAACCCGACCTGTCTCAGGGTTACGTTTGGGCTTTGTACGAGTCATACGATGTTTTCAAGGCTAACCCGGAGGGATCCAATATCAGGCGCCTGACGGATACGCCCGGCTACGATGCCGAGTGCGTCTATTCGCCAAATGGAGATAAAATACTCTTTACGTCAGTGCGGACCGGCGATCTGGAACTGTTCATGATGGATCCGGACGGCGGCAATGTGGAACAACTGACCGATGAGCCGGGATATGACGGCGGTGGTTTTTTCTCACTTAACGGCCAGTGGATTGTGTGGCGCGCGTCCCGTCCCACCGGTGACACGCTCGCTGAATACAAACGACTGTTGGCTGACGGTTTGATCCGGCCCAGTCATCTCGAAATCTACATCATGAGCCTCAAGGATCGACAGCCCATCCAGTTGACTGACAACGGGGCGGCCAATTTCGGGCCGTATTTCCATCCGGATGGTGAACGCATCATCTTTGCTTCAAACATGGATGATCCGAAGGGACGGAACTTTGATCTCTATATGATAACCATTGAAACGAAGGAAATAGAGAGGATAACTTATAATCCGAGTTTCGATGGCTTCCCGATGTTTTCCCATGACGGTCGCAAGCTCGTCTTTTGCTCCAATCGAGACAATGCGGAGCAAGGCGAGACCAATGTCTTTATCTGTGATTGGATAGATTAGGAAAAATCAGCGCCATGTCAGGATGCGCAGGAATCGGTCTTGCTGCCGATCCCTGCGCACAACGCTTTTAGTTGCCGCCGCTGGTCGTTGACAGTATCAGACCGTTCTCACCCACAATCCAAACGTCATTGGCATTCAGGGGGAAGACGGCACCCAGATTGCGGAAATCAGGAGGTGGTTGAACGGTCCAGGTCGTGCCGCCATTCGTCGTATTCAGGATGGTCCCCATCGCTCCCACTATCCAGCCGGTGTTGGTATCGATGAAATGGACCGCACTCAGCTTCTCACTTACCGTCGTCGTCTGCTCTACCCACAGTTGACCTCCGGTATCCGTTCGCAGAACGGAGCCCGCGTCACCGACCGCCCAGCCGGTATTGGCGTCCACGAAATGCACGTCGTAGAGGTTAATCGGGGGCGCCGTCGGCAACTCAATCCTGGTAGTGTCGATAGCAATAATGGAATCAGGGACTTCCGAGTCAAAAGTGGTGTCAATAGATACGATCGAGTCTCTAACGGCAGCGCTGAACCAATTTGTACCTCCGTTCTCCGTCTTCAGTACCGAACCGCCGGAGCCCACAATCCAGCCCGTGACGCTGTCTATGAACTGCACGGCATTGAGTTCTTCCGTGGTCATCGGACTTTGACTCTGCCATGTCGCGCCACCATCCGTTGTATGGAGAATCTGATCAATGTCAATCAGCCATCCTGTCGAATCGCCCACGAAGTGCAGGTCGCGAATGAGCCCCAGTGCGGGAGGAGTGTTGTTGTCGAAGATTCTTTCCTCCCAGGTGTCACCACCGTCCGTGGTCTTGAGCAGGTAACCGTCGTACGGAAGTACGCCCGTTCCACCCCCACACCAGGCGACCGAACTGTTCAGAAATTGCACTTCCCGGAACCACGTGCTGGACGTGAACTGGGTTCCCCGGCGACGGTATTCCCAGGTGTCACCCCCGTCCTCGGTTCGCAAAACAGCGTCGCTATTGCCGACCACCAAGCCAATATCACCATCAGCGAACGCAACATCATTAAACGAAGGGAGCAGTGCCGTACCGGTCGGGACAGCCTCCCACGAGCTGCCGCCATCGCTAGAGTTGAACAGCGCCAGCGAACCAACCAGCCAGATCTCACCGGATGCCGGAAAACTCATGTCAAACAGGTCATAATTGAAATCGGTATCGACAATTGACCAGGTGTCGCCCCCGTTGCTTGTGGTCAGTATCGTGCCGTTGCGACCGACTATCCAGCCGGTTGACTGGCTCGTGAAATGTACTTGCTGCAGATCGTCGGCGACCACGGTATCGAGAACTTCCCAACTGCCGCCCCCGTCTGTCGTCTTGATGATTGTTCCGTTGTCACCAACGGCCCAGGCAGTGCCGGCATCGACAAGCTCTACCGACCGGAGTGCCTGGCCGGTGACCGACGTGTTCATAGTCCAGTTCGACCAGACCGTATCTACCGTTAACAGCAACGTATCCAGGACGTACGTGATGCTGTCAGTTAATGTATCTATTACGATTGTGGTGTCCGGCGGCACAATTACGGTGTCGATATCTAAGGTAGTATCGATACTCAGAAAAGTGTCGGCGCTGATACTATCCGTAACCAGGCGCGGGACAACTTTGTCATAGCCACTGCCGTTGAGTATGAGGCCGTCCTCTCCGACTACGATTGCCGTTGTATCGAAGATATCGATCGCATACAGATTATACCTTTCGGTGCCTACCGCTACCTTACTGGTGTTCCAGCGACGTCCGCCGTCGATCGAGTACAATAGAGTCGTATCTTCGCCAACCACGAATCCCTTTCGTCCCGACGCGAACTTCAGACCATAAACCGCCTTCTCCGTTACCTGCAGGTCATCGTCTGACCACGATCGACCGCCGTTCATGGTCCGTTGAATGGTCCCTTCTTCACCCACCAACCAGCCTGTGTCTGCGTCAAAGAACTGAATGTCCCACAAATCTGAAACCGAGTTGGTCCGCTCCAACATCCAATTTACCCCGCCGTCCTGAGTTTTTAGAACAATCCCCTCTTTGCCAACCAGCCAACCGGTGTTCTCGTCGACAAAAACGACGCTGCGGAAGTGATTTCCTTCAAGAAGCGGTTCGACGACTGCCCAGGAACTGGTGCTCCCTCCGTCCACAGGACCATTATCGTCATCATCACAACCTGTGAAGAAGACTCCCCAGGACATGATGAATGCGATTGCTATCGCAATTAAACTTGCATGAGTTAAGTACTTACGATTCAATGTACAATATCCTCCGAATAAGTATTCCTTTCTCCACTAGAAGATAAACTTACTGATGCGGCAAGCGGATGTCAAACAAATTGTGAATTGTGTATCAACGGTTTTGGGGTAAATACTAACCTCGGTTCTATTTGACGATTATGGAGTTTCCACAGGATTTGATGTAGAGCAATCGAAGGTTGCAAATGATGGCTCAGAAAGCACCTCGATAGCTGCCTGCGACGGCCCGGCACAATGTGCTGATCGAGAGGACCCTGCCGGTTGTGTAGCCTCGGGCTGTGTCGTCCGTGATTCCCTCAGATTTCTCATTCCTGGAACAACATATCAGACGACAACGGCGGCGATCAAGCCGGTTCCAAACGGACTGTCCAGAAACATTGCTCGACTCGAATTCTCACGAGGCGCTGTTTGCTTGCATACAGCGCCTGTGAAATCTCGGTCATATGTGAAGACGTTTGCCATATGTTGCAAACCGAGTAATTATATCCGTACGCCGCACGAGGTCCTTGAAGTTATTGGTCCAGAAGAACATAAGGAATCAAGTGGTTGTCCCGGCGCCGCTGAATGCACCGGCACAACCTATGCTCATAGTCCCTGCAGATACAAATCGAACTGTGGAGGACACCTATGTTGGACGGCAGATATCGTAAAGGGTTTTCAAATGAAAGACTGGCTGCGGCAAATGAACCCAAAGTCCGCAAGGATGACAAAGGGTTCTACATGATGACCCTGTCCGAAAATGCCAAAGTACACTTTGATGATTTCTACAATTTCCTGGAAAGAACTTTTGATAAGGCGAAAGAGGAGCGGTCCCGCCTCAATGAGAAACTGTTCACTACCGAACCGGAGAATCTCGAGACGCTGTCGTATCTCCGGGCGCGAGGTGTTATCGTCGACCAGCTTATGAGATCCGTTATCCGGTTTTATACCGACGGCGCCAATTTGGGGATCATCATGACGCCCTGGTGTTTCGGAACCGTCATACTGGAGAAAACAGAAGTCTACCGGGATCGAATCAGCAAAGGGGAAGTCGATGACGCCAATATTCCGGACTATCCGTACTACGTCATCAAGTACATCGACGAAATATACAAAGCGACTTTACTGGAAATGTTTGATTTCCCCCAGAAGGCCTTTCAGATGCGCTGGCAATACTCGGAATTGCTCAGGAGGTACTCGAGAATCCTTGGTGAGATAACGACGTCCCTAAACTCGGTACTGACGACCATCAAATCGTACGGCGGCTGAAAAGCCATTTTCCATAGCATCCCTCCTGCAAGAACCCTTCGACAACTGTCGAGGGGTTTTAACTTTTACCCTGCCGCTGCCGATATACTTACCGATGGCGCCGCGACAGCCGTTTTGGTCTATACTGAACTTCAGAGGACATGGTATATGCCCATGATACCTGGCCTTACGAAAATAAGTGCGGAACCGAAGTATTTGTCGGTCCTGCTGGACTCGTTACGGGTGGATTCGGTGCTCGATTTCGATCTGTATATCCGCGTCGACCGGAATCTGGTGCTGTATCGTTCCGCCAACCTCCCCTTCACTGATAAGACCCGCCAGAGCCTCCTGGAAAACCGGGTCGACCGAGTGTACATAGTTGATGCCAACAAAGACCGTTATCAGAAGTACATTGAAAAGAACCTGCCCAAAATACTGACCGACCCGGCCATCAAAGAGGAGAAGAAGGCCAGTATCCTCTATGAAACATCGACCGAATTGGTTAAGGACGTGCTTGCCAATCCAACCTATGGTGAGAATATTCAACGATCCAAAGATCTGGTGGCCAACACCATGGAGTTCATTCTCAAGGGCCGCGAGGCATTCCACAATCTGCTGAAGCTAACCTCCTTCGACTACTACACGTATACTCATTCCGTCAATGTCTGTACGTTTGCTATCGCCCTGGCACAGGAGATAGGTCTTACCGAAAAGGCCGAGCTGCACGAATTGGGAGTCGGCGCTCTCCTGCACGACGTCGGCAAATCGCGTATATCGGACAGAATACTAAACAAACGGGCGCCCCTCAATCCCACCGAACTGGAAATCATGAAGAGGCATCCGCAGATGGGAGTAGAGCTGCTCACCAAAACTGATGAAATAGCACAAACCAGTTACTATCCGGTGTTGCAACATCATGAACGGGGAGATCGCAACGGCTATCCCAACGGCATAACCCTGAAAGAGATGCACATCTTCTCCCAGATAGTGGCGATCTGTGATACGTTCGATGCTATGACAACTGAGCGAGTCTATCAGGGCGCCATCGATACCTTTCCTGCCCTCAAGATCATGTTTTCTATGGACAATGCCTTCGACGAGAAACTCCTGAAAGAATTCGCCAAACTGATGGGCCCGGGCTAGCAGATTGTATTAGGCCTCGCTAGAAACATGGTTCCGCAATACACGACAGCCCCGCTTGGGGCGGGGCTGTGTGTTGTATCGGCAATAGTTGTTGCC
>CAZLBP010000061.1:0-17163 GCA_964557855.1 uncultured Ignavibacteriales bacterium | reverse complement strand
GAGTCGGCATGCCCGTGTCTCTGATTGCTCGGATGTTTTGGTTTTGCTGTTCGGGGTTGATGCTGATTATCTCAACCGGAGCAACGCAGGACCTCGTGACGCGCGATGACTTCGTATTCTACGATACCACGACCCCACATCTGCAGGAAGCGCTCTGGCCGTCGGTAGCTTTTGATAATCAGCATCGCGTACACGAGTCCTATTACGTGAGCCTGGACACCGGGACAATTCCGCACGATCGCGAGTTTTTCGTCTATACAACGGACAATCAGGGCAACCAGGTGCTCCCGACCACGAGAATTCTCCCGTATACCGGCCCCGGTGACACCGTCTACGTGCCGCGCGGCTGGCACCCGTTCACTTGCAATTTCGCCGGCGAAGCACTTATTCCCTATTCAAACGCGAATATTCTCGGTTTCCGAATTGGCGCCAATGGAAACGTTCACGAGCATCCAATCCGGGTGAACTGTGAGGATACACTGTCCAGCCTCACCTATGAATCAGATGCAGCCGGGGACATAAACAATCAAAATGTGGTAGCTCTGACATGGGCTGCGACCTATGGGCTGGTCGTAAACAGAATACCGGTCAGGTTGTATTATCCGGAACCGGATACGTTGAGCGCGATAATCTGGGCTCATGAGGCGCCACTTACCCCCATGCCCGGGCTGGAGCAGCTGAACTGGATCACTCAGGCGCCTCAGATCGCGGTCGCCGATGACGGACGATTCGTCGTTAGTTGGATTGCGCGCAATAACGACTATATGAAGATCCTCTACGTGGTCTTCAATGCCGATGGTACTCCTGCCACGGATATACAGTTGGCCGAATGTATCGGTGTCGATCCGTTCGATCCGCAGGCCTGCCCGCGTGATTGGCCGAATTATCTCAGCCTGACCATGGAATCGGATGGTGACTTCTATATGATATGGTTCGGTGCGCTACATAATCATATACCCGGCTATGAGGCCGCGTGGCATTTGTGGGTGCGAGGCTTCAATGCCGACGGTAGCCCGAAGTATGATGCCATGATAGTTAACGATGCCGATTCGCTCTTCAATACCAACGTCCTCATGATTCCACAGATCACGTGCAACGACAGCGGCTACGTAGTTGCTTGCTGGTCGGATTCGCGACTCCACCCGAAATCTTCCTGGGGACGCCTTTATTACGACGTGTATGTTCAGAAGATCGACGCTAACGGTGAGCTAATTGGCCACAATGTTCGCGTGAATAACTCGCATGGAAATTCCGGGATTTTCGGGACCCACTACAGTGTAGCGCTCGACTTGGCCGGACAGACTGTGATGGCCTGGCGAGACGAATTCTCCCCTTATGACATTTATGCGCAGCTTATGCCCTATCACGACATAGGCCTCTTTGTTCCGGGAGATATCAATTATGACCTGTCCGCCAACGTAACCGACATAACTGATCTGGTGGCCTATTTGTTTCAGGGAGCGAAAAACGTCTTCTGGCCTCGCAATCTGATCGATATTAACGGGGACAGTGCCAACGGCAACGTGGCGGATCTCACATATCTCGTGGAATACGTATTCGGCGGTGGACCGACGCCGTTTACGCCTGATCCGGGGCCGCGACCACCCATCGATCCGCCGGTCCTCGACAAGAACCTGGTGCCCGTACAACCGGCCGTCGCTCAGCCCGTGCCGGAAGAAATAATACGACGACACCGGCTTAGATAGATGATGGCGCAGCCCGTGGACGGCCGTCGCCACCTGCCTCTGGATACTTCGTGAAGCCTCCCCCTACTTCAAATTCACACTCAATATCTTCACATCCGTCATGTCTTCGATCGTGTAGCGGATACCCTCCCGGCCCAGGCCGGAGTCCTTCATGCCGCCGTACGGCTGATGATCCGCACGGTACGTCGGCACGTCATTGATGACAATGCCGCCGCAGTCAATATGCTTGAAGGCATAGAAGATGTCCTTGAGGCGATGGGTGAACACGCCCGCCTGCAGCCCGTAATCGGAATTGTTGATTTCGGCCACCGCTTTCTTGAAATCAGTGTACCTGATAACCACGACCAACGGTGCAAAAGCCTCCTTGGCGCAGACGTCCATCGATGCTTTCACGTCGGTCAGTATGGTCGGGCTCACGAGCTTACCCTTGTCTTCACCGCCGATCACGAGTTTGGCGCCGCCCTTGACCGCCGCCTCGATCATCTTGACGCTGTTCTCCACCGATTCGCGATCCACCATGGCGCCGATATCCGTCTCGGGATCGGTGGGGTCGCCGATTTTCAGTTGGGCCACCTTGCTTTCGAACATCTCGAGAAATTCGTCATAGACATTTTCATGCACATAGACCCGTTGCACGGAAATACAGGACTGCCCGGCAATGGCATACCCGCCCTTGGTGATACGGGTCGTTGCGAAATCCAGATCGGTATCATCGGCCACGATCGCCCCGGCGTTACCGCCCAGCTCCAGTACCACTTCTTTCTTGCCGGCGTTTTCCTTGATCCACCAGCCCACTTCCGCTGAACCTGTGAATGTAATCAGCTTGACCCGTGGGTCCTCGAGAAGAGGAGAAGCGTTTTTCGACGATCCGGGAAGTATTGACACGGCCCCTTTAGGGTGGTCAGTCTTATCAATGATCTCGGCCAGTTTGAGCGCCATAATGGGGGTTGCCGAGGCTGGCTTGATAACGATCGTGTTTCCCGAAGCTATGGCCGGCGCCACTTTGTGGCATACGAGATTCAGCGGGAAATTGAAGGGGGAGATGCCGGCGATCACCCCTTTCGGAAAGCGCCGGACCAGCCCCACTCGCTCTTCCGAGCCGGGCGACCAGTCGAGGTCAATGATGTCGCCCCCCATGCGCTTGGCTTCCTCGCCGGCGATCTTGAAGACGCCTATCGCCCGGGTGATTTCGACCTTGGCGTCCTGGTATGCCTTGCCCAGCTCACGCGCCATCAGGGTCGCGAGTTCATCGATATTCTCCTGCAGTGCGTCCGCGACGGCCTGACACGTCTCCTGACGTTTATACGACGGCAATTCGCGCGTTACTTTGAACGTGTCCTCAGCGATCTCGATTGCTTTGGTATAGTCATCTTTGCCGGCCAGGGCCACATTGCCGACAACGGAATCATCATACGGTGATCGGATTTCAACTGTGTTGTCACGATCGACCCACTCACCGCCCAGATACATCTTATAGTTTTGTGCCATAAGTTACTCCTGTAATCGTATGTATAGATGGAGGTCAGGTTCCTTGCGGACCTGACACCCAAACGTCAGGACCGTAAAGTAATGACCTACATATATATCCACGTTTATTGGACCTAACCAACTATCATGCAGGGACAGGTCGCGACCTGTCCGCATTCTGCGTTGTGCCGGTCACTACACCGGGCAGACCAGCTTGCCCAGCCTCTCGGTCAATTTGATATTCTCAGTATAGTCAACCGGACAGTCTATCACCACCGGTTTGTCACTGGCAAAGGCCTCCTTAAGCACCTCTTGAAGATTGTCCCCTTCACGCACTTGCATACCCATCGCTCCATGGGCTTCAGCCAGCTTGATCCAATCCGGATTCTCAAACCTGGTACCGTATGCCCGGCCGAACTTGCTTTGTTGTTTCCACTCGATAAGACCGAATGTCCGGTCCGTCCAGACCATGTTCACCGTCGACGTACCCAGCCGCACGGCTGTCTCCAGCTCTTGTATGTTCATCAGAAACCCACCGTCTCCGGAAATAGTCAGAACTTTGCGGTCGGGATAGACCAGTTTGGCCGCGATTCCTCCCGGCAGGGCGATACCCATGCTGGCGAAGCCGTTGGAGATGATACAGGTATTGGGCTCGTGCACGATGTACATGCGCGCTATCCAGACTTTGTGGGCCCCCACGTCCGAGATAACGATATCCTGGTCATCCATCACCTGCCGCACGTCGTGAAGAATCTTCTGCGGTTTGATGGGAAAGGCCGTGCTGTCATCATACTCGTGTATGTCGCGCAGTATTCCCCGGCGGTACTTGTCCGCCCAGGCGACTTCCTGCGAAGTGAAGGTATCATCGATGAGTTCATTCAGTTCCCACAGGGACGAGGCAATATCAGCCACCATTTCCACGTCCGGATTGTACCAGTAATCAACCTCAGCCGGATTGAAATCGAGGTGGACGATGCGCTTGTCGCCGTTGGGATTCCAGAACTGGGGCGCGTACTCCACCAGGTCATAGCCAATGCAGATAATCAGGTCGGCTTCTTCGAAAGCACAAGTCACGTAGTCACGGGTCTGTAGTCCGATCGTGAACAGATTGTGTGCGTAGTCCGCCCCGGCCGCTCCCTTGCCCATAAACGTGTTACAAATAGGGAAGGATGTTTTGTCCAGCAGTATGCGCAACTGCCTGGTGGCCCGCTTTCGGATAGCGCCGTTGCCGGCCAGAATGAGCGGTTTGTGGGCCTGTCGCATAAACTCCAGCGCGGCGTTGACGGCCTTGTAATCGGGCGCCGGGCGGCGCACCTTATGGACTTTGAAGATAGTCGGGTTCTTGCATTCTTCCTCGGCCACGTTTTCCGGGAACTCCAGGTGCGTGGCTCCCGGCTTCTCCGCCTCGGCCACTTTGAAAGCTTTGCGCACGGCCTCGGCTACGATGTCCGGTCGCTCGATGCGAGTGTTCCATTTCGTCACGGGCCGGAGCATAGAGACAATGTCGATATGTTGGTGCGATTCTTTGTGGAGCCTCAACGTATCCGCCTGACCGGTGATAGCCACTACCGGAGACCGATCCAGAAAGGAGTCGGCAATGGGCGTAATAAAGTTGGTTGCTCCCGGGCCCAGAGTCGCCAAACAGACCCCGGCCTTACCGGTTAACCGACCGTACACGTCGGCCATAAACCCGGCCCCCTGCTCGTGTCGCGTCAATATGAATTTGATATCGGATGCTCGTACCGCTTCCAGGAAATCGATATTCTCTTCACCCGGCACCCCGAAAATGTACTCGACCTGTTCGTTTTGAAGGGCCCGGACAAACACTTCGGACGCGTTGGGCATGAGCTAACCTCCTTCCTCAAAAGCACATGAAGCCAATCAACGACACCGAACCCCGGATCGGCCCGGTACGACCGACTGTATTTTAGGCAACCTGCTCGGGTATGGAGAAGTTCCCATATCCTATGGTCAATCCGGCCCGAAAATCGACCCCGGCAGACAGTTTGGCACACTGTCGGAATTGTATCGTCAGCTCCCCTTTCTGCCACATCTGGCGGATATGGCATTGTCGGCCTTCAGCTTACACCGCACCCCCGTCCCACTGATGAACTTTTGCTCCCATCGGCATATCATTTACTTAGTATCCGGGAGAAACTGGAAGGGTAATATAATGAAGATACGATCCGTTACCAATCAAGATGGGCTGACATTGCTCGAAGTCCTCATCTCCATGGTGATTTTGAGCATATCGCTTTTGTTGCTGCTTAACATGGCTATGGTCGCCCTGGACACCAATGACTGGTCCAATAACGCCACCCTGGCCTCGCAGCTCATGCAGGAGAAACTGGAGCAGTTGCGGAATTCAAACATGCCCGGCAGCGGCTCGGACACGACCCAGGGCATAGAGCTTTTCTGGTCGGTCTCCAACGCCGGCAGTCACCTGCGACAGGTGGATATAACAGCTTCCTGGTTGGATATTTCCTCCAACCAGATTACCAATTCCGTAACGGCCTATATAAAAACTGATTCTTTGTAGAGGCTTACTATGAAGACGATAATAACAAACCTGCGGTCCAGAGCAGGCACCTCTTTTCTAGAAGTTATGGTCGCGCTTGCCATCATGGGGGTTGTCACGACCGCTATCTTTAAGCTGTACATTACCCAGCACCAGAACTACATGGTCCAGGACGATGTTTCCAACGTTCAGCAAAACGCGCGAGCCGTGATCAATGAACTGGGGCGCCAGATCAGGATGGCGGGCTTTGACCTGCCGTTGGGCATTGACCCCATAGTCGCCGCCAACACCAACCCCGATACCATCACCATCACCTATTCCTCTACCGGCTGTGAAACCTATCTGGCCTCAGCCATGGCTACTGCCGGCTCGCAACTCGATTGTGCCGTCGACGTTTCCTGTTTTGACGATGGCCAGTGGGTATACATCTTCCATCCGGACTCGGGCGGTGGTGAATGGTTCCAGATTTCAACCGTAGACGCGGGCGGTATGAAACTACAGCAGGCGGCCGGCGCCACGCTCTCCAAAGCGTTCGATAAGGACGCCATTGTACTGTCACTCTCACAGGTTAAGTTCTTCCTGGATACGCTGTCCAATCCGGACAATCCGTCGCTCTGCCTGGGCTTGCCCGGCCAACCGCCGCTTATGTATGCAGAAAATATAGTAGACTTACAATTCCGGTATCGTATGAAAAACGGCATGCTGCTGGATCAACCGGTCGTCACCGATGACATCCGAGAAGTCTTGATATCCTTGACCGGCCGCTCGGAAAACCCGGATTACGAGAAAAAAGCGGCCGGTGTCAGTGATCCGTATCGATACCGGACATTCAATACCACGGTCTTCCTGAGAAACGTGGGCATCTAAAAGGCAGGTGGCAGATGAATAAGATACTGAAATCCGATGATGGCTTTGCTGCCATTATTGCACTGATAATGGTCGCCATGCTGACCCTCCTCGGCCTGGCGGCGTTGTCGACGTCGGACGACGAACTGACTATCGCCGGCAACAACTTACAGGAATTAAAGGCCTTCTACGCCGCCGAGGCCGGTTTGGAAAAGGCTGCCGCCAAGCTGCAAACGGAATACGACAGCACCGGTGTTCCTCCGGTGCTCATGCCGGCCGAAGAGGCGGTCGTGAACAACTGCGAGGTCTCATTTACGACGGCCAGCGACGGTCCGGCGCAGCAGCGGATCCTCACCAACGGCACCTTGGCCGGTCTTCATGCCTTGGTGAAATCATTTACCATGACTTCCACGGCAACCAACCCGGCCGAAAACGCCAAAGTGGAACTGTCACAGTCGTTTGAAGCAGCCCTCGTGCCCATCTTTCAGTTCGCCGTCTTCTACGGCAACGATCTGGAGATCGCTCCCGGACCGGATATGACGCTGATGGGTCGCGTCCATTCCAACGGCAACCTGTGGGTTCAGGCAGGCAACAGCCTTAAAATGGACAGCTATGTTACGGCCTCGGGCAATATCCTCCACGGTCGCAAAGGACCCGGCAGTGTCGACAACGGCGACGTCCTCATTAAGGACACCGATGGCAACTACGTCTCCATGCAGGACGGCGGCGGCTGGCTCGACGCCGACGACACGTACTGGTACGATTCCTCCGTCTACCGCTGGCAGGGACGCGTGCAGGACTCCTCGCACGGCCAGGGACCGCTCAATTTGCCCTTGACTGCCGGCGCCGGTGGGGATCCCCACAAGATAATCGAACGAGGCTCCGGTAATCCCGATTCCTATGAGCACAAGGCCACCCTGAAGATCCTCGACCAGACCGCTTACAAACTGGTCGGTGGTGTCTGGACCGACGTCACTGCCGATATGGTCGCCAAAGGTATTCTGACTTTCAATAACAACCAGTTCCGTGACGGACGGGAAGGGACAGATGTCGATGTTACGGATGTGGATATCGATAAGCTCTATGATGAGGGGTATGGTCCGGCCAACGGCGTAATCTACTTCTCCGACCAGGACGCCTCCCGCGATTTCCCCGCCATCCGCTTAAATAACGCCGCGGAACTCGGCAGCGGCCTCTCCGTCATCAGTGAGAATCCGCTCTATATGAACGGTAACTTCAATTCGATCAACAAGAAACCAGCCGCCGTCATGGGCGACGCCGTCACCTTTCTATCCGGCAGCTGGAACGATGCCGGCAGTTGGGGCGCCGTCAGCGGCCGAGTGGCCTCCAATACGACCGTCAATGTCTCCTATCTGACCGGTAACGTCGAAACAACAGCCTCGGACTACAGCGGCGGATTCGAAAACCTGCCTCGCTTTCTCGAAAGCTGGAGTGGCAGAGACTTCAACTGGATGGGCTCAGCCGTGAATCTGTGGACTTCGGTGCAGGCCACCAGCCCCTGGAGCTACGGGAGCCACTACACGGCGCCCAATCGAAACTGGTCTTACGACACGGACCTCGACGATCCCAACAAACTCCCGCCCGAAACACCGACCGTCCGCGTCTTCCAGCGCACCGGCTGGAAACAAGAATACGTCGGCTACGAGGAATAATCCCCACGGAAAGGGCTGATTCAAACCGAATCAGCCCTTTTTTGATGCTTCATAAACTCTGCATTTCTTCCGATAAAACAGAACAATACGTATAAGACGCAGGGAGTTTTGTCCGTGACAAAGAAAGGTAACTATATGGCTTTTCTTAAGTTGGTGCGTGCCGACCAGCGAGGTTTCGCTGCTGTCATTGCCGTAATTATGGTAGCCATGCTGACATTGCTGGGCTTAGCTGCTCTATCGACTTCCGATGACGAGCTGACGCTGGCCCTGAATCAGCTGGCGGAAGTAAACGCGTTCTACGCAGCCGAAGCCGGCTTGCAGAAAGCCGCAGCCCATCTGCAAACTGAGTATGATAGTACTGGTGCACCGCCCGTCATTATGCCGTCCGAGACTGTGCAGTTGAACAACTGCAATGTTTCATTCGTGACTCAGAGCGATGGTACTGTCCAGCACCGAATCCTTACTAACGGTACCTTGGCCGGTCTTCATGCTTTGGTCAAGTCGTTCACGATGACGTCTACTGCCGTGAACCCCGCGGAAGCTGTTGGGATGGAGTTGCAGCAGTCATTTGAAGCGGCGCTGGTTCCAATATTCCAGTTTGCCGTATTTTACGAAAATGACCTCGAAATCGCGCCCGGCCCCGATATGATCCTGGTGGGACGGGTCCACACTAATGGCGATCTCTATATACAGGCCGGGAGCAGCCTCAAAATGGAAAGCTTTGTCACCGCTGCCGGGGGCATTCTCCATGGTTCCAAGGGATCCATGGCTACCACCGCCGGTGACGTCCTGATTAAAGATACTCACGGCAACTACATCTCCATGAAAGACGGTGCCGGCTGGCTGGACGCTGACGACCCCTATTGGTATGATTCTTCCGTGTTTCGGTGGCAGGGACGTGTCCAGGATGCTGCCCACGGTCAGACCTCTCTGGCTCTGCCGCTCACCGCAGGTGATCCCCACCAGATCATTGAGCGCGGAACCGCTACCCCGGATTCCTATGAACACAAGTCGAGCCTGAAGATTCTTGATAGAACCGCTTTCAGATTGGTCGGCAGTGTGTGGACTGATGTTACAGCTGATATGGTGGCAAAAGGTATTCTCACTTTCAGCGATAACCAGTTCCACGATGGTCGGGAGAGTGTCGGCGTTGACGTCACCGAATTGGACGTCGCGAAGCTTTACAGTGAGGGGTACGGACCTTCAAATGGAGTGATCTACTTCTCCGACCAGGATGCGTCACGTGATTTCCCTGCTGTTCGTTTGAACAATGGCCCGGAGCTGGGCTCCGGCCTTTCTGTTGTCAGCGAGAATCCTGTATATGTTCGGGGTGATTTCAACTCAGTTAACAAGAAGCCCGCGTCAGTGATGGGGGATGCGGTGACATTTCTTTCCAATACGTGGAGCGACGCCCTGAGTTCCGGAGCGGTAAGTGGCCGAGTTGCCGCCAACACAACTGTCAATGTCTCTTATATAACGGGCAATGTGGAAACAACGTCCACGGATTACAGCGGAGGTTTCGAAAACCTCCCTAGATTCCTTGAGGATTGGACAGGCAAGAATTTCACTTGGTCCGGGTCCGCGGTTAACTTGTGGAGTTCTCAACAGGCTACCGGTCTGTGGGGCGGTAGTTATTATGTCCCTCCCAATCGCGTGTGGTCATTCGACACGGACCTTGATGATCCGAACAAGCTACCTCCCGAAACACCCTGTATACGCGTCTTCCAGCGCACCGGCTGGAAACAGGAATATGTCGGGTATGAGGAATAGCTCCCAGAGTCAGGGGCTTGTTGAAATAACCCGATACATCATTGTTGCAGCAGGTCTTGTCCCGCCTTGGCGGGATGTGACCTGCCGCCATGACCAGCTATCGAGTTTCGTGTCAGGTCACAATTCCGCTGACGCGGAATCAAGACCCGGCACAACAGTTAACAGTGTTGTTCAACCCGATCCGACGGCGAGTTCTTCGTCGAACTACTTATGCGATACAATAGATTCCTGATAGTTGCTTGTCGCCCCGCCATAGACCGTCGAACTGCTATGACTGCCGCCCCGGGTGAAGTCTCCCTGCCAGCCGGTGAAATACTGAAGGATGTTGGCTCGCAATCCGATCTGAAAGGAGCGGTCGGAGTCGATACGACCTTCGACAAACAACCCCTGACTGACCATGTATGCCGCGTGATACACCAGATCCGCCTCGGAGAGCTTCTGACCGCTCGACAGAAAAGCGTCGGCCGAGAGTGTCAGAGGAATGTCGTACGGCTGATAGGAGAGAGAGTACCGCTGTTCCATCTCTGAGCGCTCGTCGCCGATCTTCCCTCGATTGAGATTTGACAGCACCGCCGCCAGACGAAACGGACCGGTCCCCTGTAATGCCGCTGAAATGTTCCAGTAATGGCGTTTGTCATAAATTCCCGGCCCATTCTTGAACCAGCGATAGGCAATCCCCAGAGCTACTGTCCGGCCAATTCCCATACCGCCGGCCAGAACATATTCCTCATAATCCTCGCCTTCGGGGTTATTGAGGTACCGATACGCCACGGCGATAGTTTGTCTTTCGACGGCCACGCCCCAGCTGTCGAAATAACCGCCGTTGCGGTAGTCGGTCATCAACTGGAAAGCATAGGCGCGGTTTGTGAACAAAGCAGCCGGATTCACCCACGCCGCTTCCGAACCCAGTCTGCCGGCGGCCGGTCGGTAATAGAAAAGGCCGTCCGGAATCGGCGCCCGGATTGCCGCCGCTTCAGAAAAACAGCATAACCATGCCGCTACGAAGAGGGTTCCGATCGCTATGCACCGCTTGCAGGACGACGTCATTCTTGCTCGATTCCGCGCACATAAATATTGCCGCTGCCGTGCGTCGAACAGCGAATCACCGCATCTCCGTCACCAGCAATCAAACTGAGCCGGTTGCGTTCGACCAAATCGGTCTGGAATTCCAGCCCGCTGACTTCGATTTTGTCGTTCTCGGCCACGACGAGAGTCAATACCGTCGAAGCCTGATCAGGAATGGTGATATCGATATCCTCGAACCGATTGTTGATAATAACCTGTCCGCCGCTTATCTCGGCAATGTCAACCAGTACCGGTCCCGATCGACTCCGGATGACGTTTCGGTCCCCGATCGGCGAATATCCGGTCAGCTCAACCCGGCCGAAGTTGTTCTTTATGCTTACTTCGCCGGCAAGCCCCTCAATCTCGACATCACCCCCTTCGTTACGGAATACAGCCTGTTGCCCCTTACTTCGTATGTCTCGAGCCTCGAGCGTCGCGTTGCTCGTGGCCACAAAAATCTCGCCTGATATGTCTTCAATGGTGACCCGACGGTTCTTCGTGCTGAGTTCCAGTTCTTTGTCGACGTGAGCTACTTTCAGTCGACCGAGAGAAGACGGAACAACGACCCGCTCGAACGGACCCTGCACCTCCACGTCGAAATACAGCGCCTCCACGTAAAGCGACACTCCCCGAGGTACAATCAGCTCCGCTTCAACCAGACCCGCCTCCGAGGCACTCCAGACCGCCGGGTTCGGCGCCCGCATTTGCAGGCGGACTCCCGTGGCTACTTGATGCAAGTCGACCGCGATTAAATCTATGTAGTCTATCGCCCGCGATCTCGATTCCGCTTTTGCCTGCTTACGGTACGTCAATGAGACTTCGTCGGACGAAGAAGCGTAGATCGTGAGCGTGCCCGTCAGAGTCGACACCGATTCAATTGTCAATTTCCGACTGCCGGTAATAGCCATCGCGGCGGACAGTTCTTCCGTTGAATAGATGCCGCCCCGTTCCTGGAATACTTCTTGCGCCGGTGTATTCCCGACGCACAGTACGCCGCATGTCGCCACAAGCAGAATTGTCTTGGCGCATAGCTTCATAATCTACTTCCTGTCACTCTCGTACATGTTCATCATTAATATCGACCCGGCCACGGACACATTTAGTGACTCCACCCGGTGCGAATGATCGATTCGCAAACGGAATGCGGCTAAGTCCAGTATGTCATTCGACAAACCCTCGGCTTCGGATCCCAGCGCCAGCATCCGTCGCTTAAGCTGTTTGGTCCGGTCACATTGCTCGGACCACAGTTCTCCCTTCAAATGGGCGGCCAGCAGGCTCACCTCCTCACTCCCGACAAAGCTCCGCAGTTCGGCATGACTGACCCGGGCAATCTTCATTCCGAACACCGTTCCCGCGGACGACCGCACCACCTTCGGAGAATACGGGTCGGCTGTCGAACCACAGGTCAACATCATGTCAAACCCGAACGCCAGCGCCGATCTCAACAATGTGCCCAGGTTTCCGGGGTCGGCGATGCTCTCACACAATAATACGTTACGGTACTGCGGTGTGTAAAGTTTTGCCAGGCCCGTTTCCGGAAGTGCAAACACCGCGGTAAGTCCCTGAGATGTCCTGGCATCCGAAATCGTCTCTAATCGCGGAGACGGAATCTGCATGAGAGGGATGTTAAGGGCCTTCAGACGAGCGACCAGACGCTTCCCTCTCTCGGTCAGCAACGAAGGAGCGAAATAAACGACCTCAGGAAAAAACCGATGCCGTACCGATTCCTCGAGCAAACGCACCCCTTCCGCAAGAAACTTCCCGTGTAAACGCCGACCCTTCTTTGTTCTCAGTGAGCGTAGTTTTTTTGATTCCGTCTTCGTCAGCGGCATTGTTAATTGTCCTGAACGGCAGTTAGCTTATGATCAAGGAACTCATGTACGGAACCAGTTGGCAAGTGAAAACTCTGAGCGCGGTAATCGTATTCACGGTACTTCTGCCGCGAGTCTCTTTTGGACAGGATCAGATCGTGATCGGGGGACTCAACGGACTTGATCCTGACAGCCGACACCAAGAAGTATCCGTACTGTTGGCGCTGTCGGGAGGGGGCGTCAGGGGGCTGGCGACAATTGGCATCCTCAGAGCCTTTGAAGAAAAGGGGATTCGGGTCGCCGCTATTTCCGGCACCTCCATGGGTGGTATTGTCGGGGGGCTGTACGCCGCCGGTTACACCCCCGGGCAGCTCGAGCAAATAGCGCACAATCTCGACTTCGCAGAACTGTTCTCCAACACCCCTCCTCGAATCACAATGTTCCAGACCAAACGACGCGAACGGGGCCGAGATATACTCTCGATCCGATTCGACGGCTGGAAACCGGAAATCCCGCAGGCCCTGACCGGCGGCCAGAAACTGACCGAAATACTGACCGGCCTCACGACACCAGCCACGTATCATTCCGAAAGAGATTTCACGAAACTGCCGGTGCCGTTTAAGACCGTCTGCACCAATATGGAGACCGGACAGGCAGTAGTGCTCGACAGCGGCTCTCTGGCCGACGCCATGCGGGCCACTATGGCGTTTCCCCTGGCGTTTACCGGGCTGGAGATCAACGGCCAGGTGCTCATGGATGGCGGCATGGTGGCGCCCATTCCGGTTGATGTCGTCCGCAGTATGTGTGACTCCGTCTCGTTTGTGGTAGCTGTCAATACGGCCAGCCCGCTCCTCAAGGCGGAACACCTGGCAACCCCCGTCGATATCGCCAACCAGGCGACTTCCATTATGACCGCCGACAAGCTCTCTGATGCTCTGGCCAAGGCTGATATCGCGGTGGAACCGGTCAGCGAGGAATTCCAGTCGAACGATTTCCAATTCAAAGACAGTCTTATCCGGCTCGGCTACCGATCGGGCCTGGCCACGGCCGACTCCATCCGAAACATCATTCTCGAAGAAAGGGATAGTCTCCAATTTGTCATTTCTCATGTGTGGATTTCGGAACTTCCAAGTGACTATCATCGGTATTTCGAGCCACTGCAAAACCGCGCCTTTGTCAGGTCGGAACTGGTCGGGCGATTGAAGGAAATCGTACGCCGAGTCCCTATCTTCGAACTGCGCGCCGTTCTCATCCCCATCTCCGCAGGCAATGCCCACGCCCGATTTGGATTGAAGGTTACCGGCGCCGTGGCGTTCACACCGGCCGAACTTACTATTAACGTAATCGGCAACCAGGTCATACCGGATTCCACGATATTGCAGGAGATTACGGTCACAGATTCACCGGTAACCGCTCCCCGTCTGCGGGCAATGGTAGACAACATCGAGACGCTATACTATCGAAACCGATATGATATGGCTACTGTCGAACGTATTGACGTAGATCCGGCAAGCCGGAGAATCACTCTTGTCATAGACGAAGCTGTAATAGAGCGGATCGATGTTGAAGGTACGGAGCGCACCAGGCAGTGGTTTGTCCGCTCGCTGTTTCCGCTGCAGGTAGGTGAACCCTATTCCAACAGGCAGGCGGCGCAGGGGATCGCCAATATCTACGGGACCGACCTGTTCGAGCGAGTATCGGTCGACCTGGTGCCGGCGGACGACGGAGCGGTGGTGCAGATCCGAGTCGTAGAGAAAAACTACCACCAACTCCGATTCGGCTGGCATTTGGACGACGAGTACGAATCCGAGGAGTTCCTGGAAGTTCTCGACGACAACCTCGCCGGTGCCGGGCTGGAGTTGCTCTTGCATGCCCGGTATTCGCCTGATCGACGACATTTCTACAGCAGTTTCAAAACTGACCGGATATTCTCGAGCTATGTCACCAGCAACATCCGCATCCACCACAAAGAACTGGACCGCCACCTGTATAACTCCGAAGACTCCCTGATTGACAAGCGCCACGAAACAAAAACCGGTGCCGAATTTCGCCTCGGCCAGCAGATCGCCCGTCTCGGCACCGTCACCGGAGCATTCCAGTGGGACGAAGTTTCCTACGAGATGGAGGAGGCGCGCACTTCCGAGGAGTTCGGATTACGGATTCTGAAACTCGAATCGCTGGTGGAAAACTTCGATCGCGTGCCCTTTCCCCATACCGGCAAAAAGCACTACTTTGAACTGCAGTTCGCCGGAAAACTGGTCGGAGGAGACGTCGAGTACACCCGCTTTTTCACTTCTATTGAGGCGTACTTTCCGTTCGGCCGCCACGTGAACTACCACCCGAAACTGGCCGTCGGATTGTCCCGGAGCGGATTACCCGTGTCCGAGAAGTTCTACCTCGGCGGCATGGGCTCCTTCTCGGGCATGCGAACTCACCGGCTTAACGGCGACAAAATGATATTGATGAACCATGAAATCAGATTCAAATTGCCCTTGTGGCTCTACCTGAGCCTGCGATACGACCTGGGCGACGTGTTTGCGGGCGCCGATGAAATCAAGCTCGGGGAGCTTCGCCATGGCGGCGGTGTCTTTCTATCCTGGGATTTCCCGCTCGGCCCGCTTGAAATTGGGTATGGCATAGCCGAAGATGACTTTAATCGTCTATATTTGCGGTTCGGATTCGAGTTCTGAGCCGCCTTGACGTCGGCATTTAACGAAAGTAATGATTGGAAGCAACCAACATGAAAGGGAGGAAACACATGGTGCAACGCGTAATCGGATTCTGTCTGACGGTTTTGCTTTTCGTCGGTTGTTCCGGCACAACGGAAGAAAAGCAGCAAACCGACGCCGGAGCCGCCGCTGAAGAAGTTCTGGCGGAGAAAGCGGCCGGGAAGATGGTGGCGGAGTTTTCCCAAGACTTGAAGTCCGAACTTCTGTCCGCGATCAACGATAGCGGCCCCGCCCACGCTATCGCGGTCTGCCGGACTAAAGCGCCGGAGATCGCATCGGCTTACACCAATGCGCCCTACTGGTCGATCAGGCGCGTCTCGGAGAATTTCCGCAATCCCGACAACGCCCCGAATGAACATGAAGGAGAGATACTCCGTCAATTAGCCGATTCACTCTACAGTGACAAGACCATTTCCGAATGGAACATCTCGGGTCCGGATAGCCTTTATGCATTCTACAAACCGATACGAGCCGACCAGCTGTGCCTGAACTGTCACGGTCAGACGGATAACATCGACTCGGAAATCTTGAACAGAATAGCCGAACTATATCCCGAGGACAACGCCACCGGTTATTCGAAGGGCGATTTGCGCGGCATGTTCGTCGTCACCATGCAGTGGCCGGAGGCAAAAGAGTACGCCGAGAACTTGGTAAGCGACTCGACAGCCGCTCAATAAACGGCACGAATTGCCCGACGTTTTTCATCGCGCTGACAGCTTCAGGTAACCGCCGCAAACGAGACTGGCGATGCCCGTGGCAGGTGGCCTTGTGCCGTCATCAACAAGAGCTTGCCACCTTCAAATCCGTTTGTCAGCCGCAAAATACCGCTCCCTATTGAGGAAAAGTCCTTCACGAAGTAGCTATGGGAAGGAAACCTGTTCATATTGTCCGGCAGTTGTTGTGGGTTGCGGCAGGTCTTATTCCCAAACGAGTCAAGTGGAGGTGGCTATATCGAGCAAATCTGCTTATATTATCCGACAGTTGTGAACGATAAATCGAATAGATGTAGACTTCTGGAGGTTTTGACTTATGGCAGCGGAAGATTTTACCTTGCGGCAGGCACTCGAACTGGCGGTTACCACCGAACAGCTGGCCGCCGAGTATTACGATAAAATGGCCGGGCAATTTGCTGAAAACCGGGAAGTTGCCGAGGTTTTCACAAGGCTGGCCAAAGACGAACGAGGTCACGAAGTGGCTTTCAGGAAGCTGGCGGAATCGGTTCCGGAAGATCAGGGACCGTCGGCCGGCGACGTTAACTATGAATTCCTCAAAGCGACGTCGCGATCGCAGTTCTTCACCAGGGACACGGTGAAGAAGACGGACGATATCAAAACGGCGAACGATGCCTTGGGGAAGGCGCTCGCATTCGAAAAAGCTACCATGCTCTACTATCAGGGGATCAAGGGTGTTCTTGGGGACAATCCTCAACTGAATGAGTTGATTGAAGCCGAACGATCACACGTCGTCAGTATTGCCCGCATCCTGCCCACCGACACCAAGTTTCGCGGCATGGGAGATATCTTCTAGCTGGGATCATTCTTAAGCTGTAAGAAGGCGGAAGACAGCCCGCATAGCGAG
>CAZLBP010000060.1:0-20500 GCA_964557855.1 uncultured Ignavibacteriales bacterium | reverse complement strand
ATCAGACCAGGGCTGCCGGTATCGTGGCGTCCATTGGCGATGGAACCGATTTGCTGGAGACATGGCAGGACGTACCGCTCTGTTTCTTGATTGATTGCACTGTTTCCGGAAACGCGGCAGGGACTGTATTACTGTTCGACGCTCTCCATGAAGAGATGCCCGAAAGTCTGTTCAGCACTTTTTCGACCCATGCCTTTTCAGTTCAGCAGGCGCTGGCGCTGGGCCGCGCCCTGGATCGGTTACCCGGGCGTCTGTACGTGTACGGAATCGAAGGACAGAACTTCGAGTGCGGAGCACCGATCAGCACGGTGGTGCAACAGGCCGGCGACCGAGTTGTGCGGGCGGTGCTGAATCATATTTACCGTTATCAAGCGAGCCTTAGTCATGCCTGTAACGGGTGAGCAGACCGTTAGCAACGTCAGCGACAAACCAGTCCTGCTGCGTCGGCGTCTGCTGGTTACGGGCCGTGTTCAGGGCGTGGGCTTTCGGCCTTTCATCTATCGACTGGCAAAAGACTATGGGCTCGTAGGCACCGTGCGCAACTCGACCGCCGGAGTGGTGATTGATGTCCAGGGGACGCCGCGACGGATTCGATCTTTTCAACAGCGCTTAGCCGCAGACCACCCGGCTCAGGCCGTAATCGAAGACATAGCGGTCACTTCAGAACCGGTAGTGCATCGTGGGGACTTTGCCATTATTCCCAGCCTTGAGAACGAGGCCGACAGCGTCCGTTTGACACCGGACCTGGCCATGTGCGAGGATTGCCGTCGGGAGATTCTTGATCCGAATGATCGCCGATATCGTTATCCGTTTACCAATTGCACCAATTGCGGCCCGCGTTACTCCATAATCGAAAGTCTGCCGTACGATAGACACCGGACTTCTATGCGCCGGTTTACCATGTGTCCTGAGTGCCAGAAAGAGTATACGAATCCTGCTGACAGACGCTTTCACGCCCAGCCGAACGCCTGTCCCGTGTGCGGACCGCACGTCCGGCTCTGTTCGCACCGCGGCCATCCGGTAGCGGAGAAGCATGATGCCATTTTGCACGCGGCCGATGCCCTTCGTCGTGGCCGCATAGTGGCTCTCAAGGGCCTGGGCGGATATCAATTACTGGTGGATGCACGCCATGATGGAGCGGTAAGACGCTTACGATACCGCAAAGAGCGACCGGAAAAACCACTGGCGGTTATGTATCCATCATTGTCGATGATTGCATCCCACTGCCGTGTATCCCCAACAGCGAGACGGTGGTTGACTTCACCGGCGGCCCCGATTGTCCTTATCCCCCTGCTTCGCGAACCTGACGATATGAGCACCGCGCCGGCAGCCTCAGTCACATCGAATGTCGGCCTGCTGGGTGTAATGCTGCCCTACACACCGCTGCATTTTTTGTTGATGCACGAGCTTGGGTTCCCGTTTGTGGCTACGAGCGGCAACCGCGGCGGTGATCCGATTTGTATCGGTGATGACGAGGCCTTTCGAAATCTCGGGGACATTGCCGATTTCTTTCTGATGCATGACCGGCCCATTGTCCGCGCGGTTGATGATTCGGTTGTACGCCCTTTAGAGCAAGGGACCGTAGTCATTCGCCTGTCACGCGGACTGGCTCCGGCGGTGATACGTATACCTCAGGCATCTCCAACCATTTTGGCCGCTGGCGGTCATTTGAAGAACGCCTTCGCTATTGCCCATGAGAGCCGGATCACTGTCAGCCAGCATATCGGCGATCTGGACTCACCTCAGTCACGCCGCATTCATGTCCGCCATATCGGCGACCTGACTCGGCTTATCGGGAGGACGCCGAGCGGTATCGCGTGCGATTCGCATCCGGACTATTTCAGTACCTCGCACGCCCTAACTCTGGATGCTGAGGTGCAATACGTGCAACACCATGTCGCCCATGTGCTGACAGGCATAGCAGAACACGGTTTGCGCGGTCGCCTAGTCGGGTTTGCCTGGGACGGCACCGGACTGGGTGAGGACGGCGGTATCTGGGGCGGGGAAACTTTTATTTTCGATCATGACATGTATGAACGGGCAGCGATTCTGCGGTCCTTTCCCTTGCCGGGCGGAGATGCGGCTGTGCGAAATCCTCGCAGATCGGCGATCGGCCTGCTTTATTCGCTGTTTGGGTCCGCTTTTGGCCGCAAGCTGCCCTCGCATTTCAAATCCGGAATTGACAAGATACAGATAGATGTATTGGAACGGATGCTGAATCGCAGCATTAACTGCCCGACGTCGACGAGTGTGGGCCGATTATTCGATGCGGTCGCAGCATTGCTCGGCGTCTCGGCCGAAGCCGGAACCTATGAAGGCCAGGCGGCAATGATGCTTGAGGCAAAAGCCTGGGAGTCACAAGACGATCGGCCTCTCCCCTATGCAATAGTCGAGTCTAAGTCGCTTTGCCTGGACTGGGGTCCCATGATCGAACATATACTGAATGGCCTTATCGACGACCGTACGGTCGCTGATCTGGCGCGACGATTTCACGCGACGCTGGCCGCCATGATGGCGGAAGTGGCTGTCCGGCTTCAGGCAACACAAGTGGTGCTCGGCGGCGGCTGTTTCCAGAATACGACCTTGCTGGAGATGTGCCGCGGCAGCCTGGAAAAACACGGGCTGCAGGTTTTCTGGCCCCAAACCGTACCCATTAATGATGGTGGCCTGGCGGTTGGGCAGGCGTATGCCGCTGCGCGAGGTATCAGAAAGAAAGGATCGGACAATGTGTCTGGCAGTCCCCGGCAGGATTGTTAACATAGTTGCCGGTAGCGGACCGGCCCGTACCGCACGCGTCGACTTCGGGGGTCTTGTGCGAGAAGTGAATGTGGCTTGCGTGCCGGATGCCGTTGAAGGCGATTTCGTCCTGGTCCACGCCGGGGTAGCGATTGGCAGACTGGACGAATCCGAAGCCTTGGCGACACTGGACTTGCTTAAGAAAATCGCCGACTCGAGCCGGGAGGCCGATTGCGATTCGTAACGGAATATCGCGACCATCGCCTCCTTAAGGGACTTGTTCAGCGCATTCAGAACGTTCTGACGCGGCCCTGGAGGATCATGGAAGTGTGCGGCGGACAGACCAACACGATCGCCGGGTACGGCCTCGATCAGTGCCTGTCCCCGAACGTGACGTTTATTCACGGACCTGGCTGTCCGGTATGCGTAACATCGACGGCGTTCCTCAACGTGGCGCAGCAACTGGCATCCGAATCCGACACGATCCTCTGTACATTCGGAGACATGATGCGGGTGCCGGGCTCGGGGGAGACACTCCTTGAAACGAAGAGCCGGGGTGGGAATATCGAGGTCGTTTACTCTCCTCTGGAAGCACTGCGGCTGGCCGGCCGACACCCGGAAAGACAGGTGGTCTTCTTCGCTATCGGCTTCGAGACCACCGCACCGCTGACTGCATTATCCATTATACAAGCGCAAGAATCGCGTTTGAAGAACTTCAGCGTCCTGTGTGCACACGTTTTGATCCCGCCTGCGATAGCAACGCTGCTGCAGGCGGCGCAGCCCGGCATCGACGCTCTACTGGCCCCGGGGCATGTCGGCACCGTGACCGGTACTGCTCCCTACCACCAGATTCAGACGGACTACCACTTGCCGATTATAGTGACCGGTTTCGAGCCGACCGACATCCTGCTGGGCGTTTACCAGGCCGTGCGGCTCCTAAAGCGACAAGAGTCGGACGTGGTGGTACAGTATTCTCGGGCCGTCACGCCTCAGGGCAACCTCGCGGCACAGAACCTGATACAGGAGGTCTTTGCAGTCACCGATCGCGAATGGCGCGGACTGGGAGTCATTTCGGCAAGCGGTCTGGAAATCCGATCAGAATATCGAGATTTGGACGCGCTGCGACGTTTTCTAATTACCTTGACTTCGGATGAGCTCCCCTGCAACCACTGTACTTATGTCTTGCAGGGGCGGCTGGCGCCGCTGGATTGCCCTAATATTGGACAAGCTTGTACAACAGAGCACCCGTTGGGTGCGCCGATGGTCTCGACCGAAGGCGCGTGTGCTTCTTACCTGCGGTTTGCCGGCCGTACGCGACCGGCTGCGTCCGGCTCAGGCTACCCGGGGAATATGACTGAGTGAGGTTGGTTTGAGCTCGAACCCGGCACAACTGGAGGAAACCATTCAGCTGGCTCACGGGGGCGGCGGACGCTTGATGCACCGGCTTATCAATGACGTCTTCGGCGCCGCATTTAATCATCCCGATTTCGACGCGGAAAACGATGCCGTGGTGTTGCCCTGGTCGTCCTCCAGTCTGGTGCTGACTACCGATTCGTTCGTCGTGACGCCATTGTTCTTTCCGGGAGGAGATATCGGGTCACTGGCGGTTAATGGTACTGTCAATGACCTGGCCATGCGGGCCGCGCGGCCGATGTGGTTGGCCGTGAGCTTCATCGTTGAAGAGGGTTTCTCAACGGCGAGTCTAAGGAAGATCGCTCTTTCCATGAGAGCGGCGGCGAATGCCGCCGGTGTTACGATTGTGACTGGCGACACCAAGGTCGTCGATCGCGGACACGGTCATAGTGTCTATATTAACACTACCGGCGTGGGCTGCCTTGACCATAATATCAAAACCGGGCCGAAGCGGATTCAAGCAGGCGATGCCATCATTCTCAACGGCGATATCGGACGTCACGGCATCGCGGTTCTGACAGCGCGTGAAGAGCTGGCTTTCGAATCCGCTATTGAGAGCGATTCGGCTCCGCTGGCCGCCGATGTACTCGGTCTGGTTGAAGAAGGAATAAACCTGCACTGCCTGCGTGATCTCACTCGAGGGGGACTTGCCGGCGCTCTGGTTGAACTCTGCGAATCATCATCGCGAACGTTCGTCATTCAGGAAGAACGAATACCGGTTGATTCGGCTGTAACAGCCGCCTGCGAGGTTCTCGGGCTGAGTCCGTGGCATATCGCCAACGAAGGGCGGTTTGTGGCGTTCTTGCCTCAGGATCAAGCCGAACGGGCAATTCAGGAGTTACGGAACCGTCATCCCGGGCGGCAGCCAGCCGTAATAGGGGAAGTTGCTTCAGAAACGGACTCTCTCGTTGTTGCCCGTACGCTGCTGGGCGGCGAACGTGTCATTGATATGCCGCGCGGCGACCTCCTCCCCCGTATTTGCTGATCCTAGTTCCTCTCCGGAATATCGCGTTTGCCCGCCAGGGTCGTACGCAACCAATCATACCACGGCTCCAATCCATCGCCGGTGCGACAAGAAGTCTCGAAGATGCGTAACTCACCGTTGATATCAAGCGCGTTTTCCTTGACCCGGTCGATTGAGAAATCGGACAGACCCAGCAAATCGGTCTTGTTGACAATCAGTACTGAAGATCGTCGGAACATAGCGGGGTATTTCAACGGTTTGTCATCTCCCTCCGTGCAACTGAGCAAAACGATTTTGGCATCCTCGCCCAGGTCCCAACCCGATGGGCAGACAAGATTGCCCACATTTTCAATAAACAGCAGGTCCAGAGGATCGAGAGCGAGTTCGCGGATGATTTCTGCAACCATTTTGGCATCCAGATGGCACGCGCCGCCGGTTGTGATGGCCCGCACGGCCGTGCCGCCGGCCGCCGCTAATCTCCGGGCGTCGTTGTCCGTCTGGACGTCCCCCGCAATGATGCCGATCCGCAGCCACGGCTGGAGTGCCTTCAAGGTAGACTCGAGCAAACTTGTTTTGCCGGATCCTGGCGAACTGACCAGATTCAGGGTCAGTATGCCGTGTCGTACGAGAAGCGCGCGGTTCTCGGCTGCCACTTGATCGTTGGCTGACAATACTTTCTTTTCAATTCTGATGCTGCGTTCCGTAGACATGGTCCATCACTTCGATTCCGGGTCTGTAACTGTAACCGATACTATTTCAATCTCTTGTCCCTGAACGATTTCAATCTTCACGGATGTGCAATGGGAACATCGAAACGGCAGGTCGACGACCACGAACTCCCTGTGGCAATCACGGCAACGAGCGGTAATAGGTACGACCTCAATCTCGAGAGCGGTATGGTCCAGCCTGGTGTCGCTGGTGAGAGCTTGCCAGCTAAACCTGAGAGCAGAAGCATTAATCCCACTCAGTTCACCTATCCGAACTCGCACGTCATCAACACTGACCAGGGCCTCCTGCCGCATTATCTCTTCAGCGATTTCAAATATCTGTGATGCGACTCGCAACTCATGCATACCATGCGTCCGGTTCACGCCAGAATGTCTGGTGACATTTCTCTGTCCTTCACCTGTTTTGAACAATTTCGCACTCACCGGATCGAGAAGCAAGTGATATACTGGGTCAATGTCTCCTCTTCACGGTTTCCTTGCACGCGACCCGGCAAATACGTGCGTTGGACTTTCAACCTCCCCGGAGGCTCACCTGCGAAGACTATCGGCTAACCGTATTCCCTGAGTTTACGCCACAAAGTCGAGGGACTGATCCCGAGAATCCTGCTAGAACAAGGCTTGAAAAATAGCTGACTTGGAGACGCTACTTCTATATATGTATACGTTTGAACGGTCGTAACAACTGGATTTAAATTTCGCAGTGGAGTAAAGTATACCACCCTGCGAGTCATTCAATCTCCCGCCACTCCATGTGCCACACCATGTTGTGGCTTTGGTCGGCGGCGGTTTGTACTTGACAATATCTTACCTAATTCTTTTTTTTATGAAGAAATGTCTAAAGGCGGCGAGCTTGTGAAGAAACGACATATACCTAAAATTCGAGTTCTCCTGATAGAAGATAATCGTCTTCTTCGGGAAGGCATAACTGCCATGCTCAATGAGCAGCCTGACATCCGAGCGGTATCGAGTTCGGGCAACGGCGACGCCATGGAAAAGGCGAAAAAGCTCAATCCCCAGGTTGTTCTCCTTGATTTGGGGCTGAGGAGTCAGAACAGCCTGCGGATAGCCGGACTTATCAAGAAGGAGTTTCCCAGGACCCAGGTTGTCGTGATGGATCTCATGCCGGCCCAAAGCGAGATCGTCGAATTTGTCCAGGCCGGGGTGTCCGGCTTCATTCTCAAGGACGCCACAATTGACGATTTTCTTAACACCATTCGGTCAGTGGCCGAGGGGAAGAAAGTGCTCCCTTCGACTCTCACCGAGTCGTTGTTCTCTCACATTGTAGAATATGCAGTCACCAGTTCGAAAGCCGACCGATTGATGAAGGCTGTGAAGTTGACTCGACGCGAACATGAGGTCGTGAATCTGATTGCGCGGGGAATGAGCAACAAGGAAATCGCCAAGGAACTTCATGTCGCCGTTCATACGGTCAAGAGCCACGTTCATAACACGCTTGAAAAACTTGCCCTTCACACCCGGCTGGAACTGGCCTCCTTCGCTCTCACCGAGGGAATGGTGCGGAAGGTCAAGACGCCTGACTCGCAAGAGTAGTCGATAAGTCTCAGCCTTCGGGACTAGATCTCTTTTCCATCCTTTGGCCGATTGTCATGCCGGATCAATGGGCTATCTTTATCCTGACTGTAACGCACAAACTCCAAACAAGCTGTTTTGTGAAAACAGCAGGAAGCTTTTACTAATGAAATTGAAGAACAGAATTTTCGCGATGACCGGTTCGTCCTTTTTGTTTCTTGCGATGGCCTTTACCTCCACTAACGGATACGCGCAGGGAACTCAGCGACTTCTGCCCGCTGACCCGCATATGGTCGTAGTACCGGTGCGCAGCGCCCAGGAGATTGCCACTGATCTTGCCAACGCTATGGCCACCCGCCAGCTGGCGCTTCTTCACAATATGCAGGCCGTCGAACGCCTCAGGCAGATTGCCAGTGCTATCGCCAGCCGGGAATCGTCCATCGACGATATCAACAACCGCAAGGATGACGCCAAAGATGACAATCGCGAGTCCGCGGAGACATCGCTGAAGATTGAGGAGAAGGCCAACAAGCGGGCAATCGACCTCTTGAAGCGTCTTAAAGATCTGCGAGAGGCGGAAGTAGATGTAGCAAAGTCCGAGGAGGATCATGCGGATATGAAGATCCTGGTCCTCCAGCGCGAAAGTGACCTGCAGCAGAAGCGATCCGAATATAACTGGCCGTCAATCGCCAGTACGGGCGATCTGGCCAGGAATACCGCCAGTCGGGTTCTCAGAGAGCTGGAAGTTGATCTTCTGGAATTGCAGAAAGATCTGGCGAGCGCAACTCAGAACGTCGCCTCCAAACAGAAAAAGGTCGTCGAGCAACGCATGAAGCTGCACGAAGCCCAGACTAAACTTGGCCTTTAACTTAGAAAGGCTTGGCCACCACCGCGGGATCCATGCTGAAACAAGTGAGGCCCGTCCGACAACGAACGGCGGACGCATTTCCGAACCAACGAGCCAAGCAGTTTATAGGAGACTGAAATGAAAATTCGAACACTATTGATGGTGATTGCCTTAATCGCAATTGCCGCTTTTGTCGCACTCAACTGGAGTGCAATTACAATGTCGACTACTATTTCACTAGGGGTTGCCACTATTCAGGCGCCTCTCGGGTTCCTGATGCTGGCATTGCTGGTCCTGTTCACGGTGTTGTTTCTTGTGTTCGTCATCTATTCAAAGACATCCGGATTGTTCAAGGAACGGCATCATTCGCGGGAAATGCAAGCGACTCAAGAACTTGCTGACAATGCCGAGACCTCGCGCTTCACGGAGTTACGTGAACTTTTGGGCACGGAGCTCAAGAAACACGCGGACCTCTACTCGGAAACGACAGCGACCGTGATGGCACGGTTGGAACAGCTCGACGGACTCATCCGATCTGCGGTAAAGGATCCACGGATAGTCAGTCTCGCCCCCGTCAAATCACTTAAATTTGCAGAACAGAAGGAACAGTCATGAACGAAAAAGAAGCTTACGCACAAGAACTGCAGACCCAGCTTGACGAATTCAGCGCAGAGATCGACAGGCTGAAAGCACGAGCAGACAAAGCCGAAGAACCCTGGCACCAGCAACAGGTCGAAATGCTGCAGGAAAAGCACCGACAAGCCAGAGAAAAACTCGGTGAACTCAGAGACGCCGGCGACGATGCCTGGGAAGATCTGAAGGAAGGCATTTCTTCTGCGTGGGATTCAGTCGGTGTGGCCCTCAAATCAGCCGCGAAGAGGTTTGAATAACCCGCCTGTTTCTCCCGGAACAGGAGGTGATAGACGATGAACATAGCAAGGACTCATAACATGGGAGATATAAGAAGTGAATAAGATTCTAGTAATAATGATAAACCTGGTTTTTCTTATGATCAGTTCAGGTTTGGCTGGTGATGAGAAAGTCAAGGCTCTGATGTTTCACGAGGCCGACAGCATATTAGCGGTTTCACATGAAGTGCATGCTGATCTTCTCGCACCCAAGAGTACTGAGAGGGCCATGAAGTTGTATTCTGAAGCCTCATCTGATTACGATAACGGTAAAGATATTAACAGTATCAAGAAGAAGCTCACAGAAACAGTGAGATACCTGGAAAAGTCCATGGACGCCGTTGATATAGCCAACGTAACGTTCAAGAATGTGTTAACTTTGCGGACAAATGCACTAAGAGCTGATGCTCATGATAATGCCAGTAACTCCTGGCAAAAGGCCGAGAAGAAATTCGAGGAAGCCGCAATTCGGCTGGAAGAAGGGGATGTCAACGACGCGAAGAAAAAAGCTGAAGAGGCAGGTAACATCTATCGCCAGGCGGAACTTACAGCCATTAAGACCAACTATCTGGATAACACACGCAATCTGCTAGCGAAGGCTGAAGACAACGATGTCAAAGACAAGGCTCCCGTAACGTTGAACAAGGCAAAGGACCTAATCTTGCGCGCTGAAACCAGCTTGAATAAAGACCGCTATGATACCGATGAACCAAGAGGTTTGGCTCTGGGAGCTCAGTACGAGGCAAGACACGCCCTCTACTTGAATAAAGCGATCAGACAGATAGAAAAGGACGACAAGGAACTTGAGGACCTATATCTGTCCTTTGAAGAGTATTTGCGGCAGATAGCAGTCAACTTGGATCTCTCCGCTGAGTTTGATGAAGGCTTTGCAAAACCGACGGATCTCATAATCGTGCATACCAAAGCTCTTCAAGACAGCGCGCTTATGCTCGCTCAGACTCTGGCTGACCGGGACACGGATGCGCGAACGATGACCGCGAGGATCACTGAGCTGGAGGACCAACTGGGTAACGTTGGCAGAGAAAGAACTGCTTTGACCGACCAGCTTGAGCAGCGATCAAAGATACGGGAGATGTTCATTGACATCGAAAGGCGTTTCCAGCCCGAACAAGCAATCGTTCTGCGGCATGGAGACGATATCCTGATTCGGCTGGTAGGCTTGAGCTTTGCTTCCGGCAGATCCGAGATTGAGCCCAAGAACTTCGCCCTGTTGACGATCGTACGGGATGCGATCAATGTCTTCCCGGACTATGCACTGCACGTTCAGGGCTATACCGATTCCTACGGCGGTGACAACACAAATCTCGAATTGTCGCAGAACCGAGCGGATGCGGTTCGCGACTATCTGCTCGCTAATATGCGTATCGATTCGGGAGACATCGACGCTGTCGGTTATGGCGAGACCCTGCCTATTGCCAACAATGAAACGCCCGAAGGGAGAGCAAGAAATCGCCGGGTCGACTTGGTGATTCGGCCCGTATTTTAGATTCGTCAGGTACGGAGAATAGTCCTTCCCAGAGCTATATAGCTAATTTGGGATGGTCGGTAATGATGACGCATTTGAAGGAAAATACAATGTATCCAGAGAAAATCTGTGCCTTGACCAGGAAACCAATATCAATAGGTGAAACAGTGTTTAGGGACATAGGTCTGTTGCTAGTGTTGTCGCTGTCGCTGTTTATTGCGTCGTGCGGTGCTGGCAGCGACGCCAAAGAGACAGCGAGAGCAGCCGCAACAGCCATTTACGCCACCATGCCGGTGAATACGGCAATCGCTGTCACGCTTATCGATTCGATCGACACCGACGTACAGGTAACTGGCGCGGCTTTCCGCGCCACTCTGACCCAGCCAGTTGTTGTGGATGGCCACACTCTGTTTGCCGTTGGTTCCCAGGCCAAAGGGATACTGGACAAAGTGGTCGAGTCGGGTCACCTCAAAACCCCCGCTGAATTGAGCTTCCGCCTGACAGCCATCCGGGATGTCAGCGGCGACTGGATCGACGTTGGTACCAACATGATCGCAGAAACAAAAGGTTCACACACCGACAGGGAGGTCGCCATGATCGGTGGCGGTGCCATAGTCGGTGGCATCATCGGCAAGATTATTGACCGGAAGGGCAGTACTGAAATTGGCGTCGCCGCAGGAGCCGTTGCCGGCACGGGTCTGGCCGCCGCAACCGGCAAGCAGGACATTTTCTATGGTCCAGGTACTGAGGTAACGTTTTACTCAAGTCAGGCCATGCCGATTGCATTACAATAGTGCAGACGAGTACCAACACATAATAGTAAACCAATTGAGCTAGTCTCAATTTGCAAGGAACTAAGAATGTTCAGAATTATTTATTCTTCGCTTCTACTACTCCTGCTTTGCGCCCTCCCGGCTGTTGCAGGCCAACGTTCTGCCGGATTTCACGGCATTGGACCAAGACTCGGTGTGACGTTTGACCCTGACCAGTTTCATTTTGGTGGTCACATCGATTTTGGTGATTTGTCGCCGGGGTTGATGATGCTGGCAAATGTCGAAATTGGGATTGGCAAGGATATTACAACCGTCGCTCCGTCTTTCGAACTAGACTACCGCTTCCGCGAAGATTGGGGTGCCTGGACGCCGTATCTCGGTGGTGGCCTCGGTCCCATATTCTATTCCTGGAAGCACGGGAACAATTCGTCCGACTTCGGCGCCTACCTGCAATTTGGTATTGGCAAGGGATCGGCCAGCAACCAGTCCGGACATTTCTTCATTGAAGGTAAGCTCGGTCTAATCGACGCCCCGGACTTCAAAGTCACCGTCGGTTGGACCTTCGGGAAGTAAGTGTCGAATCGCCATTCCTAAAACTCATCAATCGATTCGTTGCCGTCGACCTGGGGACGCCTCGGTCGATAACTATTCAAACTGGACAGAAAGGAGTACCCCATGTTGTGGACATTAGCCGTAATGCTGGTGATTCTGTGGGCTCTTGGCTTGTTAACGGGCTATACGTTGGGTGGTCTTGTTCACGCCCTGATAGTCATTGCGATTATTGCAGTACTATTCAGAGTGATCTCCGGCCGACGGATAGTGTGACGTTGATCCACTCATTCGTTGGTGTGAGTCCCGCTAACCTGTTAACAAACAACACATTACTGGCGAATCATCTGGCTGAACATAAACCCAACAGAGCGACCCAGAGAATTCATAATACGGTTTGCTGGACGTCAACGCTGCAAAAGGAGGAATCCTATTGTCTTCACATTCTCCCACTTGAACCAGGCGGAATCAATCACAATCGGTCACCCGGTTGCAGGCAGAAGGTCAGGTGCAATGATAAACAGCTCGGCAGACGAGTCTCACTCTGCCGAGCTGTTATCAGTACCAAGAGTCTTTATAACTGCGTCACTTCAACAACAACATCTTCTTCGTTTCCACAAAATCGCCCGCTTCCAGACGGTAGAAGTACACGCCGCTGGCTACCGGTCTCCCCTCGGAATTGCAGCCGTCGAACGTAACCCGGTGCTCGCCTGCTTCAAGCGGCTCGTTTAACAGTGTTAAGACCTCCCGTCCTTCGATATTGTAGACTTTGAGAATGACGTGCGAGAATTGTGGTAAGGCGAACCCGATCTCAGTTGCCGGATTGAACGGATTCGGATGATTCTGATACAGGAAGTAATCGGTCGGCAACTGATTGACATCAGCCCCGGTCTGTAGATGCCGAACACGAATGCGGTCGCCGTTTTCCGACCAGGAGAGGGTTGACATTGTAACTTCACCGTTTACATGAATCGTCACGGTCTCCCCAGCTTTTGGATACGTTGACGTAACCTGACCGGATGATTCGTAGCCATATACCGGCATGAACTTCAACATACGGTCGACGTATCTTCCTCGCCCGCAGAGGACCCCCTCTGAAGTGAAAGCTTCTAACAAACTGTTATCGACCAGAGGAGCGCCATCGAGAGTGATATCCGATCCGTACAATGACACCCACTTGGGCGAGGCGACAACATCCACTGTCTTATCATCCGTCAAGGGATTTGCCCGCGCAGCCGCCAAGGCACGGTCCCACCCGGGATACGACAAATGTGTCTCATCAGTCGACTTGATCCAGTAACCGTAACACGGTTCCAACTCTGTCAACGTGTTAAACGGTTCTTCGCCCGGAATGTACGTCAAGCCGCTACCGTCATAACCGAGCGCGACCCGTACGTAATCGAGAATTGACGCCAATGCCGTTTCGGTCGGCAGGATCTCATCCGGCCAATAACCTATGAGATTCCAGTCGGAGTAGATATGGATATACTCATCGACTGGTATTTTGCCGGCACAAATCTCCAGCTCAACCGGACAACTCAACAACAGCCAGTATCCGAAGTGATAATCCACATAGTCCAGTGTCGAATACTCAGTCAGATCAGGATCATACGTCAAGGCACCCTGATCAAATCCGAGCATCACTTCCACACAGTCCGGGTGCTCGATAAGCAGCGCCATGAATTCTTGTATCGTGGCGTTATAGGCCCGATTCCATGACACCAGATTCCAGCCCGCCGGCAGTGAACAGAGTTGGCAGGTGAAAAAGTCACACAGCTCAAATCCATCGCCGTTAGTGGTCCAGATGACGACAGGATTCGTAAACACTTCCTCGCCATTGATGGTGAAGGAGATGGTGTCCCCGGGCTCAGCCCCCTGGTCACCCGGGTTAAACGGTTCCTCCGCATAGATCGGCATGAAGCCGTAACTGCCGTCGGCGCGAACTGAATCGATGCCGCACAGGACACCGTCCGGATCATAAGCCCGGATAATATCACCCGGCTCCAGTGCCACGCCGTTCAACATCGGCACGGCGCAGAAGACATTGATCCATTCGTTGGTCGGTGTGAGGCCTGACGTCTTGATGGCCTTGAAAGCCGTGTTGTTGGTTTCGTCATATTCCTCCAGTTCACCGTCAGGATCGACTTTAACGTATATCAGATGCTCAAGTGAGTCCGGTACCACCCAGTTGACCTGAGCGATTTCCACATCACCGGAGTCCATATCGGGCAGGATCTGATCGGCGCCGATTTGATTGATTGATAGGCTGGGGTCGCCATCGTAGAATCTAACCCGCACATTGCTCACAGTGGTATCGATCAACGCCTGACAATGAACGGCGGCTGAAATCGTAATTGATTGACCGACTTGAGGCGACGACGGAGAGAAGGAGATGTCTGACGAGTCGACAGCCAGGTCGATTTGGGAAGTCCAGATTGTCGTAAAGCACGTGTCGGCGACGGATCCGGCGCCATAGGAGTCAGTGACAACCAACCCGATATACCAGGAGCCGATCTCAGTGAATGTGGTGCAGCAGATAGAGTCGGTGCAGTCCCCGAAAACACCGTCACCGTTGAGATCCCAGGAATACGAGGCAATGTAGTCACCGGAGTCCGGATCAAACGAGCCGGTACCATTGAAACAGATTTCTTCAGCGATACGACCGGCGTAAGGCCCGCCGCAATCAGCGACAGGGAAAGTATTGGTGGTATCGATGATGATCGTGTGAGCAGTGACGTCATATCTTGGAGGAGCTTGATTGTCACCTACTCTTAGAGTGATCGTGAAGGTGTCCACGAGCGTTGGCGCCGGCAGAACATATCCGGGGTGCACCACGGTCTGTCCCGCGGCATCGGCATTCATCCAGTCGACACCGTCGGAATTGTCATAATCCCATAACCATTCAACGATTTGGATGCCGGTTGTGCAAGCTCCTTGGTGATGTGAGCCGCTGCCGTCCACTATGAACGGTTTCCCGGCGGGATAAGTATCCGGGGCGTCTATCACGGCATAGGGATTGCAGACAAGAGCCTCAATCAGAATCAGGACACCGAAATCCGTGTCAAGCACTGTGCTTCCGTAGTTGCTGCCATTCCACCAACCGGCGGCATTCTGATTGTCTATAAGATACTGGTTGTACTCGACCTGCCAATCATGAGTGCCGATGAACTCTATCTCACTGGAGACACCGAATTCGTCGACGGCAATACGGCAACCCTTGGCTACGCCATACATGGCGTAGTAATTGCCGCGATTTCCGGAAGTGGTAGAGAGCCCCTGATTCCAATTGTTGGAAATATAGTTGAGCGCGTTTTGTATCCGCGTATCAGTATAGGGGACGTCACAAAATGCCAGCTCACACAGGCCAGCTGCTGTCAAACCGACGTTGGTACCTGAGGCGCTACTGTAACCGAATCCGCCGTTCGATCCGTTCTGGCTGTACGTTGTCCACTGCAGCAGCTTAGTCTTGACGCTGTCCGGGATGACAACCCCCCACTCTGATTCGGCTGCCTCCATGCCAATTGCCGGCCATTGGGTCACGGAATTGTCACTGGACGGATAATTGGGTTGATACCGCCAGCCGCCCCTGGGCGAACCGACATCATTCTGTGCCCAAACGAGGTATTCCACCAAGTCTTGTGCTATTTGAAAGTAACTGGCCGTGTCGACGCCGTCAATATATGGACGGCCGGGAGTACCGGTAGCTACGATCGCCATCAGTGCAATACCGGTTTCGTAAAGCGGCCGTACGAAACCGCTGGCGTCATTGAAATAGCGTCCATGCCCACCCGGTTCCGTGAACATTCGGGAGAAGAAGATATCAAGTCCTTTTTGAACGTGTTCTGCATAGATATCATCGTCGGGAGGGTTTGTCGAAAAGTGTCTCTTGTTTTGAAACGCCAGCAGCTCCAGACCGAAGGCGCCGGCCCGGTATTGCCCTTCGGCCGTCCAGCCTTCCCAACTGATTGAATCGTAATCATTCAGATACACCCACTTCAGTCCTTTCTGAATCGCCAGGTTTACACTCTGGTACTGGAATTCCTCCGGCACCACATCAATCCGTACTACGTCGGTGTCGGCAACGCCGGCATCATCTGTTACGATGAGGGTAGCGTATTTCGGCCCGGTCGTCGTATACTGGTGGACTTCAGCAATATTCCGCGGATCAGAAACGGCCCCACCGGCCACCGGGGACCCGTCGCCGAAGTTCCAAACGTATGTGTAGGGAGGCGTACCACCGACGACGTTCCCCCATATTTCCAGGTTCATGCCCGGCCAGGTGTAGGCATCAAACACCTGTGCGATCGGGTTGTGAATCCCGTCCGGCATGACGTTCACTCTAATGGCCTGCGCGGTCACCGTAACGGCGGCCAGGCCGGTCAGAGACAGAACCACCAGAAACACCATAACACTCTTTTTCACTAGTTCCTCCGGATGTTACTATATTGGTTCGCTTTTGTTCGTCGCAAGTCGTACAATACGGCTCTTCCAACAGCCGTAGTCTGATCGAAACATATCGATGCGGTCTTCCTGAAATGAAGTAAGTCTAAATAGGTACCACACCTGTCTACCCTGGTATCATGTAGTTGAAGATAGCCGATACGATTATTGACGTCAAGAAAATAACAGCCAGGACACGATAATTGTCCAGCGACACGGAGACACGCAGATTCTAGGGGGAGACCAATATAAGACAAGTTATGTCATCAATCAGTAGCTGCTCACCTTTACCAACGTGATATGCAGATACACGTATGACAGTCGACTTGTAGGCTTTCATGGATATTGACAGGATTGCTCACGATTACTATACTTCGGCTCAAGTCATACACATCATGTTGGAGATTAACGAACTATGCGCAGGAATCCGGTCGGCACCCAGAAAATCGGCTCTTCTCTTACTCTGGTAGGAGTTGTCACACTGTTGTTCGGTATTATCAGTGTCCTGGTCACGGTCCCTTTGGCGGCGGCTGAGTTCTCCATGACACCGCTACTTTTCTTGCAGGCGAGCAGTACAGCAGAGGTAAAAGGGACCGAGACGGACAGTTTGAAAGTGTACAAGGTCAAAGACATTGTAGTAACGACCACCAGAACCGAGAAACCCGGGGTCGACGTCCCGCAAATGATCAGCGTCGTCAGCAACTCGGAAATCAAAGAGCAGCGACTCTACCGGAGCCTGCCGGAAGTGTTGCGCGACATACCTAGTGTGATGGTTCAGAAGACGGCTTATGGACACGGTTCACCATATATCAGAGGCTTTACGGGATTTCGGACGCTGTTTCTTGTGGACGGTATCCGTCTCAACAACTCGGTGCTCCGTGACGGGCCCAACCAGTACTGGAATACGGTTGATCCGCTGATGCTGCGGTCTCTGGAAGTTAGCCGGGGGCCCGGTTCGGCACTCTACGGAACAGACGCAATTGGTGGCGTAGTTCAGGCAATCTTACCTCGTCCTTCTTTCAGGTCCCCGGAATATCACATAGCGCCCCGTCTTCATTATCGTTACGCCTCCGCGGAAAATTCACAGGTGGCGCGACTCGAGATAGACGGCGGCGTCGGTCGCTTCGGCATCGTCGGCGGCGTGTCCGTCAAAGACTTCGGCGATTTGCATGCGGGAGGCTCGGTCGGGGAGATGCCCAAATCAGGATACGACGAATGGGATGCGGATCTGCTGGCCGAATATAGATTATCTAGCCGGTCTCAGCTGCTCGTTGGATATCAGAAGAGCGGTCAGGATAACATCTGGCGCACCCACAAGACCATCTACGGCGTAAGCTGGAGCGGGACTACCGTTGGTAGTGACCGAAGCTATGTATATGATCAGAACCGGCAACTGGCGTATGCCAGGTATCAGCGGACATATATCAACCGGTGGCTCGAGCGGGTGACTACGACGATTTCATATCAATATCAACAGGAGGAACAGCTTCGAATCAGAAAACAGGGCAACGGCGAACGACAAGGTTTTGATGTGGGTTCACTCGGCATCAATGTTGAGTCCGGGAGCAGCTTTGGAACCGGCAAGCTGACTTACGGGATAGACTACTATCGTGACTTCGTGAACTCGTTTCGAGAGGATTTCGATACTAGCGGCAACATTGTCGGATACGCGATACAAGGACCCATTGGCGACGACAGTGAATACGAGACGATGGACATCTTCGCACAGAGTGAAATACCTATAGAAAAAAGAATCAACTGTTTCCTGGGATTCCGTTATTCACACGTGGCGGCAACGGCCGATAAGGTCCAGCATCCCAATAATCCAGATTCGACAATGAGCATAAACAAAAGCTGGGATCGAGTAGTTGGAGATCTGCGTATTGTCTATCTTGTCCCTCATTCACCGTTAAGGCTGTTCAGCGGTATATCTCAGTCATACCGCGCGCCCAATCTCTCTGATCTTTCCCGGTACGATGCGGCTCGTTCCAATGAAATGGAGGTACCGTCTCCTGATCTTGAGCCGGAGCATTATCTTTCATATGAATTGGGTCTGAAGAGCCAAACCGTTCGCTGGCGCGCAGAAGTGGCGTACTTCTACACGCTGATTCGAGATATGATTGTACGCACGCCTACCGGAGAGATAATTGGCGAAGAATACGTAGTGACCAAGCGCAATAGTGGGCACGGTCATGTACATGGAATCGAGACGAGTATAAGGTGGTACGTGGTTCCGCAACTTGCTGTATTCCTGTCGGGATCGTGGCAAGATGGAGAAGTCGATACGTATCCGACCGCCGCCCCCGAAAAGGTCCGCGAGCCTATTGACCGGCTCATGCCGGTTACATTTCAAGGCGGAATGAGATGGACTGACAACAACGAGCGTCTATGGATCGAAGGTCATATCAGCGTTGTCGACAAACAAGACGAACTCTCGACCAGAGACCAGGAGGATACCCAACGGATACCTCCCGGCGGTACACCAGGATATACGGTCCTCACGGCTCGCACCGGATATAGGATATTCAAAGAGACCACACTGACAATCGCTTTGGAGAACATGCTGGACGAAGACTATCGGATCCACGGCTCCGGACAAAACGAGCCGGGCCGCAACCTGGTGGCTGGTCTGACCGTGTCTCTGTAAAGGAGAGTGTGCTGCTGTAGGTTAGAGGCGGGCCGGTCAGAATGAAGCGTTGACCGACAGCGATGCCGTGCGGGGCGCCGCCGGTACGAAGCGCGTCTCACCTACAAATGGATCGAAATAACCGTCGTAACTGAATCGTCTGTCGGTCAGATTATCAATCTGCAGAGTCACCAGTATGGGAGAAATCTCGTATGCGGCCCGCAGATGAAGCTTCAGATAGTCCTCCAGGCGATGTTGGTTTTCTTGATCCGTATACTGTCTTGCAACGCCGTTACCACTCAGATTCAACAGCCCGGCACCCTGAAATCTGTACTCGACCGTGAATCCGTAATCGAATTTTGGAATACCGTTGATCTGATTTCCTTTATAGTCACCCTCCCGGAAGGTGCTGGAGCTATATGCGAGAGATAGTTCACCGGACAGTCTCGATCCAATCAACCGCATCAGAGAAATCTCTAACCCAACGTGCCGCGACTTGCCTATGTTGGCATAGCTGAGCGTCGCATTGTCAAAATCGATTTCTTTTCGCACCGCATAGTAATACCCGCTCAGCCTGGCTGACCAGCCGTGATAGCCATTCAGCTTTATCCCCGTCTCGAAACTCGTGCCACGGAGGGCCGCCAGCTCATTGCTCGATATCAGCACATAACTGCCGGTAAACGGGTTGAACACCGGCGGGGAGTCATACAGATGAACCAGGGTGGGCGCCTTGAATGCCCCGGAAACGGATGCATAGCTGGCTAGCTGAGGTGAGATGACGTAGTTCACCGCCAGAGAAGGCGAAACGCAGAATTCATGCTGGGACAGTTCGACCGCTGAATCGGCGGTTGCGCTTTCATCGTAGTCGAAACTGCTGCGCAGGTCGTCGAATCTAATACTCACAGTCAGCGTGAACGGCTCCGTTACTTCATAAGCACTGGTCAGGAACGACGACAGCAGCCACCTCCGGCCCTCTCCCCCGCTCAGTAATAAAGATGAATCCGGCTGTGTGGTGCTTCTGTATGCGGTCTGCAGCGATCCGTAATCCACTGCGGTTCCGACCGACAACCGCCACGGCCGACCGAGCAGCATTCGTCCTGTCTGTACAGAAGCCTCGAAACCCGCCGAGATTTCTTCAGGATCATGCTCAAGTGCAGTCCCCACGGTAACGATTCGCTCGGCCGCCGTCCAATTGAAATACACCTTGGGAGTCAGTATCAGGTCGGCGGACAGGAGAGTCGATGCTGAAATGCCGCTGAGCATCCTCCTGGTTTGGGAGCGATCCCGGATTGGGCGGCCCAGGGCATCCACCGCCGGAGCATTGCGATTGGAATCCAGGGCAGCTTGGGTTATGGCCCCCGGGAGTTCCTCGTCGGTGTCGGCATATCCTAAAAGCAGGTTTACTCGCGACGAACCCTCGGGACCATTACTGACAGACGCAAGAACACAGCGGTTTTCCAAACGACTATGCTGTCGCCACCCGTCACTCTCCCGCAATGA
>CAZLBP010000059.1:0-20605 GCA_964557855.1 uncultured Ignavibacteriales bacterium | reverse complement strand
GCATGAAGCCGTCAGCTCCAGCGGAGCGGGCGCTGGTGCTTTGCCCCGCGTTTCAACAGTCATATCGATCCGTGTCCTGGTATTTCAGGGCAGACACCTTGCGGTCGTCCGGTCAACTCCACCCTGCTTTCAAGAAAGTCCGCCCAATAACAGCCGCCGTCACTCCGACTTATCCCGTTGAATTCGTTCAGAGTTACAAGTCAGGAATGGATGCTTTTGCCGCCGGAGACTACCGTACGGCTATCAAGTGGTTTAACGCCGCCATTAAAGTCAGCCCGGAACCGCAATACGTAGATTTATTGCATGCTAAAGGATACAGCCATCTTCAGTTGGGTCAATATGACGATGCTGTTGCCCTCATGGAATACGTATTGCAGCAGGATTCACTGGTGGTTGAAGCGCACGGTGTACTGTACCTGTGGTATACGATCGCGGAGGATTCATCCAGGATGGCGATTCACCGGCGCTGGATAAGGGAGCTGGTTCCATGGTATTGGCCCCGCGTTGATAGTATGACGCAAGCGACGGCATTGAAATACCGAAGAGCGGCCGGCCGGTGAAATTCGCACAAAAAGATTTGACAAACAAGCGCCGAAAACTATATTATGATTTTCCCGCCGACGGGCGGGCAGGACATTGATACAAGCGGGAATAGCTCAGTTGGTAGAGCACCACCTTGCCAAGGTGGCTGTCGCGAGTTCGAGTCTCGTTTCCCGCTTTTTTCTGCCTCTGGAAACCAGGCAGGTTGGAACTCCTGTGGTTCCGACGGTAGATCGAAATCCCGCTTCGGGTTTCGACAATTAAAAGTAGGTTGGAACCGCTGTGGTTCCGACACAAGATTGCAAGGGCGGCATAGCCAAGTGGTAAGGCCGAGGTCTGCAAAACCTCTATTCCCCGGTTCGAATCCGGGTGCCGCCTTGATACTGTCCACATGTACCCCACCCCACGCGTGTGTCTTGTCTGCGTAGCACCACGTTACAATCCGGTAAGGAGGACCTCGAATGCCATATATAGACAATGACGCCAGAGCCCGGTTGGAAAACGGCAAAGCCGCCAACACTCCCGGCGAACTGAACTACCTTATCTCACGAATCGTCGACAAGTATCTCCAGTCCAAAGGCGGACTTCAGTATACGAACCTCAATGAAGTCATCGGCGTACTGGAATGCGCTAAGCTTGAGCTGTATCGTCGACTGGCCGCGCCGTATGAGGACAGCAAAATGGACGAGTCTGGTGACGTATACGATGTGCTGAAGTAGGTCGCAATTCCCGCTGGGGCGGACTTCTCGGGATAACAGTTTTCGGGTTATTCAACAGGACCATGAAAGGAATGGCCCGGGGCCGGAGTGTGTTCTTCAACGCGAAAGCGACTTTTCGCTTCCTTTGTTCTCAGGTGCCCTGGGCTCCTGGACTGCGAACGACATTGAATTAATAGGTCGGCACAGAAGCCGTCAGGGTTGCTGCCAGCAAGAGGCGATTCCCTCAACTTAGCCCACCAACTGCCGATACAATGCGTATATGTCTACACAAATCGACACCGGTTCCAGAATTGACTATCTGGAAGGCAAGCTGGCCGCCAAACGGGCTGAACTCCGAGATCTGGCCACCATGGGGGCCGTGATTACCTCCATCCATAAGATCAGCGCAGTCTTATCGGTTGTGATGGATATGGCAATCCGTTTATCCGACGGCGAAGTAGGTTTGATCATGCTCGAAGAGGACGGTCAATTACAGGTCAAGATCTCCTGGGGCATAAGCGAGGATTTCGTGAACAAGTTGACATACGAAATCGATCGCGATTTGCCCACCGAGTGCTTTGAGACACGGGAAACACTGATCCTGAATGATCTGGAACTGAAGGACGAGAGAGGCTATTTGGTCCAGACAGTCATATGTCTGCCTATCAAGACGGCGAAGAATTGCCATGGGATCATGCTGATAGTCAACAAATCGGAGGGCGGGTCATACGGTGACGAGGACAAAGAGAGCCTGGAAATGCTGCTCAATTTCGTGGCGGTAGCGATCGATAATTCGCGTTTGATGCGGGAGAAGCTAAAGCGCCAGAAAGTGGAGCAGGAAATGATATTCGCCCGTCTGGTCCAGGAAACGATCCTGCCCCAAAATACCCGAAGTGTCCCCGGCGCGGCGGTGGGAACTGCCTATTTCCCGGCGAGGGAAGTCGGTGGGGATTTCTATGAGGTCCACCAACTGGATGAACATCGCTTTCTCGTTGTGATAGGTGATGTCTCCAGCAAAGGCGTTCCGGCGGCGCTTATCATGGCGGCCGCCACCGGCATTATGAAGTCGACCGTTACTCAACGGCCCGACATCTCGGTCAGCCAGTTGGCGGCGACCCTCAATGACCTGCTGGTGGAGGGCATAATCAAAGACCGGGAGATGTTTATCACATTGTTCCTTGCCAGGTTCGATTTGGAGACCAACACGCTCACCTACTGCAACGGCGGCCATGTTCCGGGATTGTACTGGGACGGACGGACCGGTTCGGTGCTTGAACTGGCGGCCGGCGGTCCGATCGTGGGCCAGATTCCCGGTATCGAATTCCGGGAAGGAAAGCAGGAGTTGTCAGCGGGCAGCCGGCTGTTTCTGTTCACCGACGGTCTGACGGAAGCCGAAAACGCAGCCGGCGAGCTCTTCGGCAGAAAACGCGCTCAGGAAGTCTTCACCGGCCACGTCGGGCTGGAACCGGATGAATTCTGTCAAACGATCAAAAAAATGGTCGACACATACCGTCAAGGTTCCTCCGAAGATTCCTATGATGATTTCACCATTTTGCAGGTGAAGGTCGAGTAGATATGGCTACCTACAGTTTGCAATATCGTTCCGAGCCCGAATCGGAAGAACGTATTCTCAATGAGCTGGAAGAGATCCTGCAAGATCACCAAATAGAGGCTCAATTGCTCCATTCCGTCAAGCTCGTGATCTCCGAAGCTTTCACGAATGCGCTGGTTCACGGCAACAAGCGCGAGCCGGACAAACAGATACTGGTCAGAATACGGGTGTCGGGCAAATGGATCCAGGCGACTGTCCTGGATGAAGGCAAGAAGGGGCTGCAGAGCATCAGTCGGCGTGAGCAGCCGACGGTCATGTCAGAGGGAGGCCGCGGTATTGATCTGATTCAATTGTATGCCAATTCGGTAAAGTTTGCAGAAACCGACTCGGGCGGCCTTAAAGTGTTCGTCAGTTTCGACCGAAAACGTAGAAAAAGCGAAAAAGTCTGTCAGTAATTGACACGGAGGAAACTATGGAGTTCTTGGTAAGGGAAGAGAATGGCGTCACTATACTCGGTTTGAGCGGGCGACTCGATCTGGCCAGCGGCTCTGCGCTCAAAGAGCGCATCAAGTCGGTGTTCGAGCAGAACAAGACATCGATTCACCTCAATCTGAGCCAGGTGGAGTTTATCAACAGCTCCGGGCTGGGAGCATTGGTGTCGATCATGAAAGAGACCCGTTTGCGCAAGGGTCGGCTTACTATCTCCAACCTGGCTAGTTACGTCCAGGAGATTTTTGAGATAACACAATTGTCGCACATCTTTGAGATCTTTGTAACCGAAGAAGAAGCTCTCAATTCCTACACGCCGGTCACCAGCGGCTAGCCGGTACCAAACGACACGATGAGGGTGTGGATATGTCGGCTGCAAGCAGAATAGGACATCTGCTGGAACAGATTCAATCCGAGGACCTGATGGTACGGCAGAGTGCCGTGTCTGAATTATGCGCCGAAAGCCGTTATCCTGAGAAGCATCGCCGAGACATCGCCTATTATCTCGGTATTGCCGGCTGCGAAACGGCGGTGCCGACATTGCGGAAGCTGACGCTGGATTCTGATCCGGAAGTGCGAGCGGCCGCCTTTCATTCGTTGGGCTGGATATGCACCGGGCAGGAGGTCGAAACACTGTTTCATGGACTGGACGATTCCTCGTCATTGGTTCGTCTGGCCGCCCTGGGGGCGCTGGTGCTGGTGGGCGGCATTCAGGTGATAGCTAAATTCAAGGCCGACCTTTATCACGAAGACAAAGAGAGGCGGATTCTGGCCGTAAAAGCCTTAGGCTTCATTGGTACACCGGAAGCCGTGGAGCCTTTGCACAAGGCCGTACGTCACCCTGAGCCGGAGATCAGGCAAGCGGCTTTGCTTTCGATTGCCATAATCAGGCCGGGACTCGATATGGCTGTTGTCAAAGAGGCCTTGGAAGACGACGATCCGGATGTGTGCAAAGCGGCCGTCACGGCTGTGGCTATGGCCGGCGGCAGAAACGCACTGGGAGAAATACGACGGGTGCTGATGACTACAGAGACCTCGCTCAAATGTCAGATTCTGGAGGCTATCGCCGAGTTAAGAAGCATTGAACCTCAGGGTTTTCTGGCGGAGTATTTGGAGGATAAGGACGGAACCGTCCGGGAGACGGTTGCGAAGCTGCTCGAAAAGATTGCCGGCGGTCAGGACCTGTCGTCCCGGAAGGCTATATACGGGACCATGGATCAAGTCCAGGAAAACGTGGATCAGTCAACGACGGCACAAAAGGAAGGAACATGGAAATGTCCGAGGACAAATCAATACTGATCGTGGATGATGAGCTTCTGATCAGGGATCTGCTCTATGATTTCTTCGTCGAACAGGGTTGGGAAACCGCCATAGCCGAAAACGGGGTCAGGGCGCTCGAGATCCTGCAGTCGAAGAAAATCGATCTCGTACTGACGGATATCAAGATGCCTGATATGGACGGTTTGGAGTTGACGGGCGAAATTCGACGGAATTATCCGCGCATACCGGTCGTTGTGATGACCGCATATCCGTCGGTAGAGTCGGCGATCGCCGCCCTGAGACAGAAGGTGGCCGACTATATTATCAAGCCGTTTAACATTAACAAACTTTATAAAACGGTGCAAACCGAAATAGAGCGAGCGAACAAGAGCGGTTCGGACACCGAGTACGACCATCATCTGGTACCCGAGCGGCCATGAAAACGACTGCAAATCCCCCTGTTTTCGACTGGCGCGGCTTTCAAACCGGAACCGGCGGGTGTACCGGTCTGGCGATTAGTAAAACTTGACTCAAATCGGTTGTTTTTGAGAAAGTTTTTGTTGATGTGAACGGGACCGAATCGGTATTATTAGTCTGACCCGACTACTACATACATACACGGATTGGAACTGTGTGGAACAGCGAGAAAGAACATGGACGTAAAGAGAAATGATTTCCTTCTGGTCGGGTCCGGCGATGTCGAAGTCTCTCGGTTTGTCGATTCCTACGAGTCCTTCACTCGGGTTCTGGAAAGTCTCCAGCGAAAATACGAGGAGCTGGAGGAGGAATTCACCGCGCAGAACAAAGAGCTGTCCGAGGCCAACGAAAAGCTGGTGGGGTTGACGGCTCGGAACATAGCCGCCACGGAGTTTCTTAACAGCATTCTGCACTCGATAACGGCCGGCGTCGTTGCGGTCGATGAGCGCGGCCATGTGACGCACTTCAACCGTGCGGCGGCACGGGTTTTCAATATCGCAGCCGCGAGCGTACTCGGTCGGCCTTACGAGGAGTGTATTCCGCGGAGTGACCCGCCGGAGGCCAACGTGCTCGATACGCTGACGACCGGCGTCACGCACGATGCAATGGAGAGGCAGATGACACCGGCCGACGGCGCCCCCTTGCGTCTGTCCGTTTCCACCGGGCTGCTTCGAGACGCTCACGGAACCACGACCGGTGCGGTTGAAGTTATCCATGATTTAACCAAGCTCAAGAAGATGGAACAGGATCTGGCGCGACTGAATACCCTGGCGGCACTCGGTGAGATGGCGGCCACCATAGCGCACGAAGTGCGCAACCCGCTGTCCGGCATTGCCGGATTTGCATCGTTGCTGGCGGCCGACCTGGAGGGAACCGATCCCAGGTATCAATTGGTACAGAAGATCATCCAGGGAGCGGAGATACTGAACGAGACGATAACGACCCTGCTCAATTATACCCGTTTCGATGAAACCAACAAGCGGGACATCGATCTGCTGGAGTTCGTGCAAAGCAGCATTGAACAGTTCCGTCAGGACAACGTGGATCGCACCCGAAACATCCGCTTCCGGTTCCACACGGATGGCGGCTGTTCGTTTCGGGGCCACGGCATCATGCTGGATCCTCTCTTGTTCCGACAGATATTCTTCAACTTGTTCACCAACGCCATTGAAGCATGTTCAGGCAGCGGGGAGATAGAAGTACGCGTGGCGGCCTATCTGCGCGACACGACGGTCGAGCGGTTCGGTGACAAAGTCGCGCTTGAGCTGGACGAGACAGTGGTTGAGATCGCAGTGGCAGACAGGGGTCCGGGAATCCCGGACGATCAGTTGGAGCGCGTCTTTGCCCCGTTCTTCAGCAACAAAGAGGGCGGAAATGGTCTGGGACTGGCGGTAGCGCTGAAGATAATGAAGGCGCACGGCGGGGAAATCGTAGCGGAAAACAGTGACACGGGCGGGGCCGTCTTTCGGTTGCTGCTGCCGGTCAAGCTGGACGCGATCCGACAGGAGGTATGATGCGGTATTCGGTATTGGTTGTTGATGATGACAAATTAGTCAATGATTTTGTGGTCGAAACAATCGAGCGGCTCGGCTATGAATGCGAGGCGGTCTATTCGGCCGAAGAGGCCATCGCCCGGTTCAACGAGCGGACGTTCGATATCATGCTCACTGATTTGAAGATGAAGGGTCTGGACGGCATCCAGCTGCTCGAACAGGTGAAAAAGGCCAATTCCGAAGTAGTGGTGGTCATTATGACCGCATTCGGCACGGTGGAGATGGCGGTCAGGGCCATCAAGCTCGGCGCTTACGACTTCATGCTGAAACCGGTGCTGCCGGAAACGATAGAGCACGTGTTGACGCGGATCACGGAAATCCTCAAACTCCGCACCGAAAACCGTATCATGCGACAGGACCTGGAGCATAAGTTCCAGAGTATCATCGGCAAGTCCAAAGTCATGTGCGAAGTGTTCGATCGGATTCGATCGGTAGCGGATGCCCGCTCCACCGTTATGATTACCGGTGGATCCGGTACTGGCAAAGAGCTGGTGGCCAGGGCAATTCACTACAGTTCCGACCGGAGAACCAAACCGTTTATCAAGCTCAATTGCGCGGCGCTGCCGGAAAATCTGGTCGAAGCCGAACTGTTCGGCTACGAAAAGGGCGCCTTTACGGACGCCAAGAAAACCAACCGAGGACGTTTCGAGCTGGCTCATGAGGGAACCTTATTGCTCGACGAGATTTCGGAGATGCCGCTGAACCTCCAGTCGAAGCTGTTGCGGGTGATTCAGGAGCGCGAATTCGAGCGAGTGGGTTCTTCGACTACGATTTCCGTTGACGTGCGGATTATTGCCACCTCGAACCGCAATCTCAAAGAAACGATCAATTCCGGCAGATTCCGGGAGGACCTGTTTTATCGCCTCAATGTCATACCCATCCACCTGACACCGCTGAGCGCCCGCAAAGAAGATATTCCGCTCCTTGTGGATCATTTCATCCGGAAAACCAATCAGGAAAACAACCGGTCCGTTAAGGGAATCAGCCAGGCGGCTCTGGCCCTGTTGATGAAGTATCACTGGCCGGGCAACGTGCGCGAGTTGGAGAATCTGATCGAGCGGGCGGTGGTTACCGGAACGGGCGATATCCTGACCGAGGACGATTTCCCGGTCGAACTGGCGCTGGGGAAAGCGGCCGACGATATGCCGCCGCTGAAGATTCCCATGAAGCTTGAGGAAGGGACTAAGTACCTTATACTTAAGACACTGGAGCGCTGTAACGGCAACAAAACACGGGCGGCCGAGCAACTGGGTATTTCCGCCCGAACGATCAGAAACAAGCTGCACGAATACGGCTTGACCATGTAATTGGGCAGTTTAGGTAGGTCAAACCCGCTTGGGGCTTGACTTCAATAAGCGAGCCGGTGTGATCTTCACACCGGCTTACTTGCAAGTGACGTATTTTTGTCTATTATTGGCCTTGTCAGACTATATGCAAGGCGACGGAATCGGCCCACCTCTGAACAGATAGTTGACCAAATAGCTCAGGTCGGCTACGTCAATCGGCCCGGCCACACCGACAATGCCATCTATGTTTGCTTCTTCCGCACACGGGGGAACCGTACCGCCCCGGAATAGGTAGTCAACCAAATAGGACAGATCAGCGACATCGATGGGCCCCGCGACGCCTACCTGGCCATCGACGTTGCCGCGGTTCTCGCAACACGGTTCGGCTTCAGCGCTCAGTTTCGTGAATGAGAGAAACGGAATCCCGGCGGCAGTAACAACAACTCCAGACAAGAAATCAGTCGGGATTGTCTGGTTCTCCGGAATGAACTTCACGGAGTCAGCCATGGTATGATGAACGCCTTCGCGGGTGGGATGCAGCAACTCGATTTCAACCGGACTACCCCACGTGCCGGTGCAACCATGTTGTATGCGCGCTCCGGGAGCATGGGTTTTCCAGTGCCAGTCATCAGGAGGCTTAGAGGCCAAGCCCGCCATGCCGCTGTGCTGTTGCAGAGTGGCTACAACCAGGTCGTTGTGGAAGACCTGAACACTGTGAGTGGTGGCTCCAATTCCATTGAAATCGGCCTCGAGCATCCACTGTCCGCCCAACGTCTTGGTTGCCCGCGCGGTTCCTATCGGCTGATCAACGGCGCCCGGCATTCTCTGGTACGCCTTAAACCGCAGAAACGCTCCGGTAGGTAAGACCGTACCGGCCGGTTCCAGCTCCTCCCAGGCGGCATTCCATACGATTATGTTGGTATCGAGCACTCCGACTACTACGCCCGAAGGTCCCGGATCAAACGGCCCTACCACGACCGGACCGACCGGATCGATGTCAATGGGGGGCCAGCTTATGATAATGATGATGACGGTGTCGATAATGACAGTCGTATCCTGATTGCAGGTGTCGGAAGCGCACCAGGTGCTGTCGCCCTGGTACGATCCCTCCAAACAGTTCTGCTGAGCATACTGGTAGCAGGTATCGATGACGCAGCAGGCGCCTGTGACAGTTGACGGATCGCAGCAGGTAGCGACCGGGTAGCCGCCCAGACTGCTGAAACAAGAATAGCCGTAGGTCAGATAACACTGAAGTAAGTCTATATCGGCTTGATCGATGACGCAGTCGCCGTTTAGATCGGCGTGGCACATCGAATCGATAGGCGGTATCCAGCCGTACACGATGCCGATCAGGATTTCCAGGTCGATCTCACCGAGGGCGGTACCGTCATTGTCTATGTCGCCCGTGGCCAGGCACAGACATGTGTCGCAAAGAATCGAGTCGCAAAACGTACCGTCTCCGAAGTACGTACCGCCCAGTGCCAGGCAGGCATCAGGACCCATCGTCATTATACACGTGTCTCTCTCCGCACCGGGACCGCCTCCGGCCGGGCCGCCGGGAATGCAGCAGGCGCCTTGCAACAAACATTCGGTAGTAGCGCAGGTAGTCCCGTAACCTTGGAAGAGGCCGCCAAGTCCATAGGCGCAGCTGTCATGACCGACACTATCAACGCAGGTGCCGTCGGGGAGACAGCAGACACCGAGTGCGTACACTTCACAAGTATTCGAATCACAGCTCGTACTGTCACCCAGGTAGAAGCCGCCCAGGCTATCGCATTCTTCCTCGTTGATTGTCAGGAAGCAACCACTTTGTGGAATACAACAGGCTCCGGCAACCACTTCTAACGAGCATTTACCCAGTGAGTCGGCCAGGCGAAGTGTGAAGATATCGAAATCAGAGAGTACCCGGTCGTACATCTCGACTTCATCCATCTCTCCGGAGAACCGATCGGAGCCGGTTGACGTCCGGGCTCCCAGCACCAGGTCATCCGTATTAGTCAGAGAGCCGGGGTGAAGTGTCGGGTTGGCGTTCGAGACTGGTAAACCATCCACGTAGAATGTAATACCCAGTGCGGCGTCTCGGTCCACGGTCACCGCTACCAGGTGCCAGTCCCCGTCAGCAACGAAATATCCGGATGAATAGGTCGTCGAGCTGCCGTCAGCCAGTTGCAATGAAAGAATGCCGCTTTGAAGCAGCAACGAATAGCCCGTACTCGTGGCGGCATCGATTTTGTCGACCAGCGCCGCCGTCCCCCCGGCAATGCTTGTTCTGATCCAGGCATCAATAGAGAAATCGCCGGTTCCGAAATTGACTTCGGCGGCATCGACAATATCCACTTGATCATTGACACCGTCAAACTGCAGCGCTCCCTGAACTTTGCCGGCAACCGGCGTGGGGGAGCCCACGTGCAGTCCGTTGTTCGGCGTGCCGCGTATGTCGACTGAAGTCGGGCCGCTCAGCTCATCCAGGGGCCACCAATTCATCATACCCGTGGGCGGATTGACGCAATTGGTCGAAGTCAGATCTTCCCCGCGAACCAGGATATATGGCTGGCCGATTGAGCCGTCAATAGCCAGGTACGATCCGAGATTTCGACCGATGGCCAGAACCACGAAATCGCTCGGCCAGGAGTCGAATACTTCATGTGTTGAACAATACCAGTTCGACAGTATCGAGTCGGTCAGATTTGTCAGGGCCGGGTGACTGACGACCATGTGAACCTGGTTGTGACATTGGGAACTGAATACGCTAAACGTGCCCTGTGAGGATAGCGAATCTAACATAGTGACTTGAACCGGGGTAGAGTTGTTGTAATAACAGCTCAATTCTATGAACGCTCCGGTCTTGCCGCTACCAGCATCATTTGTGGCGTACGCAATACCATACTTTATAAGACTGTCACCTCCCTGGGGGGCATGCAGGGCGGCGTCGGTACCGATGAGAATAACATTTCCGTCAACGGCAGCGTTCCAGACAGCCTGGTTCTGGATGGCCGCCAGTACGGGGGTGGTATCACCGGCGCAATTGGGGTCACCCAGCACTATGGCCTCATAGTCGGAAAACTGGGCGGTTGACATCGAGGACCAGGTAGCGTTGTTGACCACCACCGGCGTGAAGCCTAACTGCTGCACCCAGTAGTACTCCCGGCTGGTGTTGGCCGGAGGATTGACGGTTGGTTCCAGTATGAGGATCTCATTGGGCCCGGCAGTTACGGTTGAGGCTACGGGCATCAGCAGGACGAGAGCCAGCAGTACCACAACCCCGATTCTTTGGGTTGGCATACGAAGCCTTTCTTGTAAAGAGGTTGATTTATGAACATTGATAGCTGCGTAGCTTGATGGCAGGAACGACAGCTGTGCTTTCGGGTACACTATTCCCAACCAACCCGGATGCGAATCGGGCCGGTACCTATATATTCGTTTGTATACTGAAGGATACTCAACCCAAAAGTAAATAAATAGACCTAATTAGTCAAGTAAAAATCACCGAATGGGCCGTCTTTTTATGTGTGCAGGAAGAATTTGCATTCATAGAGAGGATTCCCGGTTAATGGGATAGACTCAAGGTGTCGGACTCTGAGAAAACCTGACCTACGTAGTCGGAGGTAAGGTTGTTCAAGCCTACTTGGGACTCGACGTGTTTTTGACGGGGTTCACTCTCTTTTTAGTTAGGCGTTCGTCGTGGGTTGTGAGTCTCTGGACCCACAACCTTTTTCCGGCGAGTCTGAAGACTCGCTCGGCACTACCCGGGGAAGCCTCGGGTTCTGAGGGGACCTGGTGTATGCCTCTCAAACCCTACACAATTCTCGCCCCCTGCCGATAATCTGACCATACGGGATGGTATGTCCGCGTAGTAACTGCATTTGAACAGGGAAGATAGGAACCGGCATCTATGGATCTGGCCACGATTTTCGGGTTGTTCTTGGCAATAAGCGCCGTCGGGGGATCCTACCTGATGGAAGGTGGGCGATTTGAAGCGATATTCCTGACAGCGCCGATTCTGATTGTAGTCGGAGGGACTCTCGGTGCGACCACCGTCACGACCTCGATCGAAACTGTGAAGAACATACCCCACTACCTGGCAGTGGCAGGCTACCGCAAGTCTCACTCTCTGGTGGATACTATTGCGGAACTGGTACGTTTGGCGGAAAAAGCCCGACGTGAGGGGATACTTGGGCTCGAGGCCGATCTGAAAAGGCTGGAGCACCCGTTCCTGCGCAAGGCCGTTCGCCTGGTTATCGACGGCACCGAAATATCGACATTACGTGACATTTTGGAAACTGAAATGGCCTACGTGGAAGAGCGACACAAGCGGGGAATTGTCTTTTTCCAGAAGGCCGGGGGGTTCGCTCCGACCATGGGCATTCTGGGCACGGTGCTGGGATTGATACATACGCTGGGAAACACGTCCGATGCTTCCAAGATGGCCAGCCACATTGCGGCCGCTTTTATCGCGACTCTGTGGGGGGTGGGTTTGGCCAACCTGTTCTTCCTGCCCGTGTCCGATAAGCTGCGACTGCGTCACGACGAAGAGATAGCCCATCTGGAGTTGATAATGGAAGGGGTCCTGGCGCTTCAGTCCGGAGAAAATCCTCGTTATATCCGAACGCGGTTACTGTCCTTTATCGCTCCCAAACGCCGTCTCCACGACGAGGACTGAGCCGTGTCCCGATCACGCCGAAAAAAAGTCGAAGACAGTGAGAATAAGGAGCGCTGGCTGCTGACCTATGCCGATCTGATTACCCTGCTTCTGGCTTTCTTCATTGTGATGTACTCCATGTCGCAGGTCGACGCCAAGAAATTCGGTGAAATGGCCGAGGCGCTGCACGGCATTCTCAAGGGCGGCGAAAACGTACTCGTCTACAGTGATCAGGAACCCAGTCTGGAAGGGCACGGTGTTCTCAAGCTGGGCAACTTGCGCATGCTGCAACAGAGGATTGGAGACAGGTTCGAGAAGCGGAGCCGGCTCAATGATATCAGCATGGAGATAACGGAACGCGGACTCGTTGTGCACATCGTGGAGCGAACCCTCTTTCGAGAAGGTTCATCGGATCTCTTGCCGCAGGCTCTGGAGGTACTGGACCTCATTTACGAACAAATCAAAGACATGCCCAATCATGTGCGCATTGAGGGGCACACCGATGACAAGCCTATCAACACACCTCGATTCCCCAGCAACTGGGAACTGTCTGCCGCCCGGGCGACTGAGGTGGTGCGGTATTTCGTTAGCGAACATGGTCTGTCGCCGGACAGAATCTCGGCGCTCGGGTATGGTAAGTTTCGTCCGGTTAGACCGAATAACTCGATTGAGAACCGGGCGCAGAACCGTCGCGTCGACGTGGTCATCCTGACCATGGAGCTGTCTCTTAAAGAGCCGTCATCTCAGATGTACTATTTCACGGAGACCGAGTAAACTCTTCATATAGCTGCGGAAATTCTTTCCCGAATCAGACCGCCAACCTGGCCGACGCCGGGTGGCGCCGTTCCGTAATTGATTGTCGGACAATAGGCATCCGGCCGCCGCCGGTGATGGCATGCGTATTGCTTTGCACCGGCTGAGTAAAACCAGGACGGTGTGAAATATGCCTGATAAACTTTCGGAATTTCTGTTTACCAATGTTGGCGTACCCAGGTTCGAAGCGTATTTGGATCTGGCCGGATTTCGCCACAAACTGATCAGCGGCAACGTGGCCAACGTGTCGACGCCGGGTTATCGCAGTCGCTCGATGAATTTCCAGGCGGAATTCGAGCGTCTAACCGAGTCCGGATCGAAGTTGACCGGAAAACTGACTCATGACTCGCATCTGCCGCTGGGTCAGCATAAGGAAAGGTCACCGGACGTGCAGGAAGCCGCGGTCGCCGAAAATGGATTGAGCAGTGTCGATATCGATCGTGAAATAGCCGACCTGGCGCAAAACGAACTCCACTACACAATTGCCGCCAAGTTGCTGCAGCGGAAGTTCCAGGGACTTAAGAACGCCATCACGAGCAAATAGGAGTTGAGGTATGGCCGGAATTCTAAGCGCAATTGAGATATCATCGCATGGCCTTTCGGTGCAGCGGGCCAAAATGAATGCCACTGCGAAAAACATCGCCAACGCGGAAACGACCGAGACCCCGGCAGGGGGGCCGTACCGACGTGAGCGAGTTCAGGCCAACGCCGGCAACGAGAGGACGGTATTCAGTGCCGTGATGAAACAGGCGGGGGCGCGACTCAATCGGACGCACAGCCGGCATATCAAAGGGGAAGGCAGCCGCATCCGTAGAGGAGTGGAGATTCCGACAGTTACGGCGGAGAAACTTGTCGATCCTCCGTCAAGTTTTCGGCTCGTCCATGATCCTTCTCACCCGCAGGCGGATGAGCAGGGTTACGTGAGGATGCCGGATATAGAAATTGTCAATGAGATGGTCGATATGATGACGGCCGCCCGGGCGTATGAGGCCAATACGGTTGCAATTTCGACCGCAAAACAAATGGCCAAAAACGCCCTGGACATATAGGATAGTCAGCAATGATTGGAAGGAGAAGGAGCCGCTATGAAGATTAATCCGATAGGTGTACAATCGTACCGGCAGACGGTACAGCGCGAGCAGAAACCGCCGGTCAAAACGGAAAAGGATGCACAAGGAGTCCAGGACTCGGTGCTCGATATCAGGCCGCAATCGGTCGCTGACAAATCGAGTCTTGCCGTCAAAGCCCCGGAAGGGAATTACACCGATTTTCTCACCATGGAAGAACGGAGCGCGCTGGAGCTTCTGTTCAGTCGCTTCAACGACACGGGTCGTTTCGGCTCCGACTTATCCGGCACGACCGCCGGCGAATCGGGCCATCAGCCGGTCGGTCGGCTGATAGATCTGAAGGTGTGACGATGTCAGGACCCGTGACAAACATCAGCCGGCTCGTCCCGGGCCTCGTGGAGAAGCCGAGCCAATCGACGGGGCAGGTTTCCGGAACGCCGGACGACCGGGCCAACTTCACGGAAGTATTCTCCAACATGTTACAATCCGTCAATGAACTGCAGCAGGAATCCGGTCAACTGCAGGAGGCTTTTCTCAACGGTGAACCGGTCGAACTGCACCAGGTGATGATCAAGGCGGAAGAAGCCGGCCTGGCTACGGAACTGCTGCTGGAAATACGAAACCGACTGATCAGTGCTTATTCGGAGCTGATTCGCATGCCGGTTTAGGTCAGCGTATTCGATGACCAGGGACGGTCGCAAAAAGGACATAGGATAGCGAATGGATCGACTGAAAGAGTTCTGGAAAAACCTGATGGGTTGGGTCAGTCAGATGACCGCCAGTCAGGTGATGTTGCTTCTGGGGATAATCGCCGGTGCCACTGTCGGCCTGGTTTTGCTCTTGGGCTGGATGACCGATATTACGTATTCGCGGCTGTACTCCCATCTGGAGGAGAGCGAAGCCGGCGAGGTCATTACGTATCTGCAAGAAAACAAAGTACCGTACGAATTGTCCGACGGGGGACGAACGATCTCGGTACCGTCGGATCAGGTCTATGAAACGCGGATATCGCTGGCGTCGCAGGGCCTGCCGCGACACGCCAGCATGGGCTATTCTATCTTCGATAAGAACAACCTCGGTATGACGGACTTTCTGCAGAACTTGAATTTCAAGCGGGCGCTGGAAGGGGAGCTGACGCGAACGATCATGCAGCTGTCGGAAGTCCAGGCGGCGCGGGTACACATCGTGATGCCCAAGGACCGGCTGTTCAAGGACGATCAGAAAGACCCCACGGCTTCGGTGTTGCTTAAACTCAGAGGTACCCTGACCAAACATCAGATTCAGGGGATTTCGCACCTCGTATCGTCGTCCGTGGAGGGCCTGACGCCGGACAATATAGCCATCGTTGACTATGATGGTAACCTCTTGTCTTCGGGGCGGGAGAACGATGTCATCGCCGGACTGTCGGCGTCACAGCTGGACGTCCGCAAGCAGGTGGAGACCTATCTGGAGCACAAGGCGCAATCCATGCTGGACAACGTGCTCGGCGACGGGCAATCCGTAATTCGGGTCACGGCCGATCTGAGTTTCCAGCAGCAGGAACGAACGTCCGAAACGTTCGATCCCAACGCACCCTCGATTCGCAGCGAAGAGCGAACCAGCAACAACCTGACCACGGTCGATAAGGCCGAAGAAACCAACGAGAGCCAGAAGGAAGAAAATAACGAGACCACGATTACCAATTATGAACTGAACAAGACGGTGGAACACATCATCGGCGAGGTGGGCACGATCGAGCGTCTTTCGGTGGCGGTGCTGGTGGACGGTATTTACGCGCCGGTCCAGGGCGGTGAAGCGGGAGAAACGGCTTATCAGCCCAGGTCTCAGGAGGAACTGGACCGGTTATCATCGATTGTGAAGAACGCCGTCGGCTTCGACTCGCAACGCAATGACCAGATAGAACTCGTCAACCTGTCGTTCGATCAGCGTGACCTGGAACAGGACCGTCAGGCGCTGGACGCCTTCTATACTCGAGACCTGTATGTCGATATTGCCAGGAAAGTGATTTACTTCGTAGCGGCTCTCCTCCTGTTCTTGTACTTGAAAAAGAAAGCCGGCAGGCTGCTGGCCGCGCTGGGGCGTCTGATGCCGGCGCCGCGACCGGGGCCGAGAATCGCCGAACAGAGACCAGAAACTATTGACGAAGAGAGCGAGCCGGTTCACCCGCTTATGACCGAAAAGAGAAAGCCGCGTCTTGTGGACGAAATGCAAAAGGCGGCCAAGGGACAGCCGGAAGAGATAGCCCGCGTCATTAAGACGATGATGGTCGATTAACCATGTTGAAGTACGAAGAGCTGACTCCGATGCAAAAAGTCGCCGTGGCATTGGTGGCCTTCGGTCCCGACGTCTCGGCACATGTACTCAAAGGGATGCCGGAGCAGGACCTGGAGAAGATCACGATCGAAATCGCCAATCTGCGAGATGTGCCGCCGGAGGTCGAGGAAAAGGTCGTTGAGGAATGCTACCAGATTTTCATGGCGCGCCATTACATCTTGCAGGGCGGTATCGACTACGCCGAACAACTGTTGGAACAGGCGGTCGGCAAGGGCAAAGCCCGAGAAATCATGACTCGCCTCGAATCCTCGCTCAAGTCCACGGGCTTTTCGCTTCTGAAGGATATCGATCCCAAGCAGCTGACCAACTTTCTGCAGAACGAGCATCCGCAAACCATCTCTCTTATCTTGACTCAACTGTCCCCCAGCCATGCGGCCAGCGTGCTTTCGGAGTTGACTCCGGAACTGCAGGCGGAGGTCGCCCTGCGGGTGGCCACGATGGAGAAAATCGCCCCGGAGATTCTCAAAGAAATCGAGCAGACCCTGACGGGACATTTCGATCCGTCTGCCTCGGCCGGCATGTCGGCCTCCGGCGGAGCCAAAGCTATCGCTGAAATCCTCAATCTGACGGATACCACGGCCGAAAAGAATATCCTGCAGTCGCTGGAAGCCGAGGACCCGGATTTGGCGGCTGAAGTCAAGAACATGATGTTCGTCTTCGACGATATTACGTTACTCGATGATCGGTCGGTCCAGCGCCTCCTCAAAGAGGTCGAAACCAAAGATCTGGCCATCGCCCTCAAGGCCGCCAGCGACGACGTCAAGAACAAGATATTCGCCAACGTATCCGAACGTGTCGCTATTATGATCCGCGAGGAGATGGAGTTCATGGGACCGACGCGCTTGAGCGACGTCGAGGCGGCCCAGGGACGCATCGTGGAAACGGTCCGACGACTGGAAGAAGAAGGCCAGATTCTGGTCACCGGTCGGGGCGGCAAAGAGGAAATCATTGTCTAAGATCATTCGTGCGGTGAAAGAGGCGCCGACGGTCTATGTCGGAGAACGCCACCTCGACTTCAAAAGACAACGCACCGCCGAGCATCGCCTCGGCGAGTTGTTCGAGAAGGTGGCGGTCATTACCGATGACGACGGCGCCAAATACATCCCGATAGAGGAAGTTGCGAAGCTGGAGCAAGGACTCCAGCAGGCTCATGATTCTTCGTACCAGTCCGGTTATAAGGCCGGTTTCGAGACCGGATTGAAGCAGGGCACGGCCAAGGCGGAAGAAGTCCTGAAGCAGTTTGAGACGGCCATCGCCGATGCGGTCACCCAACGGCAAGTCGTGTTCGAAGAAGCCCGACAGAAAATCCTGGAGCTGGTGTTACAAATCAGCCGGAAAGTGACTATTGACGCCGTGCAGGTTGATCCGGAAACGACGGCGGCTATGATCTCGGGCGTGATCGCCACGCTGCTTGATCCGAGCCGATTGAAGATACGAGTGCATCCCGATCATCTACCCATCGTGGAACAAAGTATCGACACCTATCTCAAGGGAGCGGCGACCATCAAAGACATCGCGATCGTGCCCGATCCGCGAGTGCAGTACGGCGGCTGTTTTATTGAGACACCGACGGGGGATATCGATGCGCGCCTGGAATCACAGTTCGAGGTGATCGAAGAGACGCTGGCGGCGGAGGAGGCGCAGGGATGAACGAGATTCCGTATGACGTTTACGCCGAGCGCATCGCTGCGGCGAGCACGATCAAGCATTACGGCAAAGTTACCCAGGTAGTCGGATTGGTGATTGAATCGGCAGGGCCGGCAGTGTCGATCGGTCGGCTGTGTACCATTGAGAATCGTGATGACGGTACGCGTATCCGCGCCGAGGTGGTTGGGTTTCGTGATGACAGACTCCTGCTTATGCCACTGGGACCAATCACGGGAATTACGCCGGGAGCGATAGTCACGTCAACGTCGGAACGGCTGCGTATTCCCGTGGGACGGGAGCTTATCGGCCGTGTGCTGGGCGGTTTCGGGCTGCCGATAGACGGCAAGGGAGCCCTATTTACGAATCTGACGCGATCCATCAACAGTGAGCCGATCCCAGCTCTCAAGAGGGAGCGGATCAGGAGCCAACTGCTGACCGGCATCAAGGCGGTCGACCTGACCTGTGCCGTTGGGCAGGGGCAGCGAATGGGGATTTTCGCCGGATCGGGTATAGGCAAATCCATATTGCTGGGTATGATGGCGCGGGGAACCTCGGCAGATGTCAATGTTGTAGCTCTGGTTGGGGAACGGGGGAGAGAGGTGCGCGAGTTTATCGAGAACGATCTGGGTGATGGAGGTATGAAGCGGACGGTGGTGGTCGCCGTTACCTCGGATCAGCCTCCCCTCATTCGAATCAAGGGCGCCATGACGGCCACCACTATTGCAGAGCACTTTCGTGATCAAGGTATGCACGTCCTGCTCCTCATGGACTCTCTGACCCGTATAGCAATGGCCCAAAGAGAGATCGGCATTGCGGTCGGCGAGCCGCCCACCACGAAAGGTTACACACCGTCGGTCTTTGCCATGCTGCCCAAGTTGCTGGAGCGAGCCGGAAACACCCGTTCGGGTTCGATTACCGGCCTGTATACGGTACTCGTCGAGGGTGACGATTTTAACGAACCGGTGTCCGATGCCGTCCGGTCGATACTTGACGGGCATGTGTCGCTCTCGCGGAAACTGGCGGCGCGGAATCAGTACCCGGCTATCGATATTCCGGATTCAATCAGTCGGCTGATGAAGGAGGTGTGCGACGAGGAGAAGGTGGCATTGGCCGGGCAGGTGCGGGAACTGTATTCGGTGTATCGCGAGGCGGAGGATTTGATTAACATCGGCGCGTATGTCAAAGGCTCCAATCCGAAAATAGACCGCGCTCTAGAAAAAATGCCGGAGCTGGATGCCTTCTTCCGCCAGGAAATATACGAATTGGCGGATCATGAGACCGCGCTTCAGGAACTCAAGCGGATTCTCGGCGACTGAGAGGTGATAGCGTGAAGAAATTCAAGTATCGCCTGGAGGCTATCCTGAAGGTAAAGGAGCACATCGAGAAAGAGAAACAGAAGGACGTCGCGGCGGCCTCGGACAAAGTCAACCGGCAGAAACGGGCGCTGGACGGCGTTCGGCACAGAAGTGCCGAGACACTGGCCGGGAAACGAAGCTCGCAGGGAAAGGGCACGTTGTCGCTGGCGGAGTTGCTTGTTTTCTCCAGGTACTTGACAAAACTGAAGGGGGAAGATCTTACGGGCCGAGAATTGCTCAAGGGTCTGCAGAAGAATGAACAGGAGAAGCGAAACAGCTTGCAGAAGGCGGTCAAGGAGCGCAAAATCCATTCTAAACTCAAGGAACGGCAACAAGACGCTTACCACAAAGATGTCAATTCGCAATTGACGAAGGAATCCGACGAGGTGGGGATAACGATCCATCGGCGGAAGGGCGGATAGCAGCTCCGGGATCAGTGTCAACCCAAATCAGGCAATACAGCGGGGTCAGGAACCCGTTTTTGACCGGTCCAGCCCTCACGAATAGGGGGATAGTCTCAAAAGGTGATATTCGGTCGACTTTCGTGTCGTGTAGAGGCGGGGCTTGTCCCCGCCGATCCGGAAAGTCGGTGCGGCACCCTACGCGTGGAAGGCGCCGTTGGTAATCGTGAATCCCGCTTTACCACACTACTTGCGAGACAGTCCTCAGACATCTGTCGCCCACACAGACCTCAGCCCGCCTGTCGGCGCCCCTCTCCTCTCGACGGAGAGGCGACAGGCGTGAGGTGCCAGGTTGGGAGTCGAAATCCGAAGCGGGATTTTGACCTACCAGCCTCTATCCTCGAAATTCGCGTTTGATTCAATCAGCCACATTTTCTATACTAGGTTGGATTAAGGCAGCATGACGCCTGCGCTCACCTTCGTGGCGCAAGATC
>CAZLBP010000058.1:0-20917 GCA_964557855.1 uncultured Ignavibacteriales bacterium | reverse complement strand
AATCGGTTGTTCGAGTTCACGGATTACTTGAAGATAATGAAGCGGTAGATATGAGGCGCCTTTTACTAAATAGGGGGAATTGACCTATGGCTAAAAAGAAACCAGTACAACCCACAAGGTCCAATAACGAAATTCGACAGCTTTTGCTTCAGTACTTTTACGACCGCAACAAGAACGCGACCAGCAGTATGGGCAAGAAAGGTTCAGCCATCAAAATTAGCGATGTCAAGGCGGAATTAAAAGCTCAGCATATGCTTTCTCAACAGGAGGTTCAGAGCAACCTGACCTATCTGATAAGTCAGGGCTGGGTCGAAGAAAAAGAGATTCAGAAGCAGTTTAAGGCAAAAGGCGGCACCGTCATGCCAGCAGCCACGAAATACTACCAAATCACCGCCGCAGGTATCGACAAGATCGAGGGGCCCGGCGAATTCACGAGATCGACGTTTCACGGCATCAAGATTGAGGCATCCGGTCAGAATATTATAACGCTTGGTGACGGCAATCAAGTCAACGCACAATTCAGTGACCTGGGCCAAGCACTCGTCGACCTACGAGATGCGATCACTGCTTCCGATGCATCGGAAGCCGATAAGATCGGCTACGTAGCGGATATTCATACGATCCAAACACAACTTGCCAAGCCTGAACCGAATTCGGGTATTATTCAAGCTGCTTGGACGGCGGTGAAAGGTGCAGCTGCCATAAGCGGTTGCGCGTCGCTTGTAAACAGAGTTTCTGATCTTATCGGCGGTATGTTATAGGCAATATGCGAATGCAAAGCGAGACAAAATTGCAGGGTTGGTCCAAGACGCACATTAAAGACGTCGCTGTTGTAAATGCGCTGACTGTAGACAAAAAATACCCTTACAAGGACATTCAATATATAGATATTGCTTCGGTTGACTTGGGCCGGATCAAGGCAACACAGAGATTGTTGCTCAGAGAAGCACCGAGTAGAGCTAAGCGAATAGTCAGGGACCAAGACATCTTGATCTCAACCGTACGACCTAACCTCAGGCACTACTGCTATGTCAAAAGTGCAAAGAACAACACCGTCGCCTCAACCGGCTTCGCTGTGGTTTCTGTCACGAAAGCTGATCCGTACTTTCTCTACTGCCTCCTTACTACTGATAGCTACACGGAGTACCTTACTCGGATTGCAGAGGGTCATACATCGGCATACCCCTCATTCAATCCCGAAGTGATTGAGAATTCTTCCTTCCTTCTCCCCCCGCTGCCGGAGCAGGAGGCGATTGCGGCGGTGCTGTCGTCGCTGGACGACAAGATCGAGTTGCTACGCAGGCAGAACGAGACCCTTGAGAAGATCGCCCAGACCATCTTTAAGGAGTGGTTCGTCGAGTTCAATTTTCCGGACAAGAACGGCAAGCCGTACAAAGCCAGCGGCGGCAAGATGGTCGACTCCGACCTCGGTCCGATACCGGACGGCTGGCGACTTGTCAGCTTATATGATGTCGCCAAGTACAATAATGGTGCCGCATTTCGTCAAGATGACTTCTCATCGAAGAACGCTGGACTTCCGATTATCAAGATTGCGGAACTGAAAGATGGCCTAACAGCTAACACCAAATACACTGAGAAGTCCGTATCCGAAGACATTATCCTTCAAGATGACGATATCCTGTTCTCCTGGTCTGGCAGCCCTGAAACTTCCATTGACATATTTGTATGGCACCTTGGAAAGGGGATACTGAATCAACATACGTTTCGGGTAGTACCTCATAAGAGTGCGGAGAAGGTGTGGGTATATAACCTACTGCGACATTACAAGTCGCTCTTTGTCGAACTGGCCAAGCAAAAGCAAACGACCGGATTGGGGCACGTGACGGTCACCGATTTGAAGGACACAAAGACGGTCTGTCCTGACGAAGGACTGCTAACACGATACAATGAAGTAGTCAAACCGATTTTCGCGAAGTACTGCTTGAATCTGAAGGCAGTGAGCACTCTTGCAAGAACAAGGGACGCGCTGCTGCCGAAGCTGATGAGCGGAGCGTTGAGAGTGAAGGGAGACATGGATTGAGTGCGGCAAGTGCTAAAGGCAGTTGGGACAAGGTTCAGTTATACATTGTGTCTCTGTGGCTCCTGTTCCTGCTGATAATCATTATAACAATTGACGTGCCGTTGTGCTTTGCGCCGGAATGCGGGTTTATTGGCGTCGTTGAGTTGCTGAGATTGAACGTTATTCCAATTATATCGGGCGCACTGCTACTGCTGGGACTTCTTTTCTACTGGCGTTTCAAGTACAAGATTGCCGGGAGCAAGGAAATCCCGTTTACAGTGACCAAACTTGAGAATATAAACTTCGAGCATTTGACATTTCTGACTACATACATCATTCCTTTGATATGCTTTGACTTGAGCAATACCAAGTACGCTTTTGTACTCCTTGTTCTGCTTGTTTTCATCGGTGCTATTTATGTGAAGACCGATATGTTTTACGCGAATCCGACCCTGGCGCTGTTGGGCTATCACATATACAAAGTAGACGGCAATTTTCGAAATGGTGCAAGGGAGAACATAATCCTGATTGCGCGTGAACGGCTCGCTGTAGAGGACAAACTTCACTATCGCAAGCTCGACGAGCGCATCTACTACGTAAAGGCGGCAAATGACGAAGTCAGAACTTGATGAACATCTGCTACCCTTCACTGCTACTGAGGGAGTGGGGGCGACCGTTTATTTCATTCTGCAATCGGAAGGTGGCCTGACCGCCAAACGAGCCGATATTGATGAAACCATTCAACCAGAGATAAGAAACCAGTTTGTAGAGTCACTGAGGACAGGGATCCTCGACAACGAGGAATTGGCAATCCTGTCGCTCTCCTCTGCTGATGACAGGACAAACGCAATTTATCACTATGACTTGGATGAAGTACCGACGGGATTGGACATGATTGACGAGGTGTTGAGTAACGACGATTTGAGTGACTTCTCTTTTGAGGAGGACGATCTCGCGTCCGTAAAGGCAATCGTAATTCTTGTTGGTAACGATGAGCATCAGATTGCGCTCTATAAACGCTTCTATCCAGTTAGTCTTTTGAAGCGTGATAGCACGCTCTTTATTATTCCGGCAGAGACACGCTTTACAAGGCTTGACTCAGACGTACTGAAGATAAACGGCACCATCGACTTCTTTAAGATTAACGGAGAATTGTATATAATTAACTTGTCAATACTAGAGCGGTTCTTTGGGTTTCACGACATCATTGAGAGGAAAGCACGAGAGGGCCTTCGTGCGATTGAGGCGGCAGATTTACTTGACAATCCTGAAGAGCTCGAAGAACTGCTTTCAGATGTATCGTTTGCCAGAAAGCTGGTGAAGGTAACTGCTGACTCACCCGTTCTCGGGGATGCCGTCCCAAACGCAGAAGTGCTTAAGTTCACGCAAGAACACCCGGCTTTAGCTGGCAAATTCCAGTACAACGAAGACGAATCTAAGCTTCACGTCCACACCAAGAAGTCGAAACAGCTGTTTCTAAAACTCTTGAATGATGACTATTTGAAGTCGGAGCTGACAAGACGCATGTATGACAGTTCGGCAAAAGATGAAGTTCAGACGAATTGAGCAAACTGGGCATATGATTGTCAAATGTAAACAAGAATATGAGCATTAAGATAACAGAAGACGCGGTCGAACAACTCGCAATCGAACTCCTTGAAGAGCAGGGGTATTCATACCTGTCCCCTGAGGAGTGGGAAGCCGAGCGGCAGTTAACAGTGGGGGAACTATGAGATGTTCATAAAGCAGGTCATTATCAAGAATTTTCGTCTCTTCGATAGTCAGCAGCAATTCGCCATCGACAACCTGAACGTACCTGACGGGAAGAATGACGGGTCTGGGTTGACTGTTTTCGTTGGTGAAAACGGGTGTGGCAAAACCGCCCTACTGGATGCTATCGCGTTACCCCTATTATCCTACAAAGCAGACAGCTTTACATTTCACGATCTAAACGACCCGAAGCACAGGGCACATGTAGAAGTGCTCGCCCGTGCCGACTTCACGGTGGATGGGACGATGCCAAAGGGGTCCTTCAAAGCTAAGGGATTTTCGTTCGAAGCAGGAGTTAGGGCGAAAGTCAGTAAGACCTACTTGTCTTCCGTAGTCGTCAGTGACCAGAAGTACATACGAGCCGACGGTGAAGACAAGCCAAAGGACGGCAGTCCCGACTTGAGAGTCAGCGTTAACAACCCGTTCAAAGGAACCCGATTCAGCGAGAATGACATCCTCTTCCTGGACAGAAATAGGACGTTTCAAACGCGGTCAGGGACCTATAACCCGACAAGATTCGACCGCCTTATGGACGATTTCAGCTATCAATTTATCAAGGCGCAGAAGGAAAAGAGCGAAGACCTCAACGCGCGGTTTGACGATATCAAGAAGCAGGTTACCAACAAGTTCCTCGAAGACACTGTAGCCAAGTTTAAGGAAATCAGCGGTTCGAAGATCGCCCTTAGCTTCGTAGACAACTGGAAGCCATTCGATAAGTGCTTTTTCGCAGAAAAAAAAGAGAACCAAAACCAGGTGTCGGTCGACAAATTGGGCTCCGGCTACGAAATGATCTTTGCCTTGCTCTACTCATTCTATCTATCTCAGCAGAGCGGTAAGCAGCTAATCGTGTTGATCGATGAGCCGGAACTGCACTTACACCCGTCTCTCCAGGAACGATTCGTACAGGTCTTGCTGGAGTTTGCCAAATCCGCTCAAGTGATACTTACGACCCACTCACCACTATTGGTGAAACACCTCTTTCAGAATGAAAACATTAAAGCCAGTATTCTTGTGAGAGAAGATGGTAATGTACGGGTCCTACCGGTCCAGGAGCGGGTGTTGCCGTACATCTCGGCAAGCGAAATCAACTACCTAGCATTTGGCCTTGCAACTGAAGAGCATCACAACGAGTTGTACGAAGAACTTAAGTATCGAAGAGGCGACGACAAGGGTATCAAAGATTTCGACATCGCGTTTTTCCAGGGTGAAAAAGCTGAGCAGAAATGCTATCCTTGGATGGGAAACCAAAACGAAGTCAGCATACACACGTTTGTCCGAAATCAAATTCACCATCAACGGGATAACGGCAAGGCCTCTGACGATGATCTCAAGGGATCCATCGCCACCATGCGGGAATATTTGAAGGAACTAATAACTGCAAATGGGTAATATGTATGAGTCAGATATAGAAAAACTTGCAATCGAACTCCTTGAAGAGCAGGGGTATTATTACTTGTCTCCCGAGGAGTGGGAAATCGAACGCGGTGACCTCTTGGTCGTCATCTTGCGCCAGAGATTGAAAGCGGCGATAGACCGGCTCAATCCGTCAGTCCCGGCCGAAGCGCGGGAGCAGGCCCTGAAGATGGTCGCGAATCTGCCCACTCAGAACCTCGTCGAAAACAACGAGGCGTTCCATGCGATGCTTACCAACGGCGTCGATGTTGAATATCTCGGCGAAAGCGGCGTCAAAGGCGACAAGGTCTGGCTGATTGATTTTGGCAATCCGAAAGACAACGACCTTGTCGTCTGCAACCAGTTTACCGTTCTGCAGGGCACGGCGCATAAGAGGCCGGATGTGGTTCTGATGATAAACGGCTTGCCATTGGTGGTAGTCGAACTGAAGAATCCCGCAGACGAAAACGCCACGGTCAAGAAGGCCTTCAGACAGCTTCAGAACTACAAAGATGCCATCGGAAATCTCTTTCATTACAACGGCGTCTTGGTGGCATCGGACGGTCTAGACGCTAAGGCCGGTTCCCTGACCGCGGACTGGTCGCGCTTCATGACGTGGAAGACATCGGATGGCAGCCAGGAAGACGCGAAGACAGTCCCGCAGTTGGAGACGATCATCAAGGGTATACTCCGCCCGGATGTTTTGCTCGACCTTATCAAGCAGTTCACCGTATTCGAAAAGACCAAGCGCGAGGATCCCAAAACCGGCTTGACCGTGATCGATACCGCAAAGAAGATCGCCGCCTATCACCAATACTATGCCGTCAAAAGAGCGGTCACCTCGACCAAGGCGGCAGCCGGTGACTCCGGCAGTCGCAAGGGCGGTGTGGTCTGGCATACGCAAGGCAGCGGGAAGTCACTTTCGATGGTCTTCTATTCCGGCCTTGTAGTCCTGGAACTGGATAATCCAACGGTGGTGGTGATAACCGACCGGAACGACCTCGATGACCAGTTGTTCGACACCTTTGCCGGTTGCAAGCAGTTACTCCGCCAGGACCCGGTGCAAGCCGAAAACCGCGAGCACCTGAAGAAGCTGCTGAAGGTAGCGGGCGGCGGGATCGTCTTTACGACTATCCAGAAGTTCTCACCCGAGGACGGCGCCGAGACATTCGACCAGCTATCCGACCGGAAGAATATCGTAGTTATTGCCGATGAAGCGCATCGGAGCCAGTACGGGTTCGGGGCCAAGACCAGCATTCGCGGTGACGACGCTATCACCACCTACGGCTTCGCGAAGTATCTGCGAGACGCAATACCGAACGCGACATTCATCGGATTCACCGGTACACCCATTGAGAAGGAAGACAAGTCCACCCCGGCCGTGTTCGGCGAGTACGTGGACGTGTACGATATCGCGCAGGCGGTCAGGGACGGCGCAACTGTTCGGATTTACTATGAATCACGTCTGGCCAAGATTCACCTGAAGACCGAGGAGAAGGAGCAGCTTGACGCCGAGGTTGAGGCCATTACCGAAAACGAGGAATCGACCGCTAAGGAAAAGGCCAAAGCCAAGTGGACCCAGCTTGAAGCGATAGTCGGCCACCCGGATCGACTAAAGACAGTTGCGAAGGACATTATCAAGCATTTTGAAGATCGCCAACAGGTATTCGAGGGCAAAGCGATGATCGTTGCCATGAGCCGGAGGATCGCGGTTGCCCTGTACGACGAGATCGTGGCTCTACGTCCCGAATGGTACAGTAAAGAAAAGCGCAAAGGCGCTCTAAAAGTAATCATGACTTCCGACTCCAGCGACCCGGCCAGTTGGCAGCCGCATCATACAACCAAGGAAGACCGGAAAGCAATTTCGGAACGTTTCAAAGACCCAAATGACGAACTGAAGCTTGTGATCGTACGGGATATGTGGCTGACTGGATTTGACGTGCCGTGTTTGCATACGATGTATGTCGACAAGCCTATGCGCGGTCACAATCTGATGCAGGCCATCGCGAGGGTCAACCGCGTATTCAAAGATAAACCGGGTGGTTTGATAGTCGACTATATTGGTATAGCATCCGAACTCAAAGAAGCCATTGCGACCTACACCGAAAGCGGTGGCCAGGGCGTACCGACACTCGATATCGACGAAGCCATCGCGACGATGATCGAGAAGTATGAGATCGTCTGCCAGATGTTCAGCAGCTTCGACTATAAGCGGTACCATTCGGCGGATACCAAGCAGAAGATGACTATTATTCTTGAGGCACAGGAGCACGTACTCGGATTGCCGGACGGCAAGGACAGATTCATCCGGCAGGTACTGTTGCTTTCAAAGGCGTTCGCACTCTCCGTCCCACACGAAAAGGCTATGGGCATCAAAGACGACGTCGGCTTCTTCCAGACGGTAAAAGCCCGCCTGACGAAGTTCGAGCCGACCGGACGCGGAAAGTCCGATGATGAGATCGAGTCGGCGATTCGGCAGATAGTCGATCGCGCTGTAGTATCCGAAGGCGTTGTCGACATCTTCGATGCTGCAGGCATCAAAAAGCCGGATATTGCGATTCTATCGGACGAGTTCCTCGAAGAAATAAAAGGAATGAAACGCCGCAACCTGGCGTTCGAGTTGCTCAAGAAGATCCTCTCCGACCAAATCAAGATTCGCTCCAAGAAGAACATGCTTCAGGGAAAGAAGCTTTCCGAAATGCTGGAAAACGCTATCAGAAAGTACCAGAACAATCTCTTGTCAGCAGCGCAGGTGATCGAAGAACTGATCGCATTGGCGAAGCACATCAAGGCCGAAGACGAGCGCGGCAAAGGACTGAATCTATCCGAAGATGAGATTGCATTCTATGACGCTTTGGCTAATAACCAGAGCGCCAGAGATGTCCTGGGCGATGAGACGCTCAGGGAACTAGCTCGCATACTCGTTGAGAAGGTTCGGAGTAACGCCTCTATCGACTGGACTATCAAAGAAAGCGTTCAAGCGAAACTTCGAACTATAGTTAAGAGAACATTACGTAAATTCGGCTACCCACCCGACCAGCAACTCCTGGCGACAGAGAATATTTTGAAGCAGGCCGAGCTGTTTGCCGGAGAATGGACGGCGTAAGGTTATATATATGAAGAAGGTCAAAAGCAGCAACACGCTTCACACGGACACTGTACCCGTAGATAGCTTCTGGAATTTAGGCACTGAGCGGGAGCAGCGTATGCACAGAATCCACGCGTACCCTGCAAAGTTTCCTGCATTCATCACAACAAAGGCACTCAAATACGCAAAACAAAGGGGTCACAAGGTGAGTCTTGTGGCAGACATCTTCTGTGGATGCGGAACGGTGGCTTATGAAGCCAGAAGAAACAACATAGATTTCTGGGGTTGTGATATCAATCCGGTAGCGACTTTGATCGCCAGAGCGAAGAGCCAAAGTTATGCGACGTGGCGCCTGCTTAACTATTATGAGAGGATCATTGACACCTTTAAACACACTCGCATAGGCGTGCGCCCCTACAGGGAAGTGAACGAGAGAATCCAATATTGGTACGACCCCAAGCATTACCGTGACTTAACGTGCCTTCTCTGCGCCATCGAAGAGACCATTCCGGTCCAGAGCAAGTACCGAGTGTTCTTCTTGGTAGCGTTTTCTAACATTCTCAAAGCTACCTCTCGTTGGCTCACCAAATCAATCAAGCCACAGATAGATCCACAAAAGGATCCGCAGGACGTATTGGGTGCTTTTCGTAACCAGTGTGAATTTGCCATCTCCGCCAGTATAGAGAGCGACGTAACCGAGGATACGCAAGTTCACATTGAGACGGCTGACTTTCTGGCATCAAGATTGAACATACCGAAAGCTGACATGATTGTGACGAGTCCTCCCTATGTTACTTCCTATGAGTATGCGGACCTGCATCAGCTTTCGGCCTTATGGCTCAACCCAACGAAGGATTATAGAGACTTTCGCGATGGTTCTATCGGGTCTCTTCATCATGGGTCACAATTCGAATCCGATTTGGAGGAGCTGAGCCCGACCGGCAAGGCGATTGTCAAAAACCTCCAGCGAGTAGATATGGCGAAGTCCAGGTCAGTAGCGAAGTACTTCGTGGACATGCAATCGGTTGCTAAGCGATCACTTGATATGTTAGCAAACGGTGGGTTGGCGCTATTCGTAATTGGCAATACCAAATATTCGGGAGTGCACATCGACAATGCGCACCACTTAGTTGAATCCATGCTTGATGCGGGATTTGCAGACGTGAGGATTGGTAAACGTAGAATACGGACAAAAATTCTCACGCCATACCGAGACAAAGCGGGCCGCTTTACATCGGACGGCCGTGGTCGTAAGGTATATGGTGAGGAGTTTGTCGTTATCGGCCAGAGGTCGTTATGACTTCGTAGGGTGGACGCTAAACAATATTTAATGGAGAATATAATCTATCTTTGACATCAATTCGATTCTGGCTGAGGGGACTAGCCGAACTCGTTACGAAAGACAACTGAAACGACTGAAGGCAAAAAAACAGCATACTGACAATATCGACAAGGCAGTTGAGCAGTCAGTGACCAACATCAGAGACGAGTGTCGATCTTTTGTCGTTTATGGCGAGCCGCAGAGTGGAAAGACTGAGATGATGATCGCTCTTACCGCACGACTACTCGATGAGGGGTTTAAGATAGTGATTGTTTTGCTAAATGATAGCGTTCAACTATTGAACCAAAACCTCGAGCGGTTTCGCAGGTCAGGAATTGATCCCGCCCCAAAGAATTTTGCCGAGCTTATGGATCCCGCTGTTACGATCGGCGACTCGGAGTGGGTCATATTCTGCAAGAAGAATTCGAAAGACTTGACAAAATTGCGACAGAAGGTCGGCAATATAGGCAGCAAAGTTGTAATAGACGACGAGGCTGATTTTGCCTCCCCTAATGCCAAAATCAACAAAGGTGAGAAGACTAAAATCAATGCGCACATTGATAAGCTGCTTCAGAATGGTGGGATTTACATAGGAGTGACAGCTACCCCAGCCCGTCTGGACCTTAACAATACATTTAGAAATGAGAATGAGCGTTGGGTAGACTTCGCTCCACATCCCATATATACCGGCCAACAAGTATTCTTCCCAACATCGCTGGATAAGAATGAATTATCCTATGATCTGGTCCTCCTACCTAATCAATTAGATGCTCCTAAGTATTTGAGACGGGCCATGTATAGGTTCCTAATCAAGGTCGCGCATCTCAATCTAAACGTTAACGGTGACAACGAGACAAACTACTGTATCTTAATTCATACCAGTGGAAAGCGTGCGGATCACACCACTGACTACAAGGAGGTAGTACATCTTTTTAATATTCTCAACGATAGAAATCACAAGCGATATGAGAAGACATACACGGGATTATGGGAAACTGCAAAAGAAATGTACCCTGGCGAAGAAGATGAAATCGTTAAGTATATCCATTCGAACCGTAATCGACATACAATAGTGGTCATGAATAGCGATACGGAAAAGAGTGTAGTGGAGTATACCAGCGCAACTGATCCTTCGACACTCTTCACAGTAGCAATTGGAGGGAACATCGTGTCACGGGGCGTTACGTTCAAAAATTTGCTCTCGATGTTCTTCACGCGGGATGTTAAACATAAGATTCAGCAGGATACCTATATCCAAAGAGCACGGATGTTTGGTGCCAGAGGCGAATACTTGTCTTACATGGAGTTACATATTCCGGATCGCCTTTTTTTGGACTGGCATAAGTGCTTTGTGTTTCATCGCTTGTCACTAGACGCTATTAGGGCAGGAAAGGGTACCCCGGTGTGGCTTGAAGACAGGCGGGTGAGGTCTGTAGCTACCTCAAGTATCGATAAGACTACCGTGACATTCGACAGTGGAGAAATGAGCTTCGAACTGTTTGATTACAATGACAAAGTTGATGCCATTGTCAGCGGCGACGAGGATTCCAGTACGAAGGTAACAGCTCTAGCGGATGCGTTGGATGATCAGAAACTTCCTGCTTATCTTCTTGAATATATCAACCATTTTAGCCCTGATGGCCACAAATCCCTAGCGATTCATGGAACGGGGGCTATTACTAAGTATCGAGATGCGGATCAAGAGCGCATCGAGCGACCAAAGGGCTTCATCGGTACTGGCGAATTGGAGCAGAAGAATTACCCAGAAGCTATTCATCATATCAAGATTTTCAAGAATGCCAACGGCAAAGCACGTGTCTTCTACAAGTACATTGGAAATATTCGGTTTCTTAAGAACTTGAAAAGGCGGCCCATATGATAAGTGATTTTCAGGTGTATCATGGCGTGGTATTCTCTAAGCTGTGCCACTATACTAATGGCGCACTATTGATTCAGCAGTATCCCTCTCGAGATAATGCCTCATACATCGTGAATGATAAAATAGGTCTCTACATCAAGTATTCGACTAAACGGATGACTCCATGGCATTTCTCGTTTGAGTCACAACATAAGGCTGAGATTCGAGAAATGTCGGAACAGATTAACAGGCTAGTCGTGGTGCTAGTGTCCTGTCCCGCGAATAGCTTTACACAATGTTGGCTTTATACCTGCAATAGTCACAGTCAGCATTGCCGCAAGGTCATATGAGAGATTTGGTTAAAAAAGACAACCGGATAAAAGTGTTCGACGTATTATGAAAATCACTTCCGGGACAGGACACTAGTATGTAGATTTGATGGCATTGTCGGTCTTACGGGAAAGGAATGTGACGCTTTGGTGAATTTGGATGAAGATCGTACGGAGTGGCTAAGCGCCACCCGTAGGCCCAGAGAGAAATATGCTATTAAAGGATCTTCAGGGCTGCTGAATTATAAAATTGGCATGTATGATTTCTGTCAGAAGATGTTGGAATAACACTCGTCAAAAACGACGTTTTAATGCCCACGAACGTCACTCACCTGGCTTAGTACAATACCTCGGGATGAAGGTTCGAACATAGAGCGCCCGCATCTTTACAAAAGCTCCTTTTTGCGGTAGACTGGACAGCAATTGCTGTTACCTTAGGCAATTATTCGGGGCAAGCCTTCGGCTCCCTTTCGGCCATGAGCTCAAGGCCGAATGGTGAGGCCTGAGCCTCATCGCTCAGGCTCGAAGAGAGGTTCGAACTTTTTTCACTAGCCCCCACCAGATTGAAAATGCTCCTGAGCGTGCCCATTCCCTCGGCTGTAATTGGCCGAGAATTTGAGGTTCGAACATGATGTTTTTTGACTTTGCGACTTCTATCGTATTTTGAATCTCCCGAAACGGTTCACGTGCTGTAATTAGCACTTCTTTGTCTACCAATTCGAGGTTCGAACAAACGGTGCGCAGCAGCCGCTGTTTCTTGTCCTGAGACGTAGAAGAGAAAGCGTCATGAGCCAATTCCGCCGCTGAGAAGACTTGCGCTATCGTAGCCCGTCGCTGCTTTGCCGTAACTTCAGGTCTGTCGATCTGGTCCTTCAGCGACGACACGCGAGTTTCCATTTCCTTCTTTCGCTTCGTGAATTCGTCATCATCAATCAGTTTGGCCAGTCGCAGGCTGAGCAATTCATCCATTTCGCTTTTCAGCAGCGAGAGCTTACGCTTCAGTTGGGGCTTTTCGGATTCATATTCTGTTGTAACATCCTTTTCCATTTCATCATTGGCTGCCAGGGCCCACTGAACAAATCCCCTTGGCAAACTAATCGAGGTGGCCCACTTTGCAAATTGGGCTTCCAGTTGTTTCTCCTCTATTGCCTTTTGGTCACAGTCATAGGGATGCCGATGTCTGGTGCAGTGATAGTAGATGTATCGATGACCATACCGATTCTTTTTGTGCTCAGCGGTTATGGCCGCTCCGCAGTTACCGCAGCGTAGTAGCCCAGAGTATGTGAACGAATGTCGGTGAGGTTTTGGCATATGTCGGCGATTGAGCAAACGCTGTGCTTTGTCAAAATCCTGCTTGGTAATCATCGGGGGATGAGCGCCGTCGTACAACTTGCCGTTGTAGCGAATCGCACCGTAGTAGAATGGATTTTGAAAGAGGTGAAAAACTCCCGACAATGCAATAGGTCTACCGGGCCCTTTCTTCTTGAAGCCATTGGTAAGGCCCCAGTCCTCAACCGCCTTGCGATGAATTTCAGTGACGGAGTATTTTTCGGTCAACAGATGTTGCCACATGCGTCGGACAATTGCGAAGCGTTCCGGATCATTTACGATGGTCCTGGTTTCTTTGTCATTTTTGTAGCCGATAGGAGCGCACTGCGGCAGCCAGCCCTGCTGTAGTTTGGCGCGATTCCCTCGTTTGACGTTTTCTGAAAGGTCGTCCACATACTTTTTCGCCATGCCAAACTCAAGCTGCAACCAGAATTTGTCATTGCCGTTATCGGTCAATTGTCGCTGGGGGGTAGCTATGGCCTGTAGCGCTTTTTGGTCCAGTGCCCATATCAGTGCGCCGCCGTCTACGGGATTCCGGGCCAGCCGGTCCAGCTTCCAGCAAAGGATAGCATCATATGTACCGGCCTGGACGTCGTCCATCAGTTTGGAGAAGACCGGCCGTCCTGGGGACTTGGCAGATTTGCTCTCAGAGAATACCTTGGCGATGGTCCAGCCTTTTGACCGAGCATAGTCCCGCAACTCCCGAATTTGTGAATCAATAGAAAGAACCTGTCGGTCTTCCGACTCAGTCGATTTTCGGGCGTAAATGGCTATGTGTTGCATATAATCCGATGAAAAAGGGATCAGGTTATCGTAGCATTAATCTTCCGGGTTCGACAATTCGGCCTTTTCTCGGATTTCCTGCTCCTCGGCTATCTCAATTAACAGGCGCACATAGTCCAGGACGTTAGTCGCCATTTCCCAAGCTTCCTCATCGGACAGCTTTCGTCCATATTCCTTCTGGAAGATAGCTTTGAATTGTTCTATGTGTTTTTGTTTTAGGGTCATGCTTTGACACTGTAGCGTACGCTTCACTTACGCAACAGTGGGGGGAGTATGCCGGAAGCGGAAACCAACTGTGGAAACTTCCCCGCTTGAGCAGAAGTAGTGTTTACGCTGGCTGACTAACTAGCTTGTACCATTACCGCAAGAAACATGTTTACAATTTGGCTCTGGTATCTGCCGAAGACGTAGTAAGGTCATTACGGTGATGCCATAGTAATAGTCCGATTCCCACCAAAAACGGTATCACTGTGACGGCCATGGCTATTCTCTGACTACCCGTCGCGAACGAAACGAGTCCGTACGTTAGGGGACCGATAATGGCAGACGACCGCGCTGCAATTGAGTAGAATCCAAAGGACAGTCCTGAATGTTCTCGTTGAAGGATGTTCGAATAATATGCTCTCAGTAGCGCCTGAGTTGATCCAATCACCAGTGAACCCAGGATTGCAACTACGAGTAACTGAATTGTAGATTCTGCCAACGATGCACCCATTGCTACTACGATCCAAATTAGTATGGTAAAAGTAGCAGTTTTGAGTATGCCGACACGCCGTCCTAGCCAACCGAAGAACCAAGTAGCAGGAAAGCCTATCAGTTGAACGACGAGTAAGTATATCCCAACCGTACGAACGGTGAGATCGAAATTCACACGCGCAAACAGGGGTCCAAAGAAGATGAAAACGTCGATAGCCTCGTTGATCAACCAAATGCCTACGAGTGGCACCACCAGTCGCCCAATCCGAGCCTCGGCAAATGCTCTTCTAAAGGGCACTAGCGGTGCCACGCTTACACTCTTCGGGAGCAATTGAAGTGAAACCAAAGAGAAAGCGATGTAGAAGACTGCCGTAATCGCCAATCCCAACCCAGCAGATTCTAATTCGGTAGCACCTGACAATTGGAGAATAATCAAGCACAGCACGCCACCGACATATCCAAAACCCCAACTAAGCCCTGAGATTGAGCTCGTCTCGCCGCGCTTGCCGATCAACGGCAAGAAGCTATCATAGACAATTTGGCTGATTACAAAAGCCGCATTAACTACTAGGAATAATACGAAATAAGCAAGTCTTGTCGATTGTAGCATCGGGAAGCTCAACATGAGGAGGCCGGCAAAGGCAATCGAAATCGTCCAAACCAACACTGACTTTCTATTGCGTGTGTCTGCACGGTGTCCAAGCCACGGCCCCAGTATCAATGCAATTAACACGCTTAAGGCGAGTGCAAGCCCCCATAGAAAATCCGCCTTTGGAGAAGCTGAGAATATTACTTCCTGAAAGACGATCGGAAATAGAAATGCATGTACAATTAGAATGTATGCAGAATTCGCAAAGTCATAGAAGGCGAATCCCCATACGCTTCGACTCCTGAGTAAGCTCATAGGGTGGAATCTCTTAGATAATCAGTATCCAGCCGTTTCCATTTGTGACTGATCCCAACAGTTCTTATTCTTTATCCACTGAATGAAGCCAGATAGCTCAGGAAGAATTGTGCTCCGTCCAATTTTGGATATGTGATTCTCAACGCACCTCTCACAATCGTTTGCAATGCTATTTGCGCGTTCTTGTATGTCACTGCGTGACAGCAAGCTGAAAATCTCGTTCGACTCTTCTGTCTTAAGATACTTCCCGACAGACTCCTGCAACTTCGATATCGATCTGTTCTCCCTTTGCAAAACGTCAAGGGCAACTGCGACGGGCAAGGAGAAAGTCAATCTGTGAACCGTGGCCATTCCTCTGGTCCACTTGGGAGAACGAGTATCATATAAGTCATTGTATACTTGATATAATTCTCCAACGGATTGCCCTAAGGCTCGAAAGAGTTGTTGCTCTGCTATGGATAGCTTGCGTAGTTTGGCAGCCGCCAGAAATACAAACTCAAAGAGCCGCGATGTCTTGGATAGGACGCTTGAAAAATAATAATCTACCCCTCCGCCCGTAGGCGGCGCTTGGATATCTGAAATTTCACCGAAGGCCATTTTGGTGATAGTATTACTAAAGTGCGTACGCAAATTCACACCCGCCTGTGCAGAAGCACGGTCGACGCATGATGTGGCGATTCCTGTTAGCGCAACAACTACAAGCGCAGTCCTGTCCGTGCCAAACTGACAATGGAATGCATTTTCTGATCTCCGGATCTTGTCGCCATCAACAAAATCATCAAGTATTATCGATGCCCTGTGACATAATTCAACACTCGTAGCAATTAAGTCACAGTGACTAACTTCCCCAGGTATACGCTCAGTTAATAGGTAGAACAGATATGGTCGCAGTCTACGACCCGGAAACAAGGCGGGACGAAGTAACTCTTGTTGTAAACTGGGTACGTGCTCTGATACGATATCATCAAGTGAGGCATCGATTGACTTTTGAACCGATATCCGAACGTGTCTTGGTAGGCACTCATTTATGGTCAAAGGGAGCTTGTAGTACTTCATTGTTTTGGTTTGTCACTTAATCGTAGTGCTCCGGTTATAGCGCCGATTACAAGTGCCGCTGTAAAGATTGCATAAAATAGCAGGAGGTAGGGACTTTGGGAAGTTGTATTATTGGGCGGCACTGTAATTGTCATATCGTTGCACACTAGCGCAGTGATTATAACACCTGCAACCGTAAAGGTCGAGAAAGCAACCACATGTTTCCACTTTGATGTTGCCATTATACTAATTGCGATTCCTACGGGAAAGAACGCCGAAAACGGGCTGCGAACCAGTCCCCCCCCTGAAATCACACTAAGCGTGAGCAACAACAACCCTGTTAGTGCGTACGCGTAGATCGAGAAGACTACGGATTTCCGCGTTCCATAATCTGTTTGCCAAAAAATCATGGTTGCCAGTGCAAAAATAATCCATAGAAGTGCTGCTCCGATTAAAAAGTAGTCTACAGCGAATGGAAAAAGTAGATCTAGTATGTTATGGTGTGGCCAAACCCAGTAATCAGCTGCAACCAATAGGCCAACGATGATCACGACTGAGAGAGTAGTTGCCCCTACGACCTTCAGTGGATAACCCTCAATTCTGGTTTCCTTTAGCTCCATAAGATACCCTCACTTTTGATTGAAGTCCTTGAGGAGAACACAACTGCATGGAGCCATCCAACGGTGCCCTCGCTTCTAAAACTTGTGCAGTGGCATTTTGGAGAGAGTTTATGAGTTTTGGTTACGCAAGGCAAGCAAAAAAGCATTCGAGATGCTACTGGGTTGTGACTCTTCTGTGGAAATCCCAGGACTTGCCATCTGCGAGCCGGTAGGGTAGGATAATTCTACAGCGAGACCTTCCCAATTCAAAACCACAGCTTCTGAAGAGATGCCCCAAAACACGGGGGTTTTTTTACCCTACATCTTCGGTTTTTCTTCGGGTAATCCACAGGGGCTTTCCGGGTACGATACTAGCTACTCTGGTGGTTTCGGTCTACGCTGAAAAAGCCTAAAAACAAAAACAAACACACTCTATGTCCCGCTCGGAATGGACAACTATGCCGAACCATATCCGGAGGTATCGCAAACAGCGAAATCTCCGGTTGCGGGACGTGGCCAAGATGGTGGGGATACGTGACGGTCCGCAGATATCCCTGTGGGAAGCCGGAGCCAGAGCGCCCAGTCTAGAAAACGCGCTCAAGCTATCAGCGGCCCTAAATTGCCCGGTTGAGGTTTTGTTCGCAGATCACTTCCGCGCCGTCAAAGCGGACGTCGAACAAAGGAGAGAGGCCCTCAACATCAAACGACAGTACAAATCCTAAAACAAAAATCACTATGAAAACCAATATCCCGGTGGCCACCCACGTGCCACCAGAAAATAATCGGCCCATCGGTCCGCACGAGACGGACGAATTAGCTCGTGCAATTGCCGAGGAGTTCGAAGACACCGAACACCTGGCAATCTACAAAATCTATTGCCGCAATTTCCCCGAGGCGGTCATACGCCGGGCGCACAATGCCGCGCTGAGCGTACCACCCGATCGCGTCAAGCGCTCCCGGCTTGCCTTATTCATTTACCTCGTGAAAAAGTATGCCAAAGAATAAGACCGACTTGCTGGCCATCGACCCGGGTACGCGGCACATGGGCTTTGCCAGCTTTGATGAGCGGGGCCTGGAAGACTACGGCGTGAAAGACGTACGGTACGTATCTGGAGCCGAGGATGTGTTCGCCGCGGTCGAGACCATCATGACCCGCCTGATCCAGCAAAAAAGGCCTAGGGTAATTGCTATCGAGAAGAACAACTTCTCGCAGATTCAGCAAAACGTCAGATTAACTCTGGCTATATCCAAGATTAAACAAGCCGCCCGCCGGCACCGGATACGGGTAATCGAGCTGGATCCCCGAACCATCCGGAAGGTCGTCTGCCGGAACGGCAATGCCACCAAACGCGAACTGGCCCGGACCGTATCCGTTCGCTATCCCGAGATGCTGGCGTACCTGGAATCCAATCGCCGCTGGCGGGAGCGGTACTACCAGAACGCCTTTGACGCCATCGGCGTCGGGCTGGCATTCAATGCCATGAACAGCACGTTTCGACGGCCATCTGGCCGCCGCACGGTGCTCAGGAGACACTCAAAATGAATAGAAGACATGCGAGGCGGCCCTATCGCCGGAGCCGCCTCATACGCCATTCCCGGCAGTCACGCTGCCAGGTCTGCCGGAGAAAAGTAGATTTCGGCAGTCTGTGCTACTACTGCCGAAAGCGACGAACATCGTGATTTCCGCCGCTAAAAGAGGAAGAGCGACTGTCCACCGGACAGTCGCCAAGAAAACAAAGACGCCCCCCTTTCGTCGGTCGGTTTCGGACTCATTCGTGACTACCCTTGTGTAGATAACCGGCCAAAATGCCGATTATCTGAAAGTAGAATCGATATAGAATCAATTCTACTTTTCCAGCCACCTAAGTGACTGGTTTACAAGGGTATCACGACTCGCCTCACCGCCCGACTACGCCCCCTTCCCGCACGCTTCCTGCCTGTCCTGCTTCTTTGAGCGAAGGATGAGCGGGTGTCGTCGAAACTGGTGGACCGAAGCAGGACAGGGACCGCCAGGAAGGTGTGGCGGCGTCTCGCGAGTTGAGGCGATCAACTCGCGCTCCTTGGCCTCGCCCCGCATTTTGCAACAGTGGTGGGGCTCGGCGAAGCGGGCGTAGTCGGGCACCTCGAACCGCCAACCGTTCAGCCGTCGTCCCTGCGGGGCTCGGCTTCACGGGGCGGCCGTCACGCCCTATGGCGTGACTTTCGGCCTCCGACGAAAGGGGGGCGAGGACAAGGAAGCCCCGCCGGAAGCGGGACATAAAAGAGAAGATTATGAAGAAACCCGACCCCAATAAGAAATCCCGTCCCCGGAAACGTGCCGGTGCCACGGCGCTCCGGTTGCGCGATCGGGACAAGCTGATCCTGCAGCTTATATACAAACACAGATTTTTGGACATGGAATTATTGTCTGCGTTTGTGACGGACACGCCGGAAGACGCGGAGCAGTCTGTCGGGGCTGACGGCAAGCGCAGGCCCCGGAAATACGGGTTCGGGGAAAAGGCGCTGTATAAGCGCCTGCGGCAATTGGCGGAGGCTCGGTTTATCGAACCGCATCAGGCGATGTCCCGCCCGATTGGCCGCGGATTCGGTGGCGCTCGGATTGCCTACGGACTGGGCCGGGCCAGCGTGGAAGTGATAGCTGAGCAGGAAGGGCTAACAATCGCCCAGGTACGAGAACTGGTGGAAGCGAACAAGGTGAAAGCCAAGTTCATCGAGCATGCCCTGGCTATCGCGCGCTTTTGGGTGATACTGGAGCTTGCCTGCGAGCAATCAGGCGGCAGGGTCCGGCTGATGTTCTGGGAGCAGGGAGATATGTTGCGGGACTGGGTAGAGGGCAAAGATTGGAATGGCGAGAATCGGAAATTTTCCGTAGACCCCGATGCCTTTTTCGCGCTGGAGGTGGCGGGCAAAGGCAAGGCGCATTATTTCCTCGAGATGGACCGGGGCACTATGCCGATTGTCCGCACGAGGGAGGGCACGGAAATTAGGAAGAAGATATTCGGCTATGCATACTACAAGGCTTTTGATAAGCAGGCTGAGCGGTATGAATATCGGACATTGCCAGATGGAACGGTTGTGGGTATCGACGTGCGACGCGGACCGGTTGATAAGAACGACCCAGACCGTATCAAGTCATTCCGCGTGCTGTTCGTGGCCAAGGGAGCAACGCGCGGCGAGCTCACCGAGCGTGGCAGAGTGGCGAACATACTTTCGGCCTTTCCGTCTTTTGGAAAGACTATTTCGACATCAACGCTGTTTTGGTTCACGTCGCTGGATAGCTTCGATATCAATCATCCCTCCACAATTTTCGATAACGTATGGCTGACGCCGAACCCGACCAAGGGTCTGATGAGTCTGGTTGAATGACAATTCGACCGGATGCTCGGTCTCGTTGATTCCACCTTCTCCTTTTGTGGGCCAAGCTGTCCCGTGAGAGCAGGCCGATCCGTTAGGCGACGGACGCGGCCTGGTCGGTGAAGTCTTCGCCTCAATATGTGACAGAACTGGCGTGGAATGGCGGGACCGAGTGTCTGCGCCAGCTTGATAGAACCTTGACAAATCTGAGATAATAATTATCTTGTCGTGGGCGTGCTTAAAGGGAATTGAGACCCCGACAAAACAGCGCGGCATTCACTTCGTACATCACATCTATGGAAAAGCCGCATTAGCCCGTCCGCTTCTTCGATTCTTCTTCTCGCGGGGCACTATAACCGTGACAAATCACGCCTCTGTCCCAATTGTCACCGGTCAGGCAAAACCGGCCACTAGGGGTCACTTTAAAACCGGCGTGCGC
>CAZLBP010000057.1:0-21042 GCA_964557855.1 uncultured Ignavibacteriales bacterium | reverse complement strand
AGAGTGCAAGCGAGTTGAACGAAACCCAGAAAATTGGCCGTGTAGTACTCCCATCGCACCAGGATACGGCCGTGCCACTGGATCCACGAAAAGAAACGTTCGATCGGCCAACGTCGCTTGTACCGTCGCAGCTCCCTTCCGTCTTGGGTATGGTTCATCTTCCGGCGATTCGAGCGGTGCGGTGCGATCATACGAATACCGTCGCGCTCAAGCTCCTCGTCCAGTTGGTCGCTGTCGTAGGCTTTATCGCCGATCAGTTTCTCCGGCTTCGCTTCGATCATGTAAAAGTCAAACGTCAGTTGCACCAGCGTCACCTCGTGGTGACTGGCCGCATGGGTACTGACCGCCAACGGCAGCCCGTGATGATCCACAATCCCCATGATTTTCACCCCTTTCCCCCGACGCGTCGGCCCGATGTCGTCGCCACCACCCTTCGCCATACTGAACATGGCATCGATAAAACACTCCGATTTGTCCAACCGATGCTGCTCGCGCAGTTCATTGGCCATCGCGCACAGCACTTCACGCAAAACCTCTTCCTGACACCAGCGCTGAAACCGACGATGGACCGTCTTATGGTTGGGATAGCATTGTGGAAGCATGTGCCATTGCGCACGGGTATTCAGAATCCACAGCACCGCCTCCAACACGCGACGGGTGCACACGGGCTTCCGTCCCGGACGTCCCGGGGGAATGTTTTCCTCAGCAAAATGCCGCCGAATCCTCTCCCATTGAGCATCGCTTAACATAACTGCCATGATCCATTATACTCACCCCCGCCTCGCTAATCAACAAGAAACCGACTTTGAGACAGGTTCTAATGTCTTGACTAACTGCTGCGACATCAATTGTCACAATTCTCACCGCGACTCGTGACATCTTTCACTTTGAAATGTTTCATTTCATTATAGAATATCTCGATGCAAAAACAACCATTCTGAGGATTGTTAACATATTGCGAAACAACAGATTACTCTTTAAGCGGCATTGGCCCGCTAGTTGATATGCACACGGGTGTGAAAATACGCCTAAGTAAGTTCATTGCATTAGTTGAAAGCTGGCTTCCCGGACAAAAGGGCAAACCAAGTGTGTAGTCTGAACCAAAGGCTAATGCAAGCAAGTTAAGCACGTTGTGTTTTCACGGACAATCAACTGACGGAGCGAATCATGAGAATTGCTGTTGCATCTGAAGGTAGAGAACTTACCGATCCTGTGACCCACCAGTTCGGACGAGCGCCATACTTCATCATCTATGACACGAATAGCGAGACGTTTGAGACTGTGCCCAATGTTGAAAACGCCGAGGCAGCACACGGCGCCGGTATCCAGGCTGCGCAACTTGTGGTCCGGCAGAATGTCCAGACGGTAGTATCGGGAGAAATCGGTCCGAAGGCGTACGAGGTATTACAGGCGGCCCGTATACAAGTGACTTACTTGACCGGTGGATCGGTACAAGACGGAATAGACCGAGCCATAGCAGAAACGCCCCAAGATCCTGGGAGACGGCAACTGTAAGATGCAGGTGAGGACCAAGCAGGAGGTACCGGATTCCAGGAAGACAACTGATAAACGCTCACTGACGCGGCAACAGGACCCCAACCTGCATCGGAGAATGCCGGACCACTAGCATGCCAGAGAAGCAAGATCTACTCGACTGCGACGAACTCTTAACGATCATCGAGAGTATCTCTGATGGAGTCTTTGCCGTCGACGGGAACCTGAACCTGATATTCCTCAATGCGGCCGCTGAGAGGATCACGGGCTATACTGCCAAGGAGGCAATTGGCCAACCATGCCGGGATATTTTGCACTCGAACATCTGCAAGAACAGTTGTGCGCTTCGCGAAACGATGGTGACCGGTACAGCCGTTGTCAATCGACCGGTGTGTTTAACCAACAGAAGAGATAAGCGCATTCCGATTAGCATCTCGACAGCTTTATTGAAAGATGCCCGGGGACGTGTGATTGGAGGTGTGGAGACTTTTCGAGATCTCGATCTGGTGGAACGACTGCGACAGGAGTATGAAGCGAAGCACTCCTTTGAAAACATAGTGGGTCAGAGCAAAAGAATGCTGGAGCTCTTCGAGCTCCTGCCCACAATTGCCGAAAGTGAGTCCGCAGTGTTGCTCGAAGGAGAAACCGGTACGGGGAAGGAGTTAATCGCCCGCGCTCTCCATGACCTGAGTCCGCGAAAGCAGGGCGCGTTTGTGAGCGTAAACTGTGGCGCTTTGCCCGACAGCCTGTTGGAGTCAGAGCTGTTCGGCTATGCGGCCGGAGCTTTTACCGATGCAAAAAAAGCTAAGAAAGGACGTTTTGAGCTGGCCAGCGAGGGCACGATCTTTCTGGATGAAATCGGCGATATGTCCCAGGCAATGCAGGTCAAGCTGCTCCGGGTACTCCAGGAAAAGACGTTTGAACCCCTGGGAGCCACAAAATCTTGTCGAGTGGATGTCAGGGTCATAACTGCGACCAACCAACCGCTTGACAAGCTGGTCGAAGACGGCAGCTTTCGCAAGGATATGTACTACCGGGTCAATGTCGTCAAGATAGTTATTCCTCCCCTACGTGAACGCAGAGAGGATATCCCGTTACTGGCTGAGCACTTCATCGGGCGGTTCAACCGCCTTCGCCAAAAAGGTATTTCCGGACTTACTCCGCCGGCACTGAAGCTGTTGATGAATCACGATTATCCAGGAAACGTGCGCGAACTGGAAAACATTATCGAACACGCCTTTGTGCTCAGTGCGGGCGGCGTCATCAGGCCCGACCACTTACCCCACTACCTGCAGGGACCATTCATTGTACCGACAGTCGAGATTGCCGGCACGATGAGAGAAATGGAGTCACTCTTCATCCTCGGCTCGCTCAGGAGGAACAACTGGCGCCGCGACAAAACCGCCGAAGAGCTGGGTATTCATACATCAACACTTTACCGTAAAATCAAGAAACTGGGCTTGAAGGTTTCGTCTTCCAAACAGTAATAACCTATCACATAGAACAATGCGAATCCGCATTGTTCTTCTTTTTGTATCATGCAATTCCGCAATGTGTAGTATGCTTCGAACTGTCGCATCACTCCGTTGACTCTCACAGAACTAATTCCGCTTCAACAAGATACATATCTCCTTACAACGCGCATTGTCGTTGAGCACATGGTTTGCTTTTACTGCGAGTTAGTTGACCTGAAGTAAAGGAGGTATCAATGTTGGCATCTGAGGAATCGAAGAAACCGGTTGTCGGTCAAGGTGTTCTTCATCCGGGCGCCAGACCGATGCAGGTGGTCAGAGACGACGACGGTTGCTTGTGGCTCTGCGATAAAGGAGTCGATCCCAAGAAAGGGTTCGATCAGCAGGGTTGCTGGCGCTGCAAAGATCTGGCGTTTACACGAAACGACTAGAGATCATCCTGCGCTCGGAAGGTGAATGGTGAGCTCGATCGTAACAGCCCTGCAATTGACCGGAGTGGAACAGCCGCCCCTTAATGGCAGGGGCGGCTGTGATTACGGAGAATTCCCAGTGAACTTGCATGCTATGAAAGGTGTGTGGGCAGGTCGAACGAATAGGCATGAGTAGTTCGAGACGAGATTTTCTGAGGTTCGTAGCGGCCGGATCGGCCTCGATTGTTGGTCGATCGGCGACCGCTGACGACGGCAGCCATGAGATTGATTGCAGCGAATCGTTTGGAGTTCTGGTTGATACTACCCTTTGCCTGGGTTGTCGCCAATGTGAGTGGGCATGTAACCAGGTAAACCGCCTATCCGACAGGCCGCAAATTGAGTTCGAAGATGAAGCCGTCTTTATGGAGCATCGCCGTCCCCGTCCGGATGCTTTCACGGTAGTGAACAGTTTTCAAGTGCCTCAGGAACGCGAACGTCGCTACACGATGAAAGTACAGTGCATGCACTGCAACGATCCGGCATGCGTTTCAGCTTGCATAGTCGGAGCCATGCGTAAAGATCCGCGCGGTCCGGTAGTATACGATCCGGCCAAATGCATCGGTTGCCGGTATTGCCTTATCGCCTGTCCTTTTCAGGTCCCGGCTTATGAATTCGATGATCCGGTGAAGCCTCGGGTGAGAAAATGTGATTTCTGTTTCACGCGGGTGATCGAACAGGGAGATGTGCCGGCCTGTGTGGCTGTTTGCCCCAGTGAAGCGCTGACTTTTGGTCGGCGGGAGGCGTTGATTGACGCCGCCTACACCCGGATGGCCGAGGCTTCTGATCGATACTACCCACATCTCTACGGTGAGCATGAAATTGGAGGAACAAGCTGGATGTACCTGGCGCCGGCGGACTTTTCTCACACGAAATTACCCGATTTAGATTCCGAACCTATCCCTCCCCTGACAGAGACGATTCAACACGGACTATTCAAATCGTTTATTCCCCCACTGCTGCTCTACGGCCTGCTCGGGTTGATTATGCACTCGTTACGAAGAGATGAGGGAACCCAGAACGGCGACGATGGATAGTTACAGGCAAAGGGGTATCAAACCCGTGACGTATTTCACGCGCGGGACTGTCGTGCTCGCGGTCCTTGCTGCAGCCGGTCTGGCTGGATACGTGTATCGACTGATAGTCGGCCTTCAGGCATCAACAAATCTCGACAATCAATATGCCTGGGGAATCTGGATCGCGATTGATGTTGCCTCGGGAGTGGCCCTGGCGGCCGGAGGATTTACCACGGCGGCCCTGGCGGATATCTTCCACCAGGAGAAGTACCACGTCTTCGTCAGGCCGGCCCTGCTGACGGCCATGCTGGGCTATACGTTTGTCGTTGTCGGCTTGCTGGCGGATCTCGGACGCTATTACAATGTGTGGCACCCGGTGTTGCCCAGCATGTGGCAGGGAGACTCGGTTCTCTTTGAAGTCGGCATGTGTGTTATGATCTATCTGACAGTGCTGTACATCGAGTTCCTGCCAATTGTTGTCGAGCGCTTCAAGGACCGCATCAATCTGCCCGGAATCCTTTCGCATTGTAACCGAATCGTTGAATCCTGGCTAACCGTCTGTGAAAAATATCTCCCGCGGTTCATATCGTTATTTATAGTGGCCGGAGTCGTTCTTTCCTGTCTGCACCAGTCCTCGCTTGGCACATTGATGGTCATTGCTCCCACCAAAATGCATCCACTCTGGTACACGAAAATGTTGCCCGTGCTGTTTCTGCTCTCGGCCATTGCCGTCGGATTCCCAATGGTGATATTCGAATCGATCTTGACAAGCCGGTCACTTAAATGTAAACCGGAAATCGGCGCCTTGTCGTCTATTGCCGTCTATGTCCCAATTTTGCTGGGGATTTATCTCGCCGTAAAAGTGGTTGATCTGACCATTCGCGATGCGGTGCCCTATTTATTCGAGCAATCGGCGGCCTCCCTTTCCTTCTGGGTCGAAATACTCGCAGGAGTCGTAGCACCGATACTACTCCTTTCGCAGGTACGAATCCGTAATTCGATTACCGGACTGTTCGTTTCGGCTGCCCTGGTCGTGGGCGGCATAGTGCTCAATCGTATCAATGTTTTTCTGGTAGCCTACCAGCCCTTGTATCCGGAGCAGTCGTACTTTCCCTCATTTCTCGAGATAATGGTTACGGTCGGGTTGATTAGTGGTCTGGTGCTGATATTTCGCTGGATTGTCATGACCTTCCCGGTCCTGACCACCGAAGAATGCCTGGAGCGAGTGGGCATAGCGACCCACCGGGGGCACTCGACTGGAAAAGCGGAAGTATCATCATGAAGATACTCGGGCCACATCAGAGATGTTACCTGATACCGGTAGTTGCGCTCCTGACGGTCTTGATCCCGGTTTTCACTGTCGGCGGTCCACAGGACGAAGACGGTGCACTGGCCTGCGAGGGTTGCCATACGTGTGAAGTCCCCACGGCTCGTCGACCCTGTCTGGTATCCTGTCCGCGAGATCGCATGGTTAACCAGATCGCAAGCCACCTCCTCGACGAAGCCCCGGATTCATTCGTGCTCGATGTTCTGGCGGAGTTATACCAACCAGTATATTTCAGTCATGAATTGCACGCACGCATGGCTGAAATGGGCGACAGTTGCGGTACGTGTCACCATTACAGTCCGCCGGGACATATCCCCCCTTGTCGCGAGTGTCACGATCCTGAAACCCGATTGCGTGATCTGACCAAGCCCAACCTCAAGGGCGCCTACCACCGGCAGTGCTTGTCATGTCATCGTGAATGGAGCCACGATACCAAGTGTATTGTCTGCCACATCCCGGCGAAAGGCCAGATACTCTCGGCCGAGATTGCGGATTCAACTGATATCGTCGGCCATTCCCACCCCGTCATAGCGGTGCCGGTTACGAAAGTCTACGAGACTTCGTATGAGGAACATCCGATCGTGACATTTCAGCATAAGGAACACATAGAACTGTTCGGTTTTCGTTGTGTCGATTGCCATCGAGAGGAAAGCTGCGGCAATTGCCATGATATTCAGAAAGAAACCTCGCACTTGCGGACCCAGGAAGAGTTGCACTCGGCCTGTAATGAATGTCATGGCGATGCTGCCTGTACTAAATGCCATAATACGGAGGAACGGCGGGGGTTTTCGCACAACAGTACCGGGTGGCCACTCGGTGAGTATCATCAGCACCTCGATTGCTGGTCATGTCATCCTGCGGGACGGCGCATAGGTCGCTTAAGCCGGATGTGTGCCAATTGCCACCTCGATTGGACTCAAGAGAATTTTCGGCACGCCATCACCGGCCTCGCTTTGGACGAAGTACATGCCCAGCTTGATTGTACCGACTGCCACGCCGATCGACGGTACGAACAAGATCCGGTCTGTAGCGACTGTCATGATGACGGTCGCACGGCCGACACTGCCCCTCCCGGTATCCGAGGGCATCCGGGTCAATAGCGGTGACGAACGCGCTCGTTTTGAAAAGGAGGCATCGTCGCAAAATGACTTCGAGAAAGGATAAAGAACACAATGGTCAATGTAGAGCCTTTCGATGAACTCACGCAGGAGTACGATTCCTGGTTTGAGAAGAACCATTTTGTCTATCTCTCCGAATTGCAGGCTGTGAGAGAGCAATTTCCTGCCCCGGGCAGCGGAATCGAAATTGGGGTCGGTACCGGCCGATTTGCTGCCCCTCTCGGCATTGACTTCGGCATTGAACCGTCGCACAACATGTGCCTGATCGCCAGGGGGCGAGGTGTCATGGCGGTGCGCGGCGCCGGCGAAGCCTTGCCCTTCAAAGATGCGGAATTCGACACAGCCTTGATGGTGACTACCCTTTGTTTTCTCGAGGATGTTCCCAGGGCGTTTGCCGAAACCTATCGGATTCTAAAGCCCGGCGGATGCCTGATTGTTGGATTTGTCGACAAGGACAGCTTCCTGGGCCGCTTCTATGAGCAACATAAGGACGAGAGCCCGTTCTATCGTATTGCGACTTTCTACGGTGTGGAGGAGGTGAGACGGCTGTTAAAGCAAACCGGCTACCGTGACCTCGCCTTCAAGCAGACTATCTTCAAGGAATTATCAAGCATCAACGAAATTGAGCCGGTGCAGGAAGGACACGGACTGGGGTCATTTGTGGTCGCGAAAGGAATCAAATGAGACCAATCCAGTATAGACCAATTGGTACGATTCACACACCGTTCAACACTCCGGACGATGCTCCGATTCAGCCTCGGCTCGCTCGGGGAGCCCGCGGCCGGGTTGAGCTGTTCCCGGAATATTGTCAGGGACTGGCCGATCTCAATACGTTTTCGCACGTTTTTCTCGTTTATCATTGCCATCTTGTCGGGATGCCTGCAATGACGGTCAAGCCGTCTCATGAGCATTCCTTTCATGGTGTCTTCGCGACCAGGGCGGCCAATCGCCCTAACCCGATTGGACTGTCAGTAGTCAGCCTCGATGCAATCGACGACGACATCCTGTATATCAGCAATGTCGATATCGTTGACGGCACGCCTCTGCTGGATATTAAGCCCTTTATTCCCTCTCTCGACAGGCAAGTTGGAGCGAGCCTGGGATGGCTGGTTGGTACACATGATCGTTCATAAAATGCGAAGCGGTACATATTAAGGTCGCAAGCATGCTTGTAAGCGTATTTGAAGAATCACTGATGATCACCGGCTTTGTCAGTCTAATGATGCTGGTGATCGAGTACTTCAATGTGTTGACTCAAGGGCGCTGGCAGATGAGAATCGGCCAAAAGGGGATGATGCAGTATTTTGTAGCCATTTTCCTTGGCGCGACTCCAGGCTGTCTCGGGGCGTTTGCGGTGGTCGCTATGTACTCCCACCGGATGTTGAGTCTCGGGGCGCTGGTCGGGGCAATGATCGCAACCAGTGGAGATGAGGCATTTGTGATGCTGGCCTTATTCCCCGGGCAGGCGTTAGCATTAACCGGTATCCTGATGATGGTGGGAATGATCGCCGGCCCGCTGACCGACGCCATGACACGTGAACGTTTCGTAGGCACCAACAGTACCTGCGACGGCCTCGAGATTCACGAACCTGCTGTCTGTGAATGTCTTCGGTGGAATCGGATCATTCCCCAATTGCGCAACCTGTCGGCCGCCAGAGGGACACTGCTTGCAGCCCTGATACTGTTTGTGTTCGCCCTTTTGACAGGAGTAGTTGGCCCGGCCGAATGGAATTGGGTGCGAATCACTCTCTTGTGTGTGACACTGGCCGGAGTATTCATTGTGGCTACTGTGCCGGAGCACTTTCTGCAGGAGCATCTCTGGAACCATGTCGTTCGAAGCCACGTTCATCGTATATTTCTCTGGACGTTCGCAGCGCTTGTCGTAACCTGGTTCGTCAAGGAACATGTTAATTTTGAAACCTTCATTGCGGATCGCCCCCTCGAGCTTATCATAATAGCCGCACTAGTCGGCATCATTCCTGAGTCGGGCCCTCATCTTCTCTTTGTAACGCTTTACGCTGAAAGGATCATTTCATTTAGTGTTCTTCTAACAAGTTCAATTGTCCAGGACGGACACGGCATGCTGCCGTTGTTAGCACATTCGCGAAGAGTCTTCATTCTGGTCAAGGCCATCAATCTTATCTTCGGATTGCTGGTCGGACTTCTATTTCATTTCGCAGTGAGATGGTTGTGATGGGTGATGGAAAATACTGCAACTGGAGGACCTGAATGTACACCTTTGGCCCGGTGCCGTCACGTCGTTTAGGCCGATCACTGGGAGTCAGTCCGATTCCTGCCAAAACCTGCTCCTACACCTGCGTCTATTGCCAATTGGGTCGAACCGATCACTTGCAGACAGCCAGAGTGAGCTTCTTCCCAAGAGATGAAATCCTGGCCGAGATAATGCAGTGGGCCGGGCAATCCGATATTGATTATATCACCTTCGTCGGTGACGGCGAACCGACCTTGTGTGCCGACCTGGGTTGGCTCATTGACAGAACCAGGGATGGAGTGGCGTTGCCGGTGGCGGTAATCACTAATGGCTCACTGCTGTGGAGCCAAGAGGTGCGGCGCGATCTGATGAGGGCCGATGTCGTCATTCCCACGCTGGATGCCGGTAATGAAACGACCTTCAAACGGATAAATCGACCGCACCGAAATATCAGTTTCAATTCTATGCTGCAGGGTCAGATCGATTTCCGCCGCGAATACGGAGGCAAGTTTTGGCTCGAGGTGATGCTGGTAAGCGGAGTGAACGACTCCACCGAAGAACTGACGAGTATCCGACGTGCCGTCGATAAGATCCAGCCTGACAGAGTATACCTTCTCACACCCATCCGGCCTCCGGCGGAATCGTGGGTCAAGCCGCCGAACCCGGAACGATTCATAGAAGCACAAAACATCATTGGTGGCGCGATCGGAATGGCGGAATTGGAATCAGGAAAGTTCGGTCTGCAAGAATTCAGGAACGCTGAAGAGGCTATTATGGAAATTGGCAGCCGACATCCGCTACGGATCGATCAGGCGAAAAGCATGGAAGCTCATTTCTCGGAGCCGGGAACTGTCGAGCAGTTGCTGACCATGCAATGGTTGGTCAGAGTTGAGTATGAAGGCAAAGAGTACTTGTTGCCGGCTCGCTTCGTTAGAGCTCCGTAGTTCAAAGTAGGAGTGGGTAGGTTTCTGATGAACGCCGTAAGTATGAACATCAGCGATATACCCTGGAAACCCGACATGGAATACGCCGGTAAGGCTGCAGTAAACAAGTGATCAGTTGTATACTCGGGGATAACAGTGTTGAAAATTCTGCCCACTATGACTATGGATGCGCTCTCTTATCGATTCACGAAACTGCATTACGTATGGCATGCGGCAAGTCAAGTCTCATACACATAACATAGGAGCCTGAGATGAACACGTTTACGCCTTTGACAATAGGTTCAGTCAAGTCATCCAACCGACTCCTGATGGCCCCGGTCAAGACAGGATTCGGTACTCCGGAAGGTAAGGTGAGTTATCGCCACGAAGCCTACTACCGCCGCAGAGCAGAGGGCGGGGTAGGTGCCATCATTGTAGAACCATGCTATGTAGATCCGCTGGGCAAGGAGCACCCGAAGCAGCTCGGGATTTCCGACTATGAACATCTTGAGGGATTGCAGCGGCTGGCATCAGCAATCCATGAGGGCGGGGCACTGGCTGTTGCACACTTGAATCACGCCGGCCGGGCAGCCAATCCGAAGGCAACGGGATTGATTCCGGAAGCACCATCGGAAGTGCCGTGCCTCATGACCGGTGCCACTCCGGTCGCTATGACCGAAGAACGTGTCGAAATGGTCGCTCTGGAATTCGCCGGCGCTGCCCGTCGCGCTGCCGAGTCCGGCTTTGATGCAGTTGAAGTCCAGTTCGGCCTGGGCTACTTGATTGCCCAGTTTCTTTCACCGCGAACTAATTTGAGAAGTGATTTGTATGGTGGCAGCCGCGAGCACAGGTACCGGTTTGCCGCCGCCGTACTGTCCGGGATCGATCAGGAAATTGGCGGGCGCTTGCCCGTAATCGCACGGATATCAGCCTCAGAGCAGACGCCGGACGGTATGGAACTCTCCGACGCTATTGATCTGGCTCGGTTTCTCCAGGAACGTGGGGTAGCCGCCCTTCATGTGGCCAGCGGTTCGATTTGCGACTCACCGCCTTGGTACTACCAACACATGCGGTTACCGCTGGGCAAGAATCTTGAATGGGCCGGCATGATCAAGAAGGAAATAGAGATGCCCGTTATTGCGGTCGGTCGTCTTGGCAATCCCAAAGACATTCGCATGGCTCTCAACGACGGCATGGTCGATGCTGTCGCATTGGGCCGGCCGCTCGTTGCAGATCCGGACCTGCCATTAAAAATGCAGGAAAACCGAGACGATGAAGTTGTGCAGTGCGGAGCGTGCCTTCAGGGATGTTTGGCTCGGGTTAAATCGGGAAAGGGACTGGGCTGCATCGTCAATCCTGACGTTGGACTTGAAGCTGATCAACGCCGCACACCGGAACGACAGAAGACAATTGTCGTGGTCGGCGCTGGGCCGGGTGGTATGCAGGCGGCTCTGTCCGCCGATCGGCTGGGGCACAAAACCATATTGTTTGAAAAAGACGAACTGGGTGGCCAGTTCGACCTTTCCTGGCGGCCCCCGGGCAAGGCGATGATGAAGCGCCCCCTGGACTCATTGCTACACCTGGTCACGGAAAGCGGTGTTGATATCCGTACGTCCCGGACGGCAACGGTAGCAGACATTATCGCCGAAAACCCGGACGTGGTGATCATCGCTACCGGGGCAACACCGATCATTCCATCCATACCCGGCCTAACCCATCCGCTGACCGGAGAAGACGTCCTGACAGAAAGAGGCGATGTTGGCAAACGTGTCCTTATCATTGGTGGTGGAATGGTGGGACTGGAAACAGCCGAGTTCCTCAGTCACAAAAAGCACCAGGTCACCGTCGTCGAGCTGCTCGACGAGGTAGCGCGTGACATGCTCGACATCACCAGAAAACTGACCCTGAAGTATCTAACCGAGGCCGGGGTCAGAATAATGACCAACACGGAAGTCACCAGACTTGATGGTAAACAAGTCTTCGCCATCACGGGAGAGAAGGAGACGCTCTTGGCAGAATTCGATTCGGTAGTGGTTGCAGTGGGAACGCGATCCGTAAACGAACTCGAAGTGCGGCTTCAGGAGAAGGATATCGAGGTGAAGGTCATTGGTGATGCCAAGGCACCACGCCAGATTCATGACGCGGTGACTGAAGGCTTTGAAGCAGTGACAAGTCTATAGACTCGACATCCATACGGCCGGCTGTCTCCGGTCGATCATTCCGTGAGCTCCGGTGACTACGAATACAGCGCTTTGATCCTGTCGAAGGCCTTGTTGATCTCGTCACGCATGACACAGAATGAAAGCCTGAGATGGCTCTCTCCCGTTGGGCCAAAAGCGATGCCGGGTGTTGTCGATACCCGGCCCCGTTTCAGGAGGTCCCGGCAGAAGGCCATTGAGTCCGTTCCTCCCTCGAGCAGGATTCTTGGAAACATGAGGTAGGAACCCTGTGGCTTCACATATGAGAACACCGTGTCCAGATCATCCAGGCGTTCACACATGAGGTCACGAGCCGCCTGATAGTGATCCCGAAACTCCGCGATGCAATCTTGTGGCCCTTCCAATGCCGCCAGCGCTGCATATTGAGATACCACTGGAGCGCAAATGGCAAAAGGAATGTGCGCTTTTGCAAGCTGCGGAATCCGGGCTTCGTCGGCATGCATGTAGCCGACCCTCCATCCTGTCATGGCATATGTCTTCGTAAACGTATAACAGGCGATAACGCGCTTTTTCACTTCCGGTATTGAGGCTATAGAAAAATGCTGATGCCCGTCGAACGTAAAATACTCGTAGGCTTCGTCAGTTACGACAGCCAGGTCATACTCCAGGGCCAAGGTCGCCAGCTGTCTGAGGTCGTCTTCAGACATAATAGTGCCGGTCGGGTTGTTTGGCGTACAACAGATCATGGCTCTGGTCTTGGGCGTGATGGCTCTCTTGATAGCGTCAAAGTCCAGCGCGAAGCCCCTCTCTTCTATTGTGGGGACCAATACAGGCTTACCCGAAGCGATTGTGACCTGTTGGATATGCGTCGAATAAGTCGGAGTGAACAGGAGCACTTCGTCTCCCGGATCAATAGTCGCCATGACAGCAGCCGCAAGGCCCTCAATGGCTCCGACCGTAACCATGATTTCCGAGACATCGGCTTCCACATTGTTATCTCTTTTCAGCTTTCGGACAATAGCTTCTCTGAGTTTCACCAGACCGCCGCTTTCGGAATAGCCGCCGACTTGACCGCTCTCAATCGCAGCCATGGCCGCTTCCCTAATGTGAACCGGAGTATCCGCGGTCGGCCTGGCCCAGGACAGAAAAGCCACATCCTCAACTTGTTTCGACAGTCTCGTCATCTCGTGGATTGCAGATTTCGAAATCGCCGCTACCCGATTTGAGACGCGTACATCATCAGTCATCTTGTCACCGTCCTCTCCAGCTCCACCTGTTCAGAATATTCAATCGTACACAATCTTTTGCCATCATATCTCTATGACTGCTCCAGCTCCACCCGGTACATATTTCTCCGGATATCGGGAACGTATTTCACTTATGTGTTGAGTGCAATGCGTGGGGCAGACGAAATCCAATAAGCCAAGCAATGGATACTCGTCGAAGCCGTGCAAACCACCGACTAGAGTATGGGGACGTCCCACATTGCGTGCGCTTTCCAGAATAGCACCGACGCCCGGGTGTGAACATCCGACTATCACTATGACCCCTTTCTCGTCTTCTATTACAAGAGACTGCTCTATGTTCTCTAGTAATACCGTAGAATGGAAATGACTATCCAGCTGTATGGGCTCCTTCACATAGACCACCTCGGCGGCCGGCCTGATTCCACGAAGTGTCTCCGGCGCATAAATTTTGACATGCTCATTTTCTCTTAGGAATGTGGCCAGCCCGCCGATATGATCAAAATGGGCGTGCGAAAAAAACACTTCGGTGATCGATGCCGGAGCAATGCCCAGGGCATGCATATTCTCGAGCAACAGCATACCATCAGTTCCTGTGTCGAAGAGAATGCGCTTATCACGAGCCTCGATTAGGCACGAGAATCCCCAGTCTGGCCGCAACCCCTCAAGGTAAGATTCGTTGTCATAGATTATTTTCAACTTCATCACAATTGTGCTCCGATTGTAGGTCACCGTTAAGGCGGCTGTCTCCGAGCGATGTATACGCCATCGGATCCAAACGCGACCGGGAAGATCAAGCACGAAAAGCCCGGCTTCGTCGCAGCGACTTCTCATTCGTTATTCACTCGATATACGTCGCTTCAATTGTCGTATTTCAATCTACTCCCAGCACTGTCCACGTCAAGCTGTTTGTCTGAGTGTGGCGTGCTTACAAAGTGGATATCACTGTGATGACTGCTCAGATGCGTGCCGACTCGGATGTTTCGCTCGAAATCTGGTTCAATCGGCTCTCACTCGAACAATGATCGGCTTGCCACAGACAGGTGGAACCCACAGGCAAATCTTGCAAACTTACAGTATAATGCCTCCACCAGCATGCAGAACCGCATGATGTCAATTTTGAGCGATCATCAAAATGGACTGCGCACGACCTCGCGTCAATCTCTATTCCATTGCCGGGCAATGAGGTACAAAAATGCATCAAGCTCATCTCATTCGTCGGCACGGCATATGTTTCTTGACTACATGTGTGACTCTATTATCGAAAGGAGTACATCATGATTGGACTCGATCGACTTATGGAAATTGACGGCGTTGTTGCGGCCGGACAGTTTTCGGAGCACGGTAAAGTCATTCGAAAAGTGGGTGAAATGCCGGAGGACCTTATGGAAAGCGCAGAACTTTGCGTCAACCAGAACGAGGCATCTCGGCGTTTTTTGGAAGCACTAAATACCAAACTACCCAGGGATTACGGTTCACTGGTTGGGTGGACCGTCTGGGGAAGCAAGTACTCGGTGGTCGTTGTCGGCAATACGCGCGTCTTTGTCAGGACTAGTCGGGCCGACTACAATCAACTGATGATTGATCTTGCCGGATCTGAAGCTACTGGACCGCGGCCCCTGAACTACTAGAAGCCATTTCATAACCTCTAACCATGAAACGGAGGCGTCAAAAATGGCAGATTTCTCGGTCCCGTCAGAGGGGAATTCTACTACCAATTTGCGTGATATGGGCGGTCTTTGGACAAGAATTGGGTTATGAAATGGGCTCTAGAGCCGTGAGCGCCAGAGATGACCCAAACCATGACAGTTTCACTTATCGAGCAACGTTGTTTGCCAGTCGAGTTTCTGGTGCCCTGTCTTGTGAGATACAGATTGAAGGGAGCCGTCGGCGTCTGGCAAAGGGTCCGATTAAGGAGCTTTAATGACTGAAACAGTATACGAGGCTGTGACCATCACTACGTTCGTCTTCTTTGTGATGCTGGTCATCGAGTAGTCAATGTTACTGCACAGTTCTCTCGATCACGGTGTTGTTCAGTTTCTCGGCGACATTATGCTGTGCAATAGAGTGTGCTTCTAATTCTGCAAGGTCACGTCAAGATGCCATGTCGCCGAAATGAACCAAAAAATAAAACGGAAAAACGCTGCTCCGAGAACTATACATGGCCGAATCGGATACTGTAGTCAGCATGTTCACAAATTATAGATATCTCTGAACATGATGCGACAACGATTCCCCGATGGAGGCATTCTCCAGGGAGCCGAGCACACAAAAAGAGGAAAAGGAGATAGTAGTAATGAAAGCGATTTGTGTAAATGTGAATGACCTAAAATGGAGTAAAACAAGCGAATATCCTACCGGCACCGAAGAAAAAGTCCTTAGCATCGGAGGCAGTATTGCGCCCCGCACCGTGCTCCTCAAGCTGCCGCCCGGATGGAGAATGGACAGCCATTCTCACCGTTTCACGGAACTGCACTATGTTCTGCAAGGGCAGGTTGAAAGCAAGGGTCAGAAATACTCCGCCGGAACTTTTCGAGTGATTCCTAAGACGGTTGAACACGGGCCATTCGAATCAGAAACCGGCGCCATCGTTTTGGTCGTTTGGTGCTCGCTGGCAAAAGAAGCCGATTGAGACAAGACTGAGATTCTATTCACAACTGTCGATGTTGCTCTCCAGAATGTCTCCGCCCAAACCGTCACAGTTCCTGTTAGGGTGGCCAGCAGCTATTGAGCCCGGTCTCGGGCGGAGTAACCTGGTCTGTCGAGGGCATTAGCCAGGGCAAGAACTGAAAGAGGATGACTGAAGCTAGCCGACGTTGTCGCGTAGAAACTCGCTCCACTAGTCGCTGTGATTAATTTGCTTGACAGGAGTGCGAAGAGTGTGTATATGGTACGCCAAGAAGGTAGAATACAGAGGTTTGTGAAAAAAATCACAAGGTGAACTGAGCTTACGTCTATGGTCGGACAAGTGATGACCACGGCAGATCTTCAGAGACTGGTGGACAGTCTCACTACCCATGGATACGAAATCATCGGGCCCACGATCCGCGATCAGGCTATCGTCTACAGTGAGCTTCATACGATAAACGACTTGCCGATCGGCTATGAGGAGTCTCAGAACGGCGGCAAGTATCGCTTGCGATCGACCTCAGGGAAATCGCTGTTTAGCTACACCATGGGACCGCAGTCATGGAAGCAGTTTCTTCTGCCGCCGGAGTATCGCTTCCTCGAAGTGCAGCGCGAGCAAAACAGCTTCGCGGTGACAATCAACGAGGAAAAGGAGTCGCCAAGAGTATTTCTGGGCGTACGGGCCTGCGAACTGGCGGCTTTGAAGATACTCGATCGAATAGAGCTGGAGGGACCGTATGTTTCGACATGGTATCAGAAGCGTCGCGAAAACACTTTTATCATCGCTGTCAACTGCATCCGCGCCGGCGACACATGCTTCTGCGCTTCAATGAAGACTGGTCCGCGCGTCACGACGGGTTATGACATCCTGTTGACGGAGCTCACGGAGGCCGGTGGACCCTGCTTGCTCGCCGAGTTCGGTTCTGAGCGGGGTCTCGAGCTCTTACAGGAATTACATCTGGAGGACGCGAATGAAGAGCAGAGACAAACTGCAAACGATGCTATTGACCAAGCAGCGGCGGCAATGGGTCGCTCCTTGAACATGGATGATTTGCCGGACATTTTGCGGCTGGCTCTGGACGATCGCCACTGGGACGAAATAGCGCAGCGTTGCCTCTGTTGCGGTAATTGTACGATGGTCTGTCCGACGTGTTTCTGCAGTACGACCGAGGACACCACCGACCTGAGCGGGCAGACTGCCGAGCGTGTGCTCAAGTGGGATTCCTGTCACACTATGGACTTTTCATATATTCACGGGGGAAGTATCAGAACGAGCGTTATGTCGCGCTACCGCCAATGGATGATGCACAAGTTGGCCTATTGGGTGGATCAGTTTGGGACCATGGGCTGTGTCGGTTGCGGTCGCTGCATTGTCTGGTGTCCGGTAGGTATCGACATAACGGAAGAAGCAGCGTATTTTCGTGAGAGCGTAGTGAGGAAATAGTATATGGAGAATCTGGGGAGAATTTTAAGCGAGCATCCCTTCCTGCAAGGGATGACCGACAGACATTTGGACCTGTTGGTAGGATGTGCCTCGAATACCGTGTTCAAACCGGGCGAGTTCATTATCCGGGAAGGTCAGCCCGCGGACAGCTTTTATTTCATTCGCCACGGGTTGGTGCAGATCGAAACGCACCTCCCCCATCAAGGTCCGCTCGTCATTAGAACACGACGCGACGGCGAAGTGCTGGGTTGGTCGTGGCTGGTGCCGCCGTATCGCTGGCATTTCGATGCACGGGCATGTGAACAGACGCGGGCGATTGTCATGGACGGCAAATGCCTCAGAGAAAAGTGTGAAACGGATCATGATCTCGGATACGAAATAATGAAGCGTTTCTCGGTTATCATTGCTGAGCGACTGGAAGCCACCCGACTGCAACTTATGGATGTCTATGGCAACAGCGCATCCCACTGAACCCGTTTCTGCCCGGGACAACACCACCCCGATGCTGACCTGGCCCTGTGCTATCAGGCGGGTAATCAAGGAGACGCACGACACCTTTTCCTGCGAACTGGAGCCGGGGACGGCCGATGGTAAGTGGCCGTTTGCGCCGGGCCAATTCAACATGCTCTATGTCTATGGAGCCGGCGAGGTGCCGATATCAATCAGCGGTGATCCTAGCCAAACGGGTGTGCTTGTCCACACTACGCGCGAGGTCGGCGCCGTTACCAGCGCCATGCGTCGGCTGAAGGCAGGTCAGGCAATTGGGGTTCGCGGCCCGTACGGCCGCGGCTGGCCGGTACACGAAGCCGAAGGCCGAGATCTCGTAGTCATTACGGGTGGAATCGGCCTGGCGCCCTTGCGGCCGGTCGTCTATCATGCCCTGGCCCATCGCGATAAGTTGGGCAAGATAGTACTTCTTTATGGAGCTCGCACGCCGGAGGACATTCTGTACTGGCGAAATCTTGAGAAATGGCGTTCTCGATTTGATCTGGAGATCCATCTCACGGTTGACCGGGCAGCCGGCAGCTGGCGAGGTAATGTCGGCGTCGTGACACAATTGATACAACGCTCGCCGTTTGACCCGGCCAACTGTCTCGCCCTGGTCTGCGGCCCGGAAATCATGATGCGATTCACAGCCCTGGAACTGGAGAAGCGCGGCGTCCCGATTCACGACATTTATGTTTCCATGGAGAGGAACATGAAGTGCGGCATCGGACTTTGCGGACATTGCCAACTGGGAGGTTCCTTTGTGTGCAAAGACGGCCCGGTCTACAGGTGTGATGAGATCGGTCCATTGTTGATTCAGCGCGAGGTGTGAAGTGAGCGTAACGAAAAAACCAAAAATGGCCGTATGGAAGTTTGCCTCCTGCGACGGCTGTCAGCTTTCGTTGCTCGACTGCGAGGACGAGCTATTGGCGGTGGCTGAAAGAGTACACATCGCTAATTTCCCCGAGGCCAGCCGGGCCGTAGTGAGAGGCCCCTACGACCTGTCCCTGGTCGAGGGCTCCATTACGACGCCTCACGATGCAGAGCGGATTCACAAGATCCGTCGAATGTCCAAGCATCTCGTCGTGATAGGTGCTTGCGCTACGTCCGGGGGTATTCAGGCTCTACGTAATTTCACGGACGTTGAGAAATATAAAAACTTCGTTTATCCCAGGCCGGAATACCTGGAATGTCTTGCGAAATCAACACCTATTGCCGATCACGTCTTTGTCGACTTTGAGCTGCGCGGTTGCCCGATCAATAAGCACCAGTTATTAGAAGTTGTCAGCGCCCTGCTCAACGGTCGTAAGCCGAACATACCGCGCTACAGCGTATGTTTGGAATGTAAACGACGAGGCAACGTTTGTATCATGGTTGCGAGGGGGACTCCCTGTCTTGGTCCGGTGACGCAAGCCGGCTGCGGGGCTATCTGTCCGGCCTATGGCCGAGGCTGTTATGCCTGTTTCGGACCGGCCGCCACTGCCAATACCGGTTCCCTGGCCCAGTGGATCGAACAAGCCGGGATGAGCCGGGATGCGGTCGTCCGTACATTCCGCAGCTTCAACGCCCTGGCCGAGCCCTTCCGAAAACAGAGCGAAGCGTATGACCAATAGAACGATCAAGGTCGATTATCTGGCCCGGGTGGAAGGCGAGGGTGGTCTGTATGTCAGGATAAAGGATGACCGGGTCGTGGAAACACGCCTGAACATCTTCGAGCCGCCGCGTTTTTTCGAAGGTTTTCTTCGCGGGCGCCACTTTCTCGAGGCACCTGATATCACCGCCCGCATCTGCGGCATTTGTCCGGTTGCCTACCAAATGAGTTCGGCACATGCCATGGAGCAAGCGTGCGGAGTATCAGTGGACGGTCCGCTACGCGATTTGCGGCGGCTCATTTACTGCGGCGAGTGGATTGAATCACATGCGCTTCACGTCTATATGCTGCATGCACCGGATTTTCTGGGGTACGAGGACGCCATTCGATTGGCCAGGGACTATCCGGATATCGTGCAACGGGGGCTGAAGCTGAAGAAGATCGGCAACGATCTGATGATTGCTCTGGGAGGGCGGGAAATTCACCCCGTCAATCCACGAGTGGGCGGTTTCTACCGGACACCGACCAAAAACGAACTACAGGAGTTTGTGGACCCGCTGCAGTGGGCGTTAGGGGCCGCTCTGGAAACCGTACGGTGGACCGGTACATTTTCTTTTCCGCCCCTCGAAAGAGACTATGAATTCGTTTCCTTGCGGAACGAAGACGAATATCCCTTCTGCGATGGTCGCGTCGTATCCAGTAAAGGCGTTGATGTTCTTATCGAGGATTTCTTGAAAGTGTTCGAAGAGGAGCAGGTACCGCACTCGACTTCACTTCATGCATACGTGAAAGATCGGGGCGACTACCTGGCCGGACCGTTGGCGCGGTACAATAACAACTTTGACAAGTTGCCGGTTATCGCACAGGAAGCGGCGTATGGGGCCGGCTTAAGCGAAACGTGCTCCAATCCGTTCAAGAGTATTATCGTGCGAGCGGTCGAAACGGTTTTTGCCTGCGCCGAGGCACTCCGCCTGATCGAGCAGTACACTGAGCCGGACCGACCGTTTGTAGAATGCGTGCCTCGCAATGCCGTCGGCTCCGGCTGCACTGAGGCGCCGCGTGGTCTTCTGTACCATCGATATCAGATTGACGACCAGGGCCTGATCAGGTCTGCCCGGATCATTCCGCCGACATCGCAAAATCAGAAGGCGATTGAAGCCGACCTGGGTTTATTTGTCCAGAAAAACCTGCATCTGACGAAAGAGAAAATGACCTGGCAATGCGAGCAGGTGGTGCGCAACTACGACCCGTGTATATCCTGCTCCTGCCACTTCCTTAACCTGCGCATAGAACGGGAGTAACTATGGTCGCTGCTCCCAAACCGATTCCCGTGCGGGTTATTGGACTGGGTAATGAATACCGGGGCGATGATGCTATCGGGATAGCAGTCGCCCGCGCTGTCGGTCATCAGACCAGGGCTGCCGGTATCGTGGCGTCCATTGGCGATGGAACCGATTTGCT
>CAZLBP010000056.1:0-21216 GCA_964557855.1 uncultured Ignavibacteriales bacterium | reverse complement strand
ACCTGGACGGTTTTAACCCGACCCACCGTGGACGGTTTTAATCCGACCGGTGGCACCGGATCAAGAGTTCGTCAAGAATTGAAGTGCCAGGACAAGGCTTGAAGAACGGTCAATTGGATAACCCGTGATACAGTGTTATACAACTGGAGCGACCAGATTCCCCCTTTTATCTTACCTATCGATGAAACAGAACGTGACAACAACTGTATGACATGTCCCCAATACCTGTGCGGTAAGATGACCTACGCCCAGTATTTCGGTCCAGTTTGAGAGATAGCATATTGGGCTGGATCGAGGAAGGAGGCGGCTATGGGTCGGAAACGGTATACGGTCGAAGCCATCGTCCGGAAGCTTCGTGAAGCGGAGGTTGAACTATGAATTCGAGTCCTACCAATCCCAAATCTTACAGTGAACTGTACTGACGTCTTCCAAGCCCGGTTTCGTTTTGGGGCTCACAATTCATGACCGCCGGGTTATCCACCTTTGCAGTCAAGGGTCTGCTTCGCCAGATTGTTGAGTGGCTCGGCGTAAGCTTTTGGTAGTCAAGCGATAAGGTACATTGGTATGGCTGCTTGCGAATATGGGAGACCGTGGAAAGCCACTGATCCCGTTAGAAAGCCGTTAGAAAATGACACTGATTATCGACCGATTGAGCAGTGTTCCGTGCTATAACATATTGAGACATAATCACTTTTTGGTGGCGGGGGCAGGATTTGAACCTGCGACCTTCGGGTTATGAGCCGACTAAGCTGTCCAGACAACAGAAAGCACCAAACACTAACCTCTAATATTAGCAATAACTTACGGGAAGCACAGTGTCTGATCTTTTCCATTATTTCAGGGTGTTTTGGCTGGATTTGTTAGAAAAATGTTAGAAAGAGGCGTATGTTGATGGCCCCAAGAAGAGAGTCACTTGTCTGTAACGCTTCTCGATTCGGTGCGACTAACGAGTAATTCAGGCTTGGAAATCGCCCCGTTGAGTGCCAAGTCCAGCCTGAGAAAGTTGCAAAAAAGTCAAAACCGAATAGAAAGGACAGAACCAATGACTACGACAACTCAAACCAAAACCAATAATCCGTTGCCGGTCAACTCTATCGAGACCGCCCCCGAAGCGGCCAAACCAGCCCTTCAGTCCGCCCAGAAGATGCTTGGTTTTGTGCCGAACCTGTACGGCATGCTTTCGACCAATCCGGTGACACTCGAGGCATACTTGCACTTGAGCAAGGTGCTCGAGAAATCCGGTCTCAACCCGCTGGAACAGCAGGTTGTTCTCCTCACGGTGAGCATCGAGAACGGCTGCGAGTATTGTGTAGCCGCTCATTCCGCCATTGCCGGAATGATGAAACTCCCGGAATCAGTGGTGCAGACTCTCCGCAACCGCCAACCAGTTGAAGATGAGAAACTCGAATCACTGCGTTCTTTCACGGCGACAGTCGTGCAGCAGCGTGGCCACCTCAAGCATTATCAAGTTTCAGAATTTCTCGCGGCTGGTTTTGATGGCGGAGCTATGTTGGCGGTCATTACCGCCGTGGCGCTGAAGACTATTTCGAACTACGCCAATCACATCGCCGAGACGCCGCTGGATGACGCCTTCAAATCTCATGCATGGTCTGCGTAATAGAGATGACAACTGGGAATATATCAGCCAGCCCTTTAGTGAAGAGGGCTGGCTGTTTGTTTTGACCGAATCTACCCAGCTTTGGTAATGAATTGGCAAATGCTTTAAATATCTGCATATTAACAACCTAAATTGAGGAGAAGAAAGATTGTCTTATATTGGATATATAGAATTCGAAGATGGTTCGCCGGATTTACAACGACTGTACAAAATGTATGGCGGACGTGACGGATGCCCCGCTAACATTATCCGTATATCCAGCATCAATCCGCCGGTGATGGAGCAGCATGTAAATCTGTACAGGGCTATCGTCTCCCCCAAGTCACCTTTGTCCCGGCATCGCCAGGAAATGATCGCGGTTGTCGTTTCCGCTATTAACCAGTGCCATTACTGAATTGAGCATCACTGGGCCGCGTTGCGGTCGCTTGGCAACGTTCGAGATGAGTTGAAAGAACAATTAGTAAAGGACTACCGAACGGCGGATATTAGCTCGGAGGATCAGAAGATTCTGGAGTTCGTTGAGGAGTTGACTCGTCGGCCGGGCGAGATCACTGAAGAAACGATTCAGCCCTTAAAGCGACTTGGCTTCGACGCCAGGATGCTACATGATATCGTCCAGGTAACGGCGTATTTTGCGTATGTCAATCGAATTGCCGATGGCCTGGGTGTTGAGTTGGAGACATGAGCGAACAGGAAGCCGAAAATCTAGAGCGCAAATCGTTGCTCTCCGATCCGAAAGAATGGGCTGCCAAACACGGCGACGCTCTTTTTGGATTTGCTCTCAGATATGTCAGTGACCCTACCGCAGCTGAGGATCTGGTCCAGGAGTGTCTGTTGGGGGCACTCAAGGCGCGCTCTTCGTTTTCAGGAGGTTCCTCGGAGCGCACCTGGCTTATCAGTATTCTGAAAAACAAAGTGATGGATCATTTTCGTAAGTCAGCCCGGGAAACTTGCTTGAACGAGCCGGAACAAATCTCAGACCCCGACGATACCGATTACATCACCGCGGGACCCGATGCTGGTACCTGGCAGCCAAACCGAAAGCCCAAAGCCTGGTCGGTTGATCCAAATGACCCGGTTGAACAAAAACAATTCTGGGACCATCTTAAGCGATGTCTAGAAGGTCTTGATCACAGATTGGCCAGAGTATATAACATGCGGGACATTCAGGAGATTGAATACGACGAAGTCTGTAACGTTTTGGCGGTAACTCCGACCAACTTACGAGTAATGCTGCATCGGGCTCGAAAACTGATGCGGCACTGTTTGGAGACAAACTGGATCGGAGCGTAAGGGTTCCGACGATTGAATAGATTATGATGAAGCCAATGATGAGAATGATGAACAAGGTACTTCCAACCTGTAAAGAAGTATCCCACCTGACTTCACAGGCAATGGATGAAAGGCTGCCCTTGGCCAAACGTCTGGGGATGCGCTTACATCTTATGATGTGTGTCTGGTGCCGCCGGAACTCCGACCAGCTTCAGTTGGTTCGAAACCTCGCCCGTAAACAGTCGGCCTCACAAACCAAAGAAGCTAAACTCAGCAATGATGCCCGTGACCGGTTGAGCAAACTGCTCGAACAAAACGACGACAAGTCGTAGCCCTCTTTCTCCAAAATCCTAACCCCCTATATATCAATTCGTTAACCCTTTTTGTGGGCTTATTGTACCCATGTTTGTAACACTTGTCCGGTTCCTGCGACTAACCATCAGAAAGAAGAAACAGCAGCCGCCCTCAGGAAGGTTGCGAATAACGAACTTAGATGAAAGGAACAGAACATGTCAAAGATGTGCAAAGTTGGCTCAAGCTGCTCAACCCACAAAGGGATGTGCATCCACGAGAAGATCATGGCTGGAATGATGGTCATGGCAATGGTCGCCGGTCTGGTTTACTGGCTGGCTTAAAGACGAAAAAACTGAAATTAATAATTGAAGAACAATAAGGAGAACGAATCATGAAAACACTCAAGAATATCATCCTTAGCCTGACCCTGGTGTTGGCCGTCAGCTCTGTCTCATTTGCTCAAAGCAACCCGAGCAATCCGTGCGGCGGAAAAAGCATGAAAGCAATGGGCGATCACAATGGTCAGGTCTTCTCGGTCGAAGACCCGATGGGGCGCAATACCGTCACCTTCAAGAGCACAGCACCGCTGGAAGACATCGTGGGGACATCCAACCAAGTCACCGGCCAGCTCGTATTTGATCCGTCCAATCCGAAAGCCGGCGGCCATGGCGAGCTGGTGGTACCGGTAAAGACTCTAAATACTGGTATACCACTTCGCGATGCACATCTTGCGGGCGCTGACTGGTTGCACGCCGACAAGAATCCGAACATCGAATTCAGGATCACAGAAGTGAAGAACATTAAGGAAGTGAAGAGCACCAAAGACGCTAAGACTTTCGAAGTGACTGCCGTGGGAGATTTCTCTCTCAATGGCAAGACCAAGCGGATCAGTGTGCCTGCACGGATCACGTATCTGAAAGAGTCCGAAGCTACTAAGCAACGTCTTCCCGGCGATCTGCTCGCGGCTCGTACGACCTTTGAAGTTACTTTGGCTGATTTTGGTATCACTGGTCCCAAGGGGATGAATCTGATCGGCAGCAAGGTCGGTGAGAAGGTTGAAATTGATCTTAGCCTTGTAGCTTCCGCGGCAGGCGGCGCCATGGTGGGCAATCCCTGCGGCGGTAAAGCGGCCATGAATCCGAACGGCGATAAGGCGCAGATGACCAAGGCCGCCGGCAACCCCTGTGGCCAAAAGGCAGCCAATCCTTGTGGAGAAAAGAAACCTCAGAATCCCTGTAACCCCTGTGGCGGAAAGATGTAATTGAAGCGAGAGCTTCAGATACCCCCGACCAGAAAGGACAGGAATTATGAAAATGAAGAACACAACGCAGGACAATCGGGAGAGGGTGAACAAGAACCCTCTCTCTTCACTGACAACGTCATTCGCCTTGGGATTAGTGGCTGTAGCAACGGTACTGCTTGTCGGGATTGCTTCGAGCAATTCCCAAGCCGAAGTTTCCAAAGCAACGACTACTTCACAGACATATGAGAAGGATATGGTCTTGATTAAAGGCGGCGAGTTCGTGATGGGAAATGAAGGTGCGTATGCCGACGAATTCCCAAGACATACAGTTCGGCTCAACTCCTTCTATCTCGACGCCCATGAAGTGACCAACGCCCAGTTTGCGGATTTCGTGAATGCTACCGGGTATGTTACCCAAGCTGAACGGGATGGTCACTGCTGGGCATATTTTGAGGGCGAAACCGACTGGCAGTATGCAGCCGGGACCGACTGGCGTCACCCCCAGGGTCCGGCCTCTTCAATTGAGGACAAGATGAATCATCCGGTTGTCTGTATTTCATGGGAGGACGCTGTTGCTTACGCCGAGTGGGCCGGCAAACGGTTGCCGACTGAAGCGGAGTGGGAATATGCCGCCCGGGCCGGTGCTGCTGGACACTTCGTGGCCAATACGGGAAGCAACCAACATGGCCATACCGGTCACACAGATGCCAGTCATGCGGTGGCAGTATCGGACCGGTCTCCATCATCCAAAAGCCATGGTACCGGCACTCATCATTTGACGGCAGGTTCTCAGGATAACCTGATCACAGTCGAAGCCAACATCTGGGAAGGACACTGGCCGGATCATAACGCGCTCAGTGACGGCTTCTATTATACGTCACCGGCGGCATCTTTCGATGCCAACACCTGGGGCGTGTCCGACATGCTCGGAAATGTCTGGGAATGGACGGCCGACTGGTATGATTCATCGTACTACGCAGTCTCTCCCACGGCTGACCCGCAAGGTCCGGCAACCGGCCAAAATCGAGTGGCCCGCGGCGGCAGCTGGTTCTGCAGTCCTAATTACTGCGGCGCTTATTCCACCCACTATAGGGGCGCCAGCCCACCGGATCATGCGTTCAACAATGTCGGCTTCCGCTGTGCGATGGACGCACCCGAGCAGAAGAATTGAGGTGAGCCATGAACAAGCAAAGCAAGATGGTATTAGCTGCGGTGGTTATTCTGACGATCGCATCGGTTGTTACCTGGCAGGCGACCGGTGGGGATTGGTATACCAAGTACGAGGTAGTTGAACAGGTTGAGTCGGAAGTTGACCAGAATGATCCCCTGGTAGCTGCCGGATTCTACGATGGTGGTACGACTACGAAGACCGTCACACGAGATGAGTTCCGTTTCGGCCTGTTGCCGACACCAGCCGGCATGTTCGACAAACACGCCCTGTCAGTAGCATCTGTCACCGGACCGCTGTGGGTTTTAGGATTCGGATTCGTGTGGATACAGAGAAGACGAGCAAAGCGTAACAGGTAACTTCAAGTCGAGAATTTTGATATACTTGGGCTACCAGAACAACCGAAAGCGAGTAAAGGAAAACGATGTTAAATGAACAGCAGGAACAGATGTGCAGCACGAGTGAGTGGGAATTCTCCGATCTCAAGGCGATATTCCTGAACTGCACGCTCAAAAAATCACCTGAGTTGTCACATACCGATGGCCTCTGGCAGATCAGCAAGGCGATCCTCGAACGGAACAAGGTGCAGACCGAAGAACTGAGAGTGGTTGATCACGAAATCGCCTACGGTGTCTGGCCCGACATGACCGAGCACGGCTGGGACAAAGACGATTGGCCCGCCTTCTACGAGCGGATCATGAAGGCGGATATCATAATCATAGGTTCGGCCATTTGGCTTGGAGACAAGACATCCGTTTGCACTAAACTGATCGAGCGGATGTACGGAAATTCCGGCCTGCTAAACGAACATGGACAATATGCCTACTACGGTAAGGTAGGCGGTTGTCTGATCACGGGCAACGAAGACGGTGCGAAGCACTGCGCCATGAACATTCTGTACTCCCTGCAGCATCTGGGAATGGTCATTCCACCCCAGGCAGACGCCGCCTGGCTCGGTGAAGTGGGCCCCGGGCCGTCATACCGTGACGAAGGCTCAGGCGGTCCGGAGAACGACTTCACAAATCGTAATACGACTTTCATGACATGGAACCTGATGCATCTGGCTCGGATGATGAAAGACAGTGGTGGCTTGCGGGTGCACGGCAACCAGCGCTCGAAATGGGATGCCGGCTGCCGGTTCGACTTTCAGAACCCGGAGTACCGGTAATTGGCACATTCTTCCCAATCATCGTTCTTTCTTGTACGTCCCAATATTTAAGGCAGATTTTCGGTATCTGCCGAGTCTGCCATTCGATTGACTGATCCGTTCGTTGAATTATTCTCCAAACGATGAAACCTTATAGCAGACTACAGGGTTGTTTCATAGTATGAAACAAAATGAAGGAATACAGATAACAATCGGTCAACTCGCTGAAAAAACCGCAACCGATGCTCAGACGATCAGGTATTACGAACGCCTGGGTTTATTGCCTCAACCGAGACGAACGGTATCAAACTATCGAATGTATGATAACGACACAGTCCTGCGCCTGTCGTTCATAAAGCGAGCCAAGGAAATTGGTTTCAGTCTGAACGATATCAAGGTGTTGTTCGGAATGGCAGATGGAAAGGTTCGCCAATGCTCAGAGGTGAGAAAGTTCGCCGAAACAAGGTTGACAAAGATCCGAGGTCAGATAGCGGACTTGAAGGCAATGGAAATGACTCTTTCAAATCTCGTAAGACAATGTGCGCTGTCTGACAAGATAGACAATTGCCCTATCTTGGAGACGCTGATAGAAACGGATTAAGATATGGATGTCAAAAAAGTGACGATTTTTTCGATGATCGCCGCTTCTTCCTGTTGTCTGCCGCCTCTGATTCTACTCGGACTGACATTGATCGGGGTGGGAACAGCGGGAGTCGCGGGGCTGTCCTCCACCCTCGGTTCACTAAAATGGTACATCCTGCCGCTGGGTATAGCGGGAGTCGGCCTGTCATATTGGCTTTATTTCCGTGAAAAGAAGAAATGCTCAACCAAAGCCTGCAGAATGGCCGATGAGAAACTTACCAAAACGATGCTTATGATTTCGACGGTAGTAGTCTTTGGATTCTTAGCCTGGTCTGTTTACCCGTATTTACTGGGAGGCAAACTCTCTCCGCGGTCAGAGGAACAAGCAAATCCCCGGTTTGCTGTGTATTCAGTCGAGGGGATGACCTGCGGCGGGTGTGAAATAGCCGTCAATGAGTCTATCCGAGCGACAAACATTGTTGACAGTGTGAAATCGGATTTTGTGATGAGTAAAACATACGTTTGGTTCAAAGGGGTAGCTGACTCCGTTGCAATTTCAAAGGCTGTCGCTTCGGTTGGATATAACATCAACGACGTAACAAAGGAGTAGGACTATGAAAATCGAGATTCTGGTATTTGATGGTTGTCCCAACAGCGAGTCGGCCCAAAAACTCGTGCGGGAAACAATTGATGAACTGGGTATTGTCGCTCCCATAGATATTCTCATGGTAGCGGATAATGACGATGCCGTTGCCAAGCGATTTCTTGGCTCACCTTCTATCCGTATCGATGATAGGGACCTTGAGATCGATGAGGACGAGAATACCCAATACTCCATGCGGTGCCGGGTTTATCGGCACGGAAATACGCAGTCGGGATTACCGTCAAGAGATCTAATTGTACAGAGGCTCAAATCAGCAACGAGTTAGAGCTCTTCTTCGAACCGGAATACCTGCTTCGTAAACGTCCAGTACGGTAGCAATGAACTATCAGTGCCTATAAGTCGGTCAATTGTCGCTTCAACTCATCCAATGACGAAGCCGGCAGAAGGCAGGCGGAGTTAACACACACATAGGCCAGTAAGTTGCCGTTCGGGTCAATTCGCCCTTCAAATAAAGGTGACGAGTTGTTGCCCTGCTCACTGGCAATTATGATCGCGTTTGGCAAATACTTCTGCCATGCCAACTGCAGCATCGAATTGCCGGCATCTTTCGTTCCGACAACGACAATTTCAACTTTGTCCGAATAGTAATAGTCAGAAGCGAGTATGGCTGTCGTCATGGCTGAAGGTACGTGGACCATTTCGCTCGAAATCGCTTTCAAGGTCCGTTCCGCAGTAGTCAGATATTTTTTGTTCTCAGTAATGCGATGCAGTTTCAGCAGTGCTTCGATAAATACGGAACCGGGAGCGGGAGTTGCGCCATCGTGGACATCCCGAGGCCTTATGATTAGCCCGTCGGCGTCGGCTTCACGTAGATACAGATTCCCATTATTGTCACTAAACAGAATTGTAGCAGTATCGGCCATCCTCTTTGCAAAGTTTAGCCAGCGGTCATTTGTTTGGGGATCACTCTGAACCAACTGCAAGAGGCCCGACAGGTAGTAAGCATAATCTTCGAGAAAGTGCTTCCCACCCCTTCTGTCATCCCGGTAGGAGTGGAGCAAATATCCGCCATCGTACATTATCGACTGAACAAAGTCCGCGTTGCGCTTAGCCGCTTCCAAGTATCGTCTATCTCCCGTAATCTGGTACCCTTTACAAAGGGCAGCGAGAGCCAGTCCGTTCCAGGAGGTCAGAGCTTTATCATCGGTCAGCGGCCTGATCCTCATATTTCGCTGCGCGAGCAGGTCATTACGGCAGTCCTCGAAGAAAGTGATAGAGTCGGGAGGTATACTCGGAAACTCCCGGTCCATGCTGAATGGCAAGTGTAATATATTGTGACCTTCAAAATTTCCTCCCCGACTAATCCCATAACGTCGAATGAATGGTCGGGTACGGTCGCCGAGAAGACGCAGTACTTCGTCGTATGACCATACATAAAATCTTCCTTCTTCGCCTTCGCTATCGGCATCTATGGCCGAGAAGAATTCGCCGTTCTTACCGGACATTTCCGCAAGCATGAAATCGAGCGTGCGTTGTACCGTTTCATAGTAAGTGGAATTTCCGGAAATCTGATAGGCATCAGCATAGAGGATTGCTAACTGTGCATTGTCGTAGAGCATCTTTTCAAAGTGTGGGACTTGCCATTGTCGATCTACTGTATAACGGTGGAACCCTCCAGCCAGCTGATCGAAAATTCCTCCCTGTCGCATGGCCCTCAATGTCTGGTTGACCGGATGCCAATACGTACTGTCTCCCGTCGCATCAAAAAGTCGTAACAGCAAATTCAGTTGGCTCGCTTGCGGAAATTTGCGACTATTGCCGAAACCGGCGTATGTTCGGTCATAGTTGCGCAAGAGCTGTTGCCCGGCCGAGGCCAAAAGACTCGCGTTCGGTAGCCCCGTATCGGCTGTGGATGTGACACCAACTGTCGATAGTCTAATGAGGACTTGTTCAGCGACAGCCGTGATTCTGGCGGGGTCGCTCCGGTAAACCTCGGCCAGTTGAGTAATTAGACTTTTGAATCCGGGACGTCCGTATCGGTCTTCGGGCGGGAAATAGGTGCCGGCGTAGAATGGCTTGAGGTCCGGAGTAAGAAACACGGACATCGGCCACCCGCCACCGCCTGTCATCAGTGTTGTAGCCGTCATATAGATGTGATCGAGGTCCGGCCGCTCCTCACGATCGACTTTAATGCTGACGAAATTCTGATTGAGTAGGGTGGCAATCGCTTCGTTTTCGAACGACTCCCGTTCCATGACATGGCACCAGTGGCACGAGGCATAGCCAATGGACAAGAATATTGGTTTGTTTTCACGTTTGGCTTTTGATAGCGCCTCCTCTCCCCAGGGGTACCAGTCAACGGGATTGTGGGCGTGCTGCAGCAGATAGGGTGACTTCTCGCCGGCGAGCTTGTTCTGATGTGTGCCAGCAGCAGGTGTCACGTTATCTATGTCGGAAGTAGATTCAGAAGCACAAGCTGTGAAGTTCATGGATAATAAAGCTGCCATGCAAAATAAGCGCAACCACTGAGATCTAAGACTCAGGCCCGAACCAACCAATTCACCTGTTGGTCGCATAATTACCCACCTTGATGGGGAGACACTCCTTTTGGTTATCTCAATGTTCGGCATTATAACGGCCGGACCCGTTCAGGTAAACGCACGATTGTTGCGATGAATTCGGACATTCTTCACTCCCGTTGATTCAAGACGCTCTTGAAGTTGTAACTAACCTGAGGCAGCGGTTCGTTATCCAGTAATGCATATGGATAAATGAAATAATTCATTTTCTGACCATCGAGGGACGATTCTATGCTGATGTCTCGACCGATAGTGAAGGCCACCCTATTGGCGTCGATTCGACCGAAGTAATAATCATCCTTTTCCGGATATTTTATAGCCTCCGAAATATCGACGGGCACCCAGCCGTAATCGTCTACATAAAATTCGGCCCAACAATGGTACCCAGGGACACTTACGGTATCGGCCGTGTCGGCCAGGGGAAATCCCATTATGAAACGGCTCGGGATATTCTGGGACCGGGTCATCCCGATGAAAAGTGAGTGAATATCGGTACAGTTACCGGCTCGGACATCACAGGCATACAGGGCATCACCATGACCCCAGCCGACGCCGCTTTTGTCGTAGCTCATCGTTTTCACGAGGTGCCTATATATCACCTCCGCTTTCTCAAGAGGTGTACTTGCCCCCGACCGGGCAACAACGCGATTCGCCTCTTCGGCTATTGGTCCGTCGATTGGAACGAGAGAATCAGGTGCGAGAAACCGTTGCAGGTCCTGCTTACTGGCAGGATAGGAGTTCTTCTCCCGTTTCCAGGCGTGCTGCTCGATTCGTCTGATCTCCATCGAAATTTTAAAATCGAGGCGCTTTGAAATACTGCCATTGGACGAAAAATGCAAAATGTTGTTGCCGTATTCGGGATCCAGAAATAGCTCGTAAGATAGTGGCGAATTTACTTCATATTTAGGGACGTCCTGAAAAGAATCGGCAATTGGCAGCGGTATCCACACATCCAGCTTCTCGTTCTGCTGAGTTTCGTGAGTGATCGTCATACTGTATACTAATGTGAAACTTCGGGTCGTGAGCCCGTCGTCCACGTCATGTACACGACTTCCGATTGATACCGCCGCCAATACCACAAGTGAGCTAAGAATTAGAAGGATTCTCCTGGTCATTTCTCGTCCTATCTGCCTGAGTAGACACGATCATGGGGTGCCGACCCAGGCAATTGTTAAAACGGGCTGAAATCTATTTCCTTTTCCAGACGCCGCCCTCTTCGTACCACTGGTAGCGCGGAGTTCCTTCCTCCTTGTGGACCATTATCTCGGTTACCTTGAGGTCGCCGTCGACGGTTTCCATGAAAAAGTCCAGGTCATACATTTTGTCGCCGGCCTCCTTGAAATCCGAGCACGCAAAAAACAGGTTGTCCCCCACTTGGGATACGCGCTCTTTGTGAACCTTATCCAGAGTCAACTGCAAGGTCTTCTTCGCACCGGCGTCGTAAACCAGGAAATATCCGCCCTTGAGCCGGGTATCGGAGTCGACATAGTCGGTTATTGCCTTAGCCATTTGGTCCGCGGTCACCTTTGAGGCGGCCGGTTTCTTCTTTGCAGGGTGTTCCGGATGCTCCTGAGCAGATAGCGTCGATCCGAACATGAGGATCACCAATGACGTTGCGATGATCGTTCCTAGCTTCATCTTGAAACTCCTTTCGATATGTTTCAATTGTTTACGTATATAGACACCAATGGCACCATACTCTAATACTCATCAGTTTCGAGTTTGGTCCCCGATCTGTCGATTTCGCTGCGGACGCTCAGGAAATCAACCAGTTGCTGCAATCGCTCCGGTTCTATGGCACCGATGCCGCAGAAAACTGCAACCTGAGTCCGCTTGACATAAAACTGGTCTTGATTCACTTGACAATGCAACGAAGATTCGTCGGCGTATAATCTTCCCCTAACATCCGGAAACCGATGTAAGTCTCCGGGATCCAGCCAGAACACCGATACCGGTGTGTGTCCGACATGATAGAGCAGATGGGCCGTTTGCACGCCGTTCACATTACATACGGCGCCCCCGGAGAACTCGACACCGGGCATAGTGATCTCTGACAGCTCAAATGACCGAGACAAGTGTTCCTGAAAATAATCGTTCGCCTTATCAGTCTTCCCGTAGGTTGCGAAATGCAGCGAGGGTTTTCCCAGAAACTCGATATGAGCTTCTTCAGTTGCTGCGGCCAGGTCGAGTTCATGGTGCCACAACAACCCATCTCCAAAGGATAGAACAAGAGCCAGAATTACAATTACTGCAACAACGACTCCGGCAACCATCCGTGACATTGAGAATCTAGTCAAGGGAGGCTGCACCACTCGTCCATATACTCTCGACCATAGCTCGTTGTCCGTGTCCCGCTGTCGGGTTACTATTGACCGTAGTTTCGATTCAAGTTGTGATTCCTGCTCGAATACTTTCTGACAAGCAGGGCACTCCTCGAGATGCTGCGATATTTCAAACGTAGTCTCAGGTCCCAACTCAGAATCGAGGTACAAAGTCAGGTATCTTCTAATTGTCGTGCAATCCATCATTGCACTCCTCTCGGACGTCGCTGCTTAAGAACCCATACTGCCTGGCGTATTCGCACAATTGAACTCTCAGTTTGGCTCGTCCTCGGTAAAGATAAGCCATTGCAGACCCAAATGGAATGTTCAGTGTTTCCGCTATTTCTTTACAGGTCAGGTCGCCTATTGTCTTCAACAGGAAAACCGAGCGCTCGTGTTCCGACAAAGCCAACAGCGCCACTTTCATCTCGTCGCCAACATGTGCTAAAACTTTGTCCGGATGAGTCAAAAGTTCCTCGTAAGCATATTCTCTTTGTAACTCCGATACCACGTCAAGCGTGTCTATTTCGCCGGTCACGACAGTAAATCTATCTCTGTCAGCGGTCGTTTTCCTGTTGGAATTATAGATCACGTTGGTACAAATTCTGAATATCCAGGCTTTGAACTGCGTTCCCGATTCAAAGTTCTCGTATTTCTCAAAGGCAATAGTCAGCACCTCCTGAAGTGTATCTTCCAAGAGATCTTCGTTCCAAAGCAAACGGCGACAGTAGCTTATAATGCGAGACCTCAACGGTAGGATCCGTTCAGTAAACTCGGTTTGTTTTGCCTTTCCGCGCTTCATCATGGCTATCTGGTATTCCTCAGTCAGTGCCGGTCGGCCGTCGACTAACACTATTTAATAGGTAAGATGTGCCGTAGCCGGAGTTTTCATACTTCATAACAGGTGTTTTTCGGGAAAAGTTTGGAATTCTATTCCTTCTTGTATGAATTTCGGCCCCCTTAGACATTAACTCTCTAAACACACTACAGGATATTGACTGTAAAAAAGCACGCTTCAGCTACCAAGGCGGGTGGTTTTGAGGGTCACATTCAACAAGGTTATTGAGAACACTAATGAGAACACCAAGAAGCTATGCGACTATCTGAAATCGGGCTGAAGAATCCTCATTTTATCGCTGTTATTCTGTTGGCCGTGTTGGTGGTGGGAGTTGTCGCGACGACACGGATACCGGCAGATCTCCTGCCTCAGTTCAAAACCTCGGCAGTACAAATCCTCACCTTCTACCCCGGCATGCCTCCCGAAGTTATGGAACGAGACATTATGAGTCGTTTGGAGCGCTGGACCGGTCAGTCGGTGGGCATCGAACGGCAGGAGGGAAAGGCGATGCTCGGCGTTTCCGTGGTGAAGGATTATTTCCGTGAAGGAATTTCCCTGGAAACTGCCATGAGTCAGGTGTCGTCCTACGCCATGTCCGATCTGTACTACCTGCCTCCCGGGACCATCCCGCCTATGGTTATGCCCTTTGATCCAACGGCATCAGTGCCGCTCTGCCTTGTGGCGGTATCGAGTGAATCGATGACTGAGAAGGAATTATACGACGTCGCCTACTTTGAACTGCGGAATCGCCTCCAATCGATTCAGGGTGTTATTGCACCGGCCGTTTACGGCGGAGTCTTGAGAAGAATCCTGGCCTACGTAGATCGCGACAAACTTGAAGCTCGCGGGTTGTCGCCAATGGACGTTGTTGACGCCCTGCGACGTCAAAATGTCTTGATTCCTGCCGGCAATATGAAGACCGGCGACCTTGATTATCAGCTTTTCGTTAACGCTATGCCTTCCGAAGTGCATGAACTTAATGATATTCCCATCAAAGTCGTTGACGGCAGGCCGATTTTTCTCAGGGACGTTGCCAGAGTGGAAGACAGCCACCAGATTCAGTCGAACGTGGTCCGAATCAACGGCCGTCGGCAGGTGTATATTCCGATCTATCGTCAGCCGGGAGCGAACACGCTGGACATTATCGATAATATCAAAGGAAACCTGAGACGCATTCTCGAACGATTGCGCGAGATGAATCCGGCAGCACAGGATTTGGCCCTGGAAGTGGTGCTTGACCAGTCAGTGTACGTGCGTCATGCGATTCGGGGCCTTGTGTTTGCCGGTGTTTTCGGGGCGCTTTTGGCAGCAATTGTCGTCTTACTGTTCCTGAGAAACTTTCGAATAACGGCGATTATCGTTCTCTCCGTACCGGTGGCCATTCTGGCTGCGCTTTTGGGCCTGTTCTTCAAGGGAGAGACCCTTAACGCCATGACACTCGGCGGGATGGCCTTGGCTATCGGCATTTTGATTGACCAGTCGATAGTCGTCGCGGAAAACATCGTCCGTCACATTCAACTTGGCGAACCGCCGCACGAGGCGGCGGTCAACGGAGCCAAAGAAGTCGCTGTGCCGATTCTGGTTTCTACTGTGGCCTTCGTGGTTGTGTTTTTCCCGATTGTCTTTCTTACCGGTATGGCGAAGTTTCTCTTTACGCCTCTCGCAATTGCAGCAGCCTTTGCCGTCATAGCCTCGTACTTCTTCTCGATAGTTGTCATCCCGGCCTACTTCGGGAGAGTCTTTATTAGTAAGTCAGGCGGCGGACAGAAAGAGGGCTGGACCGACCGGCTGGCCGCTTGGTACGGCACGCAGGTGCCGCGATTCATCAAGCGGCGGAAGGCCATTGTCGGAGTAACGGCGCTCGTGTTTATTGCTGCCGCTTTCGGGTTAGTCAATCTTGATCGAGAGCTTTTTCCGACCGTCGACGCGAACCAGTTTCAGGTGCTAGTCCGTTTACCTTCCGGCAGTCGCATCGAGATGACCGAGCAGACGATAAAAGAGATAGAGCAGGATATCGTGTCTCTACTCGGTGTCCCCGACCCTGAATACCCGACAGTGGAGCGTCATTCTGAATCCAACTTGAGGATGTTGATCTCGAACATTGGCGTCCTGATGGACTGGCCAGCGGCGTATACTCCAAACAGCGGCCCGATGGACGCCTTCGTGCTGGTGCAGCTTAAAGGGAAAAGCGGAAAGATTTCAACTTACGATGCCGTTACAAAGCTGCGTAAACAGTTTAGGAAGAAGTACCCCGGTGTTGAGTTTTCTTTCGACGCCGGCGGGCTCGTGACTGCGGCGCTCAATCAGGGTGAACCGGCTCCGATACATTTGCAGGTTTCCGGCAGCGACCTCCATACATCTTCTGCAATAGCTTCAGCCCTCGTTGACAACGCACGCAAGGTCGAAGGGATCACCGATGTACGAATCGCGCAGCGGCTCGATTACCCGATCCTGAAAGTGAACATTGATCGAACCAAAGCCGCCATGGTCGGACTCGACGTCAGTGATGTCGTAACCAATCTTGTCACGGCCACGAATTCGAGTATCGGCTTTCGACCGGCCTTCTGGATCGATGAAAGAAACGGCAATCATTACTTCATCGGAGCGCAGTACCTGGAGGAGGATATGAAGTCGTTCCAAACCATAAAGAACATTCCGGTAACGAGTTCCTCGTCGGTCAAACCCGCGCTGCTTCACAATATCGCTGATTTTGAGCGCCTGACCGGCCCCTCGCAGATAAATCATAACAATATTACGCGCGTCATAGATGTCTACGCCAATGTGCTCCCAGGTCACGCGGTAGGTACCACAGTCGAAAGACTCGAAAAACAGATTCAGACTGACCCGACCCTCTCACTCCTAAGCCGCAGTTCTGCACGTGGCGACTACTACGAAGTAGCTGGTGCAGATTACCAAGGCAAAGGGTATGGCGTCAGTGTGTCCGGAGAAGTGGACGTTATGAGAAATGCCTTTCGGCAATTCGGCGGCGGACTCCTAATCGCGGTAATTCTTGTTTATCTCGTAATGGTCGCCCAGTTGCGGTCCTTTGTAGATCCTCTGGTTATCATGCTGGCGGTTCCGCTCGGATTTATCGGCGTCGTTGCAGTGCTGGCAGCAACCGATACGGCGTTGAGCATTCAGGCGTTTATGGGGATCATCATGATGGTCGGTATTGTGATTGAGTACAGCATCATTCTGATCGATTTTGCCAATCGTCTTGTGGAAGACGGGAAAACCGTGCATCAGGCAATTGTAGAAGCGGCCCGGGTGCGAATGCGCCCGATTCTCATGACGTCCCTTGCGGCTCTACTGGCTATGACGCCGATGGCGCTCGGGCTTGAAGGCGGCGAAGTAAACGCGCCAATGGCCCGTGCCATCGTGGGCGGGATCATTGGCGCCACTGTGTTGACTCTCGGCGTGCTCCCTTGTCTGTACGTGATGCTGAAGCGTGAGCCGACAGTCATGGTCACGGTAGCAGGAGAATAATATGCTATATAACGTAATGCGCGGCAGTTTACAATCTTGGGATTTCAAGAAAAAACTTTGGAGAGTAACGCTCGCTATACTATCAGTCGCAGGCTTTTGGGTTGTTTCCGGTTGTTCTGGAGAATCAAATGCATCCCATGAATCGTCTCTTCCTCGTGTTTCGGTAACCTTTCCTCAGCGCACAACAATAAGTCACTCGGTGAAGCTTGTCGGGCACGTGAATCCCTGGGAGCAGGTAATCGCTTATTCCAAGGTGTCGGGTTATCTGGAGTCTATCTCCGTCGACCTTGGAACATGGGTCAAAGAGGGGGAGGTTATGGCGCATATCTACGATCCCGAAACAATCAGTGAATTGGAGCGCCAAAAAGCTGATATGCAGGCGAAGCAGGAAATACACGTACGGCTTCAATCTGCAGCCGGGAAAAGTCCCGATATGGTCAATCAACTTGATGTCGAGAAAGCCAAAGGGGAATACGAAGCCTCCCTGGCCGCCGTAGAACGGCTGCAAAAGTTTGTCGACTATTCAGTTATTCGTGCACCTTTTACGGGTGTCGTGACGGAGCGCTGGGTGGATCCGGGCGCCCTCATTCAGGTAGCGACGTCATCCCAATCGCCATCGGCTCGTATTGTGAAAATTGTGAAATTCGATACGGTACGCATTGCCGTCGATGTTCCCAGTTCAGCGTGTCCAAAGCTGAAGAAAGGTCGGGCCGCAACGGTTACCGTTCAGGATGTGCCGGGAAGCGAGTACTCTGGCCGAGTCTCGCGTATGTCCTGGGCCATTGATCCGACGACACGGACTATGAAAGCGGAAATCGACATACCTAACGAAAACCGTGAATTGCTGCCGGGGATGTATTGTGAAGTTGAAATTCTAATTGATGAAAATCCCGCCGCCCTCGTAGTCCCCAGTAAAGCCCTTGTCGTTCAGGGAAAGAAATTCTCCGTGTGGACGGTCGAGAATGATCAGGCGCAACGACTACCAGTGCAAGTAGGGGACGATGACGGCATTCGCGCCGAGATTGTCGGCGGGCTTACAGAATCAGTTCCAATTGTGGTCATGGGACAGCAACAACTTCGAGACGGCATGAATGTCGAAGCGGTGGAATCGAAATAGAGTGAATAAATGATACTTCACTACAATTCTCAATGCACAGAGCAACAGCGTCAAAGGGGTAGCCGAAAGCTCTTCATGCTCGCTCTAATGCTGGTCTTTGGTCTTACAGCGAGCATAACGGCTCAGGACGCCCCTTTGACTCCGGTCGACAAAACATATCCAATTGACCTGTACACCACCCTCCGTCTCGCCGGACAGCAAAACCTCAGGGTTGCTGAGGCTGAAGCCCGCGTCAGGGAAGCATCAGGTGACCTCTTATCATCGTATGAAAGATTTCTTCCGACACTTTCGGCCGATATTGTCTTTCTGAAGCATACGGGCCTGACTCAGGGCACCGAAGGTGAATTTGTGGACGTTACCAAGCAGTCGTCCCGGTTCGGGGGAGCTCTGACGGCTTCGTGGAACTTAAATGACGCGCTCTTTGCCGCTCTGTCTTCCCGTCAGAAGAAGCGAGCATCTGAAGACCGCTTGTTGGCCATCCGCGAACGATCAATGCAGGAAGCTGCCTTTGCCTATTTTGACTTGGTCGAGACCTCCCGGTTGAAGCGCGTCGCTGAAAATTCAATTGAGATTTCCTCCGCGTTGGTAATACAGGCCGACAGCGCCGTCAACACGGGTGTAGCGAGCGGCCTGGACCTTCTTAGGGCGCGCGGATTGTTGAATCGCGACAGTCTGCTATGGCTGCGTTCTGATGAGGACGCCAATGCCGCCTCCGCCCGTCTGGCACAGATTCTGAACCTAGATCAGTCTATGAATCTGGTTCCACTTGATACGTCGGTTGGTGTATTGTCACTGGTCGACACGGCGGCCGATCTCGAGACGTGGCTTGTCGAGGCTTCTGACGGTAATCCGCGTATAGTCGAACAAAGAAACCAAGTACGATCCTTTCAATGGGAAAAACGGCAGGCAACTTGGGGGGGACTGTTGCCGGAGATATCTGCGGGAATAAACAGAACAGGCTTCGGTCAAACGTTTTCTGATTTACGTGATTCGAAAGACTATCAGATTTCTGCTCGCTGGATATTGGGCACCGGCGGATTGTTTGATTTGGGTCACATTCGGACACGTGCGGCACGACTTGACGCGGCTGAGATCCATCTTGAAATAGTTCAGGACTCCGTACGTGAGAGGGTCATAAGCTTTTACGAGTCTCTGAAGAACAGAGGTCGAATGCTGGAAATCGCTCAGCGTGCTCTCAATGATGCAGAACGACTACTCCAGCTTCTAAGAGAGAGGCAAACGGTGGGCGTCAGCCGTTCACTTGAAGTCGTCCTGGCAGCTGAGGAATATGAGGGAGCTCGCATCGAGTATCTGCAGAAGCTGATCGATTATAACAAGGCTCAAGTCCTGGCGCTGCACGCCATCGGCAAACTGAGTAAGAATGGGGTGAATGACTGAAACACACACCATGAATCTGTGTTTACCAGTCTTTAATCAACTATACAGAAGCTACCAATATATCCCGAGTGTTCACTCTCACACCTTCACCGCATTCGCCGGACTTAGGCGCTGGTAAGCATTGACTATATCTTTGCTATTCAGATGCGTGTAGCCAGCAGTCACCACTGGTGAGGTGTGGCCGAGGATGCGCTGTAAAATCGCCGGGGAGCCGCGATTCTGAATAAACCACGTTGCCGCTGAGTGCCGGAGAAGGTGCGGGTGCAGATGAACTCCTGCCCGTTTGCCCATCCTGAAAATGATATGCCGAACGTTGTCCTTGTCGAGTTGATTTCCGTCGCGAGTGCAGAAGACTAAATCGCCAGGTAATTCTTCCCGGTAACGTTTGAGATAGAAGTGCAGGGTCTTGGTCATCCGAGCCCCCATGCCGACCTCACGCCATTTTCGCCCTTTTCCGAAAACTCGAATCAGCCCCGCATGTAAGTCTACATTTTCGAGCGTTAGCGTGACAAGTTCGTTGCGTCGGATCATTGTGTCAAAGAACATCATCAGCATCGTCATATTCCGGTAGCCAACGAAAGTCCGCTTGTTTACTTTTCCAATAACCTGTTCGATATCCTCAGGCGATACGACATCCTTAACCTTTTTCTCGGCCTTGATCCGCTTGATTTTGTGCATCGGGTTCGGTTTGGTCCAGATTCCCTCTTCCTCAAGGTAATTCCAAAACCGCTGCATCGCCTGGATACGGCCGTTAACCGTGGCGTCGGCCATAGTCCCGACCATGGTCATGATATATTCCTGCAGGTGAGTGCGGGTAACATCCTCGATATCGATTCCGCGTTCCGTCAGGTAGCGGACGAGATAGCCTACCCGTTCGGCATAGCTGTTGATTGAAGCGTCGGTGAGGTTGTTGACTCGGCAGCCGAAGAGGAAGGCGTCGATATACGTCTTCCATCTGTTTTGGCCCATATGGTCTGTATCGACCATTTCGTAGAGAGACTGAACATGTTTGAGTTGGCGCATTCCCATACTCCTAAAATCTGAAGGTGTTTTAGGTTGTTCAGGGAGTGCAAGAATCGGTGTAACCGATTGAACGACATGTTTTTGGTAGCGGGGGAGGGATTTGAACCCTCGACCTTCGGGTTATGAGCCGATTAAGCTGTCCAGACACCGGAAAGCACCAGACACTAACCTGTAGTATTAGCAATAGCTTACGGGAAAATCAGTGTCTGGTGTTTTCCCTTATTTTCTGTTGTTTTGGCTTGTTTTGGCTTGTTTTGTTAGAAAAATTTTAGAAAGAGAGGGTATGGGAATTGAAATTTTCAAGAAAGCTGGAATTGGGGATTTCACCGAAGTCCACACCCACCACCATACATTTGCCAGTCCGGCCAGGGACTTGGCGAGCAACAACATTTTGTCGGCGATATCAATACCGAGCGCCTTGCCTTTGGGTCCAACCATCCGGGCCAAAATCAAAGAATCCAACCCCGGAGTACAGCCCATATCCACAACATTGGCTCCAGGGAATACAGCTTCTTTGTATCCGATT
>CAZLBP010000055.1:0-21662 GCA_964557855.1 uncultured Ignavibacteriales bacterium | reverse complement strand
TCCGGGGGTGGCGCAATCAATCGGAATCAGGTGGCGGGATGGCTCGGAATATGCAGCACTTACGTATGGATTATGTTGAATAGCAAAGAGTTAGACTAATCGCTTGCCTTTGGCTGGTTTTTTGTTTTATTTATTTCTATGCCAACACTTTATTTCAAAGATAGCACTTGGTGGATGAACTATAGCGTAAATGGCCAGAGATTCAGGGTATCCACTGGGACCGGCAACAAACAATTGGCCGAAATAAAGCTCAACGAGCTGAAATTGAAAATCTTCAAAGGAGAAATCGGTGCCAAGAGAAGTGCTGGAAAACGAGCTACAGTAAGCGAGTTTTTCAGAAGATACCGAGACTATATCCAATCGAATAGTAATGTTGATAAGCATTCAGATCTGGCTCGATTGCGAGCCTTCCAGGAATTTTTTGCCAGGCAAAGCGTCCGATATATAGCAACGATTGATCCCAATTTGGTGGATGAATTTAGAGCTACAGTGTTGGTTGATCGAAAGCCTAAGACTGTTAAGAACTACATTACTCTGCTCAAGACCGCCTTGAATAAAGCTGTGGAATGGGGTTTAATCGAGAGTAATCCAATTGCGAAAGTTAAGTCTCCCAAGATTGTGAAAACCTTCCATTTCTTCAGTAAAGATGAGATCAAACGCTTGATCGAAGAGGCCCCGGAGCCGTTAAAAAGTGCCATTTTAATCCTGGTTAATACAGGGATTAGAAGGGCTGAGTTATTTCATCTAAGGTGGCGAGACGTCGATTTTCCTAATAAGAATCTTCGAGTATGGCCTTATGATGGTTTTTCGCCAAAGGGCAAGAGACCTCGTAGGATTCCCATCTCCAAAAGCCTTTTGCCTTTGTTGAAAAGGCTCTCTAAGGGTAATTCAGAGGATGATTATGTTCTTCGGCCCCACAAGAGTGAGCATCGATTCTATAAGCACTTTGTTGCTCTTCTCAATGAACTTGGCATTAAAGGGACTTTGCATGATCTCCGTCATACATTTGCTTCACACCTGGCCATGGCCGGAACGCCGATCCCTGTACTCAAAGAGTTGTTGGGGCATTCTGATATCTCCACTACAATGATCTATGCCCACCTCTCTCCTGACATTCACAGGGCTGAAGTAGAGAAGCTTCCCTTCTGACCGTGACAAAATCGTGACATTTTATGTTGTAAGTTATTGATACTTATAGAGGGTTATTCATCTCGAAAATCTGATAAATTCGTTGATTATCAAGGGTTTAATGATGTGTTGCAACGATTTACAAGGGAATAAAATTGGTGGAGGTGGGGGGAATCGAACCCCCGTCCGAGTATAACGCCAAGCTGTCTTCTACGTGCGTAGTCTGTCTATGTGTTCTCGCTCCGGCAGCCACCGACAGACAGGCTGCTACCGAAACCAGCCTTTGCGTTTAAGCTCCCCTTAAAGGCGTCAGAAAGCCGAGTCTCCTTTAACGACGCTGTAGCCTGACCCTGGAGACAGAGGATCAGGTACAACGGGCTACGCTAGTATCTAGGCAGCCATGGCGTAATTATATTCGCCAAGTATTGGTTTGCCCGGTTTTTTAACGGGGCTCCAGACATCCCCGACACGCCAACAACTCCTCACTATACCCGTCGAATCCAGTTCACCCCCAGCAACTTTGTTGCCCTTATTGGGCACCGGGCGTGTAGTTCGCAGAACGAACGATACACTTGTCAAAGAACACGCATTCAATTATACGGAATCGGTTCCAATAATCAAAGCCTTACAGTCCTTGTAACAATGTAATACGCGACAGAGTTTCGTTTGTTCGGATTCGGCTGTTGCCGTTGGCCCGCCGGTCAAGCGGATGAGCCTTGAGACAATACAAGGCGACCTCCGCCCTCCCGGCATAGGAACAGACAGCAGATCGGGTTCCGAGGCGCCCGAGGCGGCGAGAAACCCGACCGTTACCAACGAACGATGTCGGGCTATTCGTCCGCTAAAGCGGACTCAGAACGCGCCCTACCCCTACCCCACGAATTCCGCCAACTTCGTACAATACTCGTCTAGACTCGCCAATTCTTCATCAGAAGGGACGAGGCGGGCTTTGAGGATGTCGTCGTACACTTTTAAGCGCAGGCCGCTCAAGCGATCGGCGACCAGCTGCGGGCCTTCGCCGCCCCAGCCGTAGGAGCCGAACACGGCCGCCTTCTTGCCCGCCGCCGGGACGGTCGACAGCAGGTTGACGGCGTCCCAGATCGGCCGGACGGCATCGCCGGCGAAAGTCGGGGTGCCGAACAGGAGGGCCTTGGAAGACTCAATCGTGTCCCGCGCGGTCTTCTCGTCGAGCTGCGCGGTGTCGATCATTTCGATCGTGTAGCCCTTCGACTTCAGCTTTTCGGACAGACTGTCAGCCATCTTCTTCGTGTTGCCGTAGGAGCTGACGTAGAGGATCGTAATCTGGCTTTTCTCGGCGGATTTGTCGGCCGACCATTCCTTGTACTTATTAAGGTAGCCGCGGGCGTCCTTGCGGACGAGCGGGCCGTGTGAGGTGGCGATCATCCGGATATCCAGATCATCAAGCTTCTTCATGTTGCGGCTGATGTACGTGCCGAACGGCCGCATGATGGCGTCGTAGTAGTCCCACATTTCACGATCGAAATCCTGCCGGCACTCATCGGACCAGATGGAATCGAACGAGATATGGGCGGCGAAGCCGTCGCAAGAAAAGAGTATGTTGTCTTCATTGAGGAACTCCATCATCGTGTCGGGCCAGTGCATGTAGGGCGTCCCCTTGAAGACCAGCGTCTTGCCGCCGAGATCGACGGTGTGGTTGTCCTTGACGGGGGTAACGTTGGCTTCCCGGTTGAGGACGTTCCTGACAAAGGGCAGAGCGGGAGCGGCGCAGATGATTTCCAGATAGGGCAGTTTGTCCAGCAGCACGTTCATGGCACCGCTGTGGTCCGGTTCGGTGTGGTTCACTATTAACAGGTCGATTTTATCCAGCGGCGTGATCTCTTCGATGTTGGCCAGGTATTGGTCGGTGAAGCCGGATTTGACGGTGTCGATCAGGGCGGTTTTCTCGGAGCCCCGGATCAGGTAGGCGTTGTAGGTGGTGCCGTGTTGGGTTTCCATGATGATGTCGAAGACTCGCAGGGCGGGATCTTTGACACCGACCCAGTGGACATTGTCGGCTATTCGTATCGCGCTCATAGGTCGTTTTCTCCTTCAGGTTTTGGGGGAATATATGTGATTTGCGGAGGAGGGCAAGGTGAATGGGGTGGGGAGTGGGTCGATATGGAGATTGGCTTAGCACAAGATAGGGGCGTCTGAGATAAGATAGAGATTGCTTCGTCGTCCGCCGAGGCGGACTCTTCGCAATGACGATGGTGTGAAAACCCGGCCAAATGTCCGGTACACCCAGCGAGCCTTAGTTGGGAATCGTGTCGCGGTTGGAGGGAAAAGAACCCGTAACCCATTTGAATAGCTCCCAATCGGAATCGGGAAGACGTATCAGCGGGAGAAGATCACTCCCGGATATCTCCTGCAGCTTCTCAATCTCGGGGTCCTGATACGAATCCTCGGGGAGAAATACCAATGTCGGGGAGGCGACCGGTTCGATGTCGTCGATCTCACGGTAAGGGGCGGCGTAGCTGGACCGGATGTCGTACCACCACCACATCATCGTCCGGAAGAACGGAAACCACAACATGTCGTGCTGTGCTTTCAGCTTGTCCAGCCAGCGGTTGGTCGTGAGGTACGGCTTGACAGCCGCCACACCGTCGATGCGTTCCTCTTCCTGAGCCGCCAAAATGGCGGCATCGCCGCCGGTGGCGTAGCCGATAACTATAAACGGGTGCGGGATCTTCTCGCGCAGGTCCAGGTAACGTATGACCTCTTCCAGATCGGCGGCTTCGTAGGCCCCCTCGCCGCGGTATCTGCCGGTGGACCGGCCGGAGGCGCGCTGGTCATAGGCGATGACGGCATAGCCGGAGTCATGGAACAACTGACTCAAGGTCAGCATGCTGTCACGCGTCTCGCCGTCGTCATGGAGCAGGCAGACGGTGCCCCGTGGTGATGCGCCCGTATCAGGTTGAGCTTCGATATACATACAGGCTAGATTCGTCAGACCGTCAGCGTCGACCCGGAACGTGTCGAACGGGAGGCCGGCCTCGGCAAACAGGGCCGGGTCGTTCGTGACCAGAGAATCTTCGACATAATTTTCGATATCAGGTCGGCCCATAGCAGCTTTGGTGCGCGTGAGGGGATAGATGGCGTAGAAGAACACCAGGGTGCCGACCACGACCAAAAAGACGACGATTTGTATGATTTCCTTTGCCTGTCGGGATAGTTTCACGCGTCCTCCGCCGTTCAGGTTCTCCGATACCGGATTTTTCCGTCAAAGCGATAGTATTTGCAAAGCCCGGTTGTCTGTCAACACAAAAGTCGTTATAGATGGGAACGGGATTTGGGGACAGATGTGGACATCTGCCGCCCGCAGATTCAGGATACCGTGAGGTCACACCCCGCTAGCGCGGGTCAGGACCTGACGCAACAGTCGAGAACCGGGACTAATGTCCGCGGCACATACTGAGAGAATCTTGTTAATGTGGAAAGTTGATTGGTGAAGAAACGAGAAGTTAAGCGCACTTTGTCGGCTGACTATAGTGCGCAGAAGGCGCGATCTTTCTGGACCCGACGCGTGCGGTCGGCTGGGCCGCTGGCGGCGGTGCTGACCTATGGCGCGCATCCGGACCTGAATCGCGCTTACGACGAGTGGGAACGGGGAGTGTTGAAGCGGGCGTTGCCTTCGTCTCTGCGCCACAAGAAAGCACTCGATCTCGGGTGTGGCATCGGGCGAATTGCCGTTCTGTTGGCCCAGGCCGGGGCGGTGGTAACGGCGGTTGACGTGTCGCCGAAAATGTTGACGCGATGTCGGGAGCGGGCGCGGCGAAAACGGGTAGCATCACGTGTGACCACCGTGGAAGCTTCGGTGCACGACATCCCCGATTTCGGCCATAAGTTCGACATTGTTACCTGCTTCGGGCTGCTGGAACATCTGCCGGATCGCGAGCGGACGGCCTGCCTGCAGCGCGCTTTGGACGTCCTGAAGTCCCGAGGAAACATATATGTCATTGTCAATAATAGTGACAGCCCGTTCCTGGTCGGAAAGTACGGCATGCAGCGGCAGCGGAATGACGGTTACTTCGTGACGCTGGTGGGCATGACGTGGCTGGAGAAGTTCTGCCGCAAGCGCAGTATGTCCCTGTCGTTTGTGGCGGCTAACCCGTTTTACGCATTGATCCACTACGGCCTGGCGCCGCGCCTGCGTGAAGCCGAGTTGGACCACAAGACGCTCGGCGCGCTCTGCAAACTGGCGGTCGAGTTGGATCTCGACGAGCCCGGTCATCGGCCGGAGTTCAGGAAGTCGGCCAGTCACTTCATGGTTCGAATCAAACGATCGAGGTGAGGAAGGAACTGTGTTGCGGGGTCGGCAGGGACAAGCCCGGCAGCTACGCAAGAGAACCGGATGGGCGAGGACAAGCCCGGCCGCGACACGAAAGAGAGACTGACTTAGCCCGTCTTTATAGGACAGCCTGGTAGAGGGCAGACGATAATAAGGATGTCGTCTTCTACTATTGTGCAGTTCGATGCATACTTCGATTACTCCCGTGCCGGGGTGATGGATGCTGTGCTCCCGGCAATCTATCTTGTTGGGGTTTATTTGATTACGATCAGGTGAATGCCGCCGGGCGGATTGCTATGGTTGCTGATTGTACCGTAGAGTTGATGACGGTGCTTTAACGGCACCGCTGTTGCGTGGCTGTCTATGGACAACCGGCCTGAATTTGCCGAAAATAGGTATACGGTAGGGCGGGATTGTTCCCGGTCCTCAACTATATGATCGTGATTGTAAACAGTCCAGACTAGTCGGCTTCAATGAGCCAACGGGAGGAATAGCAGTCATCTAACTTGTAAAAAACTGAAAACGTTTTTGATTTTTCCTGTTGACAAGGTACGTCCTTAGACTTATATTAACGCTCGGATGATAGGTGGCGATCGCACAAAGATAACACTACATGGTGACTTGATAAAAAGTCATTCCTTCCGAATTGTTAACTGTCTGTTACTTCCACCTGGGAATGACCGTGGGGGTTGTTCCGAGGGTTACAACAGGATAACGTAAGTACTGAAACACTGTCAACGAACGAGAGCAGAAACTTAGAAGCAAGGTTTATTCTTCTTTGAGTTACTCAGAGAACCGGGCTTTGAACAAGGCAACTGTTATTCGGGATACCGTATCGAGTCTGCGCTAAGGATTAACGTACCTGATACTGCGAACCCTGTACTTTTAAGGAGGAAGGTATGACCTTCAAAGGATCGGCCTTGGGGCGCAACGTCGCTGCCGCAGCCGCCACCATCCTGATTATCCTGGTGTTGAGTGTTCCCTCAGCGCATGCTCAGTTTCCGGAACTGGTAGTACAAGTAGGAGATACGACGGGGCCATTCGGTCAGAAAAATACCGTCATTTCGATTTTCATGGACAATTTCCAGGACACGGTTGCCGGATTCAACATCTGGTTGCAACTGGGTCGGCCGGACATCATGATTTTCCAGACTGACTCGGCTACGGTAGTAGATACATCGTACTGGGACTGTCTGGCTTATGAGGACGACACGGTATGTGTCGACTCGGTCAAGACCAATCCGCTTGGGGATTGGGATTATACGATCGTTGATACCAATGATATAGCCATCGGCAGCTGGGATACTTCGGGTACCCTGATTTCCGGTTGGCAGAAGGTGGACGCTCGTTCTATTTCGGTACAGGGTAACGACTTGAACATTGTCGGGATCGCCAATATGCCGGAGCCGCCGTTTGTGCACGGAATCGCTCCCCAGCAGGGCGGGACGCCGCTCATTAAACTACTGGCCGATGTACTGGAGGATCCGCCGCCGGTTGACACGACCAATCCGGATACGAACTGGACGGTTGATATTTTCGTTCAGTATGACTTTATCGATCACTTCAGTTTTTCGAAGCCGGACGGATCACTGATCGGGATCTACTACGATACGGTACCGGATACGAATTACTATATCTGCACGCAATGGGCCGGGGATGTATGTTTGAACTGGAAACGAGTGTCGACGCCGCCGGCTGATTCGATTGAACCGCATCTGGATACAGCCGCTTTTATTGACACTTCGGTCGTCATTGTGGATCACGGGTCGCTGACGGCCTACATCCCGGAAGGGATATGCGGCGATTGCGACGGGAGCGGCACGTTTCCTCCCAATGTGGCCGATTTGACGTTTCTGGTGGACTATCTGTTTAAGGGCGGTCCGGAGCCCAACCCGCTATGGGTGGCCAATGTCGATTGCACGGGCGGTCCGGTCCCGAACGTAGCCGATCTGTCGTATCTGGTGAACTACCTCTTCAAAGGAGGACCTGATCCCTGCGCGGCCGGTTGCGGGCCTTAAAAAGATATTTTGATTTTGTCTGTGTCGAGTAACTGATTATCCGGCCGAGCCGTTAAGGCTCGGCCGCCAAAGAGGATAGCAGAGCGTGCTAACGACTGTAACGAAAAACACAAGTTCGTGTAATCCGATCCTAACACAAGAAAAGGATAAATATAGTAAACGGCCGCATCGGTCTGATGCGGCATGGTCTGTTAACCCGAAGAATAGATGGAAAGGAGAATGCTCAAAAGAGGTAATGAATCGCTCACGCTCAAATGAGAGACCGTTTAGCTCTTTCTTACAATCCCGATCCGGATTAACCGCGGGTTTGGTGGCTCTCACCCATGGTCGATCCTGGGCTGATTTGAGGGGGAATATAAGAACATGGTTAAACGATCAACCATCCAATCAACAAGAACTTAGGAGTAAACAATGAAACGCAATGCGTTAATCTTTGTCGCGTTGATGGTTTTTTCATTTGGGCTCGCTAATGCGCAAGACGTATTAGACTTGAATGCCGATCCTACCGGTTTCTGGGATGACGGGGGGACTCCGTCGGTGACGACTGATGCCCAAATCGCGTTCCAGTTCCGTCTGATTACTCAGAACAAGATCACCGGTCACTCGAACGGCTTCACGATCTTCCTGTCCGACAACCCCGGTGGTTATCCGATCGATCCGGCCGGTGTGTATTCCGCTATTGATACAACCGGTTATGCGGGTGCGGGAGTCGGTTCCGGTGGTACCGGTATCGTCAACTTCGACCCGGCCTGGGACGATCTCGGCTTCTTCATCAACATGTTCAGTACCAATGGTTCAGGCGCTGACACGGTTGGTTTCGGCGGTGCTGCTATCTTTGGCGGCGTTCCGGCCGGCACTGATGTCGTGGCCTACCAGGTTGCTACCGAAGTTGGTGCGGTGTACGATGATGTAGGCAAGTACCTGTGTGTCGACTCGGCCTTCTATCCTCCGGGCGGCGCGTGGCTGTGGTCCACCACGGCTGGTTCCCTTCAGCCCGACTGGGGTGGTCCGTACTGCTACCACATCAAGCAGATCCCGAACCAGGATGCTACCTTTGACAACCCGCAGGGTGGCGCTACCACTAACGTGGACCACTGCACTATTTACACGTACGACTACGATGGCACCGATCCCGATCCGGCGAACTGCCCGGTCGGCACTGGTGTAGTCTACTCGATCGTAAGTGACGGTGGCCTCAATGGTACTGCCGCTATCGATGCCAACGGTGTGTTCTCATATCAGTGGGTTCCCGCCGACGGTATCGGCTGCTACACTGTTGAAGTCCGTGTTGAAGATCAGTGCGGCGCCGGCTCTAACGACACGTTCGAGCTGTGCTTCACGAACCAGAATCCGACCATCACCTGTCTCGTTGACAGTCTGGCTGTCGGCCGCGGTAACTCCATTACCTTCCCGGCTGCTACCGCTAACAACGTTGACTGTGACCCCGGTTCCTTCAGTGTCTCCGCGGCTCCGGCCACGGTGAATCCGCCGACGATCACTGCCGGTGGCAGCATCACCTTTGACGCTGATTTCACCGAAGGTGATCAGTGCTTCATCTTCACCGTGACCTACAGCGATGGTCTCGGTGGTTCCGCTTCGTGTGATATCGAGATGTGCGTGCTCTCCATCGAGCCGTTCGAAATCCAGATTGAGAAGACTCACAACACGTTCCAGGGCGGCCACGAGCTGGTCGAAGTCTATCAGAACCTCGGTTCTGAAGTTCCCGGCGGTTTTGACTTCTTGATCGCTTATGACGCTTCGGCGCTGTCCTTCCAGGCTGCGTACGAAGGCGACATCTACAGCAAGTGTGGTTGGGAATACTTTACCTATCGCTATGGCGCTCAGGGTAACTGCGGAGGCGGCTGCCCGAGTGGTCTGCTGCGTGTGGTCGGTATTGCCGAAACCAACAATGGCGCGAATCATCCGGTTGAAGACTGCAAGCTGGCCGCCGGTGAAACCTACTTCACCCTCGACTTCCTTGTCAGCGACAACCGTACTTTCGAATGTCAGTATGTGCCGATCCGCTTCTTCTGGCTGGATTGCGGCGACAACGCGATATCCAACCAGGGTGGTGACACTCTGTGGCTGTCCCGTTTCGTCTATGACTTCGAAGGTGATGATATCACGAATCCGAACTATGGCTGGCCGACTTACTTCGGCGCCCAGACTGAATGCTTCGATGGCGGCGGACCCAACAAGCCGGTTCCGATTGACTTCATCGACTTCATCAACGGTGGTATCGACATTGCTTGTGCCGACTCGATCGACGCTCGTGGCGACCTCAACCTGAATGGTGTCTCCAACGAAATCGCCGACGCGGTTCTGTACAGCAACTACTTCGTATCCGGTCTTGGTGTCTTCACCATCAACGTCCAGGGTCAGACCGCTGCTTCTGACGTCAATGCCGATGGTATTGCTCTGTCAGTGGCCGACCTGGTTTACCTGATCCGTATCGTTGTTGGCGACGCCCTGCCGTATCCGAAGCTGGCTCCGGTCGATGCTCAGCTGTCGTATGGTAGTGAACTCGTAGTCGATCAGAAGATGGGCGCTGCCTTTGTGATGATCGACGGTCAGGCCTCCCCGGCTCTGCTGGCTAACAACATGGAAATGAAGTACAACTATGATGCGGAAGAGAATGTTACCCGCGTCCTGGTTTACTCCATGGAAGCCAACCAGACCTTCGAAGGCGCCTTCCTCGCTCCGAACGGTAACGTCCTGAGCGTTGAGCTGGCGACCTACGATGGCGCTCCGGTGAAGCTCGACATGGTTCCGGCCGAATACAGCCTGAATCAGAACTACCCGAACCCGTTCAACCCCACCACCACCATCGGCTTTGCCCTGGCTCAGGCCGGTGACTACTCCCTGAAGGTCTACAATGTGACCGGTCAGGAAGTCGCCGCCTTTGAGGGCTCGGCTCAGGCTGGTATGGTTGAGATCGAGTTCGACGCCAGTGATCTGGCCTCCGGTGTCTACTTCTACAAGTTGGATGCCGGCGCCTTCTCCGACACCAAGAAGATGGTGCTGTTGAAGTAAGGCCCTGTTACTGTCTGGAAATACATATCCCCGGATGGGTTCTATCCCCCGTCCGGGGATAACAAAATGAAGGAGAGAAAAACCGAGTCTTAAAATTGCTCATGAATTGACGACGAGATTGAGAAAAAACAGGTTTTGGAACTGGATGACCACAGATGTTCGGAAAAAAGTGAGGGGAAACCCTCAAAGCAAGTTGTCGGTCATCTTTTTTTATGTCTGCAACATGGTGTCAAAGTTTGATAATCGGCTGTGCAACGGGTTGCAGGCCAACGCAGTGAGAAAACGTCAGTCAACGTACTTACCCCCGTCCTCACTAACCACCTTCACCAGACTTACAAAGGGGAGCCAACCGCCACATTAGTTAAGGATTGTCAGAGAGAACGTGCTTACATTGTAAGTCTTTGTGGTGTTTGCCATTATAAGGACATTTCGGCTGCGACAGCGGTAACATAGTTGGCTCTTGATTCTGCCAGGGAAAGACTGAATCAGGGTCGGTCATACTACGGATTCGGTCCACGAATTGCTCATTAGGTGGACGGCATGGATTATAATATGTGGTGTGCAAAAAAAGAACTTGTCTGCTCGAAGAGAGCCCCAGTTTACGGCGTGTTGAAAGAACCTCACCTGGCTGTTGCGCCAGGTCTTGGGAATCCAAGCAGGTGGAGTCGTGTGACCTGCCGCTTCTGCCTGCCAACGAGTTACGTGTCGGGTCACAATCCCGTTGGCACGGGATCAAGACCCGACACAACCACACCAGGGGTTTTTCAACAGACCCTTCGGACAGGATATTTGAGGGATAAGCGATTCGGTTCGGGAACTTCGGTTGGTGGAGGCCAAATGATGTTTGGTGCTTCGGTTCGGAGTTTCGGAACCGGTTCGATTGCGGCCGTTGCAACAAGCCGCCTGATTCGGAAGCCATGTTGGTTCGGCTTCATGACAAAAAGGAATAAGAACGACAATGCAGATATATACCTGGAGGCTAACACCTGATGAGAAAAGCAATCCTTCTCATAATTATCGCACCGATAGTTCTTTCATCGGTTGAAATAGGACATACTGCTCAGCTCTGTAGTGATATTGACGTGATTTTGAGCGATACCATGTCCCTGAGTGTAACGGTGGCCAAACCGGGGGACACGTTCAACTTGCCGATCTCGATGAAGAACCGCAGGAACGTGGCCGGCTGGGCGTCTTACATGGAGTTTGACACCACGTATGTCAAGCCCGTGTTCGTGCGAAATGACACCCTGATCGTCGGACCGTCCGGGGACAGGGACACACTGGTGACACCGATCTATTCTCACACAACCACGTCACGAGTGAAACCGACATCCAACGTATTTATCGTTGTGGGGGCGGTCATCGACAATCCGAGTTCAGATCCCGATATACTTCGCATCAAGACGGTGGGAATTCCGGATTTCGAGGCGACTGTTTTGAGAACGGCTGTCGATTCGGGTTCGGGCGAATTCCTGAATCTTCAGATGGTTTTGAAGTCAAATACGCCACATAATCAGCAGATTCCGATCAACTTCTATGCTGAGGATCTGTATCTGGAAGACAGTATCCCGCCAATTCATCTTGGCTGTCAGCATACGCAATTGACCGATACGGTGGGGATTAACGTTCGACCGGTAGTGATTAATCGATTCGTTCGGGCCGACACGTCCAATATACCGACTATCAACTCTTTCACGGCCAGTCCTCAGACAATTACCCAGGGGCAGTCGACGACGTTGTCCTGGGACGTGACTGACGCCACGAGTCTGGAGCTTGATCCCGGTGACGTGGATGTAACAGGAACTACGTCGAGGGTGGTAACACCTTCGGCTACAACGACATATACATTAACGGCAACCAATGCCAGCGGTGACAGGACACGATCTGTGACGGTAACAGTCAATCCGGTAGGTTCGAATAATCCGCCTGTGGTGGATGCTGTTGTACCGAGTTCCTACACGATTAGTGAAGGTGAGTCGGTGGCGTTTACGGTGAGTGCTTCGGATACCGATGGCGACAATATTACGTTGTCGGCGCTGAGTTTGCCTCCGAATGCCTCATTTGGGATCGGCGGCTCCGTGACAGGAGTGGGGTCGGTTCAGGGGAATTTCAGCTTTACGCCCAACACCGGCCAAGCGGGGACATATCAGGTACAATTTCAAGCGACTGATGGAATTGCGAGTTCAAATACCGTGACTGTGACGATAACAGTAGAAGAGATTGAATTCGATATCCTCTTTACGACTTCAACCGCTGACGGCTCGCCGGTAGGCGGACTTAAGGGGAGGAATTCGATCCTATTTCCGATCGATCTGGTAACATCGCAGACCGTTTACGGTGTGCAGTTTGATATGAAATACGATGCTGAGAATTTCGAAGTAGATTCAATTATAACAACGGGTCGCACACCGGATTACGTTATCTACGACGATATCGGTGAGACACCAGGCAAACTTCGTGTGGTGACGTTCGGCATGAGTAATGAACCGGTCACGACCGACACGACGAACAACACGGCTATCCTGTACGTCGTGTTTACAATCGACTCGACGGCGGTACCGGGTAATTATCCGGTCTACCTGGAAAACGGCTGGGAATCAGTGGACCCGGATCCGAGCTTTCCCTCTTTGCCGTTGTTTACCGACTCGGGTATTGTCCAGGTAGATATGCTGGGCGACGTCAACCTGGACCAGCATATCGACGTAGCCGACGCGGTGAATATCGTAGGATCGATTCTGGACAATTTCACGCTGACTATACGTCAATTTGACGCGGCCGATCTAAATACGGATATTTCGGTAAACGTGCTGGATCTTGTGGGTGTGATCAACCTGATTTACGGCGCGCCGTTCCTGCCTGCTCCCGCTTACAGCAGCGAGCTGGCTACCGTGTCTCTGGATTACGGTGACCTGTTCGAGGGAACTTCGGATGTGATGACGGTTCGTTCGGAGCTGCCGGAGGCAGTGGCCGGGGTAGAGCTGGATATCCAATATGATCCGGAAACGGTCATTCTGGGTAAACCGGTTCCCACGGAAGACGTTGAAGGGCTGAAGCTGTTATACAAGACGACGGCCAACGGGCATATGAAAATCCTGATGCATTTCACGAATCCGTTCGACGAGGATGACCTGGTCCGGGTCGGCCAGGCCGACCTGGTGGAGATTCCGGTAACGGCCCGTTCTGATGTGGAATACGGCGACGATTCGCAGCTTCGGTTAACCAACGTGCTGTTGTCGACGTCCGCCGGTAAATCGATAGGGGTGGACGGTTTCGGGCCGGCGCTGCCCAGCAAGTTCACTCTGTATCAGAACTATCCGAATCCGTTTAACCCGACCACGATGATCGAGTTTTCGCTGGAAGGCGGGTCCAAAGGTGGAATCCAGGATGTTTCTCTGGATATCTACAATATCCTTGGGCAGCATGTGAATAACCTGGTGGATGAAAAGCTGCCGATAGGTTTTTATCAGGTGGAATGGCGCGGCCAGGATACTCACGGCCGAGCGGTGGCGACGGGAGTCTATCTGTACAGGTTACAGGTAGATGACGCCACAGACTCTAAAAAGATGCTCCTACTGAAATAGGCAGATCGGGAGACGGGGAATGGTAGCAAGAATAACCGCACTGACAATAGTTCTTATCGTTCTACTGGCGGGTACCGGCTCGACCCAGAGCTTCCCGCCGGTACTCGATCCGATTGGTGATACATCACGGGGCGAGAACGCCAATCTGAATTTCACGGTCACCGCCAGTGATGCCGACGGTACGACGCCTTCGTTGACGACCTCAACGTTGCCCAGCACGTCGACCTTCACGGACAACGGCGATGGCACCGGTGTGTTTGATTGGGATACGGATTTTAATGATGCCGGTACGTATCAGGTCACGTTCTACGCCAATGATGCCGTTACGGCCGATGTGGACTCGGAGACGATCACCATTACGATTTTCGACAGGCTGAACAACCCGCCGACAATCGATCCGATCGGTCCCAAAAGCATCACGGAAGGCGTGCAGTTGATCTTTGAGGTCACCGGGAGTGATCCCGAAGGATATACACTCATATGGACCGCTACGCCCCTGCCGGGTACAGCCACGTTTACGGATCATGGCAATGATACGGCTACGTTCGATTGGACACCGTCGTTCTTGGATGCGGGGACGTATGATGTCACGTTCATTGCGGATGAAGGAAATAAATCTGACACGGAAATTGTCACGATAACAGTCAATGAAGCCGGTAACCAGTTGCCGGTGTTGGACCCGATCGGGGCTCAAAGTACGACTGAAAACGTTCAGTTGACGTTTGGAGTCTCCGCGACAGACATCGAAAGTACACCAAGTTTGACAACATCGGCTCTGCCCGGTTCAGCTACATTTACCGATAATGGTGACGGAACAGGTAGTTTTGACTGGACGCCGGGGTTCCTGGAATCCGGAAGTTACAATGTCACGTTTTATGCGACTGATGATTCGGCGGCCGTTGACAGTGAAGTCGTCACTATTACGGTCAATGAAGCCGGTAACCAGTTGCCGGTGTTGGACCCGATCGGGGCTCAAAGTACGACTGAAAACGTTCAGTTGACGTTTGGAGTCTCCGCGACAGACATCGAAAGTACACCAAGTTTGACAACATCGGCTCTGCCCGGTTCAGCTACATTTACCGATAATGGTGACGGAACAGGTAGTTTTGACTGGACGCCATCATTTACTGATGCCGGCTCTTATGACGTGACATTCTACTCCACAGACGATTCGGCCGCAGTTGACTCAGAGGTTGTCACGATTACGGTCAATGAAGCGGGAAATCAATTGCCGGTGCTGTCGAATATCGGGGCCCAGAGTACAACTGAGAACGTTCAACTGACGTTTGGAGTCTCCGCGACAGACATCGAAAGCACGCCAAGTTTGGCGACTTCCGCCCTGCCCGGATCAGCTACATTTACCGATAATGGTGACGGAACAGGTAGTTTTGACTGGACGCCGGGGTTCCTGGAATCCGGAAGTTACAATGTCACGTTTTATGCAACGGATGATTCGGCGGCGGTTGACAGTGAAGTCGTTACTATTACGGTCAATGAAGCCGGTAATCAACCTCCGGTTCTGGATCCGATCGGCCCCCAATCGACGGATGAAGGTGTCTTGTTGACGTTCGGAGTATCCGGCAGTGATATCGATGGCCCGGCGCCGTCGCTCACGACCTCTGCATTACCGGGTACCGCTTCTTTCGTAGATAATGGGGACGGCACCGGTGATTTCAGTTGGACGCCTACCTTCTTTGACGCCGGAGTTTATCAGGTTGTTTTCTACGCTGATGACGGCACGGCTCAGGATAGTGAGGTCGTCAGTATCACGGTCGACAACATCAATCAGACGCCGACTCTGGATTCGATCGGAGACAGATCGACAGATGAGAATACGCAGCTTCTTTTTGGCGTAACGGGCAGTGATCCCGATGGGACTATTCCTGCTTTGACGACGTCGGCTCTGCCCGGAACGGCTAGTTTCACTGATAACGGAGACGGCACCGGTACCTTTGACTGGACGCCGTCGTTCGAGGACTCCGGCTCTTATCTGGTAACCTTCTACGCAACTGATGATTCGGCGGCAGTTGACAGCGAGCAGATCACGATTACCGTTACCAATGTGAACCGTGATCCGGTGCTGGCGGCGATCGGTGACAGGAATACAACCGAGAATGTCAATTTAAATTTCGCCGTGGTGGCCTCGGATGCCGACGGTGATACGCCGCAGTTGACCACATCGACTCTGCCGGGAACGGCGTCGTTTACGGACAATGGAGACGGTACCGGTACGTTCGACTGGACGCCGAGTTTTGCGGATTCCGGGACATATCAGGTTACGTTCTATGCTGCTGACGGTGCTTTCCCTGCGTCGGTAGATTCCGAGACTATTACGATTACTGTCACAAATGAAAATCGTGACCCGGTGCTGTCGGCGATTGGCGCCAGGTCTACCACTGAGAATGTGCTTCTGAGTTTCGGAACATCAGCATCCGATCCGGATGGTGACATTCCTTCCATGACAAGTTCGGCCCTGCCGACCGGCGCCAGCTATATCGACAATGGCAACGGGACCGGGAGCTTCAGCTGGACACCGACGTATGTCCAAAGCGGCGCCTATGATGTGACGTTTTATGCCACTGATATTGTCGGTGCGGTTGATTCCGAGACGGTCACAATTACAGTTAATGATGCCGGCAATCAGTCGCCGGTATTGAATACGATCGGGCCGAAAAACACCGATGAAAATGTATTGCTGAGTTTTACCGTGACAGCGACCGACGCGGAGAGTACACCATCTTTGACTACATCCGCGTTGCCCTCAGGCGCTTCGTTTGTAGACAATGGTGACGGCAGCGGTGACTTTAGCTGGACACCGGATTTCACACAAAGTGGCACGTACAACGTCACTTTCTTTGCGACCGACGATTCGGGATCCGTGCACGGCGAGGTAGTCGCGATTACGGTCAATGAAGTTGGGAATCAATTGCCGGTGCTGGCCAATATCGGGTCGCAGTCAACGCCGGAGAATGTACAACTTACCTTTGGCGTCTCGGCTACCGATGCCGAGAGCGTTGCGGCGCTGACGACATCGACCTTGCCCCAAGGCGCCGGTTTTGTCGATAACGGTGACGGTACGGGCAGTTTCGATTGGACTCCGAGCTTCACTCAGTCCGGAACTTACGATATAACATTCTATGCCACAGATGATTCCTCGGCGGTTGATAGTGAAGTGGTGACAATTACGGTAACCGAACCGGGTAACCAGGCGCCAAATCTCGCGACTATTGGTTCGCAGAGCACGACCGAAAACGTGCTGCTTTCATTCGGGGTGTCGGCCACCGATGCTGAGAGCACCCCGAGCCTGACGACTTCAACGCTGCCCGGCACGGCGACATTCTTAGACAATGGTGACGGTACCGGTGACTTCAATTGGACGCCGGGTTACCTTGAGTCCGGGACGTATAACGTCACTTTCTACGCTACGGATGATTCGGCCGCTGTTGATAGTGAAGTGGTCACGATTACAGTTAACGAAGCGGGGAATCAACTACCAAATCTGGCCAATATAGGAGCTCAGAGCACTACTGAAAACGTCCAGTTGGCTTTTGGTGTGTCGGCTACGGATATCGAGAGCACGCCGAGTCTGACGACATCGGCTCTGCCCGGTTCAGCTACATTCGTTGATAATGGAGACGGTACGGGTACATTTGACTGGACGCCGGGGTTCCTGGAATCCGGAAGTTACAATGTCACGTTTTATGCTACCGATGATTCGGCCGCGGTTGATTCGGAAGTAGTCACAATTACAGTGAATGAAGCCGGAAACCAATTGCCGAATCTAGCCACCATTGGTGCTCAAAGCACTACCGAGAATGTCCAGTTGACGTTCGGTGTTTCGGCGACGGATATAGAGAGCACGCCCATTTTGACGACTTCGACGTTGCCGGGGACAGCTTCGTTTACGGATAACGGGGACGGGACGGGGAGTTTTGATTGGACGCCGGGGTTTTTGGAGTCCGGGACATATGATGTGACGTTTTACGCGACTGATGATTCGGCGGCTGTCGACTCGGAGGTTGTCACAATCACCGTGAATGAAGCCGGCAACCGGCTCCCGGTATTAGATCCGATCGGGGCTCAAAGCACCACGGAGGGCATTCAGTTGACCTTCGGCGTGTCTGCGTCTGACATCGAGAGCACGCCTGCGTTGACGACATCGATCCTGCCCGGAACAGCCACGTTTACGGATAACGGTGACGGTACGGGTGCCTTCGATTGGACACCATCATTTACAGACGCCGGCAATTATGATGTGACTTTTTATGCCACAGATGATTCGGCTGCGGTTGATTCAGAAGTTGTAACGATAACCGTCAACGATGCGGGGAACCAACCGCCGGTGCTGGATCCTATCGGCCCGAAAGCAACGGACGAGAATCTACTTCTGAGCTTTGGGGTTTCAGCCTCCGACGCAGATGGTACGACTCCAAACCTGAATACGTCCGCTCTGCCCGGCACGTCTTCGTTTACAGACAACGGCGACGGAACCGGGTCGTTTAGCTGGACTCCGAGTTACACGGATGCAGGGAATTATCAGGTGACGTTCTTTGCCGATGACGGGTCGGCCTCGGATAGTGAGATAGTGACTATAACTGTGAATGAGGTCGGCAACCAGTTGCCGGTTCTGGCGGGAATCGGGGCACAATCAACGACCGAAGGCGCGTTGCTGACATTTGGCGTCTCGGCCACTGATGCCGAGAGCACTCCGGCGCTTACAACGTCATCGTTGCCGTTGTATGCCAGCTTTACGGATAACGGCGATGGAACGGGGACGTTTGACTGGACACCCGAATTTGTCCAGGCCGGTACCTATGAAATTACGCTTTATGCCACTGATGACTCGGCGGCGGTTGATAGTGAGCAGGTCACGATAACGGTTAATGAGGCCGGCAATCAGCGGCCGACACTCGACCCTATCGGCTCCAAGTCGGTCCTTGAAGGCGATCTGCTGACATTCGTGGTTACTGCTACCGATCCGGACAGCACTGCACCCGCCCTCTTTAGAACAACGTTGCCCACTGGCGCCACATTTGTGGACAACGGTGACGGCACCGGGGAGTTTAACTGGACACCCGGTTTCACCCAATCGGAATCGTATGTGATTCTGTTCTATGCCAGTGACGGCCAGTTTGCCGACAGTGAATTCGTGACGATAACGGTCAATGAGGCCGGTAACCAGCTGCCGGTGCTTGATCCGATCGGGCCGCAATCGACCGTGGAAGAGGTCTTGCTGTCGTTCACTGTCAATTCATCGGACGGTGAAGGCGTTGCTCCGGTTTTGACAACCTCGACCTTGCCCACCGGAGCGAGTTTCGTCGACAACGGTGACGGGACCGGCAGTTTCGACTGGACGCCGACGTTTACCCAGTCCGGCAGCTATGATGTTACTTTCTACGCCACGGATGATTCTCTGGCGGTCGACAGCGAAGTGGTGACAATAACGGTTACCGAGGCGGGTAATCAGGCGCCGGTGCTGGCTCCGATCGGTGCCCAGAGTACGACCGAGAACGTGCTGCTGGCGTTCGGTGTGTCGGCCTCGGATGCCGACGGTACGACACCGTCGTTGACGACATCGACGCTGCCGACCGGTGCCAGTTTTACAGATAACGGCAATGGGACCGGTGACTTCAGCTGGACACCGAGCTTCACGCAGGCGGGGACGTATGACGTGACGTTCTATGCCGATGACGGGGCTTTGGTTGACAGCGAAGTGGTTAGCATTGAAGTGTTTGATGCGGGTAATCAGGATCCGGTCCTGGATCCGATCGGTCCGCAGTCGACGTCGGAGAACGTGCTGTTGACGTTTGGTGTGTCGGCCTCTGATCCGGACGGCACGACGCCGGGGCTGAGTACCTCAACGCTGCCGCCGGGCGCGAACTTCATCGATAACGGTGACGGCACGGGTAGCTTTGACTGGACGCCGAGTTATGTGCAGTCGGGCACGTATCCGGTGACGTTCTATGCTGATGACGGCGTGGGGACGGACAGCGAAGTGGTGACGATTACGGTCAATGAAGTCGGCAACCAGCTGCCGGTGCTGGCCGGTATTGGAGCGCAAAGTACAACTGAGAATATTCCATTGACATTTGGTGTCTCGGCGACCGACGCCGAGAGCACGCCGGCATTGACGACTTCGACGTTGCCGGGGACAGCTTCGTTCACAGATAACGGTGACGGAACGGGTACATTCGACTGGACGCCGGGCTTTTTGGAGTCCGGGACCTATCAGGTCACTTTTTACGCCACGGATGATTCTGCAGCAGTAGACTCCGAAGAGGTGACTATAACGGTGCTGGATGCGGGCAACCAGTTGCCGGTGTTGGCGAGTATCGGTTCGCAGAGTACGCAGGAAGACGTTTTGCTGACGTTTGGTGTGTCGGCGACGGATGCGGAGAGCATCCCGAGTCTGACGACGTCGACGTTGCCGACGGGGGCCAGTTTCGTGGATAACGGTGACGGTAGCGGTGACTTTGTCTGGACGCCGGACTTCACGCAGGCGGGGACGTATAATGTGACGTTTTACGCCACGGATGATTCGCTGGCGGTGGACTCAGAAGTGGTGACGATCACGGTGAATGACGCGGGTAACCAGCCGCCGGTATTGGACCCGATCGGAGCGCAGTCTACGACCGAGAATGTCCTTCTGGTGTTTGGCGTCTCGGCCAGTGATGCCGATTTGACCGTTCCGACCTTGACGACCTCAACGCTGCCGACCGGTGCGAACTTCACGGACAACGGTGACGGGACGGGCGGTTTCAGCTGGATACCGGGCTATCTGCAGTCGGGGATATATCAGGTGACGTTTTATGCCGATGACGGGTTGGCGATAGACAGTGAGGAAGTGACGATTACGGTCATTGATGCCGGCAACCAGTTGCCGGTGCTCAATGCCATCGGTTCGCAGGTAACATCGGAGAACGTGCTGTTGAGTTTCGGAGTGACGGCGACGGATGCGGAGAGTTTCCCGGCCTTGACGACGTCGGCGCTGCCGTCGGGAGCGAGCTTTGTAGATAACGGTGACGGGACGGGTAGTTTTGACTGGGTACCATCCTATGTGCAGTCGGGTACGTATCAGGTGACGTTCTACGCGACGGACGACTCTTTGGCGGTGGATAGCGAAGAAGTAACGATTACGGTTGATGAGGTGGGTAATCAGTCGCCGACGTTGAATCCGATCGGCAACAAGACGACGTCGGAGAACGTGCTGTTGTCGTTTACGGTGACGGCCACTGATCCGGAGAGTGTGCCGACGTTGACGGTGAGCAGCCTGCCCCAGGGAGCATCTTTCGTGGATAATGGTGATGGTACGGCCGATTTTGACTGGATACCGGATTATACGCAGGCGGGGACATATAATATAACCTTCTTTGCCACGGATGATTCGGGCTCGGTAGATGGTGAGTTAGTCAGTATCACGGTGACCGAGGTGGGCAACCAGCCGCCGGAGCTGGCGGCTATTGGTTCGCAGAGTACGCCGGAAGACGTGCAGTTGTTGTTCGGTGTGTCGGCGACGGATGCGGAAGGCATCCCCTCCCTGACAACCTCGACCTTGCCCACCGGAGCGAGTTTCGTCGACAACGGTGACGGGAC
>CAZLBP010000054.1:0-22409 GCA_964557855.1 uncultured Ignavibacteriales bacterium | reverse complement strand
CTAGTCCATTCCCGCCTCTGGACTATCCTCCCTGCCCTCCTCTCAACACGTACCCTCACTTGGTAACCCAGGCGCCGTATCCTGGAAATTGAACTTCTCCGTGGTCGTGTTATAGATGATCATGTCGTTGACCGCACTCAGCAGGTCCCGGTGCGCCGTAGTTATTCTCGGAACCAGGAACGCACCAGTGGAGGATGTGACATCGAGCGCACCCTGGGGACTGGCGGTGCCGATACCGACACTGTCCGTGGGTAATATCAGGCATACGATTGAACCGTCATCGGCCCAACCTCCCCCGCCTGTTCCCGACAAGGCAGAACTAGCAGACTGTGTAAGGCAAGCGGCACCGAGACCAGCCGTGTCCGCGGGACTATCTTCGGATCTCTTTCAACCGTAACGCCCAGCCACGTCAGCGAATCAAAGTCGAAAAGGTCGGCAGGAAGCGGGAGAAAAGAACCAAGTTGGCTGTTGAATAACCCCTCGATGGCCGGAACCTCCTGCACACCATTATTCCAGGGCGCCAAAGGAGCCGTGCCGGCATATATCGTAAACGTGGCCGCATATTCGTTGTCCGGGACAGGATTCCCCGTGCTGTCGGTCAACCGTCCCTGAGAGTTAATTACCTGCGGTACGTCGGCAGTTGATGTTGAAACTGTCAGAAACAGCAGTACTGTTGCTGCACCTGCGCCGCTGTATACTTTCATTGAGTTTCTTCTCTGTATATGTGCTTTTCTTGTATTGGAGCATAAGTCATGTCTCATTCAGAGATTTGTGAGACTCGGTTGAACCAATTATACGCGATCAGATGTATCCTGCTTTTGCCTCAAAATCAAGCCTTTTCTTGTAAAGCACGGACTACTTTGGTTGTTTATGCCGATGGTTGTAGTGATGGTTCCAATGTGCCAATGCGGACAAACACAGTCCAGTATTTTTGTCTTGCGCCCCCTCAACTTTTCACCTATTCTGCCGTAGGGAGTAGAAAGGACGCTATCGAGGTAGGTATGGAATCACGGTACGAGATATTGCCGGATCAGAACCTGATCCGCAAGACGCATTTCGGTCAAATTACGGTCGATATGGAAATCGATCTTTTGAATCGGATTCTGACCGATGAGAGGTACCGCCGAGGTATGAGCGCCGTTTGTGATTTCACTCGGGCGGTGGTCGATTGGAACCTCAAGGACATGGACAGATTCCGGGCCTATATGGCCACCATAAAAGAGACGACCGGCACGAGCAAATGGGCGGTTGTTGCCACCGGTGGCGTCACCGGTGCCACGGCCCGAGTCTTCATCACTCTCAACGACGCCTTTGGCGATACTATCAAGGTGAAGTTATTCGGCAGCGAGCAAGACGCCCTCGAGTGGATCGGTCAGTCTCGGGTGGAAGAAGAACACCGGGGTTAATCGTCAATCCGCCTTTCCTTTCCTCAACGAAATCGTTACCGGTCTGATGCAACGTCTATTCTGATATCTCTGATTATCCTCAAGCTCGGCCGTCTCTCACCGCTCACCGCCGTCGGCGGTTCCGTCATATTCCAATTCTCCGGATTGGCCGGATCACCGCTGACATATGAGACCCGCCAGAAATACTCGATCGGATAATAACCGGACCAGTCCGGCGTCCAATAATCGATGTAGCCGTAAAAGTCGTACACCCCCGACGACTGGTTGCTGAGATCGGTTTGAAATTGTGACAGGTAGAATATCCAGCCGTCGGTCAGGCCAAACTCCTGATTCACCATGTCGATAACGAGGGGATCGGTATAATACTGCAACGCCGTGAAAGCGAGATGCTCATTCGGGTTGCATTGCACTGTCATGACCGTGTCGACGACTGTGACCGTATCATATTCGGTTACCACCGTTTCCACGGTATCCCTGATCATGACCGTATCGTAGACATATTCAGTCATGACCACCGTATCCGTACTGCCCTGATGGACAGTATCGTAGCGGATCACGGTATCGACTTCGTAAATCACGACCGAATCACCAATGAAGACGGTATCCGGCGGCACCTCGACGTACTCGATTTCCTTTATGATCTCGGTGGATTCGACAATCCTTTCTTTGTCGCAGCTCAGAAGTACGAGAAAAGCCAGGCCCAGCAGTCCTATCAAAAAGAGTCTCATCATTATGTGCTCCCAGGGTTTTGGGGTTTTCCCAATTCCCCACCTGCAAATCTCAAGCCTAAACAAGGGAGTCTATTGCGCTATTGTTATCCCGTTGCTGCATATGAGATTGTCCGCACCGGCTCGCCCAACGACAAATCCCGGCATCGTATTCAGGCACTTCGTTGCACACTTTGAGTCTGCCTGGGGCTGATCAACATCTGAACAGCATCCCCTCGCGGCGGTCCCTTGTGCTGCAGCAGTTGCGCTCCACGTACCGATAAACTAATATTGTTGACACGTCGCTCCAATTGCCTATATTGATGAGTGGTTCGCACTGTCTTCGTCATGAGAAACGTGGGTGTCAAATAACAGGCTTCAAGAATAAGGATAAGCAAACCATGTTATGCGTCAAGACGACTTTGCTGTGCCTTTTGGTCGGCATAGTATCAGTGTCGGTCGTCAGTGCCGACGTGCCGCACGCCATCAATTATCAAGGGCGAATGACCGACAATACCGGGTCACCCGTTGATACCACCGTATCTATCGAGTTCACGATTTTCAGTGACACGACCGGTATAGTCGTGGCCATGTGGTCGGAGATCCATCCGGCTGTCGAAGTTGTTGACGGTTTGTTCGAAATCAGGCTCGGATCTGTTAATCCGATACCGGCAACCGTCTTCAGCGGGCGCGTGCGCGGCCTGCGACTAAAGATAGACGGCGTCACCTCCGGTACTTCCATTCCGCTGGTCAGCACCGGCTATGCCATGCGGTCCATCTTTTCCGATACCGCCGCGTTTGCCCTCAGCGCACCCGCCTCCGGGGCCATGTGGCATGTAATTGATTCCATACTACAACCGAACTCGTACTGGGGGCTGAGTCGTGGAGCGGCTCAGAACGTATTCTACGGTGACAGCCTGCAGACAATGATCAACCTGGGCGTGGCCTGCACCACCGGAATTGCCGGGCAAAACCAGTACTACCAGACAGTCGGTGGCGGCTACGGCAACAAAGCCGGATACTATTACAGCACCGTGGCCGGCGGCCGCAACAACACGGCTTCGGGACACCGCAGTTTTGTTGGCGGTGGCTGGAACAACGAGGCAACCGCCGATCGCAGCTTGGTTGGGGGTGGCTACAGCAACTCCGCTACCGCTCCGTACAGCGTGATCGCCGGCGGCGAAAATAACGAAGCCACATTGTCAAACTCCTTTGTCGGCGGCGGCAAGAATAACTCAAACACGGCTCTCTATGGAGCTCTAGGTGCCGGGTACCAGAATACGCTCAACGGGAATTATTCGACTTTGCTCGGCGGCCGGGAGAATTCGGTCAATGCTACCTATTCAGTAATTGCGGGCGGCGAGAACAACAGCGCCGGTGCCCATCATTCTGCTGTCGTCGGCGGGGAAAACAACACGGCTGTCGGTGCCTATAGCGGAATTCTCAGCGGGTACGATAACACGTGCGGTGACGATCTCTATGATACCGCTGCCATTGTCGTCAGCGGCCACGGTAACCAGTCTCTGGCGCATTTCTGTTTCATCGGCAGCGGCAAAGACAACTCAGCCACCGGAGACTTCGCCTTCATCGGCAGCGGTCACAGAGACACTGCAGCCGGAGCTTTCAGCAGCGTCCTTTCTGGCTCATACAACCTCGCCGGAAACAATGACGTCGATAGCTGTGCCATAGTCGTTGGAGGACGCAGCAATAATGTGCTGACAAAATACTCGGTCATTGCAGGAGGTTACTCCAACTACATCATCGGCCAGAACAGCTTCATCGGCAGCGGCGCCGATAACTATATTGCCGGGGCATTCGTTTCAGTTGGTGGCGGGTTGCAGAACACTGCCAATGACACGGCCGGTGTGATCGCCGGCGGCCGAGACAATCACGCCGACGGAGGATACGCGACCATAGGCGGCGGTTACGCCGACACGACCGAGGGGAGGTACGGCGGCGTCTTCTCTGGTTACGCCAACATGGCCGGCGATCAGTCTTATGATACGGCCGCACTTGTCAGCGGCGGATACGATAACCGGGTCATCGCCAAATTCGGCTGTATTGGCGGCGGCAGAGAAAACTATGTCTCCAATTATTATGGTGCCGTTGTCGGCGGACGGAACAACTCAGCCACTGGTGAATACAGCACTGTCGGTGGCGGCCAGAACGATACCGCCAGTGGCTCGTATACAACAGTTGGGGGTGGTCTTCATAACGTGGCCAGTGGTTACGGTACCGTCGTCGCGGGCGGCATCTCCAACATCGCCGGTTACGACAGATCCTGTGTGCTCGGAGGAGCCGATAATACGACGAACTTCCAATTTGCTTCGATTTGCGGCGGTACCGACAACTATGTCAATTCCTACTGTGGTACTGTTTTAAACGGCGCCCAGGACACTCTAACGTCCGCCGCCTCGTACAGTCTGGCTCTCGGTCGGTCCGTATACATCAATGATGATCGCTACGCGATCTTGTACAACGAGGATTATTCCGGTAACCTCTGGCTGAACTGCGATCATCACGATGCTACCCCTTCGTCTACCCGGATTATTCGTGCCGGAACCGACGCCACCAACGGCAACGGCGCTTACCTGTCAGCCGGAGGTACCTGGACCAACGGCTCCAGCCGCTCGTTCAAAGAGAACTTCCGTTCCCTGAATGGTCAGGACGTGCTGGAACGTATCGACAATCTTGAGATACAGAGCTGGGAATACAAAGGCACCGGCGAACGACACATCTGGCCCTGCGCTGAAGATTTCCACGAACAGTTTGATGTGGGTTTGCTTGAAAGAGACGTCGCCAGAGATACGCAGTACCTCGCCGCCGGGGATATTGCCGGCGTGGCCCTTATCGGCGTGCAGGAACTTAATCGCAAGACGGAGCGAATAGAAGAACTGGAGGCCAGGATTGCGCAACTGGAGGTTCTGGTTGAGATGCTCGTGGCCAAACAACAAAACCAAAGCAGCAATAGTCCCGTCATGGGTCTTAAGTGAAAAGTGACAATGACTTCATGAATTGCCTAACTACTCGGGAGGTGGTCCGGTGCGCAAAAGCAGAGTGTACATAGCCACAATCATCATATTGGGTTGCATTGCCGGTCAGATTTCGGCCGACGTCCCTTATATGGTCAATTACCAGGGAAGGCTGACCGACAGCGGCGGGACTCCGCTCGATACCACGGTCGATCTAGCCTTCTGTCTCTTTGCCAATGAAACCAGTACGATGCCGCTCTGGACTGAGACTCATCCCTCGGTCACTGTTGTCGACGGCATGTTTGAACTCATCCTTGGCTCGATTACGCCGATTCCACAGTCCGTGTTCGACGGTAACATCCGCTGGTTAAGCATAGAAATCGACGGCGGCCCGCCGCCGACTTCACGTATCCCGATCGTGAGCGTCGCCTATGCCATGCGGGCCGGACATGCCGACACGGCCGCTTACGCCCTGGCTGCGCCGGGAGGTGGCGGCTCCGGCTGGGAAGTCAGCGGAAATTACGTGAGACTCGAAACCACTCCTGACAGTGTCGGTATCGGCGTGCTTACTCCTTCGGCGAAACTGGATGTCAATGGAGATGTGCGCTTCTCATCCAGACTGACGGTCGGCGGTTCGCACACCAATACCGGCAACAACGCCTCAATCACCGGCGGTTCTTTCAACACGATCACCGGCGATTATTCCGTGATCGGCGGCGGCAACAGCAACCGGACGGAACAGATTTACTCCACTGTCAGTGGCGGCGCCGTTAACCGCGCTACCCAGACCGGAGCCGCTGTCGGCGGTGGGTCCAACAATACCGCCGACGGGGTCTATGCAACAGTGGGCGGCGGCAGGAACAACCGCGTCGGCGGTTCCTATTCCGTGATTGCGGGCGGCGGCGGTCAGGCGGTGGCTGATTCCAACACAGTCGACGGAAGCTGTTCTGCTATCGGCGGCGGACGCGGCAATGCCATCGCGGGAAACAACAACACGATAGCCGGCGGCGAGGATCATGCCATCGTCGGTCTGTATTCGGCCGTATTAGGCGGATTTGCCGACACCATCAACGCGGGCTATTCATATCTCTTCGGCATCGGCAGCAAACTTTCTCTGGACTCTACCTTCATGGTCGACATGCCCCATATTCACTTTGGAGATGCAACCACCGGTTATGAATTCCCCGCTTCGGATGGTGCTGCCGATCAGATACTTGCAACTAACGGTAGCGGACATTTAGGTTGGACCGATCCTTCGTCAGGTTCCGTGTCTAACTGGTCGGTGTTAGATTCTGTTTTGTACACAAATAACAAGTGGGGCATCGCCCGCGGTGGTGCCGAAAACGTTCTGTATGGCGATAGCGCATGGACAATGGTTAATCTGGGAATAAAATCCAAAACAGGTCTTGCCACAGAAACAAGGGGATTTGCAACGATTGGTGGCGGATATTTTAACGAAGCCGAAGGAACCATGAGTACTATCGGTGGCGGCGGTTCAAATGACGCTACTGGACTCCGTAGCACTGTCGCAGGTGGATACCTAAATAGGGCAAACGGCCCCTCGTCATTTATCGGTGGCGGCTACTCAAATCAGGCCGATGGATCTGGTAGCACTATTGGTGGCGGTTATCAGAATCATGCCGCCGGATTGTATTCCTCGATTCTCGGGGGTTATCGAGATACTATAACTGCCTCAGCCAGCTACTCCTATCTATTCGGACATAACAGTAAACTCACTCAGTCTGAAACCTTCATGGTCGACATGCCGCATATCTGGTTTGGCGATGAAGCAACCGGCTATGAATTCCCCGACTCACGAGGTTCCAAAGACCAGATCATGGCACAGGACGCCAGCGGTCAACTGATCTGGGTCGATAGATTCAGTCTGACGGAAGGTGACAACCGATTTGTCAACGAATCCGGTGACGAAATGAACGGCAACTTGACTTTTGATAATGCTGATGATGGTGTGATTGAAGCTTCTATCGATTTGGGTAATGATTATGCTAATGTCGAGTTGTTTAACAGTGATTCGCTGACTACAAAAATTTACGGCGACCGTTACGGTGGCGTATATCTTTATAGTGATACCGGCGGTATTCGAATCATATCGGATGCTAGTCCTGGTGGTGGCATAATAAAACTATTCGATAATGACGCCGTGGAGGCAATCAGGTTGGATGCCGGCAGCAGTACGCCCAACAGTGCTGTAATTCTCCCCGGTAATGCAATAGATGACGAGGAGATCCTCAACGAGCCGGGTATTGCCTCGGCGGTAAGCACGACCTCTACGATGCTGCCGGGTCTGGTGATCGATCTCATAACCGGTACAATTAATATTCCGGCGGCCGGCTATATTCATGTGCAGGCCAAGTGCTATGTGCGCATGTATGGAACGACGGGGACCAACAATGCGTGGTTGCAGATTGACGAAACTTCAGGCGGCATAGTTACCTCACCCAACTGTGTCATGGTCGGCACTGACACGAGTCTCTCTACGGGAAGTTTGCGAATCCCGGTCTATGTGGATCGAGTCTATTTCAAAGCCTCACCGGGCGCCTATACGTTCCGTCTGGAGGGTGAGGCCAGCGGCAACATATACGTGTACAACAAGACGCTGACAATGACATATTACCCCACTTCATACAGCTCGGTGAAGACGATAGTCGCCGACCCCGGTGACCATCCGGAAGCTAAACCGGTACAGGTTGCTCTGGACGACGAACAAGGCAGCACGAAAACAGCCTATGAAATCGATCTGAGGTACTACGAACTCAGAGCCAAAGAAGCCCGCGCCCGCGCGCTCGAGGCCGAACTGGAACTCGAACGAGCACGCCAACGTTCGAGCCGCGACGAATCCGGACGCTGATTTGGCAAAATAGACCAACAATGGGTGGCACCCCCAAACTCGTGGCAAGTGTTGTGTCAGGTCTTGATCCCGCCCTGGCGGGATTGTGACCTGACACGTGATAACTTTGACAGCAAAGACAGGGCGGCCTGCTCACCGCAAACAAATGTAACTTGCCACAGTTGCGGCAGGTCCTGCTCGCCGAAGACGAGTGTGACCTGCCGCTTCCTCTAATCCGTCCTGCAGTAAAACGACCGTGCAGTATACCTCTGTGCAACCCATTGCACATAAACTAATTGTACCCCAACAGCTTGACATATCGACACAGTATACTATATTGGTTTGAGATTAACGATCTCTGTTTGATACACGCCGTTATTTGTGTGTGCAGATGATCGCATTTGGGACAAACTAAGAAATCTCTTGTTACTGTAATACCGGAGGTTAATGGTGAAGAAAACTACACTAATTACGATCTGCCTGCTACTGCTTTCAATATCGGTTCAGGCGGTGGATTGGAGTGACCGCTTAGGCGTGGGCCTGCGCGGCCCGGCCTATGTGCCCCTCTTTGAGGGCTCCGATTTCAAATTGTACGGTGAGAAAATTGAGCCATACAGCGTCGGCTGGAACGTCGAAGCTCACGGCCGGCTCGGTCTGACCGAACGCATTGTCCTCAATCTTTCGTTGGGCTACGTGTCTGCGTATGATGATACGCTGGCCACCGAGGATCAATCGTTCTATTTCAACGGTCCCGGCAGCGCGCTTTCCCGTCTCGAGGGACTGCAATATCGTTTCGTTGCCGACTACTTCTTCATGAAAGACAAGAACACGCAACCGTATTTCATCGTCGGCCCGACTGTCAATCATTGGCGTGTCAACCGGCGACGGGTGGAAGGCAGCCAGGATCCGTATATCGGTACAGTCGTCGACTTCAGTCTCGCTTACGGTTTCGGGGTCAACTTCTGGTTAATGGAGCATCTGACCCTCGATGTTCAGGCGCTGTTCAACCATGGGCTGTTCAACATTCATACCGACATGCCCGAAGGCGCGTATGGTCCGGGCGACTGGAGCAGCTGGAGCGACCGTCCGTTTCGCGCCGCGCTCGAACCTTCGCTGGGGCTGACATACTGGTTCGGCGGTGGTAGCGACAGCGACAATGACGGGGTCAACGATGATAAAGACGAGTGCCCCAACACCCCGGTCGGCGCCATAGTTAATGCCGTCGGCTGTCCGCTCGATAGCGACGGCGACGGTGTGTATAATGGCCTTGATGCCTGCCCCAATACCCCCGGCGGAGCCCGGGTCAACGCTCAGGGTTGCCCGATCGATTCGGATAACGACCGCGTCTTCGACGGCATCGACAGATGCCCCGGTACACCGGCCGGCGTTGCCGTTGATAAGTTTGGATGCCCGCTCGATGACGACAACGACGGCGTCCCCAACTTCAAAGATAACTGCCCCGACACTCCCGCCGGCGCGCCTGTCGATTCGGTCGGCTGCCCGCTGGATTCCGATAACGACGGCGTTCCTGATTACGGTGACAATTGTCCCGGTACTGCCCCGAATCTGGCCGTTGATAATGAAGGTTGTCCACTGTTGCAGGAGGCTCTCACACTGAGTGAACGGGTCCTGTATCCCTTCGACTCATACGTTATCAGACCGACCGCTCGACCCGTTCTTGACAGCGTAATGACTGTGCTGAAGGCTTACCCGCAGGTGAAAGTAGAAATCCGCGGGTATACGGACGCCATCGGCCCCGAATCTTATAACCAAACCCTGTCCATGCACCGCGCCAATTCGGTCAAGCAGTATCTGCTCGACAAGGGTATTGCCGCCGATCGCATGCGGATTCAGGGCTTCGGTGAAGCCCCTGAGCACTTCATTGCCGACAACAGCACGGCTGTCGGACGACAAGAAAACCGGCGAGTCGAAATAGAGTTCGTGCGCGAGTTGCAGTAAACCTCGCGCGGCGCAAGGGATATTGGGCGATCTTAAAGGGTTCGGAAACGCCACTGTCCGAACCCTTTATTGTCGCCGTAAACTCGCTGGATGGTTGTGAACCGCCCGGATTATCCATACATCATAGACATTCTTTTCTACAAAATTAAAAAAACACTTGACAAAACGCAAATCTGTGACGATACTATAAATAAGAAACGCTCGCTCCGGGGTGAAAGAGGTCATACCTCGAACCCGTCGCTAAAAGCGGCAGACAACGTGAGCGATTTCAAACATATTACAAAGCTTCAGAAAGCCCCCCGGCTGCCGTCGGGGGGTGTTATTTTGGACGACTATTCACCTTGCTATGCTGTATACTAAAACGTAGACTCCGGACAATAATGCTGTCGTGAGTTGGTTGCGATAGCAGACTAAGAATACAAGGTTTGTTCACATATGTTGTGTGGCATGGATACTGTTGGTAGTGACGCAATTACCGCAAAGCGGACTGTCAGGCTCATCTATGCCTGAGGCCTTGTTCAAAAACAACCGTTACTTGACCGGAAGACGCGGCTGGTTTTTCGCGCTTACAGCTCTGCTGCTGCCCCTGGTTTTCTACTGGCTGACCGCCTTTCGCACTGTAACGTGGTGGGGCAACGGTGAGTACGCCGCGGCCGCGGTCACTCTGGGTATTCCTCATCCGCCGGGTTCACTTCTGCTGACTGTTCTCGGTTGGCTCGTGACCTTGATACCGTCCGGAGCCGCACCCATTCTCGAATTGAATTTCTTTGCAGGAGCCCTGGCCGCGCTTACCGTTGGATTCCTGAGCCAATCGGTCAAGGTTCTCTACACGACGACTCATTCCTTCAAGGACCACCACAGACAACCACCGCCCCTGGTATTTCTTTTTGGTGCGGTTCTCGGCGTCTGGATATTTGCTTTCAGCGAGACACTGTGGCTGTATGCTGTTCACTTCTCGCCGTATATGCTGACGGTCCTCATGACCTCACTCATCTTTATTGGTCTGCTGCGTTGGTGGCAGTCAGCCGATTCTTCAACCGGTCTCAAATGGCTCTTCGTGATCAGCCTGCTTTTCGGTCTCGATTTCAGCGTCCACCGCACGAACTTCGTGCTCCTGCCGGCGTTGCTCGTTTGGGTTCTCTTGAGGCGACCGAGGGCGGTCATATCAATCAAGTCCTGGCTTCATGGATTAAGCGGCTTCATTCTGGGGCTGGGCGTACACCTGCTTATAATTCCGTTATCCATGCGTCAGCCGGCTATGAACGCCACCAACCCGAGCTCATTGGCCGCATTCTGGGACTATGTCTCCCTCAAACAACAGGGGGGAGGCTTTCTGCTGAAGCTCGTCCCGCGTAACGCCGGTTTATGGGATGTACAGGTTATGGACTTCGTGGATGCCTTCGCGGCCAACTTTTTTGATCTGCACACCAGCTTTGGGATTCTCGGTGCAATTCCGGTTCTGCTGAGTGTCACCGGCGTCGTCATGATCTTGAAGCGAAATCGGCGTATGGGAATAGCCTTAATTCTCATGTTGTTTGTGACGAGTGCCGCCACAGTGATATATTTCAATATCCCGGCCAATTTCTTCCGATCGCTCGACCGCCACTACCTGCCCTGCCTATTTATGGCGGCCGTGTGGATTGCGTTCGGTGCCGGATCGGTGCTGCAAGCGGCCCGGAACTGCTCCGGCAGATGGAAGTATCTGCTGGTTTCATTGGTTCTGGTGCTGCTGCTCGCTATGCCGATGCACCAACTGCTGCGCAACTACTCCGAGGTCGACGGTTCCCGCCAGTACTACACGCATGACTACGTGCACAACATCTTCAAAACCCTGCCCCCAAACGCCATCTTGTTCACCTCCGGTGACAATGACACCTTCCCCCTCTGGTATCTGCAAATGGGGGAAAACGTGCGCACCGACGTTACCGTCCTAAACCAGCCCCTCTTGAATACCAGCTGGTTCCTCGAGGAGATTTTCCATAAACAACCCGACTTCCCGCTCGGTATCCTGAGGTCCGCCATAGTAAACCTTGACGTCCGTTCCTGGCAGGACACGACCATAGCGATTCCGGTGGTCAAAGATCCGCAATTGCACCACCTGCCCGATAACGTTCGCGTACCGGATACACTCTACATGCGTGTACCGCCCACTGTCCACAACGAGTACCTCATGGTACAGGATTGGGTTGTCCTGAGTATTATAAGATCGAACGCCTGGCGGCGCCCGATCTACTTCACCTATCAGCCGCAGTGGCTGCAACCGTACTTGCAGTCTGAGGGCGCCGCGAGCCGGCTGGTACCGATCGAGAACGGACCGCCGAACCGAGACATCCTGTACGACAACCTGATGACCAAGTATGAATATCGCGGTTTCGCCGATCCCGATGTCCCGTTGCCGCCGTCTTCCAGATTCATCGGTTGGAATCTTTACCAGAGCTTCGTAACCCTGGCCATGATTGAACAGCAGCAAGGCGATACGAAAGCCTGTGCCGCCATCAAGGAGACGATGCTCGACCGGTTGCCGCTGGATCGCTTACAGCCTCAGGAGCAGTTCAGGGAATTCATCGTCCGGCTGTGTGAGTCGAATGCGCAGCGAAACACCAATTAAATCGGTTCTGCCGGGTGACAGGTGACTTCTTCACATCTCCTCTTGACATTTTCCACGCCAGACGCCATACTCATTGCGGCTTGCAGCTTCCCCGAAACTGAAGCGAAACCGGTTTGACCGGAGAGCATCAACACAACGACCGTACAAACTGTAAGGACAATGTAATGCCGGACAGAATAGTCTCAGTCAAAGATCTGGAACTTACACCGCCCGATTCCGTCTTTCCTTCTCCCCGAGATTGGCGCGACCAGTTCATTTATTTCATGCTGGTCGACCGTTTCGACAACAACGAAACCGATATTCCCGCCTATTCATCCGCTACCCCCAAAGGCCGCGATCTCCAACAGGGGAGGATATTTCAGGGAGGTAATCTCAGAGGCCTCACACGTAGACTGGACTACATCAAGAACCTCGGTTGCACTGCCATCTGGCTCAGCCCGATATTCAAGAACCGGCAAGAGAAGGATGACACGTATCACGGTTACGGCATCCAGGATTTCCTCGAGGTAGACCCGCGTTTTGGGACTAAGCCAGACTTGATCGAACTCGTGCGGCAGGCTCACGAGCACAACATGCACGTAATTCTCGACATCATAATCAACCATACCGGCGACAACTGGGCCTATCCGGGCGGTCATCCCTATTACTACTGGCCGCAGGCGCCGGGACCGTTTGACTTCGGCTTCTGGCGCGAAACCGACCTGTCTGCCGCTTTTCAAGCGGATGACGCCGTCTGGCCGGTCGAACTGCAGCACCCGGACTGCTACAAACGCCGAGGCGAAATCCGCAACTGGTACGATCACGATCAGGCAGTCAACGGCGACTTCCTTAGCCTGAAGGAACTGAATATTGCCCGACCTGATGTTCTCGATACCCTGATCAAGGCCTACAAATACTGGATACACCTGGCGGATATCGACGGGTTCCGGGTAGATACCGTTAAGCATATGGAAAGCAGCGCCACCGCCATATTCTGTAACGCGGTCCGGGAATACGCCAAGACCATCGGCAAGGACAACTTCTTCATCTACGGTGAGATCGTCGGCGACGACCTCACACTGCAACGATATCTGGGCCGCAACAGCCGCATCGAAGGCACTAACGAGCGGTTCCCGTCTCTCGACGCTTGTCTGGATTTCCCTCTGTACTTCATTCTGGAGGAGGTAATCAAGGGTTTTGCCGATCCGATCTTCCTGCATGATCGTTATGAGCGCTTCAAGATTCACTACACTGACCATGGTGAGGCCGGCCGCTTCTTTGTTACGTTCGTGGACAATCATGACCAGATGTCGCGTCCCTACCGCCGCTTCATGCACGGCAATACGGATAATCCGAAACAAGCTGTCCTGGCAATAGGCTATCTGCTGACTACCCAGGGCGTCCCTTGCATCTACTACGGCACCGAACAGGGATTCGATGGCGGCGGTGATAATGACTGTTTTGTCCGCGAATGCATGTTCGGCGGCGGCTGGGGAGCCTTCAACACCATCGGCGCGCATTTCTTCGATGAGCAGCATGAGATCTATCGGGGAATTGCCGCCATCGCCCGGGTCCGCGCACAGCAACCGGCCCTGCGATACGGCCGCCAGTATTTCCGCGAGATCTCCGCTTTCGGTGACTGGTTCGGTATTCCGCAAAGCGGAACCGCCACCCTGGCCTACTCCCGTATCCTTGACACCACCGAAATCGTAGTGGCCATGAACTTGAGCGCTTCCCCGAGGAACGACTTCATCACCGTCGACCGTAATTTAACTCCGCCCGGCAGTACGGTTCGAGATCTACTCGGCGGCAACTTAGAAATTACCGTTCAAGAAACAGATGGCCGCGCCTATATACAATGTCCCCTCGAGGGACACCAGATGGTGATATTGAAAACGTGAATCCGGTCCCCTCATAGCGACACTCTGTTCAGTCATGGTGAGCGGCGTCGAACTATGCGGATTTTTTAGAGTGAGAAGACTGCGAGAGCTTTGCGGAGTGAAGGACCTACACTCGTGATTGATAAACCGGACCTATATCAATGCCACCTTGAATGGGGCTACGCCGGTATTCCGCCGGCCGTTGACCGACGGGACGTACTGGTCATTATCGACACCCTGAGCTTCTCTACCTCTGTCGTCACTGGCGTCCACAACCAAGGCGTCATCCAGCCGCTACCAGACTTGGAGGACTTCGACCAACATGGTTTGGCCGCTGACATCGAGGTTGCCGTTCACCGTCACGAAGTCCCGGACAAAGGTCAGTTCTCGCTTTCGCCGCTTACCTACGATCGCGATTTGACGGGCCAGACAATCGTCTTGTGGTCCTTAAATGGCGGCACATGCTGTCTTATGGATCGAAATGCGTCGGCAGTCATAGTGGGTGCATTGGTCAACGCGACGGCCGTTGCCGGTACCATCCGACTCCTCATTAACAGCGGCCGAGCCGTCGGCGTTACGATCCTGGCCTGTGGCGAACATTATCCCGACCCGAAAAAGGCAAGGGAGACCCTGCGCTTCGCCATCGAAGACTATCTGGGAACCGGAGCCATTCTCGCCGGACTAGATATCGACAAGTCCCCGGAGGCTGTCGTATGCGAGCGCGCCTACCTGCAATCTAAACATGACCTGACTAGTCTGATATGGCACTCGACAAGCGGCCGCGAGCTCCGAGACATGGGCTTTCCCGACGATGTCAGGTTCGCCACCCGGATTGACAGGTACAATACGGTCCCGGTCCTGCACAACTCCACGTTGTGCAAGTATAAGAACACATAAGACTTCCCGATTCACTAAACGGTGTTGAAAGCGGTCCCGGACACTGTGCTCGTGCAGCCCGAAGTAATTCCGGATGGCACACGCTTACTTCGCTTCCAGGTCGCTCTGCATCATCCCGAACACATTCCCCTCCGTGTCCTTGCAATAGGCCAGCCAGCCCACTCCCGGTACCGCCATTTTGTCCACCACCCGCTCGCCGCCCTGCGACTTCACCTTCGTCAAATACTCGTCCAGATCGGGCACGCCTATCGTATTGTAAACACTACCGGCCGGATCCCGACGCTGCATCAGGCCGCCGTCTATACCCGGCTCACCCTGCTCGCCGGTCTTGATCAACCAGTAATCGACCGGACCTTCCCACTTCGTAATTTCCCACCCGAAAACGTCGCTGTAGAATGAGGACGCTCGCTGGGGATCATCGCAATGAATCTCAAAATGAACGACTCGCGGCATTGTAGACTCCTTTCGTCCTTGTTGTTCCCGGTAACTCGATTATGGTATTGCACGGGTGTCCCTGTGTCAATCACATTCAGGCCGCCACTCCGGTTCTTATTGCGCGAACTCGAAAGACGGATCTGTCGCCCTCCGAAGAGGCGTGTTGAAAATACTATTTGGGTATTGCGGCAGGTCCTGCGAATCCGCTACAATGGACTCTTGTGACCTGCGGCCGTGCTCCTCGTTCCCAAGTTGAACTTGGGAACGGTCTGGATTCCTGCCTTCGCAGGGATAACGGAGCGTCTCTACCCGTCCTAAGTCAGCTTGACATTCAACCCAATATCACACTACATACCCATACTAAGTTTGCCGTTGGCCAGAGCAGTCAGAAAACAGAGGTTCTAATATGAAAGTCGCCGTGTTCAGCACTAAGAACTATGATCAACAGTTCCTGGATCAGGCCAATGAGTCGCGCAATCATGATCTGACGTACTTCCAGGTACCGCTCAATGAAGCTACTGCCGGCATGGCTGCCGACTACGAAGCTGTATGCGTCTTCGTTAATGATTCTCTTCACAGCCGGGTTCTGCAGCGACTATCGAAACACGGGATTCGTCTCATTGTACTCCGTTGCGCCGGATTCAACAACGTCGATCTTCAGGCCTGTCACCGTCTCAGCCTGACCGTCCTGCGTGTTCCCGCCTATTCTCCGTATTCGGTTGCCGAGCACACGGTTTCGATGATACTGTCGTTGAATCGCAAAACGCATCGGGCCTATGCCCGGGTGCGAGAGATGAACTTCGCTCTCGATGGACTCCTCGGTTTTGACCTGCACCGCAAACGGATCGGCATTGTTGGTACCGGACGGATCGGCCTGGCTCTGGCCAACGTCATGACCGGCTTTGGCTGCGAGCTGTGCGCTTCCGACCCCTGTCCCGATACCACCTTTGAAAAACTGGGCGGCGAGTATGTCACCGTGGAGCGCCTCTTCCGGACCTCCGATATCATTTCGCTGCATTGTCCCCTGACGCCGGACACCCACTACCTTATCGACGCCGCTGCCATCGACAGAATGAAACACGGAGTGATGCTCATCAACACCAGCCGCGGCGGCCTGATCGACACCCGGGCCGTCATTGACGGCCTCAAGTCGGGACGTGTCGGCTATTTGGGCCTTGACGTCTACGAAGAAGAGGCTGACCTGTTCTTCGCCAACCTCTCCGATCGGGTTATTCAGGATGATACCTTTGCTCGACTGCTGACCTTCCCCAACGTTCTTATCACCGGTCATCAGGCTTTCTTCACCAGGGAGGCCATGCTCAGCATCGCCGAAACCACCATCGGCAACATCACCGACTTCGAGCAGGAAACGATCCGAGAGGAAAACAAAGTGCATACGGAGCTCTATGTTCCTGATAAGAAGTAACGGGGGCAGTGGAACCGGGCCGCGCACGAGGCATACATGAGGTCGCCGTGCTGCTTATAGTCCTGACGGTGGCCATTATCTCCATACTTGTCCTGGCCCTCCGTTTCACGGTGGCGCGCTCCGTGCGCTGGGCCGCCGGGCGGCCCAGCATGGCTGCCGCGGTCGTGAGCTCCGCACTCGGGCTGGCCCTGACGTTCTTCTTCGGCAACCCGTTGCTGGAGGACCTTGAGGAGAAAGAGTGGCCGGTTGTGGAAGGCATCGTTACTCGCTCCGAAATAACGGGGGAGAGAGCCATTTCTCCGACCATCGAATACTCATACGCCGTCAATGGCACGACCTACCGTACTCAGACTCACGTCCACGCCCCGATGTTCGGCGGCAAGCGAAAAAAGCTCGACGTGGCCGAAACACTCGTAGAGAAATATCCCGTCGGCAGAAAACTGAACGTGCACTACAATCCCGGCCAACCATCTCGATCCACATTGACACCCGGCCCCACCTGGGACATGTACACCAAACCGGCCTTCGGACTCGTTCTCTTCGGCGCCGGTCTGTTCGTACTTTTCTGCCTCCGCCGTAAATAGCTTTAGACACGTGTTGAAACTACCCCACGAACCCTTTCGGGACGGCTGCTCTACCTCGCTCCCAAGTTGTACTTGGGAACGTCCGTACTCATGTAGGGACAGGTCGCGACCTGACCGCTTGGCTTAACCGGAAACATCTACCAACAACGCCACTGTTGAGAGGGGCTGCCGAAGGGCGGGGTGTGTTCTTCGCCGCGCCCCCACAAACTCCTCCTTAACGGACCCTACTCCTCTCGCCCTCGCCTATACTGCTGAATCTGCTGCAATACGTCTCGTGCCGTTGCATTCGATGGATTTAATTCCAGACTGCGCTGCACCGCGTGCTGTGCTTTATCCAGGAGACCTGCCTCGAAATAGGTTATCCCTAGCTTTAACTGGACAGCGTCATTGTACGGATGGATTCCGGCTGCCTCCTCCAGAAGCGCTATAGCAGTATCGGGGGCATTGCGGTTGATGTAAATGGTTGCCAGGTTGATATACGCATCCACGAGGTAGGGATCGTAGATGAGTGAGGTCGCGTAATTCTTTATAGCCTGGCCCCATTGCCCCTGGCGGCTGTAAATATACGCCAGGTTGTGATAGGCCTGGGCGAACGTGGAGTCATCATGTAACGCGTTCTTGAATTCCAGCTCCGCTCTCTGTATTCGGCCCTGCTCCAGGAAAGCGTTGCCGACCAGCAGGTGATCCTCAGCCGCAACTCGTTGCGGACTGAGATTCAACAGGGAATGATTGGATGCCACCAGTAACAGCCCCAGCACGAAGACAAACAACGCCAGGTTTTTGAATTGCTTCCTCCTCCACAACTGCATCAACTCCCGGACTCCGAATACCGCCAGCAGTATCAACACCGGTATAAGCGGCTGCCGGAACCGGGCACAGACAAAAAAGAGGATAAACGACAACATGTATGAACTCAACAGCAGATACACCAGCAAATAGCGCCGCCACCGCGCCAGGCTGAACGCCAGACCGATAACAGCCAGAGGGGCGAGGAGGCCGTAGGGAAACTTGATCCCGGCATCGAACATCAACGGCCGCAACATGGGCGCAAAACGCTTCGCCAGGTAGATATTCTGATTGTTGGGGATTTCGTACCCCTCCAGAAACAACCGCACCTTCTTGAACAGCAGGTCGACAAAGTGGGCCGGATCGGCCGCGATTTCTTCGAACGCCCGGTCAAACCAATAATCCGATACTTTAGACCGCTTCAAGGCGTGACCGGCGCTCGCCTCAGCTATCGAAATCGACTGCAAGTACCCACCCTGCCACGTCGGATCTATTTCCGGAGCCAACGCCGACCAGCCGTTGGCGTTGCGATGATTACCGAGAAAGAAATTCAAGCCGCCCTGCCAGGCGATGAATACGAAGTCATTGGCCACGACGTAATTCCGTATCGTTACCGGCGCTATGACTATGAGAGACGTCACTCCGATCAGTACATATCGAACGAGCGCTTTCTTCCAACCCAGTTCAGGCTTGAGTCGCAGCCAGACCCAGACGAAAAGGACCGGCCCCAGCAACAGAATATTTGGCCGCGCCAATCCTGCGAGTCCGAGTAAAGCACCCGCCACGATGTAAGGGGAGATCCGCCGCATGTTCTCCTCACAGCGGTACAATTGATACAAAAGCAGCGTTATCAGCAGGACCATTACGAACGTGATCAAAAGCGATGCGTCGTAATACAGGAAGGTCGGGTAGAAGACAGCTGCCACTGTGCCCCAGAAGGCCACCGACCGATTGAACAGCTTGTTTCCCAATGCGTAGACGAGCACCGGCAACAACGCCCCCAGCGTTGTCTGTATGAATCGCACCCAATACAGTGATTCCCCGGTCAGGGTTAGCAGAAACGCCATGAAGTACATATACAATGGCGCTCGGAAAAACGGTTCATCAGGCAATGAACCTTCACGAATCATCTCGGCCAACGATACGTGATACTGTTCATCCATAATAGGGAAGTAGAAGGTCGGGAAGGACTCGATCTGGTTAAGATAGAGCAGACGGACTAGAAAAGCTGCCGTAAACAGTAACAGCGGCGTCAGCCGGGTGTGATGCCTCGCCAGAGCATGTGGAGTCCAACGTGCCATGAATGCAGTCTAAACGACTTGTAAGGCTGCGCCAATAAAAAAGTCGGCCGCCACTATTTGCGCGGTGCGAATTTCTCCCGATCTACGGACACGGCGCCGCCGGCGGTCCGCCGCGATGCAGCCAGTCCACCAACGCTGTGATATCTGCGACATTGATCTCTTCTTGAGGGTCGCCATCGAAATTCCCCTCCAACAAACAGGGGGGAGGGGGACTGCCGCGAAACAGATAGTCGACGAGATACGCTAAGTCAGCAATATCCACCGGGCCCGCCGGTCCGATAACATAGTCTATGTTGCCCCGCTCGCCCTGGCAACAGGGCACGATATCAAAACAGTGCGGACCGTCCCACGAAGGTACTACGGCGCCGCCGGTGCTCAGGACCTGCCACTCCCACGGCCCGGCCGGCGCCACAAACGTGGAGTCGACACACAATGTCTTGCCGATTTGATCTTCGTCCAGACCGGTCGATATCTTGTACGCTACTTCATCCCAGCCGGCCGGCAATCCCGGTCCAAAAAACGTGAACCGGCCGTAGAAAACCAGAGTATCCTCACCCATACCGTCGGCTCCCTGAGTCTGTAATCCGACCCCGTCGGAAAGATACGTGAGTATCCCGTTCACAGCCGTGTCAATCTCCGGCGGATCCCAGACGGCGCCATCCGGCGAATAGACTACATGGCCGTTATAAGGCAGGACACCGTCTGTTGCGACCGTCAGGCGCACGTACAACGTCACCGACACATCCGCGCCGATCGCCCCTGCGTATGCCAGCCCGTCCACATGATCCAGGCTTACGGCATCCTGAGCGCTTGCCGGCGTCGATCCAACCAGCAGCCCACTAACGACCACAAGAACCATCGATTTCACTCGCATCATCTTTCTCTATCTCTCCAGCCCCCTGTTAAGTTATGGACAATCCGGCGGCGGCGGCTCGCCTCGAAAGGCGTAGTCGACAATGTAGGTACAATCACCCACATTGATTATATCGTCTGAATCACAATCGACATTTTGCCCCATCCCCGTACAGCACACTATTTCATACGTATGCGGCCCGCTCCAGCCGGGTACTTTGCTTCCACCGGAAGTACTCCAAATCCAGGCCCTTCACGGTGGGAAGAAAGCGGTGTTCATGCGGATGGTCTTGCCCACATGGCTTTGATCCACTCGGGTCGACATCGCAAAGAGATAATCATCGAAACCCGGCGCCAGACCGTCCCCGGCGAAGGCGACTGTGCCGAGACTGGCGAGTCTGCACCCAAACCGTTGTTGCTGAAATACTGGATGAAGATACCGAGATCGAATAAGTCGTCCAGACCCGGATGAATCGTGTCCAGCACGGGCGGATTCCACGTGGTGCCATCCGGTGACACCACGCTTATGCCGGATGAGACACTGCTCACAGTATCGGCGCCAACCATGTAGTGAAAGAAAAACGTAACTGGGATGTTAGCCTTAAGCTGCGCCGGGCTGGTCGCACCGACTATGCTGTCCATATGCACTGCATCCTGGGCCGCCAACTTTGCCTATAAAACGGTGGCGACCAGCACCGCAATTGGTAACTGATAGATTCGCATCCATTCTCCCCGCCGGAAGCGGCGCTGTGGTATTTGAATACATCCAGAATTCCCTGTCTTGAATTGTATAGAAAAAAGAACGGAGTTTATGTGGGCCAGGTTCCTCTATTTTGCGGCGGTGTCGGAACAAGTGTCTTTTGTTCGAAGTGAGAATTTGCTTAATTTGCGCCCTGAAGACCGTCATGGCTCTGCTTAACGTGTGTTCCGGCAACATGTTATCAAATCAATTCCTGCCCGCGAATAAATCTCACAGTTTCTGAACATTTTTCGCCGAATTGCCTTGACATCGAGAGATTAAAGTATTATGGTGACCGGCCGATAGAAAATCGGCGGTTTTTTTTCTGAGATGGAACCTAAGTATAGCTGATATGTTATAAGGCTCTTGGGAAAACAACCGAACAAGTCATAAATTGACTTGACATTAGCGCGGCAAACGATTATTATCACGATACTGCCGGACTAGCGGTCGGGCAGATTTTTTGTCGCACATTTGCTCTTTGACAACTAAATAGCTTTCGGAATTAAACAAAGAGCGGGTTTGGTGATGTATATCGCAGGTTTTAAGCTGCCCGCTTAAAACCTCCTGTCTTTTTTGTCTTTATCAATCCGAACAAGGCGTCCGTTTTGACGAATTGTTTGAGATGAGATGGACGAATTCAATACAATGATCATAATTGTTGTGGAGAGTTTGATCCTGGCTCAGAACGAACGCTGGCGGCGTGCTTAATACATGCAAGTCGAACGAGAAAGCCCGGCTTCGGTTGGGTGAGTAAAGTGGCGAACGGGTGAGTAGCACGTGGATAATCTGCCCTTGAATCTGGGATAAACCCTCGAAAGGGAGTCTAATACCGGATAAGACCACGAGATGGCATCATCTAGCGGTCAAAGGCGGGGCAACCTGCCGTTTGAGGATGAGTCCGCGCACCATTAGCTTGATGGTAGGGTAACGGCCTACCATGGCGATGATGGTTAGCCGGCCTGAGAGGGCGACCGGCCACACTGGGACTGAGATACGGCCCAGACTCCTACGGGAGGCAGCAGTAGGG
>CAZLBP010000053.1:0-22839 GCA_964557855.1 uncultured Ignavibacteriales bacterium | reverse complement strand
AGTTATGGTTCTCAAATCTTAAAAGCCGACCCCATTTCGAGCATCCTCTTCTCATGAGAGAGTAGTCATATCCTGCATCTTGCCTTTCAGCACTAAGTAACAATGCATTCGGAAGTTCGCGAATCATCTGGTCAATCGCAAAAGACTTTGGTGTCAGAGGGGGCGCATGGGATAGCCGAAAAGTAGCTTTGTGATCAGGGTTGAACAGACTGGGGAAAACTCCCTGCTCGTAAAGTTCTTCATCAGGCACAACAATAACCATGTAGCCACCGGGCCTGACAAGTGCCCACCACTGCAACAGAGCTGCGGTCGGGTCTTTCATATGCTCAAGGCAGTGCGAACTGTTGACACAATCATAGGAATTAGCCTCACGGTATTCGAGAATACATTCGGCATCACCGTCGGGACGATCAAAAGGCTCGGCATGTGGGACCACGAGATCATCACCACAGCCGATATCGACTACTCTTCCGGCAAAATACAGGGAAAAGAACTCGTCGGTCCGAATCTTATTCGTTTTTGATGCTTCCTTAGGCATTGCTATTAACACTCCCGACTGTGATGATTATCCTGCCGAGTTTTTGAGGCTCCAACAAGCCCGTTTTCGAATCCGGTTGTAAGGTAATGTTTCTGCCCGGTCCAAGTCAATTCCATTGTTACCTGGCACGGCCGCTAAGGCAAGAGATTGGCATGTGACAAAGATGGCTCTCGTTTTTGGCCGAAGGACCTTTGCTACCATCAATTGGGTTGTCCTGAACGGCCGGTCAAAATCGGTGTTAATACTATGTTTCGTCATATAACGAATAATATAGGACATCTGTTCCCTTTGTCCATCGAATTTTGCAACGCCTACCTCATTTCATATGTCGTCGCCATCATTCATGTTTTTCCTCGCTTAATATACGCTCTGAGCTGGAGTCGAAGCGGGAGACTTTGTCGACAAGTTCAATCGCCGCCTTGGTTGCCATGGTCAGGACCGGGCACCAGACCGCGGGGATTTGCGGGTCTTTCGCGCCAGCCGCCAAGCGACGAAATCCGGGTTCCAGTCTTTTCAGGTTAATATAGCTGGCCACAAACATTATCATCATGCCTGCGAAACAAGTCAGCGCTCCCCAGATAAGTGCCCCCCACTACGGAATATCGTGTGCGAGATATAACTTTAGAATGCCCCCGGATAGGACCGATAAGATTATCCACACACTCATGACCTTCATATAGGATGTCAGATTCCGCCTAATGAACGTCCAAACAGCGATCTCGTGCTCTAAAGAGCCTGGACGGAATTCCATCATCTTTCACCGTGCTTTACCGGAATCAACAATACGGAGACTTCGGAATGACGCACCACGTTATGGCTGACGCTTCCGATGAATAGCTCTTCCACGAAACCACGACCCTGGCTGCCCATAACAACCAGGTTTATATCCTGCGCCTTTATAAACTTGGTGATTTCGCTGAATGGGGAGCCGAATGTCACCGCGATATCAACCCTGGCTCCGCCCTTTTTGGAAAGCTGGGCTTTCAGCCCGTCAAGCCGCTCTCGGTCGATCTTATTGAAATCATCAAGACGATGTGTCAGGTGAGGTTCGATCCTTGTTCGATCCTGAACATGCAGCAGCGTAATATGTTTAGCGCCGACGGCAGCCATCTCCTTTACGTATTCGAACGCACGATCAGCATTTTCCGAAAAGTCGGTTGGGTACAGGATGTGGCCGGCAAAATTACACCGGACAGCCCGCACACAATCGGGTCCCTCTTCCGGCGCCGGTTCCAACCTGACGACCAGCACCGGCTTACGTGCATGATGAACGACTTCGTTGGCAACACCGCCGAAGAATAACTCCCCCACGAGCGAATGGCCCTGAGACCCAACGACTATAAGCGAGTAATTCTCCTCATCGGATATTCGATTAATTTCAGTCCGGGCTCTTCCCGGAATGGTTCTTGTCTCGACCTCGAATCCTTGCCGTTCGAGTTTCTCCTTCTGTTCCTTGAGGCCGGCATTGAGAAAAGCAGTAGTATAGGAGAGCGCAATTGATCCGACTTCCTGCAGGCTTAAGCACTGTAACAGGAGTATGTATTTAACTCCATATGCTGTTAGCCCTCCAAGACAGTCCACCAGGCCGCTAGACGCGGGCGACAGATCGGTAGCTACGATTATACGTTCGAACATAAAACTACTCCTTTCAGACTACTTGCACCGCTAAATGCGACATCCTCATTCTTCATGCGCTAGAATCGTTCCGCAACACGAATGAGACAGCTCCACTTGGTTCATGTCATCAACTCTCTCTCCTTCAGTGAAAACTCACTTTGGGTTTCCCGGAGACGAATTGAGCGGCGCCCCGACAGGGATATCACACCGATGATTTGGTTGTCCGTGAGGAGGATTCATACCCGGCGCCGTCTCAGTTGTGGTAGTCTCGGAAGTCGTTGCTGCCGGTTGCTTCCCCAAAGACGAATTGAGCGGCGCCCCCACGGGGATATCACACCGATGATACGGCTGTCCGTGCGGAGGATTCAAGGCCGGAGTCGTCGCAGTTGTAGTAGTTTGGTTAGGGACAGACTGTGTCGTGCCTGCATTTTGGCCCGGACTCTTGCGTGCCGGGACTTCCGCTGAGTCCTGGCAGGCTACCAAAAAACCCATCGAGAGAATGAAAATCGTTAAGCTTAAGGGCTTCATAAAGAGCCTCCTGATTGTGTTGGGCATAACATCGCACGTGTAAACATAGAACCTCTCCGTTCGTTTATGGGTGCATCGCTCACCAAAAACGATTGGTTACATCCTATCCGCATCAAGCCAGGCGAGAGCGTCGGCGGATGTGTCATTGACGGTGGCCATCTTGATTAACCTGGAAACCAGGATTGCCTCCACGATATCCGCATCGGTCGCGCCGGCTTGTCTGGCCTGTTTTACCCACATCAGAGTACACGTCGATGATTGCAGAGACGCCGCGACGCCAATACCAATGAGAAGTTTGTACTTCAAGGGCACCGACTGCAGTTGCGGATTCTCCATCGTGGCCTGTTTGTGGGCCATATAGGTTTTTGCGCCTTCGGGAGAGACGGCGCGAAGAATGTCCATTGGGGTCTTGTTATTCGATTCATTCATATTAACTCCACTATTGCTTTGGCCTGAATAAATTCGTTATTTCGTCATATAACGAATCAACTCAAGTTTTGTTCCCGTGTCAAGACAGTTTCTGGTAACATCGTTGATTATGATTCCCGTTAGAATCCGGAATTACCGTCGGGAGAATATTATATTGTACCGCAATGTCACTTCCGGCTGTTCGATATCGCTGGTCAGCACCTTGACTTCACCGGACGAATTCCGGCCCATTCCCAGAGCCTTCTCATTGGGCTTGGCTCTGATTACATATTGTTCACCAGCCACTACGTTATCGACTTCAAGAAACAGCTGGTCACTGGGATCCGTAACGCTCAATAATCTAAACTTCACACCGCTCTGCGTACTGACAACCCGCACGACCTGCTCAGCCTGATCGGCGGCTGATCGCGAAGTGTCGGCCGTGAGGCGAATTGTCTCAGGAGTAACCTCGATATTGCCAACAATAGTACCTCGGATGCTCAAATTCGATGCCGGCTGAGAGTTGTCGGTTAGTTTAGCGGTAACGGTCTCATTAAGTCGGCCCGGCGGCGCTTCGGGAGTGATTGTGACTTGAACCTCGATACGGCTCTTATCAGGCTCGGTTGAGTTGGTGGTTTCAACGGAGATATACGGCGACTGCGAGCTGATGTTCAGGAGGTTCCGTTTGCTTTGGTCCTTGAGAATCAGAACAGCCGTCTTGGTCGCTGTTGTACCCTTATGAATGCGACCGAAATCCAAACTGTACAACTCGAACCCAAACTGCACCTCAATCAGCGCCGAAACATGCAGGCTCGTTTTCGGATTATTCGGGTCATTTGACTCGACCGTAATAGTCTTCTTCTGCTGACCCTTCTTACGGCCGGAATCAAACGTCACTTCTATTTTTCCTTCCCCGCCCGGGGGAATATCCGTCTCAGTCAGGACGGCTGCGGTGCACCCTCACGATCCCTTTGCTCGAATGAGCTTCAGCGGTTCATCTCCCGTGTTTTGGACCACGAACGTGTGAGAGACTTTTGCTCCCTGAGCAATCGATCCAAAATCAAATTCCGGCTCAGGGAAGTGAATAGACGGTCCATGTCCAGTGGACACTGGCGGCGCTGCCTGTTCCACATGTGTCTCTTCCCCAGGACTTACTTCCGCGGACGAATTAGTAGGCGAGCTGTTGCTGGAATCACTTCCCAGGACTAAGAAGGCAATAATCGCTATAATGAACACTCCCATGGCAGAGGTCAGAATGAGGTTGCGTTTCCGATTCCGGCTCTTGGCGGATACTCTAGTTTCGTTCTGCCGGGCAGCACGCGGTTTCTTGTTAGGTTTCCTTTTAGCCACTTCTGCTAATTCTCCTGGTCAGCCTATGACACCAGCATCCCGTCTCGGAGCTTCAGAACTCTCCTCGCCCTGGCCGCTGCCTGCGGACTGTGAGTCACCATGATGACAGTCTTTTTGTGATTGGTATTCAAATCCTGCAGGATGTCCAGGATTTCGTCAGCAAGCGAGGGATCCAGATTGCCGGTCGGTTCGTCAGCCAGGATAACATCCGGTCCGTTACCAAGAGCACGGGCAATTGCGACTCGCTGCTGCTGTCCGACTGAGAGTTCCCGGGGAAGGAAATTGCTTCGCTCGGCCAGTCCGACCATTTCCAGTAACTCCAGGGCATGTTGTTTCGGATCTGATCCGTTTCGCCCGGCGGGCAGCATGGGCAACATGACATTTTCCACCGCCGTCAAGTACGGCACCAAATTGAACGTTTGCAGCACAAAGCCTATGGTTCGGTTACGAAAGGCCGCCAGGAGTGAGGGAGTGAGGTCATACAGATTTTTATCGGAATACCTAACGGCTCCTGCGCTGGGTTGTATCAGTCCCCCCAACGAAAGTAACAGGGTTGTCTTTCCGGAACCTGACGGTCCGGTTACTGCTATGAAACTGCCGGCATCGATGGTCAGTGATACATCCTTCAGTGCATGCACACTCTGATGGGAGCGAGTATAGGTCTTTGTAAGGTCTTTGATGTCTATCACGATTAAATCTCCTGCATAATTACGGCCGGATCGATACGAGCCGCACGAAAAGTCGGGTACCAACTTCCCGCCAGGGCAATCACTACCGCGACTACAATTGACCACCAGAGATAACCAACGACAGGAGATATAGCCAATCCCGCAAAGTATGGACCAAGGATGATCGCCGCCACAGAACCGACTAAGTAGCCCAGAATTCCGCCGGCCAGTCCAAGAATGATTGCTTTGGTAAGAAACAGCCAATAGATATGATGCCTGCCCCAGCCGATTGTAATAAGGGTGCCGATCTCCTTGCGGCGTTCCTCGACATTGGCCCACATGTAATTGCCGATAGAGAAGGAACCGACAATGACGATGATCACGAGAAGGACAAGAGCAACCTTGGCCATCAGAGTGTTTGTTTCGATCTGAGTATTGACAATATTCCCGATAGTGACAATTTTCGTATCGGGGAGAATATTGCGTAGTTTCCCCAGCAGTCCGTCCGATATTGCGCTGCAGCATCCCATAATCTCGATGTTGCTCACTTGACCGTTGATGCCGAGCTGCTCTTGCACAGCGTGCAAATGGGCAAATACGCGATTATCATCTACAGTGCCTGTCTCGGGTAGCACATGAGTTACTGCGAAAGTTTGTCCTTGGATGGGCAAGTCCGAGCCGGCTCCGAGCTTCAGGCGTTCAGCGACTGAACTGCCGATCCACACTTCGCTCATACCGAGAGAATCTACCTTCTTTCGCTGTGCCTTAAGATCCTCCTCGGTGAGCGACGATTCCTTAACCTCCGAGTTCTCCGCCGGAGCACAGGCTAAAGCCAGTTCGTCGGTCATGAGGCCCGAAGCCTGCCAGATTGGTTTTGAGGCCAGTTCATTAGCAGGGAGGATTCCCGTTAGAATTACTGATGAACCGTTGATCTCTATCCGGCGACTCAATTTGGGTGACATGTTGTCGACGCCCGGAATCATCGAGGTCGCGATCCGTTCGACATACTCTTCTGGAAACGTCGGGGCATCAATATCGGCGGCGAAGTAGTCGTCCACCGTCGCGCCTTGCGGCAATACCATAATGTTCGCACCCAGCAGATCCAGTTTCTTGGCAACGACCTGTTTCGATACAGAGGTAATTGACTGGATGGCAACAATGACAGCTATCCCCAAAGTTATCGCCAGCAGGCCGGAAATCAAACGACCTTTGCGACGGTTGATTTCCTTGAAGACAATTGTTCGAAGCGTGAAAGCCATAGGTCACTTACCGCCGGACTTGCTGGGCGTCGGGCCGCAGCTTGCGCCGCTTCCTGTCGGACAGCAACCGCTGGCCACCACCTTGGTTGCCGAAGTAATGAGTTTGTCTACTTCGACAGCACCAGTGTATGATCCCGTGACCTGACCCTTAGCGTTAATAACTACGGTGACCGGCTCATCGGACTGCAAATTGACTTTCAGTTGGCGCAGAAACTCCTGTTCGGCAGGGTCCTCCATATTTACTTCAACGGTGGTGCCTCTTCCCATCATTTGCTGGCAAGCCGCGGCGCAACCACTCATCACTTGCGACTTGCTAGTCATGCCGGGACGGAAAGCGGTCACATAGACAGCCTGACCGGATTGGATGGCCTGCACCGCCTCCGCTTTCTTGGGGCTGGGTACCATCGCGACAAGCTGCTGCGGATTCAGTTTGGAAGCTACGTTGCCGCCGGCTATAACGCCGTTAGACCCAAAAACAAGGATCAATGGTAACGGCGCCGAAGCTAAACCGTACTTCTGAACGAATTCTGAATTGCCGGCGTCGGCACGATTTGATTCAATCATTACGGAACCGGGAACCTGAGCCATAGCGCCTTGAATCGTCTGCCTCGCCTGGTCGGCTCCGGCTGTTCCCGGCTCAGTTACCAAAACAAACGCTGCCTCGCCGTTGGAAACGGCCGTCTGAAGCTGATCATTGGTTGCAGCCAGAACCACAATTGGCACGCAGACTGCAATCAGAAGTACTGAGACTTTTCGGAAGGTGAACATGTCTACTCCTTACTGTCTATTACCATTCGTCGTTGTTATTTTCACAAACCTGTATCCAAGAACTCGAGCCGACTTACGTCGGCTGCGGATCTTAGTTCAATACGAGTCGAACCAGAGTAAATTCTGCGGCAAGTACAATTGTCGAGATCATATGCGTACTTTAGCGGAGACGGACTCGGTCCGGTCTTCTCGCATTGTTCTTGATTCTTTCTGCTTTCTGCAGACTTCCACCGGGTGCCGCTCTATGATCAGCTTGAGCGCTTTCGCATCCTCTTTTATCGTGGCTTCTGACGTAAGATGTTTCTTTGCCCACGCTATAGCCTCGGAAGCAACCTTCGGCGCATTTGAGGCTGTTCTGTAGTAAACCCACTTGCCGTTTTTGGCGCTTTCGACCAGTCGAGCCTGCTTGAGGATGGACATATGCTTCGATACTGTCGAGGGTGCGAGGTTCAGTAATTCAATGATCTGACAGACACACAGTTCGCCCGCGCTCAGCGCCATCAGAACGCGAACCCTGTTCTCGTCGCTGAGGGCTTTGGTTATCGCTAAAAACTCTTGCATTTCATCTCCTACAATTCGCCAATTATCGAATTATTATACAAAAATATCGGCTGAAAGCAACACCTTTTTTAATTTTTTTTAGTAAAGGTGAACCGCAAGACGCTACCAGCTTCCGAGAAGCGCGTACAACTTATTGAACGGTAATATATTCCGTAACGGGCGGACATCTCCGTCTGCCGGCTATCTTATAATATTTGTTGGCGCACGAGGAGAGGCTGTCCCACAAGTGAGTTCTGTCAGGTCCTGCGTCCGACTTTGTCGGACGTGTGACCTGACGGTCCATCTGGAACTGCCGGCGGCACAACTGACTCGGCTCACTGTCAGTTCACACGTTTGGCAAGCCAAACGCAAGAACTGACAGAACGAAGATCTTATGAGACAGCCTCAGGACGTACGCCAACCACGACTAACCACGTCTGTATCCATGGTCTTCGTTCTGGTTTGTGCCGATACCTTCGGGCGAATGCCCCGGTCACCGATTAAGCTTACTCGATGACAGAGTAAGCCTTCCCCGTCACTCATGAAATCAACCCCGGCACAGAGTAAGTTTACCGCGCCATTGAGAAGGCTTGCGCCGAGATGATGTAAGCTTTCCCGATGACGATGTAAACTTACCCCGTGGCAAAGTAAGCGTTATCCGTGGCAAAGCAGGCTTTCCGGGAGGCAAAAAAAGTAAAATAACCGCTCTTTGTGTTTGACAAACGCGGGGGCATTATGTTCTTTAATTATAACAAGATAAGCAGATAATAACGCGGGATGACATTCTCTGAATGGGAAGATGTCGCGACGGCGGTGGTAACCGAAATGACGCTTGTCGATCAGGAACGCGTCAAGTGAAAAATACGATCTACGACTCTATCAATGCAGAACTTACGTAGATTCAGGCGAAGGGGTTTTATGCCGCGATGTCGCGGCCCAAAGGTGTTATGAAGAAACCATATAATCATTGTTGGGCGGTAGTAGTCAAGAATGGCATGTCGAAGAAACTGATACAATCAACAACCATTACGAAGTAAAGGAACACTAGATGGCCAATAAATCGCATTTTAATAGTGGACACAGGGCAATGAATCAATTGAAAAAAAATGGGGCTTTGCATAGTTCAACGATCACGGGAATTGCAACACCACACACGGTTCATGGTGTTTTTATTCAAGATGCAGTTGACTTTTTGAAGGCATTGCCTGATTCATCAGTCCAATTAATTCTGATAGACCCACCATATAATCTTGATTTAGACAACTGGGATAGTTTCCATAACTATCTTGATTGGGCAAAAGCGTGGTTGGATCAAATCTGTCGTGTGTTATCTGATTCAGGCAACTGTGTCATTTTTGGGGGCTTTCAATATCAAGATTTAAAAAAGGGAGACCTCCTTGAAGTCCTCCATTACACGCGCCATGAAACAGCTTTACGATTTGTCAATCTTGTCATTTGGTACTACAAGAACGGCATGAGTGCGCATCGCTTTTTTGCCAACAGGCATGAAGAAGCAGTTTGGCTTTCCAAGACGAAGAAATACTATTTCGATCTGGACTCTGTTAGGGTGCCATTTGACGAGGCGACAAAAGAGATGTACAAAAAAGACAAGCGTCTCAATCCCGAAAGTATTGACAAGGGGAAAAACCCTACAAATGTTTGGGAAATAGGGAGGTTAAATGGCAATTCGACAGAAAGGGTTGGCCATCTAACGCAAAAGCCAGTCGAACTTATCCGGCGTTTTGTTAAAGCCCTGTCGTTTGAAGGTTCGATAGTCCTCGATTTTTTTGCCGGTTCTGGAACAACAGGGCGTGTTTGCATAGAAGAGCGACGACATTCACTCTTAGTAGATTCAGATAATAAACTGTACGGTTATTTAGACAAACACATTAGGCAGATTGAGTCGAATTTGTTTCTGCCCGAATATAGTCTGATGAAAAACACCAACATTGATACCGTACTTGAAGAAATTGCTTTGGTGAATCAACAACTTCCGCAAAATTCCCTTATCAAGGACTATCGCAATGAGTAAAGGACAAACAAGGCGCCTAACCAAGCAGCACATATCCACGGGTGGTGCAAGCGGCATCTTTGGCGAAGATGCTCAGGTACATGATAAGTCTGTTGGTCGTGCAAGTGTGTGTGTATTTGAGAAACTTAAACAAGAATATCCGAAGTACCAATTCAGATTCAGGCAAGCGATCAGCAAACAGAAAATAAATGAGAAGCTACACTCAATTGACAAGCGATTGGGAGAAACACTCTTCGTAAAAGAGTCAAAAATTAAACCCGATGGAGGGGTTATCGAGGTACAGGACAAAGATAAACAATGGAGGGTAGTGTTAGTTAGCGAAGCAAAGTTTCAAGGAAAAGATGTAGAAAATATTAAGGCAGGATTACTTGTCGGGAAGAACAAAGATCAAGAATTAATGGTAGCAGGGAACGCTATTGAAAGAGTGTACAAGAACATTAATGAAATCAGGAACTTCATGCTCGACGAATATCATTTCCCATATACAGTATTCTTGCAAGGCTCGAACTTCGCAACCGAAACAGTTCAGGTATTTAAACCCGACGGTTCTTTCGTAGAAATTAGACATGACTCAGGTGCAATGAACAGAATTGACAGAGTAACGGCAGCGAATTATTGCATGAAGATTAATTGTAATTACTGCAAGAATGTTTTTATAGGTCACAAGAACTCGTCCATAATGCTTCAAGCCGCTTCCATATATGCCAGATGCGAGCCTTGGAAAGAGGAGGAAATGCGGAAGATTATGATGGATATTGCAAATACATCCATAGGCATCTTAAATCAGTTAGGATAGCATACAAGAGAATGTATGGATCAAAGACTAACAGAAGTGGCCAATAAATCTGATCGCCCAACAAATCGTTACAGCGGACGCAAAAAGCCGCGCCGCTGAAAAGCAGCGTTATGCGCCATGAACAACCACGGGAGCAACATGTCTCGCATGATCAGGAAAGCCCCAGAACAGTATCGTGTCCTCTCGCTCTTCTCCGGTGGCATGGGACTGGATCTTGGCCTCGAAAAGACGGGTCGCTTCAAAACGGTGGCATGCATCGAGAAGGAGCCCGCCTTTTGCGAGACGATTCGCCAAAACAGAGACGCCGGACGCCTTCCCAGGGAATTGCAGGTGCTTGAGGCGGACCTAGCAAAGGTTGATCCGGCTGACGCACTGAACCAATTGGGGATTGATCCTCTGCCAGCTATTTTATTATTTGTTGTCGCACGAGGACGTACGCCAACCACGAAATGGCAATGTTATAAGGCTTCCAGTTTCGAGTTTATCCCTTCCCGAACATACTCGAAATAAGCTTGCTTGTCTCCAACCAGATCCCAGATCTTTTCCAGGTTCTTGTGAGCTGTTTCTTTACCGTCCTTCATCTCAACAAGAACCAGCGACTGGAAGCTCAGATCATAATCGGTGAGGAAATGTTCATTCCAGGTCTCATCATAATTGACTACCTGAAATTCAACTTGACCGGAATTGAGTTCATCAGCAAAAAGCGTCTCGACCGCCTCTTTCGAATACGCTTCAAGGGTATTGCATGTCGGGCAACGCATATTGCCATGGAAATAGTAGACAATCAGCCGGTCATCCGGCAGCTGCTCATTTGTAGTGGGCTGCTGGCCGGAACTGGCCGATGGATTTTCACTCGCTTCTTTCACGACCAAAGCCACCACACTTATGGCCACGAAGAGAAGAAGAACCGCCGAGATTATAGTCTTTAGCTTCATGTGCTTTCCTTTAGTTGAACACGTTTATCCCAAAGATGTAAATGAGCGTGTAATAAATGCCCACAGCTACGAACACTACTCCGGTGATTCGGCGCGCCCACTTCTCGATGATCTTCAATTTGTTGAACATGACACCAACCATCCGGGTGCTCAGAGCGATCACGAATGCGAATACGATCACGGGCAAGGCAGTGCCGATGCCATAGACGGTCGGCATTACAATTGAAGACTGGTGATCCACCGCCAGCGGGATGAGGCTGCCGAAAAATAACGCGGCAGAAACCGGGCAAAAAGACAATGCAAAGAGCAGACCGAGAAGGGCCGCTCCCCAGATACCAAATCGTTCCGCTCGCCCCTGCATGCGAGATCCGATATCACTTCGCATGAAGTCGAACGTGATTAGTTCCAGAAGAAACATACCGACGACAATTAGAATAGGTCCCAGAAATTTGTTCATGTTCTGCTGAAGGAACATCGCCAGTTCCGGAATCGACAGCACACTGGCCACAATCAGGATACCGAGCACAAGATATGTCACCATCCGGCCCAGCGTGTAGAGCAAACCGGCGGCGAGGACTTGTCGGGGACTTTCAACCCGCCGACCGATGAAGCTGATCGCCGCGATATTCGTGGCCAGAGGACAGGGAGATATGGAAGTGAGGATCCCCAACCAGATGGCTGATCCAAGAGCGACTGTGTAGGAATCCATTAGCTTTCTTTCAAGTATGTGTGAATTTCATCCTGGACGTACTTGAGGAATTTATGCTTGGTGCGCGACAAACTCCATATTTGGGTGAGGTTCTTCCATTCCGTCTGTTCACCGTTTTCCATATTGCAAATCACCACGGATTTTGTGTAGAGCTTAAACTCGTCGACAAAGTGCTTGTTCTGATCCTCCTGAATATTGACCGACTCGAATTTGAGCCTTCCGCTCCTCAGTTCCTCGGTGAACCCGGTTTCAACTGCTTCTTTCGTATAAGCCTCTATCCTCTTGCAGGCACCACACCGATAAGTCGTGTGGAAATAATACGCCACCACTTCGGGTGCCGCTTTCATCGTGTCACTTTCTGCGGAACCGGATCCGTCACTCGTGCTTGAGACAGCAGCTTGCTTGTCAGCAGGCTGCGATTCGGCCGCCGAGTTCGCTGCCCACATCGTCGTGGCAGCTAAACCTGCTGTCAGCAGCAGCAGCAAAAGTTCTCGCTTCATCATCGTTACCTCCTTCAGCCTCAATTACTCAATATCATCTCCGCCCGATCATATACCTGAGCGATGTGTTCTTGATTTACCTTGGTATGCCCCTTTTCCATGCCGAGCTCGGAAAGCAGGATGTGATCGATGGACGGCGCTCCCGCCTTCTCCATTATAAGCCTGGCGCAATTCTCCGGGCAACCGTCAATTACAATTATATGTTCCGCCACCTTGATGGGATCCATCGCGAAATCAAGTCCGTTGGCGACAGCCGCAAGGCAACCCATGGACGCCAGTTTCATTCGTGAAACGCGCCTTGCAGCCTGGTCAGCCACAGCGCCAACGTCTGAAGCACCAGAGCAGGCGAACACCAGCCGGGGAGCCCCGCCGCAACAACCGCTCCTGCCAGGTTGAGTCGCTGATTCTATGACGGGCCGAGTGCCACTGCAACAGCCGCCAAGTTTTTCTTCCATTTCGAAAGCTCCTTCAAACTCAAGCGCCGATTAGGATATCAGCTTTTTCAATTCGTCAACCGAAGGCACTTTGCCGGTGATCATCACTTTGCCATCAACTACCAGCGCCGGTGTCATCATCACGCCGTAGGCCATGATCTTTTGAATATCCTCCACCTTCTCGATATTGCACTCCAGCCCAAGTTCGCCGGCGGCTTGCTGGGTTTGTTCCGTTAGTTTTTTGCACTTCGGACAACCGGTTCCCAAGATTGCAATCTGTTTCATTTTTCGCTACTCCTTCATTGAATTCTCGTCATGTATCAGCGCATCCTCTGTCCGCCCATCATGTACACATATGTCGCCGCCCAGTTGCTCAATACCGTGACAACACCAAAGAGGATCGTGCCGACACTCATCAAGGCCCAACCGGACATGATGTTACCCACAACACATCCACCGGCTAATGCTGCTCCGGTACCAATCATCAGACCTCCCAATAGAGCTACCAAGATCTCATCGGGCGGCTTGGGCAACAGTTTGGCTCGGCCGGACATTCTGGCTGATACCCAGGAACCAAGCATCAGGCTTAATACTCCTGCGACGAGCCACCAGACGATCTTCTTTCCACTTGGATTAGAGGATGGCGCGGAAGCCCCCGGCGTGGTCGGGATGTTTGTTGTCGCAGATTGATTGGCATAAACGTGATTGAAGTTATTGTCTACCAGCAGCAGTTCAGCCTGCATCACGCCGTGAGTAACGCCAAGCGGGTAGTTTCGTCCGCTGGCAGCTGATGACAAGTAGGCCGGGACCATCAACAGACCGATCGCCAGCCCGGCTACCCAAGGTCGCCATGGTCTTGTCATAATCCGTTCAAGTATTGGCTTGCCATCTGCCTGAAAGTGGTGCTCTTCCTTTCGCCTACGCTTTCTGAACACGGCCACCAATACCAGCGTCAGAATCGCAAAAAACAGAGCCAGCTCCCAGAACGGCAGGCCGGTCAGTGCGAACAGACTGACCTTCTCACCTGCAGCGGTTGTAACCACATGCTTTTTCATCCACAGGTGAAAGCTGTTCAGCGGGCCGTACTCAACTATCATGATGCCGACTGGGATGCCCAGAATTGCCATAATCGAATTGAGATTGCCCGTTGCACCTTTATACAGACAACCGCTGATACAACCACCGGAAAACACCATGCCGACACCGAATATGACACCACCCACGATATAGCTCAGGTAAAGCAGAGGCTTCGGATTAAGTTTAACCCAACCGAGCAAATCAAGCCCGGCGAATCCCAGCATCGCCACAACAATCAGTATCCATAATCCGATCATCTTGCGGGGATCACGCATCATGATCGTTTCGCTGAAGGCCGATGATCCGCACAGGTCGCCCTTCTGCAAGAAGAAACCGAACAGAAACCCCACCGGAATGGCCGTTAGCACCCACAGTTTGGTGATTCCCGCGATAATCGTTATAACGGCCAGGGCGAGCAGACTGATTATCGAATAGGCTTGCCAATTGACAGGCTTTGCTCCACGAATCACATTCATTGTTGCATTTCCTTCTTTATATCATCAAAATCAGGCTTCTTAATTTGCACTTTCACCGGTCCGACTTCGGTTGAAAAGCACATACAGGCTCGGCATGAGAAAGAGCACTACCAGTATCTCCATCGACAAGCCGCCTATGGCTGCGGCCGCCATCGGCTGAAGCATTTCCCCACCTCCCTCGAGAGACAGGGCCAGGGGCAAGAAACCGATCAGGGTGCAGACGGTGGTCATTACAAGCGGCCGCAAGCGGATTCGCGCCGCCTGGACAATCGCCCGGTCGGCGGGAGTTTTTTGGGCAGACTGGATTTCGCGAGCGAACTGGAGCAGTAACACGCCGTCATTGACTGTGGCGGCGATAATCACCAGCACACCAATAATAACCGTCGCCCCCAGGAGCAAACCTGTCAGATACATGATGAAAACCAATCCCACCATGCAGAATGGCATACTGCCCAGGATGAGAGCCGGAAGGCGAAGACTATCGAACTGAACGGCCAGCACGATAAAAGCGAAGAATATGGCAAAGGCCAAGACCGCGAAAACATTACCCTTCATATCACTCATCATTTCCGCTTGCCCGCCGTATTCGAACTCATAGCCTACCGGTCGGTCAATCGAGGCCATAGCGTCCTGTAGTTCGGTAAGAGCCTGGCCGACACTGACCCCGGAGGCATCGCCACGCACGATGACCTGTTTGATCTGATCTTCTCGCACGATTTCCACCGGCCCTACCGCTTGACTGACCGCAGCAACGTCTTTGATGCGAAGATAGCCGCCTTGAGCACAGTTGAGCGGAAGGTTCTCCACATCCTGACGGCTCGTAATTCTCACTTCCGGAACCAATACACGTACATTATAATACTCGTCACCCTCACGATAACGCGTTGCCACCGTGCCGGTGATCAGCGACTTCAACGCATCCGAGATATCTGCTATTGACACTCCCAATTCAGCGGCCCGTGTCCGGTCGATCTTGACCTGATACTCGGGTTTGGTCATGTCCATCGACACATAGACGTTGGTGAAGTGAGCCAGTTCGTTCATACTCGAGGCGGTCTGGCGCGCAAGGGCATCGAGTGTAGGCATATCTTCACCTTTGATTTTCACCTCGATATCTGCTTCTCCCAGCTTCCGAATCCCCTTCAGCTTCATCTGCATGACCATGGCTTTGCCGCCCGGAATCGGTACTTTCGAGACGATCGGGCGCAATCTCTCGATATACTCTTTGGTGCTGAGATCTCGGTCACCGCGCGGAACAAGCTGGATATTCAGTTCGCCCTCATTGGCAATCTCATACGTATACAGGCCCCACACTTTTCCGCCGGAAAGTGCAAACATACTCTCGATATCATCACCCTGACCTACTAATCCTTCGATCTCTTTGAGCACGCGGTCGGTTTCCGCAACTGATGTTCCGGTGGGCAGTTTGACTTTTACCATAATGCGCCCATCGTCCATCTGTGGCAGAAACTCGCTACCTAAATTTCCCGCAATAAGAACCGCCGCCAGGAGAATTCCCACGAAGACCAAGACAGTAACACGACGACGCTTGATGACCTTCTCCAGCGCGCCAATATAGGCATCAGTCACTCGGCTAAAGAACTGGTCGAAGCGGGAAAGCTTGCTCCGAGAGCCGGCCCGCTTGAAGACGATTGACATCAGCATAGGTGTGATTGAAAGTGCTACGATCAGACTGATAACGACAATGCCCGCGACAACCAGTATCAATTCGCGGAACAGCAGGCTGACCAAACCCGGCACCAACAAGAAGGAAGCGAACAGCGCCAGAAATGACAGCGTTGCCGCCACCACTGCTACGCCGACTTCAGCAGTGGCGTCCTCTGCCAGACGGTTCATTGGTCTGATGTTGACATCATACTTGTCTCTGACCACGTTTTCTTGACGCCATCTAGTGATGTTCTCAATCACAACAATCGAGTTGCTGAGGAGAACACCGATTGCAATAACCAAACCGCCAAGAGAGAAGATGTTCAATGAAAAACCAGCCAGCTTCATTAGTCCGAAATTCAAAACCAGCGTCAGCGGTATTGCGATAACCATGACGAGAACCTGACGCCAGGAACCAACAAACAGCCAGACGATCAGAATAACGAGAATCGCCGCCTCGACCGCCGCGTTGCGGACGCCGTTGATAGCGGCCATAACGTAATCGGCTTGGTTTTCCACCATTCCCAGCGTGATTCCGGTCGGCAGGACCGGTTCGATCTCTTTAATTCTCTCGCTGACCGCCTGTGCCACCTCCACTGTATTGGCATCGGCCTGCTTGAGAACACTCAATTTCACCGCCGGATGGCCGTCAAGTCGCGAAATGACACGGACCTCTTCGCTGCCGTCAACCACTTCAGCTATGTCCTGCAAGAGAACCTTCGCCGCTCCCTGTCGTGCTACCACGACCGAACGAACCTCATCGAGACTGCGGTACTCGCCAACGGTTCGGGCAATGAACTCTTTGTTGCCGGAGGTTACCCGGCCGCCGAATTGTTCGACATTCTCCTCCTGCAGCCGCTTTGAGATCCCCGCCAGGGTTAAACCGTGCTTTTCCAATGTCTCTTCATCGAGACGTATTCGAATTTCGCGTTTCAGCCCGCCGACAATCTCCGTCCCGGCCACCCCCGGTACCGCCAGAAGTTGATCCTGCAACCACTCATCCGCCCAGGTCCGTGTTTGTACAAGATCCCATTGGTCGCTGGTCACCGTCAGTTGCACGATCGGCAATTGCGACGGATCGGCTTTAATAATGACGGGCGGGTCCATATCCTTGGGCAGCTCACGGGCAACTCGCGCCATCGCCGCAAGAGCATCTTGATAGGCAACATCCACGTCGACGCCATACTTGAAGTTGGCCAGAAGTGTGTACATACCTTCGAGCGAGGACGACTCGAGATAGTCCAGATCGTCGACCGTAGCCATCTGCCGCTCTACTGGATCGGCTATGTTCTTATCAATTTCCTCCGGAGTCGCTCCGCGCCACCAGATATGGACCTTGATCATCGGATAGGTGATATCGGGGAGAAAATCGACCGGCAATCGCGAGAAGGAATAGAACCCGATTACAAGCAGGGCTGCTGCTATGGCGCCGGTGGCAAGGTTTCTGCGAACGGCATATTGGGTAATTTTCATTTACTGTTCCCTCCCGAGTCTTTCGACTTTGAGCCAGGTTGGATGACGCGGACTTCGACGCCCGGCTTCAGATTTTCATTACCGGCGATCACAACTATCTCTCCGGCCGTTACCCCTGACACGATCTGTACGCGATTCTCCTGCTCGATTCCCAACTCGACTTTCCTGCGCTCGGCAGTGTCTGAGTTAATCACAAACAGAATCCGGTCGCCGGCAGGCGTCACCAGAACAGCTTGATTTGGTACCACAGTGGCACTGTCCCTAGTGTTGAGTGGCAGCTGCAAGCGAGCAAACATTCCCGGAAGGATCGAGACATCGGCGTCAAGCTCGACCTCGATGGTGCGCGTGCGCATCCGTTCTTCCAGAAAAGGATAGACCCTGCTTATACGAGCCTTGAAAGTCGAATCCGGAAATGCGTCAAGACGAACCGTCAGATTCAATCCATTGCGCAATTGCGCCGCATACCTCTCCGGCACCGCGGCCTCGACAATAAGATTCGCGGGGTCATACACTTCGACCAGGGGCGCGCGTGGCACCACATAGTCACCGTCGCGAATGTTGACCTTCGAGACGATGCCGTCCCATGGGGCGATGACCGAATAATCCTGCACCGCCTCCATAGCCTTGACCAATTGCGCTCTGGCGTTTTCATAGGCTGCCCGGGCGCGATCAAGCTCCTCTCCGGGCAAGGCCTGACTTTCGACCAATTGCTTGGTTCTGCTGAGATTCTCTTCCTCTTTCTTAACCGTCTCCTGGTAAGATGCAATCTGCGCCTCGATACCCTCGCGGCGTCCAATTGACAAGAGCACGTCACCCATCTTCACTCGATCCCCTTCACGGACTTGCAGATTCATGACCGGGCCTTCGGCGGGCGAGGCCAGCCGAGCGATTCTCTGCGGCACGACCGAACCGGTCAGTTCGAGGATATCAGAGATGGATTCTACCGCCGCCGGGGCAACTTTGACCTGGACAGGCTTCTTCTTAGCGGTTGTACTTTCTGATGCTGCCCCATCCGAGAAGAAAGCGCGCACGAGAACCACGATGATGATTATCAACAACGCTGAGGCAATTATGGTGAGTTTCTTATTCTTCATTGTTCCGATCCTGCCGCCAGCCGCAGCTGTGCCTGGGCAATATTCAGGTCAGCCAGGGCGCGATAATGATTTGTTTGGGCGTCCAACAGCGCCGATTGTGCATCGAGGACATCGACAATTGCGCCTCGGCCAAGTTCGTATTTCTCCCGTTCTATTCGCAAACTCTCAGTCGCCTGATCGACAGCTTTTCCAGTGGCCTCCAGCCGGTTAGATGCTGCCTGTCGATTCAAGAGCGCCGTTTCAATCTCAAGCTGCATCTTCAATTCAAGTTGTCGTAGCCGTGCCTGCTGTTCGGCCATGCGTGCCCGCTCCGCACCAACTTTGGCGCGAACACGCCCTCCTTCGAAGAAAGGAAGATCGAAGACTATGCCGATGCGCCCGATATCCTCCGAAGTAGACACGCCGGATACGCGAATTTCATCATCAACCGCCCAACGGTAGCCGTACGATCCCTGCAGTGAGAGTGTGGGCCAATGCGCCGCCCGGGCGGCATCGACTGTCCGGGCCCGAGCCTCCAATCCGGCTTTTGCCGCCAGATAGTCGCCTCGATCCAGTTGTGCCGCGACGAAGATTGAGTCCGTATCCAGTTCGCGAACCTTGACGAGCGGGGTGAGCTCGCCCCGTATAGCCAGCGATGCCATATCATTCTCCAGCCCGAGCAAATTGGCCAACAGGCGGTGCTGAATGTCTAAGGTGTTAGTTTCACGCACAAGACGCTGGGTGACGTCGGCCAAGCGCACCTCTGTGCGCAGTCGGTCAACCAAGGCAGCTTTTTGAGACTCGACCAGGGTTTCAACTCGTTTGAGATGCTCCAGCAATGTCTGCCGGGAGAACTCTACTGATTCGACCACTCGCCGTTGAGCCAAAATTGAGTAAAAGACGCTAGTGACATTATATACTAGTTCTTCTCTGCTGCGAGCGAATTGATGCTTCGCCGACTCTTCCAAAAGAGATGCAGCGCGGACATTATTGATAAGACGGCCGCCGGTGAACAGCGGCATCTGTACTACAACATCCGCGGAGGCAATGTCACGGCTGAATACCGCTGGGTCCAGGGAATTACGCACCGCGACCAAACGTTGAGGGTCCAGATTATGCATGTAGCCGCCTGTACCGTACAGGCGAGGGAGGAGTTCTCCTACCGCCATATTCTGTAGTGCCGAAGCTCGCTCAATCTCCCAGGCGGCCGCAGTGATACCAGGATTGTTCTCCAGCGCAATCTCGATAGCCCGTGGCAAGGTAAGCGAATCCCCCGTCAGGACCGTTTCGCGGAAAGATGTTGATACCGGCCTTTCAATGCTCTTCGGCGGGCTAAATTGATGCTGCGGATCAGTGGGGTGAACCACGGCACAGCCGCCTGCAAACATACCTACTGCCAGCGCCATTAGCATTATTGCAAACCAAGGTCTTTTCATTTCCATACCGCTCCGTAGATCATTCCGCTGAAGGTTGCCATAATGACTACCAACGCCACAAACACGATCGTCTTTTTCGTGCCCATCACCGATCGAATGACCAGCATATTCGGCAGTGACAATGCCGGTCCGGCAAGCAGCAGGGCCAGAGCCGGACCTTTCCCCATCCCGTTGCCGATCAAACCCTGCAGAATCGGCACCTCGGTCAGCGTAGCGAAGTACATGAAGGCCCCGGCAACCGAAGCGAACAGGTTTGCGCCGAGCGAGTTGCCGCCCACTGAACCGCTGATCCACTGCGAAGGTATGACACCTTCAAAGCCCGGTCGTCCCAACAAAAGCCCGGCGATCAGCACGCCGCCGAACAGAAGCGGTAGTATCTGCTTGGCGAACCCCCAGGATTGAGAAAACCATTCGCCCGATTCATCTTCGCGTCGGCTGGTGATGATCGACAGTCCGACGACTGCGGCGGAAAACGGCAAGAGAGGCTCATGAGGGAAAATCAGCGCGATAACGGCTGTCGCCAGACCCGTCAGAATGATCGGGATCTTTGACAGCTTGAACCAGAACATGAGCATGGCACCAAGGCCTGCAGCGGCAACGCTCGTTATCACCCACTTGTACGAGTAAACGAGAGACCAGAAGCCCGAGGCTTCGTCGGGCTTGCCCCAGTTGGCAAATACCAGAATTGCCACCATCGCCGCGAAGTATAGTCCGTTCTTCCACAGCGGCCGTTCCACCTCCGGCTCCGGCATGGCCATCTGGGCATTGACCTTTTCAGTTTCTTCCTTGCGGTAGATCAGGTGCATCAACAACCCGATGACAATACTGAACACGATTGCTCCAACGGCGCGAGCTACACCCAGTTCTATCCCGAGGACTCGCGCTGTAAGCACGATCGCCAGGACATTGATTGCCGGACCGGAGTACAGAAACGCCGTGGCGGGACCAAGCCCCGCCCCCATCCTATAGATTCCGGCAAACAGCGGAAGCACCGTACACGAGCAGACGGCAAGAATTGTCCCGGAAACGGACGCTACACCGTATGACAGCACTTTGTTAGCCTTCGCCCCGAGATACTTCATCACCGAGGCCTGGCTGACAAACACGGCTATCGCCCCGGCGATGAAGAACGCCGGAATGAGACAGAGAATGACATGTTCCTGCGCGTACCACTTGGTCAGCGCCAGGGCTTCGATGACTGCTCCGCGCAGCCGCGAACTCTCAATCGGGAGGTAAAAGAAAATCAGGAAGACCGCGACTATCCAGGCCAGTGGTTTCCATTCTTTTTTCCAATTCATGGTGTCACGTCCTCAATGTTGGACTCATTCAGTCTATTATTTGGCCTTTTCGCCAAATAAATAATCAAAAAAACTAACGCTTGGCGACAGCCGTACCCCGGCGGGCATTTGCCACCAGGACGTCCTCCACGCAGCCGAAGAAATTCAATATGCAGGGCACCCGAAGACGATAAAACACCTGCAAACCCCGCTTCTCGTCTTCGACTATTCCGGCCTCCTTTAGAACCGAAAGGTGCTTGGAGATGGTAGAAATGTCGGCGCCAATCATGTCCCGAAGTTCACAGACACAGCGCTCGCCGCGTGACAGTTCATCCACCATGAACAGCCTTGAGGGATGAGCCATGGCTTTGATCACCCTCGCCCGGGCTATGTATTTCTGTTTGGTTTTGCTATCCATAACTTTCCTTATACCACTATCGGCTTTGTTGGTTGGCAAAATAACCAAATTACTTCCCATTGTCAAATCTTTTTTTGGGACTGAGCCGATTACATTTGGCATTAACTCTTGCTGCCAATCGAGAGCCCTTCGTCTGTGGACTTACGGGTGTAGATTGCACAGCGGACAGTACCATTGTTGCCCGGGCGTATACTTTCTGGTGGGGAGTAAGCCCGACTTTCGGATTTCATTCGTGTTCGTCCCTCCTCTCGACCGCTTGGCGGCCGCTATCGTGTGCTTTACCCCCGGTGAGCCCGAAGAACACGAAACCATTCCACTTGTTGCCGGTTACCTCGCGTGCAATAGCAGTAAGTGACTTAAACCGGCGATCCTCGTACTCGAACCCCTCGTCGAGGACTTTGACGACAATAGTCTTGTTATTGAACTCGCGCACAAGAAGTGTACCCGGTAGCGGCAGTCGGGAATCACGATTGGGGCTCAGCCGCCCGCCTATCGTCCTGCTGCGCATCTTGGCCGATCCGTACTTGTATGGATCACGCGGAGTGCGGATTCTCAGGTCAGCGTCATTGGCGAGTTCTTCTGCCCGGCGACGTGCCCGTTCGGAAAGGTCACCCTCAGACAAGGACTGCAGTCGCCAGGCGATGCGTTTGCGCAAAAACTCTTTGTGGTACGAACGTGTCTCCTCGCCGAACACATCAAGGTACCTTTCCTTGAGTTCCCCAACGGTCATTCTGCCTAATTCCTGGACCTCCTTGTAAGTATCTGAGTTCATATTCGAATCTCCATTCTTCGAAGCGTTAAGTTGCTGCCACCGGTCGGATTAAAACCGTCCACGGCGGGTCGGGTTAAAACCGTCCAG
>CAZLBP010000052.1:0-23408 GCA_964557855.1 uncultured Ignavibacteriales bacterium | reverse complement strand
ACGGATGATTCGCTGGCGGTGGACTCAGAAGTGGTGACGATCACGGTGAATGACGGCGGTAACCAGCTGCCGATATTGAGTTCCATAGGGGCGCAAAGTACAACCGAAAATGTGCCGCTTACATTTGGTGTCTCGGCCACAGACATCGAGAGCACGCCTGCTCTCACGACTTCCAGCCTGCCCGGGACGGCTACATTTACGGATAACGGTGACGGTACGGGAAGTTTCGACTGGACACCGGGCTATCTGGAATCGGGCATTTACCAGCTTACTTTCTATGCAACGGATGACTCCTCGGCGGTTGACAGCGAAGAAGTGACTATTACCGTCATTGAAGCCGGCAACCAGCAGCCAACGCTGGCCGCCATCGGCGCCCAGAGTACGCCCGAGAACGTGCTGCTTTCGTTCGGTGTGTCGGCGACGGATATTGAAAGTGTACCATCGCTGACTACTTCCACATTGCCCGCCGGAGCGAGCTTCGTAGATAACGGGGACGGTACCGGTGATTTCGACTGGACACCGACCTTCGTCCAGGCCGGGTCCTATCAGGTGACATTCTATGCCACGGATGATTCGCTGGCGGTTGACAGCGAGGAAGTTACGATAACGGTGATTGAGGCCGGCAACCAGCCGCCGGTGCTGGATCCGATTGGACCGCAATCGACAACGGAAGACGTACTGCTGACGTTCACGGTCACGGCCTCCGATCCGGACGAGACGATTCCCGCTCTGTCGGCTATCCAGTTGCCGGCAGGGGCCAACTTCGTAGACAATGGCAACGGCTCCGGCGATTTTGACTGGACACCGGACTTCACTCAATCCGGTTCGTTCGAGGTGATCTTCTATGCCGACGATGGTCTGGCGATAGACAGCGAAGTTGTGGCGATTACGGTCGGAGACCAAAACCGTACCCCTACGGCAGATGCCGGTCCCGATCAGTTCAGTGTGGCAGTCGGCAGCTTGATAACGCTGGACGGCACAGCTTCATTCGATCCCGACGGCGACCCGCTCAATTACAGCTGGGTCCAGGTCGGCGGCACCGGTGTCATATTGTCCGATCCCAATGATTCGTTACCCACGTTTACACCGACGTTGACGGATATATACGAGTTTGAACTGACAGTTGACGACGGCTTCCTGACCTCGACGCCGGATACGGTAGCGATCGAAGTTGTCAACGTCGCGCCGCCGGTAGCGGTGACTGACTTGTCGATTCAGATTGTGGGTGATGAGATACAGCTTACGTGGTCGCCCAGTACTCTGGATACGTTCGGTTTCGCAACTACGGTCGACCATTATGTGATTGCCCGCGACACCATGGCCTACTTCGTACCGGATGCAATGGATTCGATCGGGTCGACTGATGATTTGACGACATTCTTCGCCGACAATAACATCGGCGGCGTCGACGTGGTCGGCGATACACTTGTACAGTACTTCTATGTCGTTCAGGTCGTGGACATATTCGGCAATAAATCGCTCGTTTCGAACCGCGTGGGTGAGTATGATTATCAGATTATCACGACCACGACAACGGATTTCAACCTGGTAGGCATACCGTTTACGAATACAGGCATTACGAATGCCGACGGCCTGATAGCGGCTATCGGCTCCGCCAATGTCAATACGGTGAATAATTACAATGTAGCTTCGCAGAGTTACGAAGCCCGGTTTGCGGCCGGATTCGGTACGAACTTCACCGTCGTTCCGGGAGGCGTCTATCAGGTCAATGCCAAAGCCGCCACGGTATTCAGTGTGGCCGGCGCCGTGCCTGATTCAGGAGCGATTTCCTACTCGATCAGTACGACCACGACTACTGATTTCAATTTCATAATGATTCCTTTCGAGTATGAAGACGACTTCTCCGTGGCTCAGGATGTTCTGGACGCCAACCCGGGGCTGTTCAACACGCTGAACAATTATGTGGCCGGCTCGCAGAGTTACCAGTCACGTTTTTCGGCCGGTTTCGGAGTGAATTTCCCGGTCAAGGCGGGCAAACCGTACCAGGGTAACGCCGCCGCCAACGGAGTTTTTCCCGGACCATAAAGTCCGTTATGATAGAGAGTGACGTTATTTTTCAAATAGTTGGAGGATAGACAGTGCGAGTAAAAACGACATATCATAAGCTGATTGGTTTCAGTGCGGCGTTACTTTTCATATCCCTCGTCGTACCCAGTTCAGCTTATGCCCAGGGCTCTATATTCGGCGCGGTGCAGAATTCCGATTTGTCTACTCCGGCCAATGGTGAGATAAGTTTCTTCGGATACCTGGACAACACCGATGAAGAGATCAGAATCGAGATTTCAACTGGAGCCGGTTACGATGCGGGCAACTGGTTCGATGATTTCCAGAATTATCTGACGGAAGCCCCCGGTAACCCGTATGACTACCATTTCTATAATATGGCCAACGGTGAGGGCTTTCAGCTGTCCAAGACCATACCTAACAACTCTTTCCAGCAGGAAGATATACTGCTGGCGGCCGTTGCCTGGCCGGCCAAGCCGGCGGGATTGACGGCCACCGTGGTGTCGACGAGCTCGGTGGTCGTGTCATGGAATTTCGTCAGCGGACAGACCTATCATGTCTACCGGCGATTGGCGACCTCCGATGGTTCGTTTTTCCGTATTGATGATCCGACCGGTTCTTTGGCGAATCCGGGTGTGGCGGACAGTTTCTTCATAGACAATACGGTTGACGGTGTCAGTTCCTATGACTATCTGATCATTGCTGAAGGCGGCTCGGGCAATCTTTCGCAACACTCAGATATCGTGACTGTCAGTTCAGCTTCCGCCGTGGCCCCCGTAGTGGCGAGTATTACTCCCGACAGCGGTCTTTCGATCGGTGGGACAGTTGTGACTATCATCGGTTCCGGCTTTGATATAGCGGGTGCTGATCCGGTTGTCGGGGCGGCTTCATTGACCTCTGTGACGGTTGTTTCACCTTATGAGATAACCGGTACAACGCAGTCAGGAGCTCCCGGTCCGGCGGATGTTTACGTGACTAATACCGCTTCCGGTTTGGTATCGAACACTTTGACCGGCGGTTATACATATGTATCCAACTCACCGCCGGTGCTGGCGGCGATTGGATCGCAGTCGGGACCTGAGGGAGCGCTACTGACCTTCACCCCGACGGCAACCGATCCTGACGGCGGTTTCCCGGTAATGACCAGCTCGGCACTGCCGGGGACGGCCACGTACGTTGATAATGGTGACGGCACCGGGACATTCGAATGGACACCGACCTTCACGGATGCCGGGACTTACAACGTTACTTTCTATGCTACAGATGATGTTCAGCCGATTCTGGTAGATTCCGAACAGGTCGTGATTACGATCAATGAGGCCGGAAATCAGACACCGGTGCTGGCGACGATTGGAACACAAAGCACCACCGAAAACGTCCAACTGACATTCGGTGTCTCGGCTACCGATCCGGACGGAACTACGCCTTCCTTGTCAACCTCGGCTTTGCCGGGTACGGCCTCGTTCGTGGATAATGGCGATGGTACCGGTTCTTTTGACTGGACTCCCGGATTCACCGAAGCCGGCAGTTATGATGTGACGTTTTATGCCGGTGACGGCTCCGCGACGGATAGTGAAGTCGTGACCATAAACGTTATTGACGCCGGCAATCAACCGCCGGTTTTGGCCTCAATTGGATCGCAGAGTACCACCGAGGGCGTTCTGTTAACTTTTGGGGTCTCCGCGACCGATGCCGATGGGACTAATCCGGCTCTGACCACATCTACACTCCCGGGTACTGCCGCATTTGTCGACAATGGTGATGGGACCGGGACTTTTGACTGGACACCCAGCTTTACTGCCGCCAGCAGTTATGATGTGATTTTTTATGCTGATGACGGGGTTGTAACGGACAGCGAGGTTGTCACTATCAATGTGTTGGAAGCCGGCAACCAGAGACCGGTTCTGGCAACAATCGGTGCTCATAGCACGACGGAAGGCATCTTACTATCGTTTGGCGTGTCAGCGACTGACCCGGACGGTACAACACCGACCTTGACGACTTCGACACTTCCCGGCACAGCTACATTCGTTGACAACGGAGACGGCACGGGTGCGTTCGATTGGACACCTTCATTTACCGATGCCGGGACGTATCAGGTCACTTTCTATGCCGACGATGGTGTGGAGATCGACAGTGAAATTGTGACTATTGACGTCATCGATGCCGGCAACCAGCCGCCCGTTCTGGCAACAATAGGATCCCAGAGTACCACGGAGGGAGTGTTGCTCTCTTTTGGCGTCTCGGCCAGTGATCCGGACGCAAACGTGCCCGCTCTGACTACATCTGCCCTGCCGGGGACCGCGGCTTTCGTGGATAACGGTGACGGTACTGGGTCCTTTGACTGGACACCTTCGTTTACGGATGCCGGGACATATCAAGTCACGTTTTATGCGGATGACGGAATAGCTCTCGATAGCGAAATCGTCACCATAGACGTCATTGACGCCGGCAATCAGCCGCCGGAGCTGGCCAGTATCGGTTCGCAAGCAACTACAGAGGGCGTGCTGCTGTCATTCGGAGTATCAGCCAGTGATCCGGACGCCACCATCCCGGCTCTGACGACGTCTTCCCTCCCCGGTACGGCAACTTTCGTAGACAACGGTGACGGTACGGGTTCCTTTGACTGGACGCCGTCGTTTACCGATGTGGGGACGTATCAGGTCACGTTCTATGCCAGTGATGGCCTTGAAATCGACAGTGAGATTGTAACAATAGATGTACTTGATGCCGGTAATCAGGCGCCCCAATTGGCGTCTATCGGCGCCCAGAGCACAACCGAGGGCATTCTGTTGTCGTTCGGTGTCTCGGCGACCGATCCCGACGGAACGATTCCGTCGCTGACTAGCTCGTCACTTCCGGGAACTGCCGCCTTTGTGGACAATGGCGACGGCACCGGCTCGTTTGACTGGACGCCGTCATTCACCGACTCCGGCACCTATTTAGTCACTTTTTATGCCAGTGACGGTGTTGAGATTGACAGTGAGATCGTAACCATAGACGTCCTTGAAGCGGGTAATCAACCGCCGGAGCTGGCGGCTATTGGTTCACAGGGAACCACCGAGGGAGTGCAGTTACTCTTCAGTGTCTCGGCCACCGATCCTGATGCCACTATACCGGCCCTGACGGCTTCGGCGCTGCCCGGCACGGCTGTGTTCACGGACAATGGTGACGGAACAGGTGATTTTGACTGGACGCCGGGCTTCACCGATGTCGGTACCTATCAGGTGACCTTCTACGCGAGTGACGGCATCGAGACCGACAGCGAACAAGTGACAATTACAGTTGCCGATGCCGGCAACCAGTCGCCGGAGCTGGCGGCGATCGGCGCCCAGACTACAACGGAGAATGTGCTGTTGGCCTTTGGCGTATCCGCCAGTGACCCGGACGGGACTATTCCGGCACTGACAACGTCAGCGTTGCCGGGCACGGCAACATTCATAGATAACGGTGACGGCACCGGTAATTTCGATTGGACACCCTCATACACCGATTCCGGTATATACCTGGTTACGTTTTATGCTTCGGACGGAGTTGAGACCGACAGTGAAGTGGTGACTATTACCGTAATCGATGCCGGCAATCAGCAGCCGGTGCTTGATCCGATCGGTCCGCAGTTTGTGGATGAAGGTGTACAGCTCATTTTCAATGTGACGGCCAGTGATCCGGACGGCATAATACCATTCATAGGTGCCACAGGGTTACCCGGCACGGCCGCGTTCACTGACAGTGGCACCGGCATCGGCACATTTGACTGGACTCCCAGTTTCACTGACGCCGGCGTTTATGACGTAACGTTCTATACAACCGACGGGGTTCTGTCTGACACCGAGATAGTCACGATAACGGTTCAGGAAGTCGGTAATCAGGCTCCGATTATTGACTCGATCGGTCCGCAAGTCACCAGTGAAGGAGTGCAACTCCTGTTTGACGTGATGGCGACCGATCCGGACGGCTCAATACCGACTATGACGTCCTCTACGCCATTGCCGGGTACGGCCACGTTTGTGGATAACGGTGACGGCACGGGGACATTTGACTGGACTCCGACCCTGACGGACAGCGGGTCATACAGTGTCACATTCTATGCTTCTGACGGCCTTGAGACCGATAGTGAACAAGTGGTGATCACCGTCACCAATGCCAACCAGGAGCCGGTATTGGCCTCGATCGGACCCAAGACAATTAACGAAGGCTCCAATCTCAATTTCGGTGTTTCAGCGGCCGACCCTGATGGCGATATACCGTTGCTGTCGGCAGCGCCACTACCGGGTGCGGCGACGTTTCTCGATAATGGTGACGGGACCGGCGTGTTCGACTGGACGCCCACCCAGGCGGACAGTGGTACCTATCTCGTGACATTCTACGCCACCGACGGCGCCTACCCGACCTCGATTGACTCCGAAATTGTATCGATTACCGTTGGCAACGTCAACCAGTTGCCGGTACTCAATCCGATCGGTACTCAGCAGGTTGTGGAGGGCGACACGATGACGTTCCAGGTTACGGGCAGTGATCCGGACGGTGATATTCCGCTGCTGACTGCCGGCGCTCTGCCGGGCACGGCAACCTATACCGACAACGGCAATGGCACGGCCGACTTCTACTGGGAGACTACGGAGCTGAATACAGGCGTGCACACGGTTACGTTCTACGCCACTGATCCCCTGTACCCGACAGCGGTCGATTCTGAAGTAGTTAGCCTGGTAGTCGGTACGGCGGGTAATCAGCCGCCGATCTGGACGACGGTCCTGTTCGATACGTCGGTCAATGAAGGCAGTACGTTGATTCTGAACGTGGCCGCCACTGATCCCGACGGTGACAGCCTGATTCTTACCATAAATACGTTCATGGATAATATCAGCTTTGTTGACAACAACGATGGCACCGGGGTGTTTACGTATACCCCCGATTACGAAGACGCCGGAATCGACACGGTCCGATTCAAGGCGACCGACAACGGCACTCCCAACTTGACTTCGATTTTGAGGGTGTTTATCGATACCCGCGACGTCAACCAGCCGCCGGTAATCGATACCGTGGGCCCGTTTGGGGTCGAGATCAACGATACGCTCGAATTCACCATAACCGCGTCCGATCCATCCGATCCCGACAGCGGCTTGATGATCCTCAGCGCCGCCAATCTGCCGACCAACGCCTCGTTTGTCGACAATGAAGACAACACCGGTACGTTTACCTTCTCGCCGGTTTTGGGGCAGGAAGGTCTTTACACGGTGACGTTCCTGGCGACTGATCAGGACTTCCCGCAGGAGACGGGCACGCTGCCGGTGGATATCCAGGTGGTAACGGTTAATTTCGCGCCGGTACTGGATTCGATTGGGCCGCAAATTGTTCTGGAAGGTGAAGCGCTGACCGTCAGTATGACGGCCAGTGACCCGGACGGCACCATACCGTTCTTCGAAATCCTCAATCAGCCGGATAACTCCAACTTCACCGACAACGGCGACGGTACGGCGCTGTTCACCTTCAATCCCAGCTTCCTGCAGGCCGGACTGTACTACGTAACATTCCGGGCCAACGACGGCATGGATATTGACAAAGAAGTCGTCATCATTCAAGTGCAGGAGGCCGGTGATCAGGCACCGTTTTTCACGTACATCCCGACGCCGACCATTACCGAGACGGATACGCTGGGTGACTCGGTTATTGCTTTCGATCCGGAAGGTGATCCGTTGACTCTGTCCATAGACAGCACCACTATGCCGGAGCACTTCACTTTCACCGATCGCGGTGACAGTGTGGCGTTGTTCTCCTTCATGCCGGATTACACCCAGTCGGGCACGTATGATATTACCATCTTCGCCGAAGCCAACGGTCTCGTGGACACTGGCACACTCACGATAATCGTTCAGGAGATTGGCAACCAGGATCCGCTGCTGGATACTATTCCGGATTATACAATCGGCGAACTGAATCAACTGCTCTTCACTGTAACGGCCTCTGATGTCGACGGAGTCGATCCTATACTATCGGCGAGTCCGTTGCCCGGCACGGCAACATTCAGTGACAATGGTGATGGTACCGGGCTGTTCAACTGGAGTCCTTCCGCGACAGATTCAGGCAGTTATGTAGTTACATTCAGAGCTGAAGATGCGGAGTTTGCAGGTGTCTTTGATTCCCAGGATGTGACGATTACCGTCGTTGACACCAACCGGGCTCCTTTTATCTTCGTCCCTACCGGACAAACGAAGGATGTTGACGAAGATGATACTCTGACACTGCTTGTCACGGCTTCTGATCCGGACGGTTCGACACCCAGGCTGAACGCCGTTTTATCCGGCACTGATTCGCTCGCGACGAATATGACCTTTTTCGACTCGGGCAATGGCAGCGGTGTCCTGACATTTGCACCCGATTTCACGCAAGGAAATACCAATCCGACCAAGTATTACCCGGTATTCCAGGCTATCGATGAATTCGATTCTACACTCATAACATCGACGGGCGGCAGCGCCAACACGATCAATGTCTACAACGTCCCCCGCCCGCCACAACTGGTCTTCTCCGACAGCACCTGGCCGTTTACGCTCAATGAAGGTGATTCGCTCGGCTTCACGGTGGCCGGATTCGATCCGGATGGGGTGGGAATCGAGCGAATTTGGGCGGAAAACATCCCGTCGGCCAACGTCGACACGTTCACGGCTCTCGGTCAGCTCAGTTTCATCTTCGAGCCCGACTTCACTCAATCCGGCGCCTACCAGGTTCTGTTCATAGCGGAAGAGCTCGGTGCGCTGGGGCTGCGAGATTCGCAGTATATAGACATAAACGTGCTGGAAGTGGGGAATCAGACACCGTATTTCACCGATACGCTGCCCACTCAGAAGATCGTTTATCTCGGATTCCCTGATTCGACTGATCTCTTCGCGATTGATCCGGATGCAGATCTGGTGGTGCTGGAAGCCTCAGATACCCTGACTGGAGCCGTTCTGGTGGACAATGGTGATGGTACAGGTTACTACTTGTATAATCCCGATACAGCCAGTGTTGGCCTGATCTTCCCGGTGTCCTTCTACGTGACGGATCCTTCGGGCGCAGCTGACACGATATCCACCGAATATCGGGTGCAGTCCTTTAAGCGTGGTGACGCCGACGGCAGCGGCATGTATACCATGAACGACGTGGTATACATGATCAACTACGTGTTCCGGGGCGGTCCGGAACCGGTGCCGTTTGAGCTGGGTGACGCCGATATGAACGGGGCGATTGAAGTTGCGGACATCGTGTACATGGTGAATTTCATGTACAAAGGCGGTCCGCGCCCGCCGCAATAATTGCGTTTTCGCGCAGTAAATAAGCTGTTATTCGCCTGAAAACAGGCAGACAGGCCGCTCGATTTTTCGAGCGGCCTTTTCTTGTCGTGCGTCAGCACTTACCGCGAATCTCGGTCACGAAACACTTGAAAACTCTTGACATTCTTTATTATATCGCTTATAATAAGTGCGATCTGCGGATGTGGTGTGACCGAAATATTAGGTGGTCCTGCAAAATTTCTCGATGCGTTCAAACTCCAATCGGATAGTTGGAGTTTGGAAGCACATCGGTTGAACTTACATCGGACCTAATGCTGATTGAACGCGAAGAACGTTTACGAGAAGGTGTTAGAAGGACGCTTACTTCAGCAAACAGCTATAGAGAACATGTATTCCGTAACCGTTAACACGCCCTTTGTGCGTTTTCAAGCAACCGGGTGTAAAGGAAGGGAGGTGAGCCGCAAAAGAGTAACTGTTGGTTTCAATTCACCGGTCGTACCGAGTTGATCGGCGCGTGCCTCGGGTGAAACGCTTTCCTAAGCCAATGTAGTAAACATGACTTGTTTCACAGCAATTGTGAAATGAGTTGGGAACAACCAAAACTCTCGAAAAGGAGTTATGCATGACAAGGAAGATATCCTCGTTATTGATTCTCTCCTTGCTGTTATTCGCCTTTCTGGCGATGAACGCGTACGCAGGTAAGGAACCTGCAAAACGGGTTATCAATCCGTTAATAAACAAATCTTTGCAGTACGCCTTTCCGGATGAGCATATCGCTCCCAATCCGGCCGGTGCTGCAACCAAGCCTGACGAGGGCCAAGCCCTCGGTTCAGCCGACCGTCAGTCCGGTCCCGGCTTAACTGTCGGAAATACCTGGTACGATTATCAGCATAATGGTGCCATGGGTCGTATGATTGAGTATCTGGCGACCGATGACACGCTGATCCACTTCCACTGGATGCATGCTGACGATTCGGATCTGGCGACATTCGGCCGGACGGGCCGTTACCGCTGCTACAATATCAACGCCGAGATCCTGGGCCCGGCGGCCGACGTTTCTGACTTCACTAACCTGGAATTCTCCGGTTACGTCGGTATCGCCACCACGATCCGCAACGCCGCGGTGGCCGGATTTCACGAGCGGTTCGTGCCTCCGGGCGACGATCATTACGACCAGACCTTCGCTCGCGACGCCGGCCCCTGTAACGCCTTCTTCGCGTTTAAGGGTGAAGTGCCGCGTGCCTTGAGTGGTACCGGTCTCGGTGGTGTGAATGCCGAAATTATCTGGCCGAAGTTCCGTTATGTGACGTACCCCGGTAGCGCCGGCGACGGTTCGGATGACACCACTATCGTCCACACGATCGGTGCATATGCTCCCGATGCCGGTGGTGATCCGCATGACTTGATGTACTTCCGTGGGCAGACCGTGGGTGACGGTTCGACTGCGGGTAGTGGCGATTTTGCCTCTGCGAGTGGTGTCCTGACCTGGACCGGCCCGACCATTGTCGACACGAACTACACGCTGTCCTATGACATTGCGGCCAACGAGAACAGCTCTCAGCCCGACAAAGTGGGTATCTGCTGGCTGGCCAATCTGCCCTGTGACGCGGGAGATGCCGACAATGAATCCGGTTACGAATGTAAGCAATTCGTACAGTGGGATAACGATGTCTACTACCGTGTCAGTAACGACCGCGGCTTGACCTGGCAGGCGAGCCCGTGTGCGAACCAGCCCGGCCCGAATGTCAATGTGACAAAGTGGCGTGACCGCGAGGATCAGAACGGCTGGCGCGGATACACCGATATGAACGCCCTGATTACCGATGACGGCGCCTTCCATTTCGTTTGGGGCTCCCGTTTCTGGCCGTCCGATGCCAACCAGGGCGGCGATGCCGGTCTGATCAAAGGTCGTATATTCCACTGGTCCGACAATACTCCGGGTGGTCCTTGCACTCCGTTTATTGCTGTTGCCCATGATATGAACTGGGATCAGACAGTGTGTAACGGCGGCGCCTGGCAGCTCAACGCCAGTAAGCCCTCGATTTCGGATTGTAACGGGAAGCTGTATGTTCTGTTCACGCAGTTTAATGACATCCCGGCCGGCCGTGAAGACGACTGTGCCTGGGACGGCAGTCCCGACTTCCCGAGTGGCGCCGCGAATGGTGATTTGTATATCACAGTTTCCGCTGACCAGGGTGTGACCTGGGATCGTGCTCGTAACATTACGAACACGGCGGCGGTCGATTGTCAACCTCCGGTCGGCTTCAATTGTGAGTCCGAGCACTGGTCATCCATGGCGCGTTTCGGTACCGAAGTTGACATGCATCCCGCCGATCCTAACAAAGCTGACGCGGAACTGGCTTCGGTCGGTGGCGCCACGGATCCTGACGGTTACTGGCTCGACGCTCAGTACATCAACGACCCGTGGGCCGGTGGTGTCGTTCAGGACGAGGGTGGCTGGACTCAATCCACCGTCAAGTGGATCCGCATTCCTTGCGTGGACGAAGTTCCGGAACCGGTGTTCAGCATTACGCCGAACGAAATCGGTTATCCGAACTGGACCAAGCACGGCACCTCCAAGGACATTGTTGCTCTCATCGAAAACACCGGTAATGCTGCTCTGGCCTTGAATAACCAGCAGATCGTGATGATCAACGGCGCTGCCGGTGATGTTACTATCCAGAATCCGTCTGCAGATCCTATTCCGGCCGGTGTCGGCAGCAGTTCTCCGATTACGTTCCGGTTCAACGCCAACCTCATCGGCGGCCCCGCTATCACGTATCTGAGTGCCGAGGCTCGCTTTGGCCCGACGAACGAAACCGGCACTCCGACCAATATTGTCCCGTTAGAGTGCTGGGTGGCTGATACGCTGTATGCGCCGGAATTCGATACGCTGTCCACTACCTGCCTGCAGCTCGCTGTGGTTAACAACGGCAGCTTCGGTCAGCAGGGTGGCCAGTCCGGTAAGGTCAATATGGACTATTTTGGTGAAGCCGGCGAATGTGACACCAACGCGACCGTTTATGTGTATGACGGCTCACCGGTCATCCTGGAATCATCCTCCAAGGGTAACTGGTCCATCTTCGGCGTCAGCTATGTCGACTCCGTTGGATTCGTGCAACAAACCAACACCGGTGTGTCCAATGACGGCATCAATGATATTTACACCACGACCTTCCTGACCAACGACTCCGGTATTTGTATTGAGAAGACGTACTTTGCTCCCAACAAACCCGGTGTCGACACCTGTAACTTCATCATCCAGTGCCTGAAGATCTACTCCTTCGATGGTAACGATCATCTGGGTCTGACGATCGGTGAAGCGATCGACTGGGATCTTCCGTCCGATTCCGGCACCGACAACGGTTCCGGTTTTGACGATGCCAATAACAGTATCTGGTGTATCGGCGGTGAGTACGACCAGGATGATTCCACGGAGTGTCAGGACAATGATACTCGTTACGGCGGTATCTCCTTCCTGGGTATGTACAATAAGACCGACGATACGACTTTCGACGATCTCGGTCTGCCGTTCGGCGCCTACACGGCTTCGAACAATGATTACGTGTACGGCAACGACCTGGGCTTTAATGTCGACGAGCTGTGGGGCAAGCTGCATGACAGCACCTCCGGTTACTCCGTCTTCAGCAGCCCGAATCCCGATTCGTTGCTGGTCGACCTGCACATGGTCATGGGCTACCTGAAGGATTATGATCTGTTGGCTGATGACACGCTCATTATCTACATCAACCTGATCACGGTCCAGGACGGCGGCGAAGCCCAGTTCGCCCAGTACCGCGCCCAGGATTCCGCCTGGTGGATAGACTATGTCTTCACACCACCGGTAGATCCCGGCTGCTGTAACGGTGACGGCAAGCGCGGTAACGTCGATGACCTGAGTGGTCCCGGTGGTGAAGTTGACGTAGCTGACCTGTCGTACCTGGTCGACTTCCTCTTCCGTGGTGGTCCGCCTCCGCCGTGTACGGATGAAGGTAACGTTGACGCTCTGACCGGACCTGGCGGTCCGATCGACGTCGCCGACCTGTCGTACCTGGTTGACTTCCTGTTCCGCGGTGGTCCGCCTCCGCCGCCCTGTCCGTAAGTTGACCCGGTAATACGGGAAGTGTAAGTCACACGAAACTTACTCTTCTGAGAAACACGAGTCGCCCCTGCCCGGCAGGGGCGACTTTTTTCTTTGAGAAACGGCCATCGGGTATTATATTATTGACTGATATAGTACTGTGGAATTTGATCGTACCTGTTCCTGTTGTCGACACCTGGAGTAGTCCCTCACGAACCGCCAGAGCATAAGCACGGAAAAGTACATTTCCGGTGAAATGATGCCATAGCTCAGCATGTCTGAGGTAGGGCTGCAGGAAAATGTATCGGAAGCAGTAACTTTTGAGGCTATAGGTGACGTTACAGTAGATAGATAATAATCGCAATAGTGTGGACCTGCTTATTTGGGAGTGTTTATGATGAAACGACAGCGCAAAGTTTTCTTGCTTATGGGAGTGTTGGCTGCCATACTGGCTTTGTCCGCAACCAATTCCCAGGCGAGATACTACCCCAACCAGGAACAGCCAAGACCTCACGTGATCAAGGGTTTGGTAACTGTCGAGTTTGAAGACGGCGTAGATGTAAAGAATGCCGTGAAATCCTTCGGCAGCGTATCATTTGGTATTCCCAGTCTCGATCCGATTTTGGCGGATTTTGGAGTAAATGACTTCAGAAAGCTGTTCCCCTGGCGAACGGAAAAGCCGAAAACGAATTCCGGGATGCGTGATTTGACTCGCTTTTATGAACTGTCATACCCGGAAGATGTTGACGTACAGGATGTTATCAACGCTCTCCTGCAGAATCCCAATGTCCGGTCGGCGGATGCGGTGATGGCTATTCCGGTCGATGCTTCTCCGAACGATCCTCAGTGGTCCCAGCAGTGGGCCATGGAACCCCCGGGTCCGGATCCGAATTACTACAGCGCCTGGGACATCGAGACGGGTTCCGACAGTGTGATTTTTGCCGATATCGATTCCGGGGTGAACTACAGGCATCCCGATCTGCAAGGGAATATCTGGGTCAATCCCGGCGAAGACGTCGACGGTGACAATGAGGTGTATGATCTGGATGATCTGAATGGTATCGATGACGACGGCAACGGAAGAATAGATGATTTAGTCGGTTATGACTTTTTCACCGGGATCGGTATACCGGTTTGGCCCGGGGAAGATCCCGGCGGAGTCGATTCGGATCCTAATGACCACAACGGTCACGGAACGCACGTTGCCGGTATTGCAGCGGGCATGAACAACAACAACACCAATATTACCGGTGCTGCCGGCGGCTGGTATGGCGGCCACCGTTCGTATCGGGGCGTACGAATAATGTGTATCCGCGTGGGGGCCACTGGCCAGGATGGACTCGGCTACGTAAATTCCAATAACTGCGCTACCGGTATCGATTACGCGGTGATGATGGGCGCTGACGTGATTAACGCCAGTTGGGGCGGAGCAGCCGTCAACGCGGCAGCGGCCGGAAATGCCGTTGCATCCGGAGTCACCTTCTGTCATGCGGCCGGAAACGGCAACTGTGATTGTCCCGATGAGCTGGATGGTGTGCCGGGGGTACTGTCGGTAGCCGGTACCGGTGGTTCGAGCGGCGGAACCGATGTCAAGTACACGGCTTCGAATTTTGGCTTCTGGATAGATGTCAGTGCACCGGGCGCTAATATCTTGTCTACGAATTCCTGGCAATATGTACCATCGACCGCCAACTTCTGGGGTACCTCCATGGCCAGTCCGATGGTCGGTGGCCTGGCGCTGCTGATCCGTTCGGCCATGCCGTCGCTGAGCAAGGCCCAGGTTGACTCCATTATCCTGTTAACCGCCGATAATATCGATGGCGTCAATCCCAGTTATCCTTCCCAACTCGGGACCGGCCGCATCAACGCCTTTACGGCGCTGTCGGCTTTGGCCAGCGCCCAGTTTACATCGGATGTTACCGACGGGAACGTGCCTTTGACGGTGAATTTCACCGACTTATCTCCTTATTCTCCGACTTCCTGGGAGTGGTCATTCGGGACCGGCGACAGTTCTGATGCGCAAAATCCTCAGTACACATATTCGACGCCGGGTATTTACGACGTATCTTTGGTAGTTGATGATACTTGCTCGCTCGGGCCGGGTGAGGAGCATTTGAGGAACTATATTTGGGCCCAGGCTGATACGCTGAAAATGGACTCGACTGAATCTGCCGTTGGTACGCAGATCGTGATTCCGGTCTATCTGGCCAATACGGCCCAGGTTAAGGAGATCCAGTTCGCCTTCCGGCTTGAAGATCATAATGGTACGATTTCCCTTGACTCGGCCTCGGTAGTCGGTCTGCGGACCGAGTACTTTGATAACGTCTCGAAGATTGTATCAGACCAGGCTAATGAACAGTTTGTGTACTTAATGCAGACCAATCTGCCGGGTTCCGGGTATTCGGATTATATGCTCCCGGATACGGGAGCGATTCTGAATCTGTATATTTGGGTGCATCCGAACGCCGCTCCGTCCCAGGTAGTCACGATCGATACGGCAACCGTCGCTGCGCGTCAATCGTACATCAAGACCATTTGGGGTAACTACTGGCCCGATGCCCACACGCCCGGCAAAGTCACCATCAGATTCTGCGCACATGGAGACTGTAACTGCGACGGTGACATACTGGTTGATGATCTTTCGATGCTGGTTGATTACCTGTTCAGAGGCGGACCTCCGCCCGATGGCAGAGGCGGAGATGTCAATGGATTCGGCGGGATTCTTGTTGACGATGTCACTTATCTGGTCGACTATCTCTTCAAACAAGGGCCTCCGCCACCCCCGTAATCGTCGGTTAAACCTGACTTATCAGGGTGGGTCTTTTGACCCGCCCTTTTTTTAATCATTTCCGGGGCGTGGTGCGTTTTTTATTTGACGGGTGGTATAGGCCGGTGTAAATTCTGCTCTTGAGTAACAGGTGATGAGAATTTGGAAATAAGAGGAAGACGTAGTTATAGTGGCAAAAACATGGAGGTGAGAACTGGGAGATTTGGTATGGGAATTCTGATACACTAGTTTCTGGCGGCGGAGTTGAAATCTGACAAAAAACAAAACGTATGAGGTAATGTGATGAAAATAAAGCTATTGATGTTATCGCTACTGGTTGTCCTGGCAGTTCCGGCATGGGGTCAGGATCTGGGGAATCCCGACACTGTTCGCTTTGAGGTCGTAATCGACACAATCGGACTCCAGGCTGAGTTTGAGCTGTGGGTGTACAATGATGCCAACACGCTCGCGAGTGTTTCTTATGGTTTTGCCTGGGACAATCCGAACTTTGCTATGGATACGGCCTTACCCACAGCGTTGACTGCTTCCGCTTTTGACCTGGGAGTATTCCTGTTCAAAAAAGAGAGCATAGATTCTTCAAACGTCAATCGCAATTTCCTGTTTGGTGGCGCCAGACTGTTTTCCGACGGCCTTCTGCCTGCCGACACGGCGCAGCTCTGGGCCACGTACTCGTTCACCTTCGACAGCTGGACAAACGGGGACGATGGTATAACAGTTGACACACTGCATTTCAATGAGGGATCGGTGGCTTTCTTCGTGCCGGTAGCCGGAACGGCAACCGGCTATGTTCCGACCTTTGCCGGGAGAACGAGTATTTGCTGCAAGGAATACCCGAATGTTGATCCGGGGCAAAGAGACACCGTAGCTGTCACTGTGGAATTGAACGCCGATTCCAGTGAAGCAACCATGAGGCTGTACGGCTACTGGGACGAGGACCTGCGGACGATTGCCCTGGGATTTTCCTGGGATAATCCTCTGGTGCAAATGGTAAGTGCAACGGGCTCCAGTCTGCAGAGTGAGTCTGATCTGAGGATTGGCCCGTATTTCTATGAAGATTCGGCCTTGAATGTAACGAATGCCAATAATCGCTTTTTGTACTATCATTCGACCAGTCAATCTTCGTCTGAGATTACAGCAGTAGCGACCAGACGACTGATCGCTACGTATGTCTTCGATATTTCCGGCATGAGCAAATCGGGTAAGGCTACAGTTGACACCATGAAATTCAATAATCTTACCCAAACAGCCTACAAACGCTGGGGAAACTTGTTTGGTTTTGAGCCATATTGGGAGAAAGGTACGAATCCGGTGGTGGTTTTGGTGGACTTCACGGATGACGTGCAAAAACTCGAGGACAATGACCTGCCCCAGACTTTTTCTCTCGGCCAGAACTATCCGAATCCGTTTAACCCGACAACTCAGGTTGAATTTGATGTGCCGCGCTTGTCGCATGTGACGATCGCCGTTTACAACATCCTCGGTCAGGAAGTCGTGCGGCTGGTTGATGAAGAAATGTCAGCCGGTAGTTACGTTGTCGACTGGACCGGAACCACAGAGCGTGGAACTGACGTGACCTCCGGCATCTACTTCTACAAAATGGAAGCGGACAATTTCCGCGAGACTCGAAAGATGATGCTGATTAGATAGATATCGTCAATATCACTATAATCTCAGAAAAAGACCCCCGGCTATCGGGGGTTTTTTCATGTCGGGAACGAAAGATCAAGTTCCGTGCCCGATTTTCGGTAGCGGGTCGAGCGGTCATCGTTTAGATTAAGGCATGTCGACGTTAGAATTACAAAAGATGGTCAGGGCTATGCGCTCGAATGACAGTGCATATGACGGCCGGTTCTGGGTGGGAGTGATATCGACCGGCATTTACTGTTTGCCGTCGTGTCCGGCGAAGACCCCACTGGTGAAGAACGTGGTGTTCTTCGGGACTCGCGAAGAGGCGGTTGAAGCCGGATTGCGAGCCTGCAAGAGGTGTCGGCCCGACGAGTATCCGCATATCCGGCCGGAATGGTGGGACGATGTACTGGATCTAATACAGAACGAACTTGCCGCCAAGCTGAGTGAAGAACACCTGTCTCGAGCAGCACAGGTCGACATATCCACTATCAGAAGGTATTTCAAGCAGCACTTGAAGACGACACCGGTGGCGTTCCACCGGAAGTTGCGGCTGGAGCATGCCAGGCGACTGATTCAATCCGGCGCGGATTACCTGACGGCGGCGTTCGAGTGTGGTTTCGAATCATCGAGCGGGTTTCGGGATGCTTTTGTAAGAGAATTCGGCGAAACCCCGGGGAGTGTACATGAAAAAGCAGAATGATATCGTCTTTCAACGACTGGAAACGTCCGTGGGCGAGATGCTGGCCGGGGCGACCGAGCGGGGCGTCTGTCTTCTCGAATTCGCGGACCGAGGCGGATTGGAGCGTATCCGAAAGCGAATCCGGAAGCGGTACGGACTGGAGATGAGCGAACGAGATAGTCGGTTCATTGAGCAGTTGCTGGGAGAACTGGCGGAGTATTTCGAGGGGCAGCGCCGGGAGTTCACGGTGCCGCTGGATATAAAGGGGACGCCGTTTCAGATGTCGGTGTGGCAGCAGTTGCTTCGGATTCCGTATGGTGAAACGCGGTCTTATGGTGACATTGCGCGTGAGATCGGCAAGCCCGGCGGGAGCCAGGCGGTGGGGCGGGCGAATGGAGATAACTGTATCGCTATTGTGGTGCCCTGTCATCGGGTTATTGAAGCCAACGGTAATCTGCGCGGGTACGGCGGGGGGTTGGAGCGGAAGAAGTACTTGCTGGATTTGGAGGCGGGGCGGGCATCACTGTTCTGAGGGAGGTTCACTGAGTTAAGTAGGACTGTCAGGTCACACCCTGCCTTTGGCAGTGCAGGACCTGACGTAACTGCGGAAATGGGTTCTTTTTCGTGCTACCGACTACCGCAATCCCTTGTATGTTGTTGTGTACGCGCAACTTTAGTGGGGGCAAAATGGGTTCGTTTGGAAATAGCGTTTTTTTTCTGCGGAGGTTTTCTGTGAAATGGGTTCGTTTGGCAATAGAGAAATCGCGCGTTTCCTGTGGTTGGGTTGGAGAATGTCACGCGATCTTTCATGTCGGCAGCCTCGTTTTTGGATTTGGTCTTTTAAATGGGGGAAGTGTCGGATTCAGAAGCGGTTTTGTAGGGAAAGTGCGAGAATATGACGCAGTAGGAGAGGGGTGGGGATGGGGATCGTTTCGCTATACCTGTGTGTGGCCGGGATCTCCGATCCCGGAATCGGTCGGACAGCTCGCGAGCTGTCCCTACGAAGGTCAGGCGCAGGAGGACTTTGAATGCGGTTGGGAGTCAGGCCCGCGAGGGTCCTGACCTGGTACCGCAACTGCCGAGCGGACCTTTCTTAGCCCACCCGTTGGGGCTTGTTGAAAAAGTCTCGATTGGAAGTTGCGGCAGGTCTTGCGAGTCCACGTCAGTGGAGTCGTGTGATTTGCCGCTGTTGTATATTAACGAGTTACGTGTCGGGTCACAATCCCGCTGACGCGGGCTCAAGACCCAACACGACAACACAAAAGGTTTTTCAACATGCCCGTTGGGTGGGGTACCGGGATTGCCACTCTCCACGGAACATTTACAGATTCATCCGTCTATAATACCCCCGCAGCTCCGCCACGACCCTGCGCGACAACAGCAAAGTACCCGTCAGGGTGGGAATGGCCATGAGGGCGAAGCAGGTGTCGATGATGTTGAGTACGGTGTCCTGGCTCCAGACGGCGGCCGCCGGCAGGCTGATCAGGTAAATGTAGACATACCAGCCGCCGATTCTCTCGCCGAAGAGATACTTGGCGCATTTGATGCTGTAATACGAGTACGAGATCATGGTCGAGATGGCGAACAGGATGATCGAGACGGTCAAAACCGGTTGCCCGATGCCGGGGATGCCTGTTTCGAAGGCGTTGACCGTGATGACGACACCGTCCAGGTCCGGGGCTACGGTCACGCCAGTGATGACAATGACCAGCGCCGTCATGGTGCAGACGAGGTTGGTGTCCAGGAACGGCCCCAGCATGGCTATTAGTCCTTCGCGGATCGGCTCCTTCGTTTTGGCCGCGCCGTGGGCCATGGGCGCGGTGCCGATTCCGGCCTCGTTGGAGAAGGCGGCTCGTTTGACGCCGGTGATCAGGATTTCGCGGAACGCCACCCCGGCCGCGCCGCCGACCAGAGCCTCACCGCCGAATGCTGAATGGATGATGTTCCAGATGACATGCGGTACCTGAGAGATATTGGACAAGATGATAAACATCGACGCGACGACATAGATGACAAACATGGCGGGGACCACTTTGGAAGTCACCTGCCCGACCCGGACAATGCCGCCCAGAATGACGACACCGACGATTAGCATACTGATCACGCCGGTGCCGAGCGGGGCGATGTCATGGTGGACATCGAGCAGCCCCGCCAGCTGGTTGATCTGGAACAAGGCCAGGCAGCCGATCATGCCGCACACGGCAAACATGATGGCCAGGGGTTTGAAGGCCGGGCCCAGGCCGACCTCGAGGAAATACATCGGGCCGCCCTGATCGATACCGCGCGAGTCTTTCTTGCGGTACATGGTGGCCAGGGTACACGTGAAGAACTTGGTGGACATGCCGACCAGCCCGGCGATCCACATCCAGAAGACCGCTCCCGGCCCGCCCAGGGCAATGGCCACCGCCACACCGGAGATATTGCCCATGCCGATGGTGGCCGAGAGCGCGGAGCTAAGGGCCTGGAAGTGGCTGATTTCGCCGGGGTCATCCTTTTTGTCGTACTTGCCTCGTAGTATGTCTATGGCGTGTCGGAAGGCTCGGAACGGCAGGAATTTGGACGCAAAGGTGAAATATATGCCGGACCCTATCAGGAGGATAACCAGCGGCAGCCCCCAGGCATAATCAACGGCTATAGACCAGAATGTGTCGAAGTAGCGCAAGGTGTTCCTTTAGGTCTTGTCAGCTATGCGAGAGTTTTGATGAAGATGTGTGTTGGTTGGCGGTTTGGCAAGTAATTACAGAGCGGAGGATCCAAAGACGAATTCACTCGTCGCACTGGACACGATCGGTTGGGAATTGCAGCTGGGAGGTGAATGTCAGATTGTCCTGACTTTGTTAACGATTGGCATGGGGGTGGTGTTGTTTTAGATTCCGCAAAGGGATTCTCGCTTTCGCGGGAATGACAGGATGGTGAAAGGGAATGACAAGAGGTTGACCGGGAATGACAAGAAAGGGAGCGGGAATGACAAAGGGGGAGCTCTGTGGCCGCGATCTGCGATCGCGGTCGAGAGGCAGGTCCTGTCGAACGAAGATCACACCCTGCCCTTCGGCCACTCCCTCTCAATCTCAAGAGGGGATTCGATTATAGATGTTTATTGGCACATCGCGTCGAGACCCGAAGAGGGATCTCGGCGTACACGCGTATAGCTGGATTCCCGCTTGCGCGGGAACGACATTGTGTGGCCGCGATCTGCGATCGCGGTTGATGGCAGGTCCGAAGCGGACCTGCCCTACTCCCATCAGAGTTTTAATGCCCCGTGAACTCCGGCTTGCGCTTCTCCATGAAGGCCTCGCAGCCTTCGTTCTTGTCGCCGGTCGAGCAGGTTTGGCCGAAGTTGGCTTTTTCCAGGTCGCAGCCGAGTGCCAGGGCCATGTCGAGGCCGCGGTTGATACATTCCTTGGCGATCGTTATCGCCAGCGGCGCCTTCGAACAGATCAGGGTGGCCATTTCCATCGCCCTGTCCATCAACTCCTCGGCCGGGTAGACCTCTTCGACCAGCCCGATCCGGTGTGCTTCCTCGGCGCCGATCATCTCACCGGTCAGGATAAGCTGCGTGGCTTTACCTTTACCGACCAATCGTGACAGGCGCTGCGTGCCGCCGAAGCCGGGAATAATGCCCAGGTTGACTTCCGGCTGACCGATCTTCGCTTTGTCTGACGCGAGGCGGATGTCGCACGCGAGGGCCAGTTCGCACCCGCCGCCGAGCGCGAAGCCGTTGACGGCGGCGATGACCGGTTTGGGGAAGTTCTGTACGGTTTTCATCAGGTACAGGCCGTGGGCCGAATAATCGGCCCCGGTGCGGCCGTCGAGTTCGGCAATCTCAGAGATATCGGCGCCCGCCACGAAGGCTTTGCCCGCGCCGGTGATGATGACACAGCCGATACTGGCGTCGGTCCAGTAGTAGTGGAACATCTGCTGGATTTCGTTGACCGTTTCTTTATTCAGGGCATTGAGCGCCCGCTCGCGGTTGATCGTGACGACCAAAATCCTGTCTTTCTGCTCGACCAGAATATTCTTGTATTCCGTCATTTTTTGACCTCACCTTCTCTAATTTGTATTATTGTAACCATTATTTTGAATTCTATAGTAGTGATCTTGTCACGACCCGGATCATTCTCAGTCCCGACACGCCGGCCGGGGTGCCGACCAGTTCGAAGCCGGCATTGGTGCAGCACGAGAGGTATTCGGGGTTATCCACGGGTAGATTGATGACGACCTTGGCTATTTCGGGCTTCGTCGATGCTCGTTCGAACAGCAGGCGAACCATGGTGGTACCGTAGCCTTGCCAGCGGAGGATCGGTTTGACGAGGATGTGGGCGATTTCGATCGCCATTTCCTGGGGGCGGTGCCACAGCTCGCCGTAGGCGACCGGATGATTGCCGGTGTAGAGCAGATACGACGAAACGTCTTCGCGCTGCCAGAGCCGGATGACATCGGCGGGAGGCGGGAAGTCTTTGCTGCGCGAGAGGTTGTAGTAGGTCTCGCGGGAATCGATCCAGGAGCGGACTTCCTGAAGATACTCCGGCGTGTATGGGATCAGGTCAGCTTTGACAGGTTCGGGTTCGTTCACGTTCGGCCTTTCTTCTTCATAAGGATGAGGAATATAAGGAAAATGTGATTGGCGGGCAACCGGGGTGTGGGAGGAAGAGGAAGAAACAGAGATGGTAGCCCACCCAACGGGTGGGTTCTTCATGCAGGCAATGAGCGACGCCGGATTTGAGTCTGAATGTCGAAGCCCGAAGCGGGATTTCGACCTACAAGCGAACGACCACCCCAAACGAGTTTGTGGCGGGCACCCGTTGCCCCATACGGAATAGAAATAGAAACGCACCGCAAGCAGGCTGTCTCAAAACGTGGAATTTGGTCGACTTTCGTTATCGCGTGGAGGTGGGGCTTGTCCCCGCCGATCCGGTAAGCCGGTGCGGCGCAAGG
>CAZLBP010000051.1:0-23760 GCA_964557855.1 uncultured Ignavibacteriales bacterium | reverse complement strand
GCATCCGGCAGCAGCCTTATTCAGACCATTGACTTTTTCCCTCAGGTAGTCTTTACCTTTCATACCGTAACTTGTGCCGATTTTGATATTCGGGTTAAACTGATGTGCTACTCTCTTGATGGCCATCTCATCAATAACTCCCTCCACAAAGATACTCATTGGTATAGTCTTCAAAATTCGAACAACTCCAACTGATGGACTTCAGGAGGATTGGCATGCGGCAACACTACATCAGCCACGCTCAACCCAGAGTCAAGAAGGGTCTTGATTTCCGTCATGGTGTCAGCAGATCGGACCTCCGTTCCCTCAATACCGGGTCGAAGCAGTAAAACCTCTTCACCACCGATACCTCTGTCCGACAATAAATCAGCACTGTGTGTGCTCAATATGATCTGCCGCTTGCCTTTTTTCTTTCTTTGCATTCTGTGCATTAAAGCTGGAATCTTCGAAACAATGGCAGCATTTAGTGACAGCTCAGGCTCCTCAAGAAGAAGCGGCGCCTGCCCCTCAAGAAAAGACCAGAATAAAGCTATGAGACGCAAAGTGCCATCAGAAAACTGATCTTCACGTTGCTTTGCGCCTTGCGGACGCCAATGCTCGTATACGGCTTCCAGATGCGGATTTCCCTTGTCATCTCTTATGTCGTTAAGCTGCTTCAGATTTGGCACGGCTGATTGCAGTGCATCTTCGATTTTACTGAGCCTCGACTTCTTTATCTGTTTACTCGTCGCAGACACCCTCTCAAGGAAATTTCTCCCAAAAGGGTCTCCGGGCATTTCTACTCCATGAAACGCGTCCGGAAACCGCAGCAGTTGGGGTATCAAATGTAAGTACAGAATCGAATTCAGAAAATGGTAGATTTCTCTGAAGTCCTTGTTGGCACCTACCTGCTCAAGATGGGTCTGAGTAAGCAGAATTCTGTCCTCTTTGTCATTGTTGTCCGGTCTATCGAGTATCACTCTACCGTTTCTCAATACTCTCTCGTGGGAGAGATAGGTTAGACGCTGTCCCCTAGGTTCTTGCCGGATTCCGACTGCATATCGCCATTGCTCTGGCGCGCCAGACTCTTCTGAGAATTCAACTTCTATCTCAATGTCAGGGTTTCTCCGCGCGTAAAGACATCGTATCTTCGAGACCCCGCCTCTATCACTTACGGCTTTCTGCAATCCTCCCCCTTGTGTTGCAATATCGCGAAGAAACCTGAACACATCAAGCAGATTAGACTTACCCGATGCGTTAGGACCAACCAAGAACACGCGTTCGGACAAACTAACATCGACATTGCTGAAGTTGCGCCAGTTCTTAAGTATCAACTTGGAGATTATCATATTCTAAGATAACAACAGGTATTTGATCATGTAAACCGAATAATCCCCCATTGCGCTCCTCACTCTGTCGAGCTCACTACCAGGTCAATCTCCGTACCCACATCCAGTTCCGTGCCTTCCGGTTCGGACTGTTCCAGGACGGTTTCGGGGAGGAAGTTTTCATCGGTGCGGCGAGAAACGACGCCGACTCTCAGATTCTTAGCTTCGATCTTCGCAGCAGCTTCATCCAGCGTGAGACCGACCACTTTGGGCATATAGGTAAAGTCGGAGGCTCGGCCGTGGTTGACCATCAGGTTCACCGGCGAGCCGATCGGTATCTCCGTGCCGGCCGGGGGATACGAGAATACAATAACCCGTTCCGGCAGTGTATCGGAGAACGCCCAGGCGATTTCGCCGAGTGTCAATCCGGCCGTTTCCAGGTCAAGCATGGCCTGACGGACAGACATTCCGGCCAAAAAGGGAATCTCGACCATTTTCTGGCCGGCCGAGATCACGAACTTGATGACGCGTTCGGACTTGACTTTGGTGCCGGCAATCGGGAACTGGTTGAGGATCAATCCCTTAGTTTTTCCCGGGGAATGCTCCTCGGAGGCTATTTCATACTCGAGGTCCAGCTCACTCAGGCGGTACTGGGCTTCCATGACGGTTTGATCCGTGAAGTCCGGCAGGGGGAATTCTTCACCGTGGCGGGTGATGTACATCATCACAATGTTGTCCGTGACAAGATACAGAATGAAAAGACAGAGGATGGGAATAACAATCCAAAAAACGACCTTTCGCTGCCAGGAACCGGGGGGGAGTTTATCGGACAGGAAGCCGGTGGGTTTCTTGGTGTTGTCCAGTCTGGAGGCTCGTACGGGTGTCATTTAAGCTATCATCGTCTTGGTTACGCCGATTTGCATTTGAACAGTACATCATAAATTGGGTACTGTCCGGTTTTCGTCATAGATTATACATTTATAGTTGAAGTGGCCGGCAGGTGGCAATAAAAACATTTAAACCGAGACGCCGGGCGGCGCAAGGCCGCCCGCTACGCGATTCAACGACTGGAGTATCTTCCCTATTTGCCAGGGTCTTACGGGTAAGCGAAGTACAGATCGACCGCATTCAATCGTCAATGCAGCTGTCGTTTCAGTCTGGCGCAGAAGGCGCCGTCCATCTTGTTTAATTCAGGGTAGGTTTTCACGAAGCCGCGCTCCGACACCAGTTCCTCACTAAAGTACGTACGGGCTGATTCGATTTCGAACTCCTTGTTTCTCAGGAGGAACTCCTCAACGATCTGGTCGTTTTCCGCCCGAATGATGGTACATGTGGAATACACCAGTACGCCGCCCGGTTTTACGAGTTTAGCGGCGCGTGAAATCATGCCGGCCTGAATAGTAGCCAGGTTCTTGATATCGTCCTCGGTTTTTGACCAGCGCAGATCCGAGTTTTTGCCGGCGGTTCCCCAGCCGGAACAGGGGGGATCCAGCAGCACTCTATCGAACGGCCCGCTTCGGAACTGCATCATGTCGCAATAGACCGGCGCGATGATCTTGATGCCCAGTCTTTGGGCGTTTTCCTGGACCAGCTGCAATCGTTGCTGAGACTTATCGATAGCTGTTACACGTCCCCGATTGCGCATGCGTATCGCCATATACGTGGCTTTGCCTCCCGGAGCAGCGGTCAGGTCCACGACGTAGGCATTCGGCCGGGGATTGAGGAGTCGCACCGGGAGTCCTGCGGATTCGTCCTGTACGAAGACTTTGCCGGTGGCGATCAGTTCGTCTTGGAGCGGCAGTCCGGTTTCTTCGATGTGAATAAACTCGGGCAAAAACTTGCCGTAGGAGAATTCGATGTTGTTTTTCTGCAGGATATTGGCCACTTCATCGGGTTTGGCCTTCAGGAAATTCACTCGATACGTGACGTGGGGCGGTTCGTTAAAGGCTCGCAACATGGTCTCCGCTCGATCGACTCCGAATTCGTTGACGGCGTACTTGACGAAGTAATCTGGAAAGCTGTAGAAGTCAGCCAGGTGCTTGACGGGGTCTTTCTCTTTGTCAACGAAGTGAATTCGATGCGGCTCGCGCAGGCAGGTACGCATAACGGCGTTGACCAACCGGGCTCGCGACTTGTCGGCCAGGTGATGAGCGAGCGAGACCGATTCCGAGACGGCCGCTGCCGAGGGAATGCGATCGGTGAAATGCAGTTGATAGAAACCGAGCCGCAGTATGTTGGCCAGTCGTGGCGGCAGTTTCATCGATGGTTTGGAAAGGTAGAACTTGATTTCGTGATCGAGCCGCCGCCGCATTTTGGTGGTACCGTTAACCAGTTGCAGCAGGAAGCGCCTATCCAGAGAACGCAGGTTTTTGTCGCCGATTACCTGCTGGACAGCCGTGTCGGTCGGTTGGCCTCGCTCGACCAACACCAGCGCCTCGACCGCCGCGAGCCGAACCGGGTCGACCGGACGGTCGGATTTCCTTGTGTCCGGAACTACCATCGCTTATAAGTCCATGGGGTCTATCTTCTGACCCGTTTCGTCCAGCCGATACATTTCGGCGCGATGCAATTGATTGGCCAGTGCGGTTGCCCGGTCGCTGTTGAAGATTTCAGCCAGAATTTCTTGTGGACGGGCATAGCCGCCATCGCTCAAACCCAGAGTCATCCTGAGATCACCGTTCTCCAGTGCAATATCATGGATGGCCGGTCTGATATCCAACCGGCGTACCTGCTCCTTGCCGACCCGGTCAACTTCAAGCACGATACTGCTCAGAACCTCCTCGATTTTGTTACTTAAGTCGGCATTTTTCTCGCTCTTCTCAAGGCCCAGGGTGTAGACCGCCCGGTTCACTGAGGCGGACAGCGACTTGCTTTTCCCAAGAACATTGCGGACATCATACATAATCAATCCCTCCGGAAGAGCAGCCTTGAGAGCCTCGACCATGGACGGCATGAGATTCGATTCCAAAGTCAGATCAGTGTACTCGGCCTCGGACGTCATACCGAGCGGAAGCGGCGGACCGAAAGAGAGCTTCATGGTCGGATGGAACCCCTGGCTGTAAGCGATTGGAATCCGCGACCGTCGGATAGCTCTTTCCAGAGCCCGGATGTTATCCAGATGCGACATGTACTTGTATCGAGCTGTCTTGCCCCAGCGCAGTCGCAGTCGGTTCTTGGTCGGTGCGGCGACGTTCTTGGAGGCTACCTTCTTCTTGCCGCGACCGAATTCCATCTGGGGAGACGTCCCGCCACTTTCCTCTTCGACATCGGCGGCCGGTGTGTAATCCGCCAGTTGGGTCGAAGTTCGGTGGCGTTCTTTTTGGAGGTGTTCCCACGACGGTCCTTTGCTTATGTGAGCCCAGGGCAAATCCCCGGTGAAAGACAGCGGTTTCAGGTAGTCTTCGACGGAGATCCTATGCTCCGCAAAGGCAGCGGTCCACTTGTCGTAGTCAAAGTCTTCCCCCCAGCCGTCGAAACGCCCTCCGTTTCTGTAAACGGTTTCAATGACGTGGCCGAGCTCGCGCCCCCCGCGCCCGAGGGCGCCCTGCAGAACCGCCGACTCGCAGCTACCGTGTTTGAAGTTGATGTTGCGGCGCTGGACGTTTCGCTTGATGTACTGCATCTTGTCGAGAATCTGCTCGAACGAGTCCATGCCGTCCCACTGAAAGGGAGTATGCGGTTCCGGCACAAAGGGTGACAGGGTCACGTTGATGGTTTTCTTGCCCGGGTACTTCTTGCCGTTATCGTAGATCTGGCACACTATTTTAATGATGCCCTGAATGTCTTCCTCGGTTTCGGTCGGCAGCCCCACCATGAAGTACAGCTTCAGTTTGTGCCATTCTTTGCGGAAGGCCATTTCGGCCGTGTCGTAAATGGCGGCATCGGAAATCTCTTTGCGGATGAAGAGCCTCAGGCGCTCGGTGCCGGCTTCGGGCGCCAGAGTGAGTCCCGCTCGTCGCACGTATTTGAGGGCGTTCAGCAGGCGGGGCGTTATGGTGCCGGGGCGGAGTGAAGGCAGTGAGACGGCCACCCGTAACGGTTCCATCCGTCGCGCCAGCGCCGTCGCCAGTTCTTCGATCTCAGGGTAGTCCGAGCTCGACAGTGACAGAAGAGAAACCGTATCATAGCCGGTATTCTTCATCTGCTTCTCCACCTGGGACAAGATCTCATGCCGATCTCGCAGGCGTACCGGCTTATAGATCGGGCCGGCCTGACAAAACCGACAGCCGCGCGGACAGCCCCGCATTATTTCGACGCTGAGATGATTGTGTGTCGTGTCGATGAGCGGCAACAACGGCTGATCCGGGTAATAATCCTGCTTCAATTTAGGAAGAATTCGGGCTGTGATCTTCTCCGGTGCAAAAGCGACAACGGGATTACGGTTATCATCGTAGTATTGCGGGACGTAGACGGACTGTACTTGGCGGCAGATTCGCTCCAGCTTAGCGCTACGGTCGGCATTTTTCATGGCGTGCAGGATTGACAGGATTTCCACCAAACCTTCTTCGGCGTCGCCAACGAAGAAACAGTCTATGAACCTGGCCATCGGTTCCGGGTTGTAAGCCGCCGGTCCGCCCGCCAGAATCAGCGGGTGATCGTTCGCACGTTTCTGGGCATGGAGTGGAATCCCGGCCAGGTCCAGCATGGTGAGGAGATTGGTGTAGGTTAGTTCGTAGGGAAGCGTGAAGCCAATCGCGTCGAATTCAATTGCCGGGCGTTGACTTTCGAGTGAGAAAAGGGGGATGTTCTCGCGGCGCATGATTTCTTCAGCGTCGTGATCGACGGCGAACACGCGTTCGCAGAGGAAGCGGTCGTCCGAGTTAACGACATGATACAGGGTCTGCAGGCCGAGATAAGCCTGTCCGAGTTCATATTTGTCGGGGAAGGCGTGGAGATACGAGAGCCGGTTGGCCGGGTCTTTGACGATCCGGCCGAGTTCACCTCCGGCATACCGACCAGGTTTGACGACAAAGGGAAAGAGCTTCGTTTCCAACAGGGTTTTCATGAGCTACTAGTTGCTTCGGGTTCAGGATCTTGTAGCGGATATATAGAGCAAATTAGGTGGCGGCGCAAGGAGGGTTTTAGGGAGACCGATGTTCCAGAAAGAACGCCGGCTGAACATTCTCAGCCGGCGCGTATGAATTTTATTCGAGTCGGATATCGGTTTACTTGCCGGACTTCGTAGCGGCGCCCGCGACGGTTTCACCGTTGACCACCGTATAGCAGTAAGGGCCTCGCCAGACGGGCTGGTACGATTCGTTCCTCAACGACCACAACCAGCCGCCGCCGGGCGGGTAGAAAGCCGAATCGACACATATCTTGTGTCCGTTGTACGCTTTGTCGATGGGGCCGATCTGGATCGAATACGCCACCGTATCAAAATTTTCATAGATGCCTTTGGCGTTGATGAGGAAGCCGCCGAAGCCGACCGTGTCCGCCCCGGAACCGGACGCCCCCTCTTCCACACCAAAGTAGTTGATGTAGTGACCACCGTCGTAAATCTCACTGGTCATAACTTCCGTGTTGGTGCCGATAGTCGTATCCCATTTGGCTCCGTCCGGCGAATACACTTTGAATCCGTTGGTGGAGGCCAGCACCCGTTTGCCGGTTTGGTTGACGACGCGCAGGAAGAAGGTAACCGGGACGCCAGTGAGGATACTGTCCTGACCGTGCAAACCGGCCACTTTGTCGATAGTAACCATACCCATCTTCTTCTTCGGTTGTTCCTGTTCCGTGGCTGTTTCGGCTTTTTCGGACGAGGTTGGCTTTTCGCCGGCCATCGCCAGAGAAAACGTTAACAGAAGGATCACCAATAGCCTGCTCATAGTTTTTTCTCCATTATGCTTCGTTCTTTATCTTCTCTATAATCTAAAATATCGTTCAAGTTGTCTATTTGTTAACCAGGTAGTGAAAATAAACATCTGACTCCTTATACAGAGAATCAGCCGATGCAAACCGCCTTTTATGGGCCGACAATGGTATAGCAATAAGGTCCGTTCCAGACGGCTTGAGCCGAACCCCCACCGGAAAAGGCCCACAACCAGGCGCCGCCGGGAGGATAAAACGCAGAATCGATACAAATCTGTTTCCCTATATGGCTGTTGGGAATGGGACCAATTCGAAGGGAAAACGCCACTTCGTTAAATCCGGCCGGAATTCCCTTATTTATTGAGGCGCCGCCAATACCTACCGTATCTCGGCCGGTTCCCGTGATGCTGAAGGAATTGAATGACATAATAAGATCGAGAAAGCGATCCTTCATATTGGCCTCATCGGCTGCGAAAAGGGTGTTCCAGGTAGCGCCGTTGGGTGACCAGATACTGTAACCGTTGGAAAATCCGGTGATAGTACCGCTGGTACTATTATTGTAGCGGAGGTGAAACACAACAGGCACGCCGGCCTGAAGCTCCTGCGAACCGGGGCCGGCTCCGTCGATGTGATCAATTGTTATCTCACCGTCCACGGGAGTGCCGCCGTTACCGCCGCCATTTCCGTTTCCATTGCCGCCGTTGGTTGGGGGATTGCCGTTGCTCTCCTTTTCCTCACAACCGAGAGCCAGGCAGAGGCAACCCAGCAGTAACACCATCAAGATTCTTCTCATTCAATCAGACTCCAGAATATTCGTTACAATCTCTTACAAATCAGGAGTGGAAGTACGCCAAAATATCTCGGCTGACACCAAACTCTGTGTATCTAGTAGTCCCGCAACAGGATACCGGTCTCCTTAGATATTTAATACGCCCAGGAGGAGTCGAACCCCCAACCTTCTGATCCGTAGTCAGACGCTCTATCCAATTGAGCTATGGGCGCATTTACACCGCTCCCAAGAAACGGCGCTGGGCTCCAAAGTCAAGGCTTTTCTGGGGTCGTCCGGGGGGCGGGACGGATGTCTGCTGAATCGGCGGGAACGAGCCCCACCGCTACGCGATTTGACAGTCGACAGATGACAGAAAACTTGGGGGTTCAGAAATACGAACAAGCCGAAAGGTTGGGCAATTACCGACCGGCTGAAGTGAAATAGATCACGGCTCCGGCCACCACGATAAAGACGAGGAAAATGAGAGTCAGAAACAGCTTGTTGGGACTGTCGCCGCCGCTGTCCTGGTCCGGCTTCGATTCCAGCTCCTTTTCGGCCTCAGCCAGTTTGTCCAGCCACTGGTCTTCAAGCGACAGTACTTCGGCGGATTCGGCCGGCTGCGTGAAGACGTCAACCTCGGGCAGCGTGCTGGACTCCGCTTCCTGGACTTCGATGGCAATGACCGTAACGTTGTCGGAGCCGCCGCGATCGTTGGCTAACCGTATTAGATTGTCTACAATCTTATCGATATTATCACGGACCTGGTGAGCTACATCGAATATCTCGTCATCGGCGGCAAACCCGCAGAGGCCGTCGGAACAGAGCACGAAGATGTCACCCGATCGGACCCGCACCAGGCGGTAGTCGACGTCGACCGCCTCTCGAACACCCAGGGCGCGGGTGATAACGTTCTTGCCGACCATGGATTCCGCTTCTTCGCGGCTGATACTTTGGTTGGCTTGTATCTCGGAGACCCAGGAATGATCGACGGTTAGCGGAACGAGCCGGCGCTGATCGAGCCGATAGGCCCGACTGTCACCGACATGGACAACCGACATCATCTCCTTGTCGAAGGTAACGGCGACAATAGTGGTACCCATCCCGGAAAGAGACGGGTCATTGAACGCTTTGTTATAGATCCGGCGATTGGCCAGCCGCACCGATCGTATCAGCAGGTCACCCGACGTCGGTACGGTTCTGTCCGGGGCCAGCATCTTTTCTCGAAGCAGTTCGTCGGAAAAGTGGTTGAATGCCAGGGACAGCACCTGCGCTGCCGACATCGAGGCGACTTCGCCGGCCTGATGACCGCCCATGCCGTCGCATATGGCATAGAGGTGCTTCTTATCGTCGATATGAAGGTAGTCTTCATTGCCCGGACGCACCAAACCAACATCGGTTTTACCAGCAATGTTAAGGCGCAGTGACATGATCGATCCCCGAACTTAGCACAAAAATTGTGTTCTAAGGAGCAGTGGCACGTTACTCATAACCGATAAGCAAAACAAAGATTCGCGAAAAATCAAGAGTCAAAAAGACGGACACGCAAAAAACCCCGGGCTTGCCGGGGCTTCGCTAATGAGCATTCTCGGTTCGTTACTTGGCCAGAATCATCTTACGTGATCTCTCGCCCAGATCGGTTACCAGGCGATACAGGTAGACACCACTGGCCAAACTGGAAGCATCATATTCATAGGTATGGCTTCCGGCCGAACGAGTACCCAGATCAACTGCATCGACTCTCTGACCCAGTACGTTGTACACTTCCAGTAGAACCGAAGTCTTAACGGGCAGTTCAAACGCAATGGACGTGGCCGGATTGAAGGGGTTGGGGTAGTTCTGGCTGATGGTGAAGCCGATCGGAAATTGCTCGCCATGCCCGTCAGCAATATCGACGGATGGATTCAGCAGAATCACGGTATCAGTTTCACGAACGGTAGTATCGAGTCGCGAAAAGACTTCGTAAATGACCGTATCGGACAGATCTCCCGGGCTTATCGGGATTTCGACATCGAAGAAGACCGTTGCCTGCAAGCCGGGATCATTATAGATCCAAACGTACTCGGCGGAGTCGGTCCCCGGGTAAAGTGTCGTATCGTAATCCACCGTCGTCCAACCTCGAGCTGAATTCGAGCTCACCCCATAAAAATCGATACCATTGCCGGTGTTCTGAATGTCGGCGAAGAAGCGGATAGTCGCGCCGGACACTACCAACGTATCATCCGCCGGATCAACTATATTCAAGCCTATCGTGCCGGTGCCGGCAATATTCGACGTAAAGGGATCACCATTGGACGTCCAGTAGACAACTTCACCGGATTCAATAGTGGCGTCTCGACCCATGATCTGTAATGAAATACTATCTCCGGGTTCCGCCCCTTCATCGACGGACGGTGTCGTAATATCGTCTCGATACACGTTCATGAACCCGTAAATACCAACCGAGTCCGTAACATCGCCGACAGCTATCCTGCCGCAATGTACGCCCGTTGGATCAAAGGCATCGACCAAAGTACCCAATGGCGCCGGTTGTCCGTTGTAGGTTATATCCCCTTTGACAATGATCCATTCCGGAGTCGGGATTACGTCGGCCACGCTGAAGACGACTATGAGCAAAGTCGCCAGGGTGATTGAAACTAACCCGCGAATAACTCTCTTCACCTTTTCACCGCCTATAGTTTGTCCGGCCGGTCACCAGGACCGGCCGGACATATTCTCGATTTTCAAGTCTGACGCAGATTGACTCTTACTTGAGCAGAGTCATCTTCTTCGTCTCGACATTATTATCGGCAGTCAGACGGTAGAAATAAATACCAGAGGCAACATTCTGTCCAGCAGAATTTGTGCCTTCCCAGACGACCGAATTCTGACCGGCCTCAGCCACGCCGTCGAACGGAGTAGCCACGAGCTCACCCAGGATATTGAAGATTTCAATCCTGGCCTGAGTGGTGGTGGGCAGGCTGAACTCAATAGTCGTGGTCGGGTTGAACGGGTTCGGGTAGTTCTGAGAGAGCGAGAATTCGCCCGGCAGATTGTCCGAACCTTTGGCAGCCGTCAGGTTGCCGACTTCCATTCTGGTACCCATACCGTCAAAGGAGAAGGTTTCGTTAGACTTGACACCGTTGACGACAAGGTGGAAGCTCTCGCCGGAGCGGATACCCTCGACTTCGCGGGTATTGCCCTCGTCGGCATAAACCGGCATAAAGCCGAACTTACCGTCTTCGACCATAGTAAAGGCGCCGATCTTCATACCGCCTTCAGTAACGGCTGAGATTTCGGAACCGGCCTTGACGATTTCGCCGTCCAGAGTCAGTTCATACGAGTAGACGTTCATCCAGCGGGTGCTGGTAGTGACGTCTGAGGTCGGAGCCGCCTTGGCGATCGGGGTGCCGAGAGGCTGACGAACCATCGGGGAAGCCACAACCGGACCACCGCTCGGGTAAATCAGCTCGTCGTCTTCATACATCTTGACCCAGTAGCCGCCGCAGGGGCAAAGCTCATCCAGCGTATTGAACAGCGTGTCAAACGGGATATAAGTCAAACCACCGCCGTCGAAGCCGAGGGCCACGATGAGGTTATTGTGGATCGTCTCCAGAGCCATTTCGGTCGGAATGCAGACTTCCGGCAGATAGGAGACGAGATTCCAGCCGACAAAGACCTCGATCGGTGTCGAAACCGGTACCGGCAGACCGCAGACTTCAAGTACGGTGTCGCAGGAACTCTTGATCCAGTAGCCGCTCAGATGATCGACATTCCACAGAGTCGAGAACTCCGGCAGCAACGGATCATAGGTGAGCGCACCCTGCTCGAATCCAAGGACGACATCGATACAGCCTTCGATCGAGACCAACACGTCTTCAATGAAGTCAACTTCGGTGTCGACGTTCCAGCTGATAAGGTTCCAGCCTTCAGAGATCGGGCACAGCTTGCACTTTTCGCAGAAGGCATCCAGGCAGACTTCGGACTGTTTGTATTCGGTAGTCCAGACGACGTCGCCTGTTACCTCGGCGAGTACGCCGTTAAGATAGAAGGAAATGGTGTCGCCGTCTTCAGCGCCCTGGTCACCTTCGTTAAACGGCTCTTCGCCGTACACGGCCATGAAGCCGTATCTACCGACTTCGGTCACGAAATAGGTACCGACGTGAATACCGTCCGGATCGTAGGCGTCGACCACTGAGCCGATCGGCATCGGTTCGCAGAGGTAAAGGTTTTCGTCGCAGTAGAAGTCGTTCCAGTACGGGGTCGGGTAGACCGGCGAAACCGGCGTCAGGACAATCATGACACCACTCTGACCGTAGTTCAGATTGTCGATATGACCGGGATAGTAGCCTTCCATATAACCCCAGAGGTCGAACGGGATTTCGGTGAATTCGCTGAAGGCGAATGCGCCGGAACCGTTGGCGGTCGTAGACATAAGCGGCGCACCGGCCGGGAAGTCAGCCGCCCACAGTTCAACCGTGGCGCCCGGAATCGGGTTACCGGCGGTATCGACGACGTAGCCGCAGACATAGTTGGCACTGGTGTCTACAGCAATGCCACCGCTGATGAAGTCTGGAATTACCGGTTCAAAGCCGGCCGTGCACCATTCGGTGAAGACCGGGTTGTCGACGCCGTCGGGCAGGAGGTCGATTGCGTAGAAACCGTGCGGAGCTTCGCAATCGATCGAGAAGTACAGTTTCGCGAAGAGGCCGTATCCCGGCGGGACCAACGCGGTGTCATCGGCGGCATTCAGGTGGACCGTATGCATGACCGGGTTGATGGTGTCAACGGTTATTGCAAAGTGTTCCACGCGGGAACCGACATACGAGGCGGAATCCAGTGTGAGAACGTCGTTATCATATTCCAGCCAGGTTTCGATGCCGGCCAGATCACAGGCATTGGTGAAGTTGATCGGGACCATGACCTGTGCTCCCGGCACGGCGGGTACGGTAGCCACCGCCAGCGTGTCGGCAGTTACGGAGGTGTCAATCACTTCGACATGCAGGACGACCGTGAAAGGCTGCGGGTTGGGATCGCAAACGGTCGTGTCACCCATCACCCAGCAGGTGTGCGAATAGGATCCGCCGCCGAGACCGGTGGCATCAGCCATTATCTCGACTTCACCCGGGGTGCAGCCGGACAGCGGGTTAACCATCAGCCAGGACGGAAGAGTTTCGCAATCGACTTCGTAACAGAATTCTTCCGGTCCGCCACTGGTGACGAGCAGGGTGTCGATATTATCGACAACCACACCCTTGGTGTAGATGGTGTCATAGAACTCAAAGAGCGTATCCGACAGGACCATGACGTTGCATTCCTGCTCGATGATGCAGTCTTCGAGCACCAGAGTGAACATGTAAAAGGTCGTATCCATGCCGTCAGTCACGGAGAGCGTGTGATCGTATATTCCGGTCTGAGTCGTGTCAGGGGTGAAGTACAGCACGGCAGTACCGTTGCCGCTGTCGGTGAAAGTCATGTTGGTCAGAACCGGATCGAGCGCGATGCTGACTGCGTCACCATCGGCGTCAGTTGCCATGACCGTCACCTGAAGCGTGTCACACTCATCGATAGTAACCGTGTCCTGCGGTACTACCGTAAATACCGGAGCCTGGTTGACTTCGCTTACAGTGATTTCAACCACTTCCGAGTCGGCCAGGGCGCCGTCGGACGCGATAAAGGTCACATTGTAAACGCCGGCCTGATCAAAGCCCGGAGTCCAGTCGAAATCGCCAGTGCCGTCATTGTTGTCAATGAAGCTGGCGCCGGTGGGCAGGTCTTCAGCGCTCAAGACCGGAGTCGTGCCATCAGGGTCAGAGGCATTAACGCCGAACAGAAGCTGATTGCCTTCTTCGACGACCTTAGGGCCGATTGAATCGAGTACGGGGGCATTGTTGACAGCCGGATTCAGGGTGAGACGGACAAAACCGTAGACGGTATTGACAGCCTCAACCGAGGAAACCTCGACGGAGTCCAAGTAAGAGCCGGCCGTCAGACCGCTCAGGGCAACCTGCACAAACAGGCTGTCGGGAGTCGTGCCGCTGGTCTTATCCAGAGCGAACCAGGCAGCGGCTTCAGTGGCGTCAAAGGCAATGTTGTCAGCGCCGACTTCCGTCACGTCGAATCTTCCGGGAGCCGGATCGGGGTCACCCTCGGTCGCAGTAAAGAACAGCGTATCCGGAGTGATAGCCAGTTCGCGGTCGCGAGGGTTAACGACTATGTCAAAGGTCTCACTGTCGGTGTCGGTACCGTCGCTGACAGAAACTGTCACGGTGTAGGTACCGGTGTCGCCGTCGGCAGGCGTCCAGTCGAACGTGGCGGTACCGTCACCGTTGTCGGTGAAAGTGTAGGTGGCCGGGATTTCGGAACCGGCAGTATCGAGGGTAAACGCAAGCGCGTCGCCATCACCATCAGTGGCACTCATACCGAAGTTGAGGTTGACGCCTTCGGTGGTCGTCTGATTTCCGATGGCAGCCAGTTCAGGAGCCTGGTTAACGTCATTGACGACGATATTAAAGGTCTCGCTGTCGGTCTCGGTACCATCGCTGACCGTTACCGTAACCGGATAGGTACCGGCATCTTCAAAACCGGGAGTCCAGTCAAAGGTAGCGGTGCCGTCACCATTATCTGTGAACGTAAAGGCCGCCGGAATACCGGAACCGGTGGTATCAAAATCAAACGATAGAGCATCGCCGTCAGCATCAGTAGCACTCATGCCGAAATTCAGGTTGACACCTTCATCCGTAGTCTGATCGCCTATGGCAGCCAGTTCCGGGGCCTGGTTGACGGCGACATCGTTGACGATGATATTGAAGGTCTCGCTGTCGGTATCGGTGCCGTCACTGACCGTTACCGTAACCGGATACGTGCCGGCATCATCAAAGCCGGGGGTCCAGTCAAAGGTAGCCGTACCGTCACCGTTGTCGGTGAACGTAAAGGCCGCCGGAATACCGGAACCGGTGGTATCAAAATCAAACGAGAGGGCATTGCCGTCAGCGTCGGTAGCACTCATGCCGAAATTCAGATTGACGCCTTCATCGGTCGTTTGATCGCCGATGGCGGCCAGTTCCGGGGCGGTATTCCCACCGCCGGTGCAGAACGTGGTATCAATCGGGCCGCCCCACACAGGGGAGTAGGCGGTGCCGCCCACCCGAGACCAGGTAAAGGCGCTGCCGGCATTAAATGTCATTGTGTCAAGCCGAAGCGTATCGCACTCGCTCCAACTATCGAGTGTAAAGTAATAGGTAGCCCATTTCCTGTAACTGGGATCAGGGGTGATTCCGGGATCGAACAGGCTGGCGCCGCCCAACAAGAATCTCTGGTTGGCATTCGATATGGCAGTATCGGCGTTTTCCCAGAAGAACGGGCCGATCCCAAAACTATCCACCAGCGGTTCGGCAATGGCACTGTCAGCCGTCATGTTGGCTGTCGTCCGACCCCAGGTGAATCCCTGAGATATACCGTTCAGCGTATTCTCATCATTGTAACCCCAGATCTCCACAGCCACCTGGAGGTTCACGGTATCCAGCGTGACCTCGATCTTGAGACTGTCCGGATTCCCGGAGTCCTGGGCCATTGCGGTTCCGGCGCTAAAAGTCGCGAAGACGAAAAGCGCCAGAAGGATTCGCATTTTCATGTTTGTACTCTCCATTGTTTAATGATGTTAATGGTTTGCAGTGTAGCTTTTCCCCACTTATCGATACCCGCCTCTTTAATGAAATCATACTCAGATGTAAAGCGCAATGTGTAAATGTCTCCCGTACTTTTTCCCAATACCGTCCCATTCTCAAAAACATGAGTCAACAGTCCATAAGGACTCATCTTCAACTGTGCTCGCTCCAGAATTCCCTCCTCTGTTTCATTCTGTTCAACCGTTCGTTTATTCGTGGCAGGTGCTAGCCGACCACCGACGATTTTCCTTTTCAACAAATTCGAAACTCGCCCTTAACTGTTAGACCATCAGGGAGAGACATTTGCCACTTCCTTGTTCAACCTGCTGAACAGAAAGCGTTTTTGGGCATAACCATGTGAAATATATGCCGACCGAATCAATTGTCAAGATATTTTATGTATGGAATTGGTTCTGTTAAGAACATGAACATTTCACGCCTTATTTCGGTCGGTCTTGTGCCTGTGCAGCCCTAACAATATCAACACAATAAACGCTCCCGCGACATCGACGGCATAATCCAGCAGATCATAGTGTCGACCGGGTATGAACTGCTGCAAGGTCTCGTCAAGAAGTGCAAACAAAGTAATAAAAAGTGCAGACAGCAGCACTGCCCGACTTAACCGTATATGTGGATCGATGTTAGTAAAGGAACGAAAGGCCAGGAAGGCGAAAATGGCGTATTCCACGAAGTGGGCGACCTTGTCGAAGGGGATGGCGGTGACCTTTGGTGGACGAAGATTGGGAATGGCCGAGACCGCGATAATGGCCAGGGCATAGACAATCAGCGGCAAGTGGTATTTGAGGAATCGCCGTTTTCGGGACTCTGGAGGGGGTGTCTTTGGCATAAGTTTATCGGTATGAAGGATAGTCGGCGGGGTCAAGTAAAATAGGTCTATCCAATCGTGTTTGGTCGTTATAGGCAACAGTCGCTGCCGAGGTTTCTTCCGGCTTCCGTCGTTCCAACTCTTAATGTTGATGAAGTCTCCAAAGAACCGCCGACATATTGAACGGTCACCTTTTTATTGACTAATCCGAGCTAGAACGACAGACTCACTCTGAAAAACCTCGTGTCCAGAACGCCGCCGTCAACCTTGGCGAAGTCGAAGGTAACATCGAGATGGTCCAGCAGGTATTCGGTGTGGGGCGCCCTCCGTTCGGATTGTCGAATCATACGGAACCACTGCACAGCACCCTGCAGGCTGAACCCAAGTCCATACGTATGAATAGGGTTTTCGATACCATAAAAGTTGACTTCACCGGCACGATAATACAAGCATCCAAACAGGCCGAATTCGTAACCGTTTTTCCAGTTTTTAGTTTTATAGCCCACGAGTATCCGCTCGGTTTCCGAAACCGTCCTGATAGAGAAGAGGGGGTGTTCGTTGATATTGACGGCCGCGTACAGACCGACCCCGGTGCGGCTCAGCTTGGGCAGGGGATCGCCTCGTGATGTGGAACTATAGACCAGGCTGTCACTACCCATATTGGTTTCGACAAAGGCCAGGGACGGAGTAATGTCGAAACTCAGGTAGTAGTCGCTCGAACCGTCGACGGCAATCTTATGCGGGGCGATGGATCGTAACGGCAGTTCGCCGATCAAGCCGTACTCCCAGCTATCGACTTCCGCAATGGCGTAGCCGATTCCCGGTATTTCCACGCCGCCCGACATATCGGATTTGATTTTTTTGAGTCCAATCCCGGCTCCCAATCTTACGTAATAGTCAAAGCCGGCCGCCACGGAATAAACTTCGACCTGATCGGTCGGGTTTCCCATGTCCACGGGTTGTCCCAGACTGTCGGTAACAGTAATCTCACCGTAGTCCAGTTCCAGCTTGGTATAGGCTACAGCCAAAGCGGCATTCAGCTTTGAATTGGGTTCGGGTTTCCAGATGAGGTTTTTCGAGGCGCCGGCGCTGAAGCCCCAGGATTTAAGACGGAGATCATCGGCCAGCTCCGGCAGCCATTCGGTATTGTTGGGAAACGAGACCGAAAAGATCTGGTCCAGATGGTACAGCCCCATGGCGCCGGGATTGTAGTAGCGTGACTCGGGTCCGACATTGTTGATCACACAATCCCCCATCCCGCGCCCTCGGGCCGAGTTGTTGATCAGCAAGAACGGGACGCCGAATGAACCCACTTTGGCCTGAGCGGACAGATTGGTCGGAAAGCAGCCCAAAAGCAAGGTTCCGATCAGTATGAAGTGCGCGTGCCGTTTACTATAACAAGACATGACACTCTCCTTTGCTTAAGACGTTCAATAACGACCTGTTTTCCTGCTGCTAACTGGCGCCAAGTTAGCGGGGCGGGGTACGTTAGTCAACAAAGAGTTCGCGGAGGCACGGGCCATCACGCGAACGCCTCCGTCAAAGCTGCGCCGAAGGGCACAATTGGTTGAGAACACAGTGAGGGCAGTCCGGACGGCGGGCGATACAAACGGCGCGGCCATGCTCTATCAATAGATGCGCCAACACAATCCAATCCTTCTCCGGAATAACAGCCATCAGGTCGCGCTCGACTTTGGCGGGATCCTTCTCTTTCGTGAATCCCAGCAGCCGGCTGATGCGGCCGACATGGGTGTCGACCACAATGCCCTCGGCCAATCCGTAGCCGGCACCCAGGATGACGGAGGCCGTTTTGCGGCCGACACCGTTCAGTTGAGTGAGTTCGCCCAGGGTCCTGGGGATTTTCCCTTTGTGATTCGCAAGGAGCTGCCGCGACGATTCCTTGATAGCTTTGGCTTTGTTGTTGTGAAAGCCGGTCGAGTAGATTTCTTGACCAAGTTCTTTCAGGTCGGCCTCGGCGAAGGCTCTGATCGATCCGTATTTCTTAAACAGGGTCGGTGTGACCTTGTTGACGCGTTCGTCGGTGCACTGGGCTGAGAGGATGGTGGCCACCATCAACTGGTGCACGGTCTTGAAATCGAGTGTGCAGCGGGCATCGGGGTACTGTTTTTTAAGCAACCGTATGCACTTGACCGCCCGTTTCTTTTTCTGCTCCAGCGTTTCTTGCGGCATAGATTTGGAAGCTAGAGCACCGCTATGGCGTCTATTTCCACTTTGACATCCTTGGGCAATCTCCCGACCTGGACCGTGACTCGGGCCGGGGGGGTTTCGGGAAAGTAGGTGGCATAGACTTCATTGACCGAAGTGAAATCCTGCATATCGGCCAGGAAGATAGTGGTTTTGACCACTTTGGAAAAGTCGGCTCCGGCCGCCGCCAGTACTGCTTCAAGGTTTTCCATGACTTGTCGGCACTGATCCATGGCCGTCTCGCCGACTATTTCGGACGTTTCCGGATGCAGCGGAATCTGTCCGGAGCAGTAGAGCATAGTACCGCAGGTCACTTTAATAGCTTGTGAATACGGCCCAATGGCGGCCGGGGCTTTATCCGTCTTGACTACTTCTTTCATCTCTCCTCCTACAGGTTTTTGGGGAATATAGATCAAGTAGCCGGTTCGAGCCAGGGTTTTTGGTCGAGCGCAGGCGCGGAGAGGGCGCAGACAGTATCTCCGCTGAGCATGATTGAGGTTACCGGATTCGGGGTTGTCTTCATCTTCCCTCTTTCGTACCTTCCTTCAAAGCCTGCTCTACAAGAACGAATTGCAGATGGTATATGAAGATTGTCTATTCGGACAGATGTCTCGGTTACGAAAAGCCCGGACATCCGGAGTCACCGGAACGGGTCAGATCGATTTATGAGTTCATCAAGGATCGTTACGACTTCGTCGGTCCCGGTGAGATAACGGATGAAATGATATTGGCCGTGCACACTCAACGGCTGTTTGACAGCGTTCGTGAGGGTACGTTCGTAGACCCGGACACGCCGAACTTCTCTGATATATTGGATCTGGCCAGGTTTTCCGCGGCTGCGGCCGTGACGGCTGCCGATATCGCCCTGAACGGAGAGCCGGCCTTTTCCCTGATGCGACCGCCGGGGCATCACGCCGGGCGGGATTCTCTCGAAGGATTCTGTTACTTCAATAACATTGCCGTTGCCACGCTACATGCGCTCAGCCAAATCGATAAGGTGGCCATTGTAGATTTCGATTGTCATCACGGCAACGGCACTCAGGATATATTCCTCGGCGATGAGCGTGTCCGGTACGTTTCCACGCACGAAAGCCCCTTGTATCCCGGCACCGGAGGAGAATCGAAGCAGAACTGCCTGAACTACCCGCTGCCCGCCGGCACGGACGAAGAGGCGTTTATGTCTGTTTTTGATGAAGCGATGGGGCGGGTGCGTGAGTTTGTGCCGGACCTGGTAGCCGTTTCGGCCGGGTTTGATTCGTATCGCGGTGATCCGTTGACACGGATGAGTTTGGAGATTACGACCTTTGAGAAGATCGGGCAGGCGATAAGGGAGTTGCACAAGCCCACGTTTGCTGTTCTGGAGGGTGGGTACTCGGCGCAGTTGAAGGAGTGTGTACGGGCGTTTTTGGAGCAGTTGGCGTAAACAGAACCGGAAATACAGACCAATGAATGCAGATCGATAACTACGGACGGAGTTTGAATATGAAATGGTTTGTGATAGTGGGCTTTTTGCTGCTGGTATACCAAGCCTGCCCGGCCGACGACGATGTCATCAGATACGATTTTGAGGCCAATGGCGATACCGTCTGGTTTCGGTACGGCACCCAGAGTCCGGAGAAATACCTTATCAGTTATTTGGAAGACACCGTGCACTGGGAACTGCACTACGAGTACATGTCCGATGGGCGGCTGCACGATTTCGTTTTCTACTCTGAAGACGATTGGTTGCTCGTGCCGAACAGTGATAAAATTATCGAGATTACGATCCACAACGCTCGAGACACCGGAGTCATGCAGATATACTATGTGGGCCACAGCCGGGCGGCTTCGTTCGGCCGAAGATACACGCGCGAGCAAGCCGGCCAGGCCACTGTTGAAATCCCGGGAGTTTTTGAACTGGCCAATATCGCCATTGCCATAACGGACTACGGTCTCGAAAACCCGAATCGAGTTTTGAGGGAAGGCGAATACTACGAAAAGGTCCTTGAACATTTCATGCCCTTCAAGAATCATCCCTTGATCGCACAGATTGAGTTTTCCGATGAAAGTCTGGATCGATATTATTCGTTTCGGGACAACGCCTTTCGCTATCGCTTTGTCGGGCAGACAATCGTCGCATACGACACGTACAGTTTCGTACGGTGGCCGGATCTTTTTGGCGAGTACCTGGAGCTGGTCACCGATTTTGCGCTGGTCAGCGGTTTCCAGGAGTTTTACCGGGACAATCTGAAGTACTACCAGGAAGAGATCCAGCAATACAAGCGCCTCGTCCCCCTGCAAGACATGTGGTCCTGGCTCGAGGACAATTTTAATTCCAGGTATGGCAGCTATCGCGTTGTTTTCTCACCGCTGATAAAGGCAAGCCACGAGACGGTAATGTATGAAGGACGAGGCTTTCGAGAAATAGTCATGTTTGTAGCGGGCCCGCGGTTGTACCAAGAGAGATACTCCGGCTTTCTGGAAGAGGCCATGTTGTCTCTGGCTGTGTTTACGGAGATCGATCACAACTATGTCAATCCGGCCACTGAGTTTCATCCGGCCGAGATAGACGATGCATTCTCCGATGTCAGCCAGTGGAGTCAAAACAGGATGGGATATAATTCACCCATGGCCGTCTTTCTGGAATATATGACATGGGCCGTGTTCCTCGTGTATGCCTCCGACAAGTACGAGACCGAGAACTTTCGCAACATCAAATCGAAAGTGGAAGAAATGATGACCAGGGACCGCGGTTTTGTCAAATTCACCGAATTCAGCGATGAACTGTTAGAGTTATACCGCACCCGGGACAGACATTATGATCTTCAACACTTCCTGCAATACATCATACGCTGGGCGGCAAAGCAATGAAGCTGCCCTCAAGAAACGGAAGAGGCGTCAGGTAAGATGAAGCGTTTCGAATACCTGGATCACACTGCTGATGTCATCGTCAAGGGGTACGGCGATACGCTGGAAGAGGCATTCGCGGCGACGGCGGAGGGGATGTTCGCCGTCATTACTGACCTCGATCAGGTGGAGCCGCGAGAAGAGCAGGACGTGACTGCGGATTCGATCGACCGGGACGGTCTGCTGGTGGGCTTCTTATCGAAACTCATATACGTCCATGAAGTGGATAATTTTGTCCTCAAAGACTGCGACGTGACCCTCGAAGGGGGCAACCGACTCACCGCCAGAATACGCGGTGAACAATTCGACGAGACCAGGCACGAACATGGCATGCATGTGAAGGCCGTATCCTACCATATGCTGGAGATCTCCGAGAAGAAGGACGGCTGTTTCGTTCAGGTGCTATTGGATGTATGAGATGCCATGGAATTTGCGCGTCGGGTCACACTCGCTACTGTGTAGCGATCAAGACCCGACGCAACTTGCTAACAATATTCGATCATCAGGTCAACAACGGCTTACCCAATTCGTCAAAAATCCGGGCTAATACGGTGTTCCCTTCTCCCGCTCGTTCTTAAGCGCTCGGATATACCATTCGAACTCGTCGAGAAATCGTTTAACCCGGCGGTGGTAAGCTTCGTCAATGGGCGTGCCGTCCTCTGCAAACGCGTCCTGGACTTTGGGCACGGGAAATGTCGAAGAGATACTTGGCGAACCGAGCTCGGCCATAATTTCGCGTACCATGACCGCCGCCCGCACTCCTCCGAATGATCCGCCGGAGTAGGAGGTGATTGCGGTCGGTTTGAAGAAGTACTCCTGCTGAAAATGGTCGAGCAGGTTTTTCAGCGCCGGCGGGATGGCGTGATTGTATTCGCCGGTGACCATCATGAAACCATCGGCCCGTCGCAAAATACCGGCGATCTTTTCCAGAATCTCCGGCGCCGTGCCTTCGTCGTATTCCTTGTACATCTTATCGAGCAGCGGCAACTTGAATTCAACGGGATCAATAAAGGTGACTTGGTGGTCTCGCTCGTTGAGCTTCTTTTCCACGAAGCGAGCCGCTTTGATGCCCTGTCGACTGCTGCGTACGGAGCCGTATATCAGCGCTATGTTGTAGGCCATGGTCTCTCCTTTAGGTTTCGCTATTGAGAACACGGCCGAGAGCCCGGAGTTCCTCGGAGACGCGTCTCAACTGTCAGAAGCGTCAGATATCTCTGAGTGATTTGACCTGCCGCAATTTCCGGAACAGATCGATATACTCCTTGACCATGATCGATTCGGCCTCGGACAGACCTTCCATCATGGGAATACCAATCCGCAGCACGGCCCGGACCATGTCGGACGTCGTGCGGTCGTACTTCTCGGCGAGTTGTTTCAATCGCTGCTTGAGTTCATAGGAGACGAATACGTTGAGGCAATGTTCGCCCCGGGTTTTGGTGATCGGGGCGGTTGAAGTTTGCGATTCGATGGACATGCTTCTTTCCTTTCATACTTGGTCCAGACTAACGGCAGATGGGAACATCTGCCGTCCACAGTTTTTCCTCAGTCATATATGATACCGCACGTGGGCTATTAACACCTGCGGAGTAGAAACGCGCAGGCCGTATTCTTTGTGGAGGACTCTCAGGGTATGCCGCCAGGTCTCGGTTGGGTCTCGGTTGTTGATCAGACTATCGATTTCAGGCAGGAAATACGAATTGCATATGGGGCAGTCCGTGTCAGGCTCTGACTCACCTGTGTCCCAGTATTCCCTGACGATTGGCTGCAGTCGGACTCTGAGTATTCGCAAGGCTCGTCGGTGCAATACCTCGAGCTTATGAACCGCCCTTCCGGTTTGTCGGGCGATGGCGCGAAGAGGTTTGCCTCGGTAATAGTGCTGATAGATGAACTCCTGTTCATTTGCGGGAAGTTCTGACACGGCGCGGCGGACTTCTCCGATCAGGCGGTCGAGCTTTCGCCCCGGAGTCAGGCACCAATAGTGTGTAATCTGCGTACGCCCGCCATAACCGACTTTGGGCTCGGGCGCTGTATGCGGGTCAGGTGTTGACTCTACTATCCCATTCTCATAGATGATTCTGTGTCTTGCCATGGATTCAGCTCCTTTGGCTCCAATAAGCGGGATGCATTCGCCGGCGTCCACAACATGCGGGTCACAACAGATTGCGGATCGGTTCAGGGAGTAGTATCATGTGAATCACATGGGATAACGTGGCTCTGTGAATGCGCTTGCTTCGAAGTCACATCAGTGGTTTGCAAATCGTGGCGGGTCCGGTGCGCACACAATGAGACACGGTTGCGTATGTATAGGTATGTAAA
>CAZLBP010000050.1:0-25060 GCA_964557855.1 uncultured Ignavibacteriales bacterium | reverse complement strand
GTGGCGCACCCCTTGGTCTGTAATCTACTGCAATGCCGGGTGGCGCACCCCTTGGTCTGTAATCTACTGCAATGCCGGGTGGCGCACCCCTTGGGGTGCGTTTACAGTTCTAATTGACAAAGATGCGGACAAGAACGTCGGTAGCCCACCTTTCGACTTGCCCAAATCAGCGAGAACCTGTAATCTACTGTAATGACCAAACTTCAGCGATACAATAATACGGGGTCGCCGAGATTCGTCACATTCTCCTGTTTCCATAATTACAACATCCTTAAGACAGAAGTTGTGAAAGATCTCATTGTGGATAATATAGGGAATCTCCGTCAAGAGTATGGTTTCAAGCTATTTGGCTACGTAGTAATGCCTAACCATGTTCATTTGGTGATGCTGCCACCGGATGATTTACTGCTTAGCCGAATAATCGGTCACCTCAAGTCCGTTTCTGCACGAGCAATCCTCAGTTTCTGGAGAAGTCAAGGTTTGCAATTGTTCGAAAAGCTGAAAGTGACGAGGGATGGCAAGAGCCGTTATGCCCTATGGCAAAGGAGGTACTACGATCACAATTGTCGAACCAGAGAAACCACTAGAGAGAAAATCACCTACTGTCACAACAATCCCGTCAAAAAAGGGCTTGTTGAAGAGCCCGGCGATTGGAGATGGTCAAGTTATCGATGGTACCATGGCATGGTCGGCGTTCTACTCGAAATGGATGTTGAATAGTCCCGCACCGCAAGCGGTGCGCCACCCGTCAATCAACAAAAAAAGCAGGCCTTCGGCCTGCTTCAATGTCACATTTCACTATTTCAGTATCTACCGCGTCTGCAGCAACTCCTCCTTCGGAATCGCATCCGCCTGGATGCCCTTCATGGCCCCACCCAAACCACGCGATGCTTCAGCGACCAGAGCCGCATCCTGATAGTGCGTCGTGGCACTCACGATCGCCTTGCCGCGCTTCTCCGGATTGTCGGATTTGAAAATGCCGGAACCGACAAAGACCGCCTCCGCCCCAAGAAACATGCACAGCGCCGCATCGGCCGGAGTAGCAATGCCACCGGCTGCAAAATTCGGCACCGGCAACTTGCCCAGCTCGACCACTTTCTGCACGAGCTCTACAGGCACCTGCAACTCCTTGGCTACCGTGTACAATTCGTCTTTAGATCGAACCGTCAACGCCTTCATGGCCGCATTGATCTCGCGTAGATGCCGCACCGCATGGGACACATCGCCCGTCCCGGCCTCACCTTTCGTACGAATCATCGCCGCACCCTCAGCAATGCGACGCAGCGCCTCGCCCAGGTTGCGACAGCCGCACACGAACGGGACCTTGAACGGCCACTTGTCAACGTGATGCTTGTTGTCGGCCGGCGTAAGCACCTCGGACTCATCGATAAAATCAACTTCCAGCGACTCGAGCACCCGCGCTTCGGCAAAATGACCGATACGGCACTTGGCCATCACCGGTATCGTCACCGTCCGCTTGATGTTCTCGATCACGTCCGGATCCGCCATGCGTGCCACCCCGCCGTCGGCCCGTATATCCGATGGCACCCGTTCCAGGGCCATCACCGCGGCCGCACCGCTGTTCTCGGCGATTTTCGCCTGCTCGGCCGAGGTAACATCCATTATCACCCCGCCCTTGAGCATTTCCGCCAGCCCGACTTTGACTTTGTATTGTTTATCCGAGAAATTCATCACCGTGTCCTTTAATCTAGCGCCCGGCATCAGGCATATATTGTAACAATCGAGTCCCGGTGCCCGTTCCGTCACGCGACGGTCAGTGGCCTTTCCGGGAAACTTCCAAACCCTAATATAATTCGGAAGGGGGCTCGCATACAAGCCCCAAAATCAATCGCAGAGACTCTCGGCGGCGGGCAGGATCGGCGGTACTCGGCGAGACGCCGACAGCAGAGTTAAGTTCGTGTTTCCGGCTCAGTGATAAGCCGAGCTGCTAGCGACCTTTCTTGCGGTATTTGCCGAAATGCTGCCGGGTCAGCGCCTTCTTAAAAGAGTCCTCTTGCTGCTCCCAGAAACCGCGTAACTGACAATCGCCATATTGATCACAGGCGCAATTATCCGATTCTGTGCACAGATTCAAATGTACGGGACCGTCAATGGCTTCAATGACGTCCAAAAATGTGACCTCCTTCGGTTGGTGAGCCAGCCGATAGCCGCCGGTGACACCCTGGTACGAAACCAGAATACCGGCCCGGGTCAAGTCCTTCAAAATCTTGGCCAGGAATTCCCGAGGTACCGATTCCGCCTCCGAAATGGAATTGATCGAGCCCAGCTTCCCTGACGGCAGGTTGGAGATATGCCTGATGGCGCGAAGGGCGTAGTCTGACTTTCTTGACAATCTCATTGCACATGTCCTTCATTGAGGGTTCTCGGTTTCACACTCTATACTTCCGGCAAAAAAGATCGTTCGCTCTTTCTTACCTTACTGGACCTATTATACGATAAAAGATGGTGATAGTCCACAAAAAAATCGACCGCGAACTAATATTTTCTTTGTTCAGCCATCTTGTCCAGTTTTATTGTGCGCCTTGTGCCTGGTCCTCCCGGAAACAGTACTAATATGAGCCACGGACTCACCTATGTCAAAATGATTTTTCTCCGGAACAAATCCACACAAATTTAGTTAAGAATATCGATGCGGAAAGATCAACCGGCAGTAGTTCTGATAACTAATTAAAAGATAACGAGTAAGGAGAGCAACATGTCTCAACCTGCCAATACACAGCCGACCGAGCAGATCGTCAATATGACACCGGATGCCGTCCAGGAAGTGAAACGGCTTATGAACGCCGAGAAGGAAAAGCCCCATTACCTGCGGCTCGGTATTGCCGCCGGCGGCTGCTCTGGCATGAGCTACACCATGGCCTTCGATAACGACAAAGGCGAATTTGACCGCGAATTCGATTTTGACGGTCTCAAGGTGCTGGTGGACCTGAAGGCCCTCATGTACCTGTCAGGAACGACCGTGGAGTTCCAGACCGGACTCATGGGCGGCGGCTTCAATTTCAGCAATCCCAACGCCAAACGCTCCTGCGGTTGCGGTTCGTCCTTCACTTGCTAACAAATGTCACTCGAAGTCGTTGAACTGGAGCAGTTTATAAAAAACGGCCCGTTCCTCGAAGATGTGTTTGTAAATAGCATCAGGGAACACGATTGGCACAAGTACAACAATTCCAAGGTCCTTGTCAGAGGCTGTCAGAGCACCGTTGTCCCGCCTTGGGCTTACATGATGATTACCGCCCAACTGACCGGATTCGCCAAATCAGTTCGCTTCGGAAACGAACACGATAATATCGTTGTCTTCCGCCGGAAAGTTGAAACTCCGCAGTAGCCCGGAACGGTTAATACGTCAAAGAAGCTGTTGAATCAGGGAGGTTTTATTTATATTTATGAGTATGCCAAAGATCAAATTCTTGCCTCAGAATGTCGAAGTAGACGTACCGGAAGGTACCGCTATTCTTGATGCCGCTCTGGACAATAATATTCAGATCGACCATAACTGCGGCGGAAATTGTGCCTGCTCGACTTGTCACGTCATTATTAACGAAGGATACGACACCCTCAATCCGGTGACCGAAGATGAAGAAGACATGCTCGATGAAGCTGAAGGTCTGACCGACACCTCGCGGCTGGCATGTCAGAGCAAAGTGAAGTCCGATTTGGTAGTTACTATCCCGGAAAAAGAATCCCTCTGGGACGAAGACGACGTTTTCTAGTCGAGACTTGACCACAGAAACCTCAGAGCAAGCTCTACAGCCGCCTTCTGACTTACATATTCCGCCCTCAACCATAAAACCCTCCCCGTAACTGCCGATAAATCACTCAAATACACTGATCTTGGGGAAATATCGGCCGTGGCGACAGTTTACCATCCCAGCGGTTATTCATTGGTTGAGCTCCTGGTGGTTATCATCATCGTGGGAGTTCTGGCGTCGGTCACGCTGACGTCACTGAACAACGCCAACGACGTCAGCAAGACCGAAGAAACCAAAGCCGAGCTGCAACAGTTAGCCTGGGCCATTGCCGGCAACCCCGACCAGGTATCACACGGCATCAGAACTGACTTCGGTTACGTCGGAGACGTCGGGGCACTGCCTCCCAATCTCGATGCCCTGGTCGAAAACCCCGGAGGTTACAGTACCTGGGATGGGCCATATATTCACGATGATTTTTACCCGTCCCCAACAGCTGCTGCCACCGAATACAAGCTCGACGCCTGGGGAGCAGACTATGATTTCTCAGGCGGCATTCAGATTTCCGCCAATGCCGGCGGTTCACAAATCACTCAACAAATCGCCGGCTCTGCCGACGATCTCCTCAACAACTCCGTCACGCTTGTTGTCCTCGACCTCGACCACAGCCCTCCCGGAGACGACTATAAGGACTCCGTCGACTGTGTGCTGACTTACCCCAACGGTTCCGGATCGACAACGTCTCTGACGGGCAACCCTGACGCGAGCGGCTTTTTGGAATACTCAGCGATCCCGATCGGCCAGCATCTGTTGCGGCTGATTTACGTCCCTACCGGCGACACCCTGACCCGCTATATCACTGTCATGCCGGGCCACGATTACTACGCAGAAGTGAATCTTCCGGACAACCTCTGGCCGGAGAACTGATACGAAAGACAGAGACAGGAATGACATGCGCCAACTGCAACAAGACAGCGGCTTCAGCCTGATTGAACTCACAGTGGTCATCGTAGTGGTCGGGATACTCCTTACGATGGCCATGCAGTCTGTCAATGTGCTCGTGAGGGACTCCCGAAGAACGGCCACGGAGCGAGAAATGGAGATGCTCGCTCATGCCATCGTCGGTCGGCCCGACATCACGACCGACGGCTACCGCTCCGATTTCGGATACGTCGGCGATGTCGGCGCCTTTCCCCCCGACCTCCAGGCACTGTATGAGAACCCCGGAGGCTACGCCACATGGGACGGACCGTATCTCCCTCCACGAATCGCCCAGGACTCGAACGGTTTCAAACTCGACGAATGGGGCGCCCCGTACACATACACCGGCGGCCTGACGATTACGTCCACCGGCAGCGGCAATTTCATCACCAGGAAGATTGCCGACGACCTTGATGACTATCTCTGCAATACACTCAATGGCAACATCGAGGATGTCAATGGCAACCCGCCCGGAAACATCTACACGGATTCCATTGCGATTAAGTGTACTCGCCCCGACGGGACCGGCGGGCTTGAAATCAGTACATATGCCCCGGATTCAGCCGGCGCTTTTGTGCTCGACTCGGTACCGGTCGGTCGACACCGCCTGCTTATCATATACGAGCCTGCAGCGGATACGCTTGTTCGATATGCCACGATTCTGCCGCGGCACCGAGAGCCGAAAACGTATCGTTTCGCTTTCGCGTACTTCCCTGATGTCGAATCGTCGGGAACCGGGAGAAAATGCGAACTGATCGTGCAGTCCGACCGGGTCCCGGCAGACCTGAACGACTTTCCCGTCCTGCTGACAGAACAAAACCTCCCGGCCGAGATGCTCGATGCCGACGGCGCCCATCCCGCGCTCGATGGTGGTTATGACATATGGTTTTCCGCCGACGCCGTCGGCTCGACCCGCCTCCCCTGCCGGATCATCAGCTTCGTAACCCATAACGACCCGGCTGCTGCTGATGTCGAAATTTGGGTCCGCTTGCCTTCTATAGCCGGCGCAGCCAATACCCCCTTCTGGGTCTGGTACAACAGCGGCGACACCTTGTTGGCAAGCGAATCCGAACCATACGGCGCCCAGGCCGTCTGGGATTCAAATTTCGTTGTCATCCACCATCTGTCCGAAGATCCGACTGATCCGGCTCCTCAGTATTTCGATGCCACCGCTAACGACAACGACGGTACAGCTTATGGCTCCATGTCCTCCGGCAACCAGAAGCCCGGTCAGATCGGCGGCTGCATGGACTTCGACGGCAACAACGATTATGTCCGGATTCCGAGCAACGGTGTGACGGTCACCCAATATGACATTACTATGGAAGGTTGGATATATCTTGAGAACCCCGGCGGCGACCAGAATCTGTTTCAACGAGGCTCCAACTACGCCCTGTGGGAAATCCGGGGTGGCGGTACACCGTACAACGTCTTCAATAACGGCACCTGGCAAAAATTCAATTTCGGCCACAACGCCGCCTGGTTCCTGAATGACTGGCACTATGTTGCCTGTACCTACGACGGCTTGATGGTGAAGACATACATCAACGGCCAACCGGACCGAACTTACCCCTATACCAGTCCCCTGGACCCCTATCGCAACAACTACGATCTCGGGATAGGCGCCAACGCCGGTTGGAACACCGCTTACCTCAATGGACGAGCTGATGAAATCCGGGTCTCGAAGTCGGTCCGCACACCCGAGTGGATTGAAGCTTCCTTCAACACCCAAAGCAGTCCCGGAACATTTATCGTACCGGGTACTCCCGAGACGCCATAGAAGAGTTGCAATGAAAACCACGGAAAATATTAACAATCGTCACAGCATTTGCTGTTCAAGTTCCTCTTCCAGCGGCATCACCCTCATCGAACTGGTACTCACGATCGTCCTGATGGGCATCCTTGTCACGGTCACCTTCCGGTCCGCCGGCTACGTCGACTTCACATCCAAAACCGAAGAAACAAAACAGGAAATGGACATGCTGGCCGAAGCCATAGTCGGCAACCCCGAGCTGCACAACAACGGTGTCCGCACTGATTTCGGATACATCGGCGACGTCGGTTCTCTGCCGCCTAATCTGGACGCTCTGGTGCAGAATCCCGGCGGCTACAGTACGTGGCAAGGGCCCTACTTTGCCAGGCGCTTCTCTCAGATTACCGATGATCATAGAAAGAACGCCTGGGGCAAAGCGTATGCCTACAGCGCCGGTACCACCGTCAGCTCCCCCCCGGATACCTTACCCGGCGGCGGCTGCAGCGGCGTGACGGTCACCGGCGAAATCGTGAAGACCTACGCCAACTCCACCGGCGATCTCCTTCGTAACCGGGTTCGCGGAACTATTCTGGATCTCGACGGCACCCCGCCCGGCGCCATCCACTGCGACTCGCTTCTTATTCGCCTCACTATCCCCAACGGCATCGGAGGTACGCTGGTCAAGAATTCCAACACGGACATCGGAGGGTTTTTTCAGTTCGATTCCATTCCCATCGGCAATCATGACCTGGAGATCATATATGAACCGGACGTGGACACTCTCAGGCGGTTCGTTTCCGTGTTGCCCAATTCCGCACTTCACAGGCAATATCGGTTGTCTGAAAACGTCTGGTTTGATACTTCCGGTGCCAGCGGAGGAGGCGGCATTGAGAAACTTGCCAGCTCCGATTCGCTCTACGCCGACTGCCACGGCTTCTTTTTCTGGATTACCAATACCGCCGATACGACCATCAGAGTCGATTCGGTTTCACTCACCTGGTCCTCACCGACCGCCTACTACCGCTATGTGAAATGGAACGGCTCCACTGTCTTCAATCGGACCAATCCAAAAGCTGCGTCGGGAGAGACAGTCTCTCTCTCGAGCACACAGACCATCTCCTCCGGTCAGAACCTCAGAGTCGATTTCGACTTCTTCAAGTCCCAGCCCACCGGCGGCCCCGATGTTGATATGAATAACACTGCATTTACGGTCGACTTCTTCATCGGCGCACCTCTCAATGTCAGCACTGGAGGCTGCCCATGAACCATACGCGAACACAACACGGCTTCACACTCATGGAGCTGGTCGTAATAATCATCCTTATCGGGGTGCTGGCCACCGTGGCCACCAGAGAAATGACTCCTTCTATCGAGACGGCCAAAGTCGAACAGACTAAGAAGGAACTGGACCAACTGGCCTTCGCCGTTGTCGGCAATCCCGCTCTGTATACCAACGGCGCCCGGGCCAATTTTGGCTATGTCGGAGACGTGGGCGCGCTCCCCCCGGACGTAAACGCCCTGGCGGTCAACCCGGGAAGCTTCACCACCTGGGACGGACCCTATATTGATGCCGGCGCCGAGGGAAGCGGGCACCTCACCGATGCCTGGGGAGCGAACTACCAGCTGATAGACACTGTTGTCAGATCCGTCGGGTCCGGTACCAACATTGACAAACTATTCGCCGGTAGCTCCGCTGAACTGCTAAACAACACCGTGTCCGGATTCATTGTCGACGCCAACAGCCAGCCGCCCGGCACAGCTTATACGGATTCCATTACCCTTCTTATCACCTGCCCCGACGGCTCCGGCGGTACAACTAACCTCACCACCACCCCTGCCCCCGACGGCCTCTTTACAGTAGCGAATATCCCCATCGGCAACCATACCGTCACCATCATTTATCACCCTGATTCCGATACCGTGAAATACCCCGTATCCATCCTGCCGGGGCGGACTTCCAAATTGGACATCATCTTCCCGGCTGACTTATGGTAAGCAACGGTGCTCGGCCAGCTCGGCGATTGCATCCACGTGATCGTTCAGCCTGATCTTCTTCCGGCGCGCGAAATCCGGAGCTATATTAAAAGAATCTACGTTTAGCACAGCGTCCCGAACAGCCGCCACCCAATCTTCCGGAGCGAAACCGGACACGACCCGGCCTTCCTTTTCCGACAAGATCTCTTTCGCACCCACCATGTGAGATATCAGAACGGGCGTACCGCACATGACCGCTTCCGCCACCACCTGCCCGAACGGCTCGTAGAGGGCCGGCAGAACGAACAAGTCCGCGGCTGCGTACAATTCCTCGGTTTCTCTAACGTATCCCAGGTACTTGACGTTGTCGAGACTTGTTTTCACCGGTTGCGGACCGGCCACCAGCAGTTCCAACGGTTGCTCTCGTAACTCAGTGAAGACCTCCAGAAGCAGGGGCAGGCCTTTTCGCTTATGAGAAACGGAGACAAAGACAAACGAAAACTTTTCCGGATCGAATCCGTGTTTCTTTTTTAGCTCTTCTTTTCGTGATTTCAAGCCGGCGTGAAACCGCTTGTCGTCGACGGGGGGATAGAGAACACTGACTTTCTTCCCATCCACACCATAATACTGCACCAATTCATCCTTCATCATCTGCGACGCCGCCAGCACGTGTGAGGTGTCATGGAAGGCCTGGTCTTCCAGATGAATTTGAATATAGTCAGAAGGCGATTTCAACCACTTCTGCATTGCCGCCAGAAACCCGCGATGGTTCCCCGGCGCGAGAACGGCATCCTGATGTGACGTTTTCGTCAGGGACAATACGAAATCGAACTGTCGCTTCGCCACGATCTTCTTCAGTGCCCCGTTGAAAAGCCACGGGCGAATCTCCTTGGGCGCATACTTGAGATTAACCTGCACCAGCTCCACACCGTCGGGAAGCGACACTTCTTTATCGACTTTGTAAACGATGACTGTTACGTCATGGCCCCGTTCGTGGAGAACGCGTATATAAGAAAACAGACGTTGCTCCAGACCGCCCGCGTGCAGGAGACGTGAATGAACGAGAGCGAAATGCATCGTGCGGAACCGGTTCGAGATTACGTCCGCGCTTCGATTCTCAGGTTTATCTGACGCTTCTTGAGTTGACCGATGAAAACCGCCGGATTGACCACCTGTTCCTGGGGTCGACAGCCTCGCTCGGTGATTGCTCCCGATGCCGTCATCCAGGCGATTATCGCCGCCGGAAACGAGGTCATCCGCATCATAGATGTTAGCCCGCTGGTATGGTCTTGACGATCCACTATTTCGTAGACCAGCGTCTGTTCCTTGCCGTCGGCCTCCCCGTTCACGCTCACCCGGACGAGCGTCATGTCCGGATCCTTATGACTCAGGTTCGCGTTCAACACCGCTTTCAGTACCGAACGGGGGGCCACGGTCGCTCCGTCTATTTCCAGCGGTTTCCGGGAAGCCAGGCCGATCTCCAGCAGCGGACGAAATGCGGCGCAATGACCGGGGTAACGGATGGTCTTGTAGTCCAAAAAGTCTATTGTACCTTCGTAGGTGTCCGGCAGCGTTGACGTCCCTCCGGACGTATAGAATGCCTCGAACTCGCCCAGCCCGTCAAAACTCAAAGACTCCACGTCGGTCATCGGATTAACCGTCTTCTTCTTCCCTTCCTTGAGGATCGTACACGGTTCCCAGTATTCGTTGATAAGCCCCTCGGCAGAGAACAACATCTGGTATTTCAAAGGCGGGCGCGGCGACTGCGGCAAGCCCCCCACCCGAATCTTCACGGATCGCACCTTTTCCAACTTGCCGAACGCGTCGGCTACCAGCACCGACACCATCCCCGGCGCCAATCCGCAATCCGGTATGACGGTGACACCGGCCTCACGCGCCTCGTTATCCATTCCCAACTGGGTGCGGACCACGTCGTTATTGCCGCCCAGATCTACCAGGTGACATGCGGCGCCTATGGCCGCCCGGGTCAATCCGGGATTCAGCGCATACGTGACACACGAAATGGCTGCGTCATAGCCCGACAAAGCCGTCGTGACCGCCCCGGCATCGCCGGCATCCAGTTTCGCGGCAATGGCCTTACCGGATCCGTATGTCTTCCCGATTTCCTCCGCCAAGGTTACATCAATATCAAAAACCCCAACGGCGTCAACTTCTTCGATCCGAGCCAAATCGTAGACCGCCGCCCGGCCCATCAATCCCGCACCAATGACTGCTATCTTCATATCTTCCTCAACTTCCTCTTCAATTGTGCAACGAATATACCGGCTGCCTGCCTGCTTTCGCAAGTTTGAAAGTCTCCCGGATTCCTCCAGTGCCCTGATTATCTTTATATCCTGAAAGTGATTTGGTTGGGTGGCGCACCGCAGGTGGAGCCGAAACCTCACCCCGCCTTCGGCACCCCTCTCCTTGCAGAAGAGAGGGGACGAGGGTGAGGTTGATTTCTCCACAAAAACGCAATTCAACTGTGAAGAAATTGAACACGTCGCCGATAATGTATGAAAACAGGAAGTACGTTCACACTAAGACGACATCGGAGTTATGGTGCAGAAGGTAAAAGACAGCCAGCCGGTCAATACGGCAGTCACGCCGACCGAATTGGAAGAATTTCGCGCGTTGAAGCCGTATATCTGCCAATGCCTCTCACTCAATCATGATTTAAACAACCCGCTGGCTGGAATTATCGGCTACGCCGAATTCCTCCAACTGGACAGTGACAACCTGACGGACAATCAGAAGAGATTCATCAGTCAAATTCTGACCTGTGCGTTGCGCATGCAGGAGTTGATTCAGCAACTATGCCAGGAGAAAATAGAGCTATCCCGTCAGATCGATCTCAAGTCGGTGATGGATAAGTACGTACACAAAATGGAAAAATCAGACTAGCTGGTTGGCCTTTCGAATCAGCCATTCCAGCGAGAGAGCTCCCACCATCAGCAGCAACAGCCAGAATCTGTTCCAAAAGGGGTAAACCGTACTCCGGCTTTCCGTCACCGCCGACAGATCCAGCGCATTCCATACCCGGTCGAATTCCTCGTACGTATAGTAGTTGCCGCCGGTTTTTCTCGCCAGAGCCGCCAGCAACGACGGATTACCGCTCTGGTCGTACTCTTCCAGAGAAAACGATTCAACCTGCACAGTACCTTCTTCCTGTTTCAAGGTGCGACCGTCCTTCTCGAACTGCGCCGAATACGAATACTGACCCGGGGCCAAAGAACTGAAGACCGCCCGGAACTTACCCTCGGTGTAGCTCACGAGATCCATCGTGATCTCATCGGTCTGTTCTTGCGCCTGCAGCGTCACCGCGCCGGTCACGCCGGGCAGCGGACGGTAACCCGGATCGTACGCATGACCATAGAACGAAACCGGCTCACCGCGCGTGAACACCGTCTTCTCGGGATAAATCTTGACCGGCTCCATGTCATCGCTTACCGTTAACCAGCCGGCCGCCCCGTCTACAAAGCGGGAATACAACTCCTCGTCTTCACCCAGCCCCAGATTGATGAAGTGCCATGGCCAGAACGGCAATCCCGCCTGCGCCAACAGCTTTCCCGCACCATGCCGGCTGTAACCCAACAACGGCACGAGATTCTTGCCCGATACCTGTGCATGAGCCAGTATCACACCGTCCGGATGTACGTGGTCGCAAAGAACCAGTGTCTTAAATGGCGGCAGATTAGCCCACGCCTCTCTGATTTCCGTCAAGTTATCAGCCAATCGGATGGCCGGATGAAACAGGTGCTCTTCGGCCGGCTCTCCATGATATTCCACATACCGAAGCGGCTGCGGCGAACTCTGTGAAAACGGCAAAAGTTCCCGAATAGCCTCCGGCGCCGCTCCTTGTGAAAACTGCCTGCCCATCGACAGCCACACCGAGCCGCCTCGCTCATTCAGATACGACCTGATAATCTCCTGGCGACTTGCGAGCGCCGCCGGATCCGGATCATACAAAATCACCAGGTCGTACCTGTTCAACTCCGTCTGCTGGGACGGCAGACGTCCGGACAGGTTACCCGCCTTATTGCCCGTAGCGATGAACTCCAGATCGTACTTGTCCGACTGATCGAAATACCGCTTCAAAAAGCCCACTTCATAATCAGGGTGATCCGCCGCCAACAGGACCAGAAGCCGACTCTTCAACACTTTGACGGAAAACGTCCGCTCGTTATTGCTGATATTCTCCTCCCCGGACAGCTGCGGTATACACAGCTTGAGCAGCCGCTGCCCCGGTCTGGACGGAATGTACTTCAATGTCATCTTACCCTGGCCGGTCTCCTGGCTGATCCGCATCGTCTGACTGTCCAGTACCTGTGCCGAATCGACCAGCTCGAGCGTAAACTCCCGGTCCAGGGCGTCCCGCCAGCTTACATCAACCGTCACTTCCGTTAGACTGCCGACGAAAACTATCGTGTTAAATTCAACATCGTCGATACCAATGTCGAAGTTGCCTCTGCCGCCCGACATGTCGATCGTGACTACGGCCGGCTCCAACCCGGTTGCTGCGTCCACCGGCGCCCGTCCCGCGTTCGAATTGCCGTCCGTAAACAACAGCCAGTAGTCGTCTTTCTCGGCCGCTTGTTCCAGATTCAGCTCATGCAGCACGTCGCCGATGGCGGTTGCCGACGAATCCACATGCCGCGCGTTCCGGGACAGGTTGGCTCCAAAATAGTAGAAATTTATATCCGCATTATTTTTCAGATTATCGACCACGGCCGAAGACAACAGTGAATCCAGTCGCGCTCGCCTCGTCTTGCCGGATTCTTGTTTGCCCATGCTTTCGGAATGATCCAGAAGCAGAGTCACCCGGCTGGGACGTTCAAAGACACGGCTGAAACTCAGAACCGGTTGAAAGAGCGCTGCGAAGAGGGCCAACAGGGCCACCAAGCGCAGCCCGCCCAGCAGCACCCGGACGTATCGCGGCAGCGGCGGGTTTGTCTGCCGATACAGCAGCACGGCCCCGGCCGCCAGCACCACGAATGCCGCCACAGCCAGAAACGGCGTCCCCGTAAGGATATTCAGAGATACGTCTTGCCAACCAAACATAATGACAGTTATACGCTGCTCATTTGGAATCGTTCAGAAGGGAGATGACGGCCCCTCTACCGACAGTATTCACTACGAATATCTGTTCACGAGGCCCGGGCCAGGGTGAAACGCACCATACTCACCAGACAATCGAAATACTGCGACCCGTTCATCGAGGCAACGGCGTCCAGCCCTTCATGGCTGAGCTCATCGGCGCGTCGATAAGCATATTCGATACCACCCTGATCCTGCACGAACGTATAGACCTTTTCAAACGACTCTTGAGACTCGTTGTCCTTCAGAAGGGTCACAATCTCTCTTCGGCCGGCAGTGCTCACTCGCTTCAGGGCGTGAATCAGCGGCAATGTGACTTTCCCGGTCAGCACGTCGTTACCCGGCTCTTTGCCGGTCACATCCGGATCTCCGACGAAATCCAGCAAATCATCGACTATCTGAAAAGCCGTCCCGACCCGTTCCCCAAACAACGACATCTGTCTCCTGATCTGCCTGCTCCGGCCGCCCAGAATCGGTCCTGTTTCACAGGTCACGTTGAACAGTGAAGCCGTCTTATCGGCAATGATGTTGAGATATTCGTCTTCCGACAGAGCATAATTGCCGGTCTCTTCGATCTGCCGCAGCTCGCCGACGGAAACCCGTTCCGTCGCCCGCGCGATCACTTTCATCAACTCGGTCGATTCCGTATCAACCATGATCCGAAACGCCTTCGCAAACAGGTAATCACCCATCAACACCGATATGAGATTGGTCCATTGGGCGTTGATCGTCTCCTGTCCGCGCCGTAATTCCGATTCGTCCACCACATCGTCATGCAGCAGGGTAGCCGTATGGATCAACTCGATGGCCAATGAGGCATCGACCGTGTGCCGCGTAAAATTGTCGGCCGCCCGCGAGGACAAGAACAGGAATACCGGCCGGATACGTTTTCCCTTGCTCTTCAGGAGATGTTTGGCAATTGAGGTAATCAGCGGCGAATCACCCCGGAGATAATCATGAAGCTTGGTGTCGAACTCTTCCAGATCCGTTTGAATCGGCCTGGTGTACTCCTGTAACTGTTTGTTGTCCAACGTTGCAATCAAGAATAATCTCCTATGTGATTCTTTAGCTGATCAGTATAGAGTACCTGTATCTGTTTGTCAATCGCTTTGCCGATCCTGAAATCTCACCCCCAACTTCGCGGCTCACCGAAAGGCGCTTTCGTCTACCATGTAACTGCTTCTCCCCGAAATAGTTCCTCCAGGGCCCCGCGGTATACTTCATCTCCGAAGTAGGCACGCTCGTTGTGACTCCCTCGCAATTCGACGAATCGCTTCGGCGGCCCGGCCGCCTCGTACAACCCCCAACCCAACTCGAACGGAACGATATCATCATCGGGCGAATGGGTCACGAGGACCGGGCAACTTAGACCGGCGATTTTCTCTCGTGAATTCAAGTCGTACCGAAGTACCAGCTTCACCGGGAAAAACGGGAACATCTTTTTGGCCATGGCTACAGCCGACGTGAACGATGATTCGACTATCAGTCCGCCACACGTCCTTCGGCCGGCCAGTTCGATTGCCACAGCTCCTCCCAACGAGCGGCCGAAAGGAAAAACATGGCCGGGAGCAATTCCCTTTGACTCGACCAACCAGTCATACGCAGCTTCCGCATCCTCATAGATCTTTCGTTCACTCGGCGAGCCGTCGGACCGACCGTACCCCCGATAGTCGAACAGAAAGACATTCACCCCCATCTCGAGTAAATACGTTACCGTTTCCAAACGGTGAGAGATATTGCCGCCGTTACCGTGGCAGAAAAGCACACTCGGCCGCTCTCCGGGCTTCACGCTGTCAGCGGCCGGGAAGAACCACCCGTGAATCCGCTGTTCCGACTTCACCTCGATCCAGACATCCTCGTACGTCAAACCCACCTGATCCGGTGTCACCACCAGCTCCCTGGTCGGGAAGAACACGAACCTGTCCTGGACCAAATAGAGGTAGACGCCGAACGCGACAAAACTCCCGGCAGCAATTATGACTAACCAAATTAACATACGCATTCTCAAAAGGACTTACTTCACACCGGGCGGTCCGACTTGATGTTCCGGGACGCCTTCGCCTTGCTGACCGGCGCCTATTCCCATTCAATCGTCGCCGGTGGTTTGGAAGAAATATCGTAGACAACCCGGTTTATTCCTTTCACGGTACGGATAATGCGATCCGAAATCCTGCCCAAAATGTCCGGCTCAATGCGAGCCCAATCCGCCGTCATGCCGTCTACCGACGTGACCGCACGCAGCGCAATCACGTTCTCATAGGTACGTTCGTCACCCATTACTCCCACCGCTTTCACCGGCAACAAAACGGCGAACGCTTGCCAGATATCATTATAGATGTCGTGCTTGTGTAATTCCTCAACGTAGATAGCATCCGCTTCCCGCAAAAGATCACACCGCTCCCTGGTCACGGCGCCCAGAATCCTCACCGCCAGCCCTGGTCCGGGGAAGGGATGACGACCGATGAAACTTTCCGACAGCCCCAGCATTTTACCCAGAACGCGAACTTCGTCCTTGAACAACTCCCGGAGCGGTTCGATGAGCCGCAGTTTCATACGCTCCTTCAATCCCCCCACGTTGTGGTGCGACTTGATAGTCGCCGACGGCCCCTTGAACGACACCGATTCGATTACGTCAGGATACAAAGTACCCTGAGCCAGGAAGTTAATCTCGCCTATCTTGTCCGCTTCCGCTTCGAACACGTCAATGAACGTATTCCCGATTATCTTGCGCTTCATTTCCGGATCGTCAACACCGGTCAGACGCCCCAGAAAAGCCGCCGAAGCATCGACCGCATGCAGGTTGATCTTCAAAGTGGTCAGCATATTCACCACATCCTGGAACTCATTCTTGCGTAAGAGACCGTTATCCACGAAAACGGCGTGCAGCTTATCGCCCAGCGCTCGGGAAAGCAGCAGCGCCGCCACGGTCGAATCGACTCCGCCGGATACCGCATGCAGCACCCGCCCGCCTCCGGCCTGCTCCCGGATTTGCGCAATCGATGATTCTATGAACGCTGCCGTAGTCCAGTCGCCTTTCATACCGCAAATATCAAAGAGAAAATTATCCAGGATCTGTTTACCCTCACCGGTATGGTGGACCTCCGGATGGAACTGCAAGCCATAGTAATTGCGCCGGGTATCACCGATTGCCGCCATCGGCAAGGACTCGGTAGAACCGAGTTGGACGAATCCCACGGGTAGCTTCACGATAGAGTCACCGTGTGACATCCACACCGTGGACCTGGCCGGTATACCCGACAACAGCGGCGAATTCCCGGTAACCGTCAGTTGCGCCCGACCGTACTCCCGGTCCCGAGATATCGCCAGCTCGCCACCGAAATGATCGGCCATCAGTTGCATACCGTAGCAGATACCCAGCAGCGGGCGGTTCGTGTCGAAGAATTCCGGGGCAATTCGAGGCGCAGCCGGATCGCTCAGTGAGCTCGGTCCGCCCGATAGAACGTAACCCTTGACACCACGGTCGGCATAGACCGAGAGATCGGCGGTACAGGGTACGATCTCACAATAGACATTGGACTCCCGGATACGTCTGGCGATAAGCTGCGTGTACTGGGAACCGAAATCCAGGATCAGTATCATTTCGTGATGGGGCTGTGCGGTCATGTTCTGACTCTTTCTCCGGTTATAATGGTGTCTCGGTTGTACTCATCCTTCTTTTCCGGATAGTCTTCCATATAGTGCAGTCCTCGCGACTCCTTGCGCTTCAATGCCGACGCTATGATCAGCTTGGCCACCAGCGCCAGGTTGCGCAACTCTATAATCTTATACGTCGCCGGCGTCGCGAGATAAAACTGCTCTATGGCAGCATCGATCATCTGCACCCTCTCCAGCGCCAATTCCAGCAGCGCCTCGTTGCGCACAATACCGACCAAATCAGACATAATGCGCGTGAGCCCGCGCCGCTCGTGAGCGATCAACACGTCCTCGGTCGGCGCCCTGAGCGACGATGCCAGTGCCTGCCCGGTCGGAATGACCGGAGCTTCATGTCGCGACCGCGCATACTCCGAGGAAGTCCTGGCGGCCTCTTTGGCCATCACGACCGCCTCCAGAAGCGAATTCGACGCCAACCGGTTGGCGCCGTGCATGCCCGTCATCGCCACCTCGCCGGCCACATACAAACCCGGCAGTTCGGTTTCACCGGCCACCTTTGATACGACGCCTCCGCAGGCGTAGTGAGCGGCCGGCACGACGGGAAGCGCCCGCCGGGTCATATCGAAACCACGTTTCAGACACTGGCGATAGATATTGGGAAATCGCTTCTTGATGAAATCCGCATCCTTATGACTGATATCCAGCAAAACGTACTCTTCGCCCGTTTCTTTCAATTCCTTATCGATCGCCCTCGCGACGATGTCCCGAGGCGCCAGGTCCTTCAATTCGTGAGCGTCCTCCATTATAAAGCGCCCTCCCACGGAACGCAGGCGCCCGCCTTCACCCCGCACGGCTTCCGAGATAAGAAACGGCCACCGACCCGGCGTATACAGCGTCGTCGGATGAAACTGAATGAACTCCAGATTGGCGACTGATACCCCGGCCCGGTATGCGATCGCCACGCCGTCCCCGGTAGCGATCTTCGGGTTACTGGTATGGAAGTACACCTGGCCCAGCCCCCCCGTGGCCAGCAGGGTCACGGTGGCATAAAACGCCTCGAAGACACGGTCTTCCTCGGTGAAAACATAGCCGCCACTACAGACCGGCTGACCGTTGGCCTCGGACAGGATCAGATCCAGGACAATATGGTCCCGAAAAATATGGATCTGGTCGGACTTCTCCCGGCAGGCCTTGAGCAATGCCCGCTCGATCTCGCGGCCCGTCAAATCCGCCGCATGCACCACCCGTGGCTTCGAATGCCCCCCTTCTCGTCCCAGACTGAATCCCTCTTCCGAACGAGTGAACCGCACTCCATATTCCATCAACTCGCTGATCGCCGACGGAGCCGACTTCACTATTTGCTCAACGACCTCGCGCCGGCATAAGCCGGCCCCGGCTCGCAGCGTATCTTCGATATGCCGCTCAAATGAATCCGTCCTGTCCAGCACCGCTGCTATGCCCCCCTGCGCCCGATTCGTATTCGTGTCCTTCTCCCCCTTCTTAGTCACCAGCGCGATCTGAGCGGCCGGATTGCGATTGGCTACCTCCAGGGCATAAAACAGCCCCGCAATCCCACTGCCGACTACAAGAAAATCAAAATACCGCTCCATCAGCCTTCCCGCTTTTTCAGCTTCAGTATGTCGCAAATATACTCGATCAACTTCTCCTCGCCGGGGTCCAGGTCCACCGTCTGCTCAAGATAATACGTCTCGCGTCCAAAATCAAAGTCACCCAGTTTGACCCAGTCCTTGCCCGTCGTCACCAGGATGTCGCTTGCGTGCTGATTCGCCAGGTTCTTGATATGTTCCAGTAGCGACGGCGTGTAAACCTGGTGATCGGACAGTTCCAGCGCGTAATCCAGATCGCCGGCCAGCGCATCGACCTGCTGGCGCAACGGTTTGAAATTACCCACGCCAGCGAATAAGAATACCGACTTGTCACTCAAATACTTGACCGGCCAGCGCCGCTCACGTCCCACCAGCTGCCGAATGGTGAACTGCGCATGATACAGCTCGGCCCCGGGATTGATCCTGCTCAGCTTCATCCGCAACATACTGATGTTGCGCGCAAAATTGGCCCGAGTAACCACGATAACATCGGCCCGCTTCAGAGAGGACAGTGGCTCCCGCAGCACCCCGTACGGAAACATCTGGAGCACCCGCTTCTTCAATGCCGCATCATAGGTAATAATATCCATATCACGGTGCAGTCGATAGTGCTGAAAGCCGTCGTCCACGATAAGCACGTCGACCAGACCGCTTTCCGCCAGCCGGATCGCCGCGGCCGTTTTCGATTGGTCCACCGAAAACACGATCTCCGGTTGCCGGACCGCCAGAAACTTGGTCTCATCCCCCGTTTCTCGGTAGTTCATTTCCAACACCCGGTAACCCGGCTCGACGAATGAACTGTCCGATTCGCGCCCCCAGCCCGACGATACCACACCCACCCGGTAGCCTTCCCGTATCAAATGGTCGGCTAGAAACCAGACGGTCGGAGTTTTGCCCGTGCCTCCTACTGAGATGTTCCCTACGGAAATGACGGGCACAGAGACCTTCACCCGGTCGCGCGGCCACCACCGGTGAACGGCCGCAACCGAAGCATAGACCAGCGACATCAGCCGGAACACAAGAGCCGCGAGACTCCACAGCGAAAGGCGCTTCCGGCGCAGCGTCTTCTTCCACACGGACTCAAACATGCGCTAACGTATCCAGTATGTATTCTCCTGCCCGGGCCGTCGGTGATTCCGACAAGTCGTTCTCCGTTTTGCGGGCGAATGTGACGGCTCCATCGAGGCAGCCTTGAATAACGGTGATCATCTCCTCAGCCGACTCAACTTGCGCCCCAAACCGGTGCTGCTTGATATACTCGGCCGCCTCCCTTACGTTGCCGGTCGACGGACCGAACAACACGGGCGTCCCCGCCCACACCGGCTCGAGAACATTGTGGCCGCCAATATCCACTAATGTGCCGCCCACAAAGGCCAGTTCCGCCGCCATGTACAGCTCCACCAGGATACCCATCCGATCGACCAACACTACCTCGTTCGCTGCACCGGCCGCGCCGTACAGAGAACACGGCATATTTCGAGCTTCACACAATTCTCGGATTTCTCCGGCGCGCTCAACGTGACGCGGCGCCAGGATGAGATGGGAGCCTCGATCCGGGGACATGTTGACTTTTCCCCAGGCATTAAGCAACATTGGTTCCTCACCGGGCCGCGTCGAGCCCGCCACCAGCACGAAGGCGTCCTCGGCTATCCCGGCCCGATACCTGATTTCCGCCCGACGTCCCTCCGAACGCGGCAACAGAGGCGCATCGAACTTCATGTCGCCCGTCACCTGCCCGACATCGTCGCCTATACCGAAATAAAGGTACCGGGCGGCATCCTCCGCCGACTTGAAGAAGAAATGATCGTAATGCTGCAGGAGCTTCTGCATTGCACCCGCCATTTTGCCATATCTCGAGAAGCCCTTGGCCGACATGCGACCGTTGACCAAAACTATCGCCACGCCCCGCTCGTGGGCCTGCATAATCAGGTTCGGCCAAATCTCGGTCTCAGCCACCACCAGCACCCGCGGCGACACCCGGTCCAATACCCGGGCGACGGTCGACCGATAATCCCAGGGCAAGTAACCGACAGAAACATCGTTGTTAAACATATCCGACGCTGCCCGAAAACCGCTCGAGGTCATTACCGTAACGAAATACCGTAAGCCCGGTTTCTTCCGCGACAAATAGTGAATCAAGTAGGACAACACTTTCACTTCTCCGACGGAGGCCGCGTGCAGCCAGATATCGCTTCTCTGAGCGTCATCGCCCAGACCCAGCCGGTCACGCCATTTCCGATTACCGCGGCCCGCCATGAGCCTGGCAACCGGGTAGACCAACCCGTACGATACCTGAGTCGCCAGTTTGTACCACCACAGCATGGCCTAGTTCTGATCCAGAAACTGCATAATGCGGTGAGCCGCCCGATCCGATGCTCCCGCCCCCCCCAGCATGCTCGGGATGCGATTCAGTTGCGCTCGAGTCACTCGGTAGTAATCGCTATCGTTAACAAACTTGTCTATTTCCTTAACCATGTTTGTCGGCGTCGCCTCGTGTTGAATAAGTTCGGGTACTATCGACTTTCCCGCAACCAAATTGACCAGCGCGATTTTGTCAAGATTGATCAGCCGCCGCGCAATCTGATACGTCAGAAAGCCCGTTCGGTAAATGACCACCATCGGCCGCCCGATTATACCGGTCTCGAGCGTGGCCGTGCCCGATGCCGTCACGACCACGTCGCTTTCGTATACACAGCGCCGGGAATCGTCGTACACGATGTCAACGGCTCCGGCAGGATACTGCCTCAAGACCGACTCATAGTCGAACACTCCCGTCACGCCGGCCACAACGGACTCCAGACCCAGCTTCGTACCGCAGATGACGGCCGTCTGCAGCATGGCCGGCAGCATGCGTTCCACCTCCTGCGGCCGTGATCCCGGTAACAGGCACAGCCTCCTCGTCTGTCGTTGTGGCGGTGGAGAGGCAATGTACTCGTCCGGTATATCCTCCACCAAGTAATGCCCGACGAATTGAGCATTCACGCCTGTATCCCGATAAAACTCTTCCTCAAACGCCAGAATGAGGAGCATCAAATCGACGTCCTCACGAATCGCTCGCACCCGGTTCCTCCCCCATGCCCAGATCTGGGGTGAGATATAGTAAATGACCGGGATGTCCAGTTTCTTCACCAACCGAGCCAGGCGCAGGTTGAAACCCGGATAATCGACCAGCACCACCGCCTGCGGCTTGCGACGTTCGATTTCAGCTAGACAGGTATACATCAGCCGGCGAAAAAACCCATACCTCTTGGCTACTTCCCAGAAACCCAGCACCCGCAGCCTATCCCCCGCCGCCAATTGCTCCTGACCCTGTCTCTGCAATTTCTCCTGCCCCAATCCGAAAGTGACAATATCGGATCTGATCTTCCGGAGAGACTCCAGCAGCCGCGATGCCGCGTTGTCGCCCGAGTGATCGGCCGCCGACAGAAACAATTCCATGGCTACCGTGTGCGGGCAGCGACCGCCAGTCGGCGCTCCAGCGCTTCCCGGCCGATCCGCTCCACTTCCAGCGCTACCCGCAGCGCTTCCGCCGCCTCTGCCAGGGGCGCCACCACCGGTCGGTCATGAATCACGGCCTCCAGAAATGATGCCAGCTCACGCTCCAGCATATCCCGGCCCGAATCGGACACCTTGTTGTACAGCAAATCCTGCCCGGACTTGCCCAGCGGCACCCGGAATCCCTCACTGCTCGCTTTACTACCCGGCTCCGCCAAGCGATACAAATCGGCCTGCTTTTTCGCCAGATCCAGAGAGAAATAGCCCGACTGTTGGAATATCCGCAGCTTACGCATCTGATGCAGCGAAATACGCGACGCCGTCAAGTTGGCCACTGCCCCGTTTTCGAACGTCAGCCGCGCGTTGGCGATATCCGCCTGCGCGGACACCACCGCCACCGCTGAAGCTTGAATGTCAACAATCGGAGAACGTATGAAGGTCAACACGAGATCGATATCATGGATCATCAAGTCGCGTACGACCGCCACGTCGGTACCCCGGGGATCGAACGCGGCCAGGCGATGCGCCTCGATAAAGGCCGGCGCGATGTCTTCCCGCAGCACCGCCTCCACCGCCGGATTAAACCGCTCGATATGACCCACACCTACTTTGACCGCAGCCTCCTGCGACGCCATCGTGCGGATCAATCGCTCCGCTTCTTCCAACGAACTACTGACCGGCTTCTCGATCAAACAATGGATACCCTTATCTATTAAGTACGACGCCACTTCATAATGGGCGCTCGTGGGCACCACGATCGAGGCCATCTGCGACTCACCCGCCAATTCTTCGAGCGACTCGAAAGCCCGTACCTGCCCGTTGTATTCTTCGACATACTGCCGCCGCCTGGCCGGATCGATATCATAAAACCCGACCAGCTCCGATTGCGGCAGCCGGTGCAACCACTTCAAATGATGCTTTCCGAGAGACCCGACTCCGACGACGGCTGTCCTTACTTGTTCCATATCCTCTCGCAGCGTCAATTCCAATCCATCCCTTTCTCTCCGCAAAGTAACAGAACACGATCGAATTGCAAAGGACGAATATCGCTCCGACAACGTACGGGGTACGACTCAGACACAGGTTACGGGATCGCCCACTCCGTGCGCCGGGTCCCGCTCACCTTTTTACGCGCGGTCAGGAACCCCTTCCTGATACTTCCCGCCGCACCCGGAAACCTCACCCCGTCTTCGGCACCTCTCTCCCTGCCAAGGAGAGGGGACGGGGTGAGGTCGAATTACACAAGTTTTCAGGAAAGATCCGCTTCGGACCGGTCTTTCGTCACTCATCCTTCGGCAAGATCACATGATCAAACCTTGAGAAGTAGAGCACGAAGAAAATGGGTAAGAACACTATTGCCGCCAGCAGGAAAGCGGTCGAGAATACTATCCCCTCCAACACCAATAGCCGATAAAGAACACCACAAAACCCCAACAGAAAGACCGTCGGATACAGCCGGGACAATCGCAGGAACCGACGATACCTGTTGACCGGAAAGACCGGCAGATAGTGATCCAGCGAATACCGTCTGAGTATGTACTCCGAGGCCGCTCGATGCGAACTGATCACCACTTGCATCTTCATGAGGACGAACATCCCGATCAACGAATAAAGTCCGTACAGTATCAAAACGGGATACTGCTCGATCGGACGTCCGTCCCAATGCCTTGTCAGAAGCAGTCCCAGCAGCAAGACATACACGATCAGGAACAGCAGCCGCCCTCGCTCCGTAGAACGAACGGCATCCTGATGCTTCTCATATATCGCCCGGACAAAGTCCCGCTTATCGGTTACAATGGTTGGCATAGGGTCTCACTAAACTGCCACGTTGAGGTTTGTATCGAGGAAGTATCGCCAGAATCGGCGTTGTGCATAGTCAATCTCTCTGCATTCGGACTTGTTGATCAACCTCTGAATCGTTTCACTTGTCTTTGGAATCGCTGGAACTACCCGGCTTATTTGATGACTGTGGAGAAGCTGCGGGCGGTGTTCCGGGATCTGGCGTACTGGGCTTCTTATTGATCCCCCCCTTCTTGATTCCCTCTTTGACGACTTTTTCAGCCTTTGTCTTCTTGTCTGCCATGGTCAAATCCTCTCGTGCAAGTGCGTCAATCTCTACTGTACAAAACAGGAAACTCGAGATGAAAGTTCTCTCTCCGTCGTGAAATATACACTGCTGGTGCTTCATACATCAGTTCGGCTGTACTGTTCTTGAAGACCTGTACATCTCTTATAAACAACTCGTCGGGTTGTTTGGAATCGGAAAATGCCTGAATCCAGCCTTTGATCATTAGATCATGCTCGAAATCCCGGACAACCACCCATTCAGGAATCGTCGAATTCATTATGAATCCCCAGACGTCCACGTCCCCGAACTTGTTTGATACCCGCAGTATATTGGCAAAACGGTGTAGGAACTTTCTGTTTATGATCCACGCGATCAGGAAGCCGAACGGCAGAGCGAGCAATGTTGTGTACAATACTTCCTCTACGCTAATCTGAGATACGTTGTCAGTAATGTTCCTAAGGAAGACGACTTCAATATGTAGACAAAAGACCTCCACAATTGCGTACAAGGACAAGTAGCATACAAAACCCAAGAGCATAGAGAAAATCAAATACTTGTGTAGCTTTATCTCCGGATGATGAGTCAGTGATTCGATGATTATGAGTGAGAAGAGCCCTGGGAGGAAAATCAATACCAGCCTGAATGTAAAAGTCGAAATCTCCACTTTGCAATATCCCCTATTGTATACTAAATATAAGCAATAGAATTTATTTCGTCAACCCCCGCGTAGACCGCTCGATGAAATCCAGAATCACCTGCACCTCGG
>CAZLBP010000049.1:0-25257 GCA_964557855.1 uncultured Ignavibacteriales bacterium | reverse complement strand
CACCGGAAGGTTACGCTACTTTTTTATCAATTTCCACACCTTTTGAAATTAACTCAATTTTTGTCAAGGGTGCCCAAGCCCAATTGTTTCAAGAGCCAATACTCAATAACCTGATTTAGCTACGAAGAAAGTTGATATTCCATATGGCATCATAATGAATGTAGCTCACATCATTTGACCATTATCTTGTGCTTGAATTATTTTCCCATTAGATGGAATACAACTTAATAGGACTATATACAAGATTATATTGGTGCTAAGATATTATGACTGAATGGACAATTATTTAGTTGTCGTCTCTAAATAGAGGTCAAAATCGTCATTCAAACATTCAACTTTTATAGCAAAAACAGAACCAGAAAGCGGGTCGTAGCCAATTTCGAATCTAACGGGTATTGACAATTCCCCTTTAATTTCTTTAAGTATTGAATTTGATAGCGAACTTGAAAAAACGTTTATGCTGCACTCTTTACCTGCATAAAGATACTCTATTTTGCCCCTTTTAGTAGCGTCGTCGAAGGAGACCATGGTACCCTCTAAAGGCACAGTTTCTTGGCCCGTTAATCCAATTTCTAAAATCCGCAAATTGTCCTGGGATTGTGACGCTTTACTTAAAACTCCTTCTACTAGCACCTTGTATTTATTGTAAAATGGATCAGGCAAGGCTTTTGCAATAAAATCAAATATCAACAAATTGGCCCGAGCATATTTTGATTCAGCTACTAACTTTTGACCACCTTCACCAGTCCAAACAACTGCCAGCGTAAGAACTGAAACGATTATTCCCGCTTTGATTATTCCAAGTATAAAACCAGCAAGGCGTTCATATAAACCTAGATTTATTGCACGAATGAAATTTTTCGCAAAATGCCCAATAATCGAAAGTATAATCATAATTAGAATAAATGATCCAAAAAATACCAATATTTTGATAAATAGGTTTGATGTATTGGAAACCCCAAGGAATTTTACAATCAACTCATGATAACGATACGCAATCAAGGCTGACAACAAGGCTCCTAAGGTTTCAATCAATTCTTTTATGAAACCACGTTTGAAACCCAGAAACCCAACACCAGCAATAAGTATAAGGATTACAACATCAATATACACCATTTACTAGTGTCCTGTCCCGGAAGTGATTTTCATAATACGTCGAACACTTTTATCCGGTTGTCTTTTTTAACCAAATCTCTCATATGACCTTGCGGCAATGCTGACTGTGACTATTGCAGGTATAAAGCCAACATTGTGTAAAGCTATTCGCGGGACAGGACACTAGGGACTTTCTTCAAAAAGTACAAAAACCTTGGACCCACCTATAGATGGACCTATTATTTATTACCAGTTTGGCTATTTAGAATACCGAAGTCTATAAATTCTTCAATCAGTTTTTTATAGATTTCACGGTCTGCGCTAGCAATTCTAGAAGCCTTTAGCTGTGGGGAACAAAACATCGCCATAAATCCACAGTTTATTAACTTAAGGGCTCTCAGCTTGGTTAGGCAATTCACAGATTCACATTGAATCTTTTTCTCTGACTTTTCAAGTGCACCAGCTGCTAGCCATCGGAATTCTTCACTCAACGGATAAACAAAATGCTTATTAGATTGTATTCTGTGAGATAGAATTGGATCATCAGTATTTATATTGACACTTATATTATTTTCACAATATTCATAGGCAGCAAAACGTTGCCTATCATCTTGTTCTGATTTTGGGTTGATAGCGTAACCATGAACAAAATGATTACTTCGCGGACATATTTCGAGAGGAAGCCCTGTATCTCTTACAAACTGAGTTAAATTGACATCTTTAGCTAAGGAAAGTGCGTGACCTAAGCGCTTGGCTCCGAGAAAGTGTATCGCCTGCCAAATACTCTTTGGATCTTCAGTTTCCCCCGCATGGATAGTCGGTATAAGAGAGTATTCGAATGCTTCATTAAAGTGTTCCTTGAGTTTCTCTGGTAAGTTTCCTCTTTCAATACCAGCTACATCCAAGCCAGAGACATGGGGAGCATATTCCAAATATCCATGAATTGGCCGATTTTCAGTATAGTTGCGGAACTTTTTCGTAAAATCAACAGCAAGCCCAATTAATGATTCGATTTCCTTGCTACTCCTATCACGCTTTATAGAGATTAGTAGATTTGCAGTAATCTTCGGAATGCCTTTGCGTGCACTAGATTTATTGGCAGGGTAGCGGCATCCAAATTCCAATCCCAATAATATTAGCTCAGTTGCAAGGGCTGCATTCTTTGGATCTTTTTCACCAAACGGTGATAAAAATCCTAAAGGCGTGGTCCTCAATTCAAGATGCACTATATTATCCCTATAAAATCCATTTCTGTTATCAGTATAGAACTCTTCGAGTGTTCCTGGCAATAAACATGATTCTTCTAAAGCATCTTTGTTAATATCCTGTAAAGCAGGTGGATTACACCATCTCGGTATCGCTATGGAAGCCAATAATATTGTCTCTGGAAAATGAAGGAGTGTGCCGCCAGCTAAGTCGGCTGCACCAATATATCGCAAAAGCCCAAATCCACCAAAAGAAGCTTCATGATTATCTGAAGGAAGTCCTACAGCTAATATTGACGATAAGGGATCAAAAGCCCATTTATATAATATTGCATTGCTTTTATTCTCTATAGCATGATTAAAAAACCACTGATTTACATTACCGAGTGTGGTAGTAATAGGCTCCTGATCTGATTGCACAATAGCATTTATGATTTTACGAACATCTTTATATATATTTGAGTTAATGGGGGCATAATGTATTTTTTCGTTTTCGTCTTTTATTTTCTTATCCTCCGACTTACCCTGAAACATTTCTTGCTTAAACGCAATTAATGTATCAATAGCAATCGAAAGCCAATTTTCTATTTTATCATAGTGTTTTATTAAACATAGATATGCATTAAAAGCACAGGCAGAGAAATCTTTTGCTTTATCTATTCCATATTTTCGAGATATTGCAGCAAGGGCACTGTTTAAAGAGATTATTGATGAATCATTGAGCTCCTGGGCTATTCGGGATAGTACAATTTCTCTAAAATTATCAGATATTTTTATATTCCTGAATTCGTCACGCCTCGTTATTTTTATGGGTTCTGACTTTTTATCATTCTCAACATTAAAAAATATGTCTCTAAAGAAATCAAATAACCTTCTCAATTTCATTTCTAGGTCTTCATTTTGATGACAATATTTATATAAGGAAATTATAGAAAGTATGTAGCACCAAAATGGATGAATTGCCATCCCAAAATGAACGTGTAGGTCAGATTTGGGTAGCTGACGAAGCCACTGAAGGTCTTCATCTGAAGAACATCTTGATTTGTTTGTCTCTTCCGAATTATTGATTCCTGGATGATAATCTAATCTCTGCCAATAAAGTTGTTGCCGCATAAGTCGTGGCAGTCTTTGTATGCAAGTAAAATTACTGCCCACTAAATTCATATAATCTAAGTAATCATGAGCATTAAAAGGTACGCCGGAACGTATAAGAGAAAAACAAATGCTTCCTAAGGAAGTATCTTTTTTGGATATAAACCCATCGGCTCCGGATTCATAGGCTAGCCTTACTGTATCAGGATCATCAAGCTGTGACATAGCTATTATTACAGGAACATGATCATTGGCAATAACAGCTTGATCTGCGAAATAGGCTCTGAGAGCCTTAATAGTTTCAAAGCCACTCATTGCCCAACCATCCCAGAGGTCTATCAGAAAATATCCCAATTCAGGAAGAACTGATTCAAAATCGCTTTTACCTTTTTTTTCCCATTTCTCAATAGTGTGAGTTAGAACTGTCTCTTCCTTCATGAAATTATGGATATTTTCAAACTTGGCGGCTCCATACAAATGTATATCAGATTCTCCGAAGTGGAAAATCTCATTCAAGTGCTCCGTCACACCCCGAAAAGACTGGCTGGTTGATGTCGATTTTATCTCATCGTCAATCATAATTACGCTTTGAATGCTTTTACTCCAATTGAAGTTAGAGTGAGCTGTTAGTAATGCCTCTCTAATTGCATTAAATAAAAACTGTTCATTATTGACGGCCCTGCCACCAGCATGCGAAGCCCTATAAAGAGATATTTTTTTATCTGATATAGCCTCCGATAGAGAAGTAATAATTCTTTCAGAATTTATATAATTGCCAATGCTTTGTTTTAATGCTTTTATGGCGAGTGCCAAAATTCTACCCATGAGACAATTTGACTCTCTTACCAAAAGGTTGCTGTATTCATCCAGCGTGCCAGATTTGAAGCCACTAAGAATCTTTCCTACCTTCTTGCCATTTGATAACTTAAGTGCTCCTATTAAGCTCGGAGTTAGCTTCCAGTTTTGTCTTTCCCATAATGAGAGCCTATCATTAGCATAAGCATAGAAACTCTCAAAATTATATAATTTTCCTTCAAAATTGTCTGATATATTGGACAAAGCTTTATCTAGGTTGTCATTAAAACTTTCGTTCAATATTACATACTGGTGCCAAATACTCTCTGACCATAGCCATGTACTTTGGCCTTCTAAAATCTTATTTTGATAGAATCGTTTATTAATCGAAAATTCTTTTACCGATATTTTTTCGAGCGACTCCTTCTCCTTAATGAAATTCTCAATCGCAATTATAATAATAGGATATAATCCCACTTTACTACGATCGCCATCAGCAGACTCGCCGCCGCACCGATTTATAAGATCTACAAAGGTTTCTTCATTGCATAGATCTTTCATTTTTAAGAATGCAATAATCGGTTTCTTGGAATTTTTGATTTTCTTATACTTATTATTAGAGGAGATATACCTTTTGAGCCCATCAAATTCGGGATAGAATCCCCCCTGTAAATTAGGAGAATAAAAATATGTATCCTTATTACGCTTTTCTAAAGTCACCCCGGCCCTCCTTCGGCAATTTATATCGCGCCATTATTGTTGGGTATTCTAGTACCAATTCAGGGAACTGATTCCAGTATTTAAATACACGATAGCGCATTTGATCCATATTAATACTTAGCAGCTGGGCCGCCGCCTGCTTTTGTCCATATGTTTTTCTAAGAGCGCTTTCTATAGCTTCTAGTTCAGTAGCAGCAGACGACTTATCAAGTTCGTCAAAACGAGTCTTTAATTGCACACTATTCATAGATGCATTAATGGAGTCATTAATGTCTCTTAATTCGGAGGGTAGACAATCCTCATCAGCATGCTTTTTCTTTAGCACTCGGGATCTTAGCAACATATAATCAATTGTATTTCTTAACTCGCGAACATTTCCGGGCCAATTATAGCTTAACAGCCTATTATATGCCGCAGAATCCAAAATACTTTCCGTTTTTTGATATCCAGCACGTTCTAGATAATATGCTATAAGCTTTTGTACATCGTTTCCTCTCATCCGAAGTGGCGGTATTTCAAGGACCATATGCTTGAGTCTATAATAAAGATCATTACGCAACTGCCCTGAATTTACCAATTCTGATATGTTTTTATTTGTCGCAGTAATAATTTGTACATCTAGCTCGATCTCTTTATCATCCCCCACCAATTGTATTCTTTTGGTATCGAGAAATCTTAATAATTTGAGCTGGAATGATTGATTGATCTCTCCTATTTCATCTAAGAAAAGAATTCCCTTATTGGCTTTTTTTAACAATCCAGTATGATCGAAATCAGCACCAGTAAAAGCTCCCTTTTTATAACCGAATAGAGTACTTTCCAAAAGATTATCTGGTATAGCAGGAAGATTAACTGTTATAAATGGTTTATTTCGTCGAGGACTGTGGCGATGTAAATATCGTGCCGCAACCTCCTTGCCAACACCGGTCTCACCTGCTATCAATATTGTCGCGTTCGATTCCCTAGACATTATTTTTAGGGTGCGTTTTATTTCCGTTATTTCATTGCAATTCCCTATAAAGGGAAATCTCTCTTCTTCCAGATTTCTAAGGCGATTATTAAGCGCGCTGTTTTCGATCAAAAGATCAAATTTCTTTTTCCAGCTAAGCATATCATATTCGCTTTTTCGAAGGAAATCATCAGCTCCTTTTTTCATAGCTGTTACAATAGTCTCTGTTCTATCATCTGAGGTAACAACCACCAAAGGAATGTCGGGGAATTTTGTCTTAATCGGATTTATCAATTTCAATCCATCAAGTTCAGTACTATTAATGTTAAGGTTTAAATCCAAAAGAATCAGATCATAATCTTTGGTATCTAATATCTTTAGAGCCTCTTTCGAATTGATTGCCGCATCAATAGTGAATGAGTTAAAAGCGAAGCACATTTTTTTAATGAAATGTGGTTCGTCGTCAATTATTAAAACAAGATTTTGATCGCTTTTCATATTGAGATTGCCACAAAGTCTTCATTTGTCTAAAAACACGATATACTCTGTCTATGGATTTGATTATATTACCTATTATATGCAAAAATTCTTCAGCTTTCTGACAACTTCTAATATTCCCAATTTTTGCTATATCTGGTTTACATGTCATTACTTGATTCCAATAAGGAGTGTATATCAGAAGTTCACCGTAATATTCTAAGGTTTTGTTCCATATTTCTTCTAGTCTTTTGACTTCAGGAATTCCGATGGGAACGATAAGTTCTTTCCATATTTCAGATAATCGTTCAGGACTGGACAATATCGTTGCCTCTGCGCTATCCAAAGTTTGTTTAACAGCAATAATCTGAGAGTACAGACTATTTTCTGAGTGTGTCTTGAAAATCCCTGTGATGAGATCAAGTGAATTTGCACCGTCATTTGGAATTTCATAATTGGCTGAAACATTTCGAGCAGTATTTATAAACCCTGATAGATTAATAGGGAGTTTAAGGAGATCTACATAATTATTATCAGTATGACCAAGAAATCCAAGGACAATCAATTTTGTTTCCGGGGATTCTTGAGACAAAAAACGTCTCCATAATTCCGAAATTGTTACAAATCTCTTGGAAATTCTGTGCGGTTCAATTATTAATAAATAAGATCTTTTGGCAGTTTTAAATTTATCTATATTAAATTCAGCTGTGTTAAGCCGTCTAGGTAACTCATCTAATTGGTGAATCAGATAATGTTCATTCAGACTATGTACAATATTGTTCAAGTTGCCTGTAATCCAAATATTAGATAGAACTTTTGCCATTAATATATGGTCCCAGGTAAATCTTTCAAGATTGCAACTATGCTTGAACGAAATTTCTTAAGATTGTCAGATGTAATTTCATCAAGTGTCTTTAGTATATCATCGATAGTCTCTGGCTTAAGGTCTGGATGATTTCGTACTTCATTGAGATAGATCTTAAGGGCTTTAACATCAGAGCTTATAATATCGATATTTTCAATGTCCTGTTCTTTCAATACAAATGGATATGTCTTGATAAGAATAGATTCCATGCACTCGTATATGTTTTTCTTCCATCCAGTCGCTCGTCCATAATAATAATCAAGAAATGCTTTGCGTTCTTCTACATTACCACTCTTGAGAAGCATATTATAATTATCATCGAGTGATGAAAAATATGTAAAGTATATCGATTCATTTGAAAGCTCAATATGTTTATGGAAAATACTGTCTAGCTTATCATATATTTCTCTAGATTTTTTCCCCCAATGAATAACTATGATTACTGGACGTTGATCCTTAAATATTTCCTTGGCTTTCGCAATAAACCAATCCTTCAAAGAGTTGGCCATGTTTTTGTCAACATTACCATCATGTTCTAATATATCGCGAATTTTCTTAAGGATAGGAACATTTGCACCCTCTAATAATGCAATATTCTTAAGTATTCGAAAGGGAGTATCGTCACTGAGATAAGAGCCTTCGCCCTTACCTGGAGTAAGCCAATCTGCCAATAAATTAGTATCAGTTTCATCCTTCGAGACAAATACCCACCTCATATCACTCTAACTCCTTAATTTATTTTGCACGTATCTTAGCAATAACTTGGGTCAAAAGGAATTTCTCTGGATATTCCTTCATAAGATAAGACTCAATATTTGAGAAGGGGAGAAATTTGGTATCTTCACATAGCTTACTGGGAGATCCCGATCCCCTGCCGGAAGTAATAGCCACGATTGGAATCGAATTCTTTGCTCGTTGTAGAAATTCATTCGATTTTTCATAATGATTTTTAAATATTTTGTCCAGAATACCTTGATGGATAATCAAAACATCAAAATCACTATTTATCTCTTTACCTTCCTTTGTATACTGATAACTAAAATTTCCGCCGCCTTTTGGTATTATCAGTTTATTGCCAATTGAGGTATTCAATATCTGGAACTGGAAATGTGGGTTTTCAGAGATTACACCAGTTATTACAGATGGTACGTAAATCCTCAAATTATGAAATTTATCGATTCTGTCCGAAGGTGTTTGGTTATTATAGACAAAACGGCACAGCCGTTCATCAACAATGACGTATCGCATCATGCTATTCTCTAATAAATGGTAGATAGTCTTCTTTTGGGTGTATTCCTCTTGAGGTATATTGTATAATAACGCAAAATAGACCTGAGAACCACTTATAGACTCATAATATTCGACAACTTCCTTCCCTTCTGAACCGTGACGCTCATATTTGAAAGTTGCATTATCTTTTACACTATCTTGACCTCTATCCGGTTTTATTTCTTCAATTACTTTTTCCCAACCTGCTTTCTCTTTCAAATCAGCCTGAAAATTGACGGGTAATGTTTCAATAAATTCCTCATATTTTCGGTAAATTCCCACATCTTTTTGAGTTTTTCCATGCAACATAAACCATATTTGGTTTATGTAGTTTAAATATAACGCATTAGATATATTCGGAAAATGTAGGTCTTTCTGTTCTTTCCAAGTTTCTTTCAATTTTTTAATGCTAGTGAGGTCATTATTGTTAATATCCTTCCATTCCGAAAGCTCTATTGCTTTAACAGTTTTAGAAAGCTCTTCTTCTTCATCAGAAGATAAAGCTCTATGTGGCTTTAAATCTGGCATCAAAGAATTTAATACTTCTGGCAATCCTTTTTTTGCTAATTCAAAAACCCTTTTCAAAAAATCCTTATCCTGCCTGACTTCGCTATCTTTCCCGCCTAAAATGATATTCAAGGTTGGCTGACTGTCAAAACCACATCTAGTCTCAAGATGTTTAATCCATTTCGAGTAAAGCCAGAGTTTAAAATTCTCATCTCCGTCTTTTTCGTCTTTCACTAATTTCTCTATTTGATTTTTGAACTCATCAGTATTTAAACGTACGGCAACTACATCTATGTCGGAATTGATGCTATTGTCTGCTACGAGAAATAGTCTAGCCGGAAGTTTCGCAATTTCGTTTTTGTCGTAACATTTGTTTTCTGAGCAATCTAACACCATAAATTCATAGTCGAGTCTTTTCTCGTGAATATCATCTTCGAAGTATATGGAATAATGGCGCAGCTTCTCTTTGGGTAATTCATCATTTTTATGGCCGACAATTAACACTTCTTTCGGACGGGGGATGGCAAATTCATATGTCAATCGCTTGGTATTGTCATCTTTAGTAGTAGTCGCTCTTAGAATTCCCGAATGATTTCCATTTACATCACTGCCATTATCCTTAAAAAGCAATCTTTCGCCTCGGTCGGATATTTCCTCAATGGATTTCCAATTTAGGTAACCGACCGCAATTTTCATTTCGGCCAAACCCCAGTTTTCTCTGACAAGCTCCCCTGTATCTCTATTGATGAATGAACGCGCCAGCCTACAATTCATCTTTTGATGGAGCGGTAGCCTACTGAAATTGTTTTTATGCTGTTCGTCGGTACTTGTTTCCCAACCTATTGACTCAGATTCATGCCCCTTTGGTAAATCAAAATATTCTCCATTAGAGATAGATGAAATATTATCCCAGATTCTGACCTTGACATAGTCTGTATTTTTGTCGTCAATCAGATCAATTGTTATTTCTAAATTCTTTCTTTTTCCCTTAATTTGTGATTCAAATCCATGTTTGGCGCTGTTCCGAATTATATTTTCCAGTATAGTATAAAAGGCCTGATGACCAATAATCCCACCAGGGATGGCCACAAGAACGTCTTTCTCGATCTTTCCTGTTTCGGATTCTGTATCAGTGGGATCAATAATATCCGTCAGATTACTTCCGTCCTCACTATATCTGACTTTTAGTATTAATCTATCAGTCTGCTCAGACTCTTGGTCCTGTCGTTCAAAAGCTCGGAGGCCCTCCGAAGAGGCGATATAATTTAACAAATGACGCTGCATATAAAAACGACGCATAAGGTCTTTGACAAACCATACAGGGTAAGACCACTCCGAGAATTCCGTTGTTATAGTAGCGATAAAATCCATACGATGTTGAATGTATGCAAAAAGAGTCTGATCATCTGGAAGGTCACTCAGGCCATTGGTTACTGCTGCAATTACATGGCTTCCGATATTGTGGGAACCGTTACGGGACATGATGGCAGCAATAGCCGACTTTGTTGAATGCGAGATAAGGTCCTTTTTGCTTTTTTGTGCCCAATCCCAAGCCGCCCACTCCCGAAATTTTATGCTTGTTTTTGCGCGGATCAAATTGAAAACTTCGTCAATTTGTTTTACGTTTTCAATTGTTCGCTCATCTTTTGTTTTTGGTGCTTCTGGATCCCCAATAACAGCTATAAGCCCGCCGTAACTCTGTGGATACAATTCACCGCCTGAACGAAATGAGTCTGTATAGAAGACTTTTGAAGGTGCGAAAACAATGTGCCGTATATTTTTCCCAAAAATAATGGGATGTAATCGAATAAATGCTCTAAAGTTCTTTTCCAGCTTTTCCCGGTCAATAGGCTTCCCGGTTTCATCAGGCTTAAACCATTCAGATTTTAGAAAGTGACTATTCTCTTTTTCTGTTTTTCCTAAAAGCCTAATGAAATCTTTTACAGCTTCAATTAGTTTATCTTTATCGTTATATTCTCCATCGAATTTTTCGATATTTTTAACAATTGCCTCGTAATGACCAATATCACCTTGCGGGTCGGTAACATTCTTATGGAATAATTTCACAAATCCTTCAAAATCTTCGCTACTAATAGATATACCTTTAACTGGTGCTTTTAATGAGAGAATGGTTGTGATGTCTTTAGATTCCGGCTTAATGTCATCTAAACCCTTAGTAAAGGACACTTTTATCAACTCAGGGATTGTTTTTAGATTACGGCAGGCAAAGTCTGCAAAACTAAAATCAATCAATTTTTTGTCAAGCAAATAGTAAAACAGATTATAGTTTTTGAAATGATTTTCTGGATGAAATACGCGCACGGGCATATAATCTTTGAACCATGATCCATCGTGTTCAACTTGATGCCACCAGAACGGGAGTGAGCAATAAATAATATCGTTATATTTTGCTAAGTCTTTTATAATATATTTGTTAAAAAATTTAGAAAGGCCCTCTTTGAGGTCTTCAGAATAGCTGGCTGAGTTGATTCCGGTTAAATCGTCAGCTAAACCGATTAGTGAACTAATATCTTGATTATTCAGGTCACCAGATTTGGGCATAATTAACTATCTCCCAAACAAAATTGCGATGAATTCAGGAAAACCATATTCGCTATCCACAGCGAAATTTCGACTATCCTTATCCTCACAATATATCTCTTTTAAATATATCAGTTTAAGTCCTTGAGTGCAAAGAATTTTTAAAATACTTTCCAGTGGATAGTGATATTTGACAATATCTCCTTTAATATGGGTGAAACTATGAGAATAGGAAGAAGGAATTTGATAATCTAAGCCATTCTTAAAGGCAACCAGATATGGATTATTTATAACAAGCAGTAGCTGACCGGAACTAGTTATGAATCTTCCATAATGAGACAAAGCAACTGCTGGTTCAGGATGATACATTAGCTCCATACTACTAATTAAAATATCGAATTTTTCCTTAAACTTAACTTCTTCGGAATCCGCAACAGTAAAGCGCCAATTAGATAATTCTCGTTTTCTGCAAAATTCAACAGACTTAGTGCTGATATCCACCCCAATTCCCGTAGCTCCTTGTTCAACAAGAAGTTGAGCATCAAAACCCAAGCCACATCCCATATCAAGCACAGTCTTTCCGGAAACTTCGCCCAACAAAGATAAGTATTCTTTACGTACAGATAGGCGTGGATTGACTATCCAATAACCATGGTTTACATCGAAGTATTTTGCGATTCTGTTTTTAAGGTTAGTTCCTTTTGTCACAACACATCCTAACATAGGTTATCGGACACGCCGTTGGACTATATTTCGTAGCTGAGTTCAAAATATAACCAGGCTGTATTTTTGTTTGCATTAGACTCCAGTTGACAATTGAGTACAAGTTGTTTGTTGTCAGCCACTTCGCTTTCAATTGAATGCATAGTATATTCCTAAAATAAAAGAATCATTATTGTCTTCTTCAGCTGACAGTCTATCTTGATAATTTGCTTGGATTCTAACCTTGTAGTTCTCCTCAATATAATAATTGACACCCAGAGTTAAGTATTGCTCTGACTTAAGATTTGTTGAATTATCTATATATTGAAATCGCACCAGGGGTTCTAGAATTAATCCATGTGGTAGAAATTCCTTTAAATTATATCCAATTGTCAGGTAATATGCTTTGGTTATTATCTCAGGGGTTCTATCATAGGTAAATTCAGTTTGAAAGATATAATGAAATGGCTTTCTGTAATGTAAATGTACATTATACCTCTCAATTTCACCTAGGCTAGAGTCTGGCCCTGAATACCCTAAATAGGCCGCTGTCCCAATTAATAAGCTTTTGTATGGCATCGCACTAATATAGCCAACAATATCCTTTTTACAGTTAGCATCTTGCTTGTTTAATCCCTCGCCGTTAATAACAGCAAATCCTCCTTCATACATACCCGTCGATAAAATTAGTCCTACCCCAAAGTCCCTAGTAGAAACTAACTTGTTAGCGACTGCTTCCTCAATAAAATCCCGTTTATAAGGAGCCATTCTGTTCTCAAGCGAAAAACGAGTCTTAAATTGCCCAAACTGTATTTCGATCGGCTGTATTGGTTTCCAACTTGCATAAGCATCGAATAATGCTACCTTGAAATCAGAATATACCTTGTAGATCATTCTCAATCCCAATGTTTTGGTTAGCTCGGCCTTGATTCCAATCTCTGTTTTCCCAAGCCGCATTTCCACTATATCATTGGAATACTCCGACAACACTTGAAATTGTCCGGTAAACTCTATAGGAACCTCCGAATCTACCTCGCCCTGAACTTCTAATGCCAGCATCAAAACAAAAGAACAGAGTAATACAACAAGAATTCGCAACATATTGTGATATTACTCCTCAATATTTAATAAGGACATACGACCATTTTTGTACTGGGCTAACACTAAATCAGTCATACTATCACCATTATCCTTAAAAGATATTATTCCAGAAGCCCCATTATAGTTCTGTATCTTTCGTATTGACATCGCAACCTGTTCAACGTTGGCTGGATCAACATTTTTCCAAACATCTGAAAGGATTTTTATAACATCATAAGCATATGCTGCTCGAAAATCGGGAACTTCGTTATGCTTTTCTTTATAGCTACTTACGAAGTTTTTCATTTCCTTGGTCATTGAATCATTTTCCATTAGATAAGTAAAACGTGGTCCGACGAACACAATATCGTTTGTATAAGAGGAATCAAGAGCAACCACAGTGGCATTTGTAGCTCCAAGGTTCATTACACATTGTGTGTTAGGGATCCGCAATTCATTCATTTGTTTAAGAATCGTAGGAAAGACAACACCATAACCAAGTACAATGATACGGTCCGGATTGGAATTTTTTGCCTTTATTAATATATTCTTCACATCTTTGGTTGTAAGAGCATATTCATCACTGCCAAGTACTTTCCCTCCGTTGCTTTCAAATATTTTCTTTAAATAACTAGAAGCGGTTTGACCATATGTCTCATTGGTATGAAGTATATATATTGTCTTTATTGCATTATCTAGAAGATAGTCATTCATCATATCAATTTCTTGCTCTCCGCCTGCAAAAACGCGAAACAACCATGGGCTTAATTCAGTAACCTCTGGCTGGGCTGATCCAGCAAATGTAAGTACTTCTTTTTGGTCAATAATAGGGGCGCACGAATTCACTATTGGAGTAAGATCAATATAGTAGTACTTCATGACTGTGGTGGATAGAAGTTTTTGAAAGGCCGCAACTCCATCTTTGGGCGTACCTTTGCTATCTTCATATATGATTTCAATCTTCTTAGAAAGAATTTCTTTCGACATATTGATTTCTGCCACTGCAATATCCATAGCATTTTTTTTGGGAATGCCTAGTTTTGTGGAAGGACCGGACATTGGCAGGATTGCCCCGATTTGCAGTGTGTCATTCTTTTCTGGTCCATTTGAACAACCGGCACCAAATAAAAGTGCCACTAACGCAATCATAATGATTGATTTTAGGATTTTGTCCATTTCCAATCTCCTTTCAATAACGTAAACACTAGTTAAATACAAAATCGCTTATCTCGTCCAGCTTTTCCAAGTGCTTGGAAAGTTCTGCTTTCACTATCATGCCATTCCTTAGCAATAAGACTTTATCGCTGAACTGAACTGCTTTTAATATGTTTTGTTCAATAATGACAGTCGTAATCGATTCTGATTTTTTGAGTGTGCTCAGAAGTTGATACAGTTTATCTGTATTCGCTGGGGATAAGCCAGCCGATGGCTCATCAAGAATAATCAACTTTGGTTTTCTAATCATAACCATAGCCAAAGCAAGTTGATGCCTTTCTCCACCGCTTAAATATGAAGCAGGCCGATTAGATGTTGCTCTATTCTGGGATTTCAGAAAATCAAAATGCTCCCTCATCTCAAAGAGTCGATCGTTTAATACTCTGGTAGAAGTACCAGCCGCAACTCGGAGATTCTCGTTTACAGTTAGGTGTGGAAAAACCTGTCCTCCCTGCATTAGGTAACCCAATCCTAATAGCGTAATTTTATGGGTCGGAAGACCGTTTATATTAGTATTTTGTAATAAAATGTCACCATCAACATAAGGCATTAAACCCATGATGGCCTTTGCAAGAGTTGTCTTACCTGCACCATTCTGTCCCACAATTGCTATCACCTCCCCTTTAGCTACGTTTAGGTCCAAACCTGTCAAAATTTCATGGTTCTTAACATAGCCCGATTTGACTTTTTGCAATCTAAGCATATGTGCTAGACCCCCATATATGCTTTTCGAACTTCAGGGTTGCCGATTACATCCTCGGGGGTCCCAAACGCAGTAATTCGACCGTGACTCATAAAGGTGCAAAAATCTGCTAACTCCTGAACGACCTTCATATTGTGTTCAATAAGAAATACTGTGATACCTTGAAATTCTACAAAGAATCGAATAATCGTAATTATCTGAGGTATCAACTGGGGGCTGACACCAGCGGTTGGTTCGTCCAGTAAAACTAGACTGTAGTCTCCCATAAATAATCGGGCAAGACCTAGAAGGCGCTGCTGTCCAAATGAAAGTGATGTGGCCGGTTCATTTCGCTTAAGCCAAAGGGGACTTTCTTGGCCGAAAAGAGTCTCGAAAATCTCTCTGGCTTTTGATATGCGTTTCTTTTCTACTCGATCCTCCCGACAAAAGACTGCCAGAGACACAAACGGTTGTTCACCGTTGGTCTCGGATGAAGCGATAAGCATATTTTCCATTACTGTCATGTTTGGAAAGATGTGAGTATCCTGAAACATCCTTCCTATACCCAGACGGGTTCTATTGTGGGGAGACATATTAGTTAGAGGTATCACTTTATCATTTTCTCTAAAAAGTATCTCTCCGTAATCAGGTGACACGAAACCCGATATGATATTAAATAAAGTCGTTTTCCCCGCTCCGTTGCCACCTATAAGTGCTGTGATTTTGCCCTCAGGAACCTCCATGTCCAAATCATCGATTATATGATACCTCTCATCTATGCTATCTCCGCTCATACTTATAGTATTTCGGATAAAGCTCTTTCTTATTGATTCGACCAAAAGTATGCTTCTCGAGTTCATTGAATCTGGTAATCTCCCGCTAATCCTTGCGGACGATAGCGCATTAATAAGATTAAGGCCAATCCATAAATGATTTGCCGGAGATTAGCGGCTGCATAATCCGGCAAACCTACAAAACGAAGAGTTTCGGGTAATAGTACAACAAATACAGCTCCGATTGCCGGCCCCCTAAGATTTCCCACCCCACCAATCAGAACTGCGGCAAGTATAAATATTGATTCATCAAGGCCGAAACTCGTTGGATCTATATATGAAATGTAAGTCGCAAAAATCATTCCAGCTAAACCTGTGAAAGCGGAGGATAAAATGAATGCCCATATCTTGAAGGCTGTTACATTTCTACCTAATGACATAACTGCTAATTCGTCATCCCTAATACCCTTTAAGACACGACCAAAAGGCGAGTGTATTAAGTGATAAAAGAAACCGATTGTGACTATTGCTGCTACAGAGCTAAAGAGTAAGAAAGAGACATTTCCAGATATTTGCAATATACCAAACAGCTTTGGAGCAGGTATACCAGAAATGCCATAAGGTCCTTTGGTCACAGGTATCCAATTATAAAGAATGGCAAACACAATGGACTGAAATCCAAGCGTAGCCAAGACAAAATAATCTCCCCGAAGGCGAAGAGAAGGATATGCTACCAGGAGACTCGCAATTGATGTCCCTAGCATAACGAAAATTGCCACAGCCTCAAGAGGTAATTTCAATGTCATAAGAGCAAAGACGGATAAATAGGCACCGATGCCATAAAGAGCAGCCTGACCGAGGGAGAGCATTCGCACCATTCCAATAACCAGATTTGCACTGATTGTTAGAATAACATAGATATTAATTATGATTAATATGTGCACTATATAATTCATTTCAGTCTTCTTTGCGTCTCCGCTGATATATTAACTTGAATATCATTATCCTTCCAAATAGCAGCAAATCTTTCATGCCAATCGCTTTTTTTCACCCATCAAACCTCTCGGTCGAAAAAGCAAAAACAGTATCAGAAGCGAAAAAGTTATAGCATCGTTCCACCGCGCAGAAAATGACCACACAGCAATGCTCTGTAAAAGCCCAATAATGAACCCACCAATTACAGGTGCTTCAAACCTTCCAACTCCACCGATAATTAATGCCACAACAGAAACCAAAAATATTGGCATTCCCACATACGGGTCCATTCCAACATCGTATGCAATAAGTCCACCACCAACTGCAGCCAGGAAGCCACTCGCCGCGAATAGAGATAAGCGACTAAGATTTATGTTATTTCCAAAAATTGTGAATAGAGTTTCGTCATCACGCATAGCTCTTGCCCTTAAGCCAAAATTACTGTATTTAAGAAATCCAGCAAATGCGAAAATCAATATCATATTTACGGACAGCTGGATAATCTGTGTTGTCGTTATAATAAGGCCAAAGAGTGATACTGACTTAGATATATTTGTATTAAGAATCTGAGTTTCATTGCCAAACAATAGGGAAATCAAATTCAATACGATGATCATAATTCCAATCGAGCTAACCATCATTACATCAAGCGAACTTCGTTTTCTCCTCAATGGTTGGTAGACTATAAGTTCCATTGCCATGCTAAGAAGTACTGTAAGCACGATGCTGATTACAAAGGCGGCAAAAAAAGGAAAATGGAAAAATCTCATAAAGAACAATACAAAATATGGACAACACATAAATAAAACGGAATAACCAATATGAAATATCCGAGTCGTATTGTAGACGAGAGCAAAGCCCAATGAGACCAGTGCATAACACGACCCAATTACAAGCCCGTTAAGCATTAATTGCAGAAGCATTCTTATGATTTCTCCTCAAGTAGGGCTATCAGGGTTAAAATGTCTATTGGCTTTTTGAAAAAGTGTTTTGCTCCAAGGTTAAGAGCTTGCTCCGCATAACTGAATTCTGAATAGGCACTCATAACAAATACCGGAGTCTCCGGCCTGTTCATTCGAATCCACTCCAAGATCTTTATGCCGTCCGTGTTTGACCGATCATTTTCATCAAGCCTAATATCCAAAAGTGCCAAATCGACCTCACCGCCAAGAACCACTAGGGCATCCTGAAAATTAGAAGCCGTAAGAACCTCATATCGCTTTTTTAGGGCCAATTCCAGGGACTTCAAATAAAGAGCTTGGTCATCAACGATTAGCAATTTTTTCATTTCAACACTTTTCTCTTTCTCAATTATGACCTGTTAAGCAATTAGTATGCCATAATATATTCTATATAAAGTCATTGTCCCACACAATATTAAAAATTTTAAAAAATAAATTTCGAATTTATCCTGAAATTTTCCGGATTATTCGGATTTTTCCTGAATTCATTGATTTACTAAATTGTGCAATTCAACCTTCCAAAAACAGGGGGCATGTAAATCCTCATAAATCCATTCCTTCTTTGGCATCGCATTGGTAGATAACATTTTAATAAAATTTTCTTGGGGATATAGAAACACCGTCAAAGCCTTTTTTCAATGTCTAATGTTTATTCTGGCGTACCGGCTTCTTTGAGTCATTATCTGGCGGAAACAAAATGGCTTTGGTCCTGTATGCGATGCGAAGGCTTGACACTTCTTCGATTTTATAGTATTATATTATCTTTTTATAAGCAATGAGGTTAGTCGATCGGGTCTGTCCATTGTTGTTGTGACTAAGGGTTTAATGGAAGGTGGCTCACTAAATGTGAAAAAATTAACTTACTCTATATAAATTTAAGGGAGGACTTCATGGAATACCCCATGAGGCAAAAGAAGACACAAGACAATACTTGCGGGGAATGTTGCCGCGATAATCCATCAACTCAATCGATAAGTTTGTCTACCTGGTCGATCTTAAAGGTCATGATATTCTTCATATCATTTCTGTTACTCCTGAATTCAGTCTCTTTTTCACAGGTTAAATCGTCTGATCTGCTTGATTTCATCTTGATACTTGATGAGTCAGCAAGCATGAGGTATAACGATCCAGAAAGAATTCGTGTCGACGCCTCAAGAATGTTTATTGATCTACTACACCCTAACGATCGCATATCTATAATTGGATTTGGTGAAAAAGCGAGGATTATAACACCCCTTGTGATGACTGGCTCAGGACGTTCTCTAATTGAGAGTGGATTGGCCACCGTGGGTGATCAAAACAATAATTTACCACAAAGTCATGGAAGATATAGTATGATTGGTGACGCCTTAAAGGCTGCTGACAGCCTGCTGAAACAACGTACTAATCCTCGGAAAAGTATTATACTTATTTTTACAGACGGTGAATTTCAAGAAGACGATATTCGTCCTGATGTCAGTCTGACAAACCACCTGGAATTGACTTATAATACTGCCAGGCAGCTCGGTGATCATGGAAGTCTTGTGGTAGCATGTGCCTTCACGAAGGCAGCTAATTTGGAAATTTTGTCTAGGGTAGCGCGTGAGGGTGGAGGTTTTACAGAGGAGGTTAATAATCCAAGTGAAATAAAAGACGTATTCATTCGGATATTAAAGTCTTTGCCGGGAATTGGATACGACAAAATCGAGCCAGGCGTAGCTACTAAGACATTCGATCTTGAAGAAAATGTATGGAAATTGTCCCTGCTTGCAATAAAGGCAAAACCTGGTGGTCCTATTGTTGATATTACACTCATAGGACCCGAAGGAACGAAATTGGAGGGGGAGTTAATTGACAGTCGCCTTTATACAGTATTGAATGTCACAAACCCAAAGCCAGGGCAATATACAGTCAAGGTTACTGTGGAGAATCGGCTTGAAGTACAGATATTGAGACGAGGATCTTTTAATCTTAATATTGTATCACCGCGAGCGGGCGAGCGCCTAGTCGTTGCTGGCCAAGCCTTGCCAATATTACTAAGTGCCCGGGGGAATGGACAAATTCATATAGAGGGAGAAGCTGTCACTCCATTGGGTGACGTCAAAACTCTAAGTGTTGTTCCCGACAATACTAGTCTAAGTGATACCCTTTGGAAAGCAGAAATTTCACCACAAGAGGCGGGAGCTTATCATGTAACATTTGCGGCTATTGGAACAGATGGTAAGCCTTTGGGTGCTTCAACCATACTGCAGTTTACCGCTGTGGAGGGGATTGAGGGCAGCGTCACGATTGATGCAGGATACGCAAATGTTGGCTCTCCTATTCGCGCTTCTGCTAATATTCTGCCGGGTTTACCTGTAATTTCCCAAATGATGATCGTAAGTGGACCTGAAACGGTAGACACTGTCCAAATGTCAGAGACTAGTCCAGGGGAATCTTCCCGCGAATATTCTGCTACCTATACACCTCCCATAACCCCTGGTATATATTATGCTGATATTGTGCTCATTTTCAATACTAATGGTGAAGACCTTGTCCAGCATAAAAGCCAAGTAGCCCCAAAGATATTTCGATCCGATTCAACCGCCAGCTGTAAGCTAAGAGATGAGGAAATATTTGATGCTTCTATCAATGTCGTGACCTTTGGGGTTTCAGCCGATTTTTCTATTTCACCATGTACAAGTAATGAGGTTGTAATTAATTCTGAAAGGGATTCCTGGAATCTTCCAAAAGATAAGGAAGTTTCAATCGCCTTTTCAGTAAGTGGCGAAAGAACTCTAATTCAAAATGTTATAGCCGAATGTTCAGGAGTAGTAACAATTGATAAACTAGGTAGCTTTCCTGTAAAAATCAATATGGTTCTAGTGCCTTCAATTCCATTTAACTTTCCCATTTGGCTTTGGCCTATTATTGTTATCGTCGGCATAATAATTGTATTATCTATTTACTGTCGACTCAGACCAAAATTTGACAAAAATATTGTATTTATTGTAGAATCCACCGGTCAAGAAGTCTTACCATCAGAGTATCACGGTTTTTGTCGTGGTGCAGTATATGCTAATAAACATGTCTATCTTGATGCTACTCTGGCTCCAAAGAGTCTCCGGCTAAAATCGTCTGGTCCTGCCGTTGTAGAAATGACCATTTTAGATAGTATAGAGGGTATTTCTATTGATGGCGAAGTTGTCGAGCAAGGTCGAACCTATCGACTTTTTCTACCATGTGAAGTATCTCTTCCATCAGGCCCGGTAAGACTGAAAACATTGGAATCAGATATTAGTGATTTTGAGATAACAGAAAGAGGAACTGAAAATGAGTAAAATATTACTAATCGGCCTCGGAGGAGTTGGCTGTGAGGTTGTAAGAAGTACTTTACATAACTTCCGTAGAAGATTGGGGCCAGATGAACGTGTCGACGGAATAGGGATAGATTATGAACATCATGGTGATCTTTATGTATTTCAGGATTTTGCCGTTGGTGATGCTGGAGCCCAAGTTAATTTGCTTTGGAATCGTGACCCTTACTTCAAAACCTACTGGCCAGCGAATAACGCGGGACCGTTCGCTAGCAGCGGTCAAATAGGCCGCGGTGCAGCGGCTGGTCAGTTAAGACCAAATGGTCGCTTGGCCGCAATTGCAAACTATTCTTCTCAAGATGGTAATGGTGGAATATACGGTGCCTTAAAATCCTTTTTTATTAAACAAGGCGTTATGAATATAGCTTCCGGGCAACAACGCGGTGATTTCAAAATCTTCATCATATCTACTTTGGGTGGTGGCACTGGTTCTGGAATATTACATGAAGTTACTTTTGCCTGTCGCAGTATGATAGATCCTAATGATTATCTGATAGGCTTGTTTATTGATGGTGTTGTGGTAAAAGCTTGGGCTGAATCAAAAACATCGACAATGGGATATGCCGCTCTCGTTGAAATTGAGCGTTGGATGTCTAACCCAAATGACTATTACTTGACACCCCTTGAAAAAGGCCAAGAACAAATCTGGGAAGCTCGCCGAAATCAATATGCCCAGGACAAGAAATTGAATTACCTTGATCTTTGTTTATTAGTCAGCCGATTCAATCAAAATGATAATTCCCTACTTGGTATAAAAACGGGCAGTATCGATAGAGATTATGCGGAATTTGTAGCTGGCTGGCTTTATGCTTTTCTGACAGGTGATATTCTAACGCATCATAATAGTAAATCCAAAGTCTTTGAAAATGTACTTAACAGGCTCAGGGGGACCAACAATGCCATTACGATTGGTGATGATCGCTCTCACCAGTACGGAAGTATAGGCTGTAGTATGCTTTCTATACCTATTCGCAAAATTAGTCAGTTCCTGAGTTCTTCAGTGATAATTGATCTCTTTGATAATGTTATTTCAAAGAATACTGTGCTCGACAAAGACCCATCACAGTACTTGCAGGAACGTCAATTAGATCAAACAGGCAGCAATTCAGCAAGGGATATTTTGCGCAGCAAATCAAAAGACTACAAAAAGACTATCACAAGGTATGATGGAGCCAAGCTGGGTCTACAGAGGAGTGGCAATTATCGTGACGTCATAAATATAGTAAGGACACATAAATTATCTGCCACTGAGACAGAATGGAAGAGCTCTTTAAATGCCTATATTGATGAGTTAAAGCAACTCGCGAAAGATCTCTTAGATAAGGAGGTTCAATATCTCGATAAATGGTTGGCCGAACAACTTCATGATTGCTTTCCTAATCATTTAGAGAATTGGATGCTTAACTTACTCGCCCGTTTGGACAAATGCATAAGTAAACTGATGCAAACAAGCCAGCTGCCGTCAAGCGACTGGGTTAATCTAATGAAAAGCCAGTGCAATGCAGTTGGACAATTTTCGGCAATGGCACAGTTCTTTAAATGGGATGAGGCAAGAGATCGTTTACTTAGGCCATTATCATTCTATTATAATGCATTACAGAAAGAAGAAGCATCAGTAATCATTGAATATCTGTATAATCCACTCAGAAACGCAATTCAAATTCGAATCAACTGTCTGCAGGAATTACATGGACAAGTAAACTCAATAATGCAATCGCAAAGAAGAACTAGGCAGCAATTTATAATCCGCGATTGGTTTATTGATGAAGAAAAACTAATGAGCTCCTATCATCCACTTGAACTCGAAATCGGTACTCACCATAGTTTTATATCTCAAACTGAATCAACGATCAAGAAGCATTTTAACAGTTCGGAGATTCTAAATCAACTCTCTAAACGTACCGAATTAGGGGACAGTAAGTCAATTTGGGAAACATTTGTCAGCTATTACCAACGACTCCTAAGAGAGAGAATAAAAGAATATGATGACCCGTCTACTCCAACCGGAGCAAAGTCTGTTGTTGAAAACATTGGAACAGCATTAAATGCATTTATCCAAGAAAAGGTTGTTAACGAAATTGAAGAAATTATTAGTAGAGAGATTTCTCTTCAGGATGCCCTAACTTCTTTCCTGAAGGAGAAATACGCTATTGCGCAAGCTTATAATTCAAGATCGTCAAGTGCTAGGGAAACACGCCGTCTTTTCACGGCACATTTTGGATCTAATGGAGCTGATGACCTTCTAGATATAAATAATCGTAAGGAGGCAGAATGGTTGGATAAGGCAGTTGCATATTTAGTCCTGAAATTGGCTGATTTCAGTGCTCCCTTCTGGAAGCAGAACTGGACCTTACGACATGATCTTGATACTCATCATAATCCTGGATGGAATCGTTCACAGCAGTACATTTATGTGCATGCTTCTAAACTACGCTCAATTCTACAGAAAGAAAAAGAACTTATCGGAAAGGAATTCCAAGTAGCTCCAATAGAAGATAAGCATACTTTGGCTATTACTCAACTCATTATAGGATATCCTCTCTATACGGTCACTTCATGGGAAGAAGATAAAATTGACTATATGTCTCACTGTCAAAAATGGCTACAGGGCCTTACTAATGAGCCATATCATGTTGACCAGCGTTTTTATGTAGAGTGGAAGGATGATCTAAGTCAATCCCAACGTCAAGATCAAAAGACAGAGAACCTGATTATTATTTCATACCTCCTGGCGATTGGTTGTGGAGTAATGACTGGAGGTGACAAAGGAAAAAGTAAATATGTCTTTAAAGGCAAATCCATAGCGACAACTCTTCCAAAGCTTGTCGAAAAACTTAATAAGAATCCAGAATTACTAGGAAGACTCTCGGCTGCTATCTACAATCAGCTAGTATCACTTATAGCCAAAGCTGCAAATAACGACCGTTCTTCAATGGAACAGTTATGGAAATATTTTAAGAAAGGTTTTGATGATTTGGCAAGCATACAACCACCGAAAACTGCAGGGAATACAAATGCATATGCCATTTGGGATAGGTTTTATAATGCTGCCAGAGTCGAATTAGATAATGACAGATGGGCATTATTGGGACGGTTGGTTCCAAAGACGCAAAACGATTTTCGGGAATTAGAAATGATTCTCCGACCAAAAGACTAAGGACTTTTAAGTTTGTTTTGTATTCTTTTAGATTCGAAATTAGCCATATTACCTAGCTTCCACAACGAATTGCGGAGGTTGGCATCAACTTGTGAAAAAAGAACACTCGAAACGATTGATTCATCAAACGAAGAGGAATATTTCACCCGAGTTGCAGAAAGCCATACAGAAGTAAAAGCTGTTATCTATTTTCGCTATCTCGAAGAATATACCAAGCCAGATAAAATTCAGATTAATCATCAAATCTACCCGAATATTCAACGTCTGCAGATAATTGACTGCCTTGTTACTTCCGATATTGCCATCCCAAACCAGCAAGATTATCCTTACCCAACCCTATTAATTGATAACAGTCACCTTTCTGAAGCAGCTTTATCTCGAGCTTTAGGTCTACTACCAGAATTAACCCTGCTTCTTAGAGATGCTGACTGGAATACTCTGTATAATCAGTTAAATGTTTTCACACTTGGTTATACGGAATGGTTCTCTTTTGGCTATCAAATTGCAGCTTTAGCCGCAAATGATATTTGGCAAAAATTCCAAGCTCTTCAAAAAGAGGGCAATCTTTCCACTAATTCTATACGAAGTAATGAAATCGGTGAAATTGATAAATTGCAGCCATTTAAAGCCGAATGGCCTCCCCCTCCACTTAAAGAATTACATAATTTAGTTCTTCGGGAGTTTTCACCTGACTTTACTGCGAAATCATGGGCAGAGACAATGGTCTCAGTGCTCAAAGATAAATCCACGCACGCTGATTTATATCAGCATGTTATGGAAATAAATCGCCGTTTTCTTAAAGTGGAAAAGGGGTTGGACGAACGAACTATTTTACCGATATTTCAACAGCTAAGAGATGGC